>DATKNN010000045.1:0-156787 GCA_035541355.1 Puia sp. | reverse complement strand
CTCCCACATCTAATGTCTGGCTTTTAAAATTGAGCGCTGCGCCGCTTTCACTATACACATCATGACTAACAAAATTTCCATGGTTCAATATGCCAAACACTAATTGTTCCCTGCTGAACAATCCTGTTTGAGAATAAATATCCCTTCTTGAATTTACTCCCGCATCAACTGTCAGGTTAAAATCATTGGTTAGATTATGAGAATAGTTTAGTAGCAAGGTATGGTCCCAGATGGTGCTTACACCACTGTTTGTTCGCATGAAACCTAAATTATCATTTGGGTTCAGTGTACCTACTCCACCTTTGTTTTGAGCATATAACTGAGCTTCGTTGTAATTATCAAAACCAATTTTGTAGGTCAGGCTTAGCCCCTTAATAAATTCATAACGTGCCTGCATTTGTCCGAATGTCCTGTTCACATTGTCTTGTGTAAACGAATTATGCAATGTCCATATCGGATTTTGAATACCATTATCGCCACGATAATAAGCAGAACCATGTGTTGAAGGAAATTCCCAGGGAAGGCCGATCAGGTCAACGGCAGTGGGAGTGTACATCACGTTTCCGAAAACTGAAGCATATGCTGCGTTATTTCCCTGGCTTTCACTTGTAGGTGGCGAGGACTGATTGGTAATAACATAATTTAAAGTTCCGCTTAATGTAAAATTATTTGAAAGCTTTGCAGTGCCTCCAATTCCAAATGTGTTTTTGTTAAGGCCATTGCCCATAATATATCCCTGGTCATCAGTATAGCTGTAACTCATATTGTAATTCACGACACCCGCAGTACCTGCTGCATTTAAAGAGGTAGTACTTGTTGTGCCTGTTCTGAAAAACCTTGGTACACTGTTGTAATATTTGTACGCATAAGGCACACCGTGAAACTGTGGGAAATCTGTTGCATAAATCCCCGAAGCCCTGTCGTAAGGATGTGTTACTTCAGCCGGAGGGTTGGTGAAAGCTCCGCCCCAGTTACTGAAGAAAGCAATTCCAATGCTGAGATCGAATCCTCCTCCGTATTTGGTATTGTATTCCGGCAGAATGGCTTTTGTTTCGAAATAAGATTGTGATACGGTAATTTCTGTTTTCTTTCTTGCTTTTTGAGTTGCACCGTTTTTTGTAGTAATCAGGATAACCCCGTTTCTTCCTGCTTCTCCATAAAGTGTTACTGCGCTTAGACCTTTTAACACACTTACATTTTCTATATTATTAGGGTCAAGGTCCAGGAAACGGCTGGATGTCTGGTGTCCATATAAAAAATCTTGTCCTGTTGCTGCATTAGCGGTGTTGGTACTTCCATCAAATGGAACCCCATCAACAACAAAAAGGGGAGTGGAATTTCCTGTAATGGTGCTGATGCCTCGTATATTAATGTTTGTTCCGCTGCCACTTAACCCGCTTGTGCTGTTAATATTGAGACCAGGGGCTTTGCCTTCGAGCACTCTGCCTAAATCGGACTCGGGCCTGAGCTCAAGTTCTTTTTTGTCAACCGTTGAAACGGCATATCCCAGTGCTTTTTTTTCTCTTTTGATGCCGAGTGCGGTTACAACCACTTCGCTGAGCGACTGATTCAACGGTTTCAGTGTTATTGTAATTTCATTGGAATTACCAATGGTGAATTCTGTTTTTTCAAACCCTACATAGGAGATCACCAGCGTTCCTCCAACAGGAACTGAAATAGTGAAATTGCCATCAATGCCCGTTGATACACCTTTTTTTGTCTTTTTTTCAACCACACTAGCTCCTGTTATCGGAACCCCTTTATCGTCCGTTACTTTTCCGGATACCTGGTTATTTTGTGCCATGGAAGGAGACCACAGTGCGCACAGCAATAATAAATAGAGCAGCGTTTTTCTCATACAAATAGTTTTAATTTAAAATGAAGCATATTCCTTTTCCATTCAGCCAAAACCGGAAATATGCTGGTTAGGAACACCTTTTCCGGGTTTTGACAATTGCTTTCAGACAAAAAAAGTAGATGAATTAATGCAGTGATAACATGTGTTTATAACCGAACTGGGAATTATACATGCCGAAGTATGTAAATAAGAAACCGAATTTTTTTTAAAAAATAATATTATTCGGTTTTAAACTTCCCTATAATAATAGTAGAATAATAAACCCGGCGGCAAGAAAAGCAAAAAGCAGGTAGTAGAAACCACCTGCGAATCACATGAGAAAACTTCTATCGCAACTCATTTATACATCCGGGGCAAGTTGCGGTTAGAAAATTTTTTCCCCGGAAATTTTTTGATTCCCTGTAAAATTAAAATCATCGACAGTTGAATTTTGGTAAACTTAGCTGAAGCAATGATTAAACTGACTGAAGCAGCAACATATAGGAATGAAATGTCTTTTTTAAAACAATTGTTATCATTTTTAACATTGTTTTTTTTGAACAGGAAATATTTCCGTTTATAACAATTCGTTTTTTTCTTGTTGAATAAGATGTTTATTTAGATAGCTGGTTCTATTCTACTACACTTGCGCCCTATTTAATGCCTGAAGCAGGAAAATGATTTTCTGAACTCTTGTTTATTCAAATCTAACTGGACTATGGATAGCACAGCGCCCTTAAATGATAAAAAAATAAAGCTGTTCTGTATACCTATATTAGGAGTATTTATTCCTAACATAACCTCGCTTATTACTAACAGGAACTATTCTATTGAAGGTTTACTCGTTTCTTACTGTCATTTTATCATGATATCCTTTATTGTTTGGGAAGGAAATGTAAGGCTCATGTATTTTGTTAAAAGAAAATTTGCTTCAAACAATAATGGTTATTACAAAATAATTCTCTCGCTCTTCTTTGCCAATATTGTTTACTCCGGAATTGCAGCCGGTACGCTTATTTATATATGGAAAATTTACTCCAACGAAACAGGCCCCCGTTTTGAACATATTACCGATACCTCCCTGGTTATTATTATTGCAGCTACGTTTATTGCAAATATTTACGAATTGGTTTTTCTGAACCATGAACGTGAATTTAATCTCTCGCGGGTGGAACAATTGAATATAGCCAAAGCCCAGGCTGAACTGGAAGCATTGAAAAGCCAAATAGATCCTCATTTTATTTTTAATTCGCTTAATACGCTTTCTTATCTGATCATAAAGGATCCTCCGAGCGCAAGGCTTTTTAATGAAACCCTTGCAAAAGTTTACCGATATATTTTGGGAAATAGAGATAAAGACCTCGTATTGCTGAAAGAAGAAATAGAGTTTATACATAATTATTTTTATCTGCTGCGGATTCGGTTTAATAATGCCGTGAATATGGAAATAGAAATGAATGATATGGCGGCGGAAGATTTTTTAATTCCACCGATATCTTTACAAGCGCTGGTTGAAAATGCGATAAAGCATAACGACTTCAGTGAAAAACGCCCTTTAAAAATCAATGTTTTTATTTCTTCGAATTATATCATTGTAAAAAATAAAGTGCAAATAAAGTCACCGCCTGTGCATGGGTCAAGGATCGGGCTGGCCAATCTGAATAACCGGTATAAATTAATTACCAATAAGAATCTTGTGGTAGAAAACAATATAGATTTCTTTTCCGTAAGGCTTCCTGTTTTAAAATTATAACTTATGCGATTACTGATTATTGAAGATGAAAAACCGGCAATTGAAAATATTATCAACGAACTTCAGTCGATTGAAGAGAATATCAGGCTAACCGGTATTTGCAGCAGCATTGCTGAAAGTATCAGGTGGATAGAACAACATCCTCAACCTGATCTGATTTTGATGGACATTCAGCTTTCCGATGGATTATCATTCGAGATACTTAAAAACTCCAGTATAACCTGCCCGGTAATTTTTATTACGGCATATGATAAATATCTGATTGATGCATTTGAATATAATGCCATCGACTATTTGCTTAAACCGGTAAACCGATCCAGATTAAAGATTGCAATTAGGAAATATAAAAACCTGCAAAATCACTTTGTCAATAATCACTCTGCTTTACTGGAATTTATTGCGGTACAGGAAAGGAAAAAATCGAGAGTTATTGTCAGAAAAGGAATGGAATTTCTGGCAGTAAAAGTTGAAGATGTGGCGTATTTTTTTACTGAACACAAACTTATATTTTTAGTGGATAAAGACAACAGGAAATATCTCGCCGAGAAAAACAATCTGGCAGAACTGGAAGACGAACTAGACAGCAAATATTTTTACCGGGCAAACAGGAAATATATTATCAATGCAAATTTTATTAAAAGATTTAAGCCGCTGGAAAAAAGTAAAATAAGCCTGGAACTGGCTTTGCCTGTGAACGAAGAAATCATCATCAGCCAGGAAAACGCTGCTTCATTCAAAAAATGGATCAGCGAGATGTGATGTCTGTATTATTGATAAAAATTGTTGCCGCAATTCCAGTTTAACAAAACCTTAATTGTGTATATGCAATTTCCGGAACCTGCTTCATCTCCTTTTTTTATGGTTTCAGTTTGTGATTATATCCGTTCAGGAAACATTGCATGATTTCGTTATCAGGCAACGATTTTTTATATGCCTTCAATGTAGTATTGCTTGACTCCGGTAAAACATACTAATATTTTTGTGATGAATTTATTTATTCATTCATCTTTAAAAATTGGTCATGAAAAATTTTGCAAGCATATTCTGCTTTTTAATGATTGCTTTAATTAACCATGCATCTGCTTTTAACGCAGAAAAGGTTAACGAAAAAGTTTTAAATGTATTTAAAAAGACATTCCCTCTGGCGCAACAGGTGAGCTGGCAGGAATTTTCTGACAGGTACATGGTGCATTTCACCGAAAATAATATCCAGGTAGTTGTGGATTATGACAAAGACGGAAATTACCTGCAATCGAAAAGGTATTACCAGGAAGATAACTTGCCGATAAATATTTTATATAAGGTAAGGAAAAAATTTAGCGGTAAAAAAATATTTGGAGTTACCGAATTGTCAACTGAAATAAGTACGATTTATTACATTAAGCTGGAGGATAATCAAAACTGGACAACAGTGAAAGTTGATGCTTATGGTTCCATGGAGGTGGTTGATGAATATCAAAAAGCATAATAAGTAATGCCGGGCTTAAAATCTGAGCTCAATGGCTTGTTTTGGAAAAATAAGGTTCAGCTGAAGTGTGTTTTTTGTAGCCAGTTCAGATTTTATTTTTTCTTCTATGTCAGCTGTCGTTGGTTTGATGTGAGTAATGATTAATGGGAAATTTTTTAATGCTTCAATTCCGGTGAACTGGCTTAGACTGGCCATTTCTTTCATTAACAGGGCTGGGGTGAGGTGCCCGAAAAGTTGTCGAACCGGTTGTTCATCCGGGAATGAAGTTTCAATGAAAATCGCTTTTAGCTTTCTGGATTTTATTAAAGGGGAAACGGTTTGCCATAATAATGAAAGATTGCTCGCCTTTTCCATTTCATCTGCGCCGGTATCGCCTAAATATAAAAGATAAGAGTTATTAAGTTTTATCAGGAATGCTGTGCTTTTATAAGGGCTGGAGTGACTGAGTAAAAAGGGGCGTACTGTCATTTGCGTATTCCCGAGAATGGTTTCTTTCGCGGTGTCCAGGTTAATATATCTGTACTTATTTAAAGTTGGTTTTTCGCCTTCATTACCGAAATTAGCCCAGCTCCTCCAGGTAAAATAGTTACTTTTTAAAACATCAATACAAAAAGGCAACGCATAAATATTTTTAGCCGAATCATCGGGCGAATTAATAATAAGACCTGCAACATGATCCAGATGAGGATGTGAAATCAGGTATGCTTTAACGTTGTTTCTTAAAATGGCTGGAGCGGTACCTTGTAAAATTCCTGCGGCAATTGCTTTTTGAATACCCGAGCGCAATGTTCCGGCATCAAGGCAAATATAATCTTCTGAATTAACGGGGGCAACCATATAGGAGGAAAGGTTGCTTTCATCGCTGCCACCCAAAACGCCAAGGGGAATGATTTTAAAAGAAGGCCGATCGGGGCTTTGCGGATAAGCATTTAAAAAGCAGGAATGAAGAATGAGAATGAAGATTGGGAATTTTAAACAGCTCTTAAAGGAAATCATAAAATTATTCTTCACTAATTATAGACTGGACTTGATTCAATTTCAGCTAAATCAATATCACTGTAATTTTTAATCTCGTTGTACAGGGTATCTCTTTCAACCGGTTCACGGTTAACTTGTTTTATTAATGACACCAGTTGTGAAGTACTAAGTGATGGGTGCTGTTCCTCGCTTCCCGCCATTGAATAGATTTTTGTAGAGTCATCAATTGTTCCGTCAAGATCATTGACGCCAAAAGATAAAGTGAGCTGTGCATTTTGCCTTCCCAGCATTGGCCAGTATGCTTTCAGATGAGGGAAATTATCCATATACAAACGAGCAATAGCATATAATTTCATATCTTCTATAACCGGGCTTTCCATAACATTGCTCATATCGTTATCCTTGTTGCGAAACTTTAAAGGAATGAAAGTGTTGAAACCATGTGTTTCATCCTGAAGTTTTCTCAATCTTTCCATATGATCGATACGGTGCCGGTATTTTTCTATGTGGCCATATAACATCGTAGCATTACTATGCATGCCCATTTTGTGGGCAGTTTGGTGAATGTTCAACCAACCTTCTGCATCTACTTTGTCAGCACAAATCTTTTCGCGGATTTCAGGGTGAAAAATTTCAGCCCCGCCACCAGGCAAAGAATCTAACCCTGCTTCATGTAATATTTTCAAACCTTCTTCTGCTGAAACTTTTGCTTTCCGGAACATGTAATCCAATTCAACAGCTGTATATCCTTTGATGTGCAAGTCAGGCCGGTGCGCTTTTATTTTTTTCATTAACGCTGCAAAAAACTCAAGGTTCAGTTTAGGGTGAACCCCGCCAACAATATGCACTTCAGTTACCGGCTTACCGTCATAGCTTTTAATAATGTCCATCATTTGTTTCTCGCTTAGCTCCCAGCCCTCTTCTCGATGAGCATAGAGGCGGGAGTACGAACAAAATGCACATGAAAATACACATACATTAGTCGGCTCGATATGGAAATTACGATTGAAATAAGTCTTATTCCCGTGTAATTTTTCACGAACATAATTGGCAAGTGCGCCTACATAACCCAAAGAAGCTTGTTCGAAAAGTGCAAGGCCTTCGTCTTCGGTTACCCTTTGCTGGCCAAGGATTTTTTCGCCAATTTGCCGGAGATATTTGTTTTTTTCTGCCGAAACAATTTCTTCGATGGAGGTTTTTGCTGCTGTCATTTTGCAAAGATAAGACGTAAAAAAATATTTCTGTTTACCGATTACAGATTAGTGAAATCAGTTTTGCTTTTAAATTCAGCTAACTGATAAATCAGAAATCCCAAAATCATTTGCTATCTTCCAAATCTGAAATTTAACTAAAACCAACTGTGCATGAATATTAAGTTTAGGCTTATTTTAATGAACTTCCTGGAATTTTTTGTCTGGGGTTCTTGGCTGATCTCGCTCGGCGCATTCATGATTGTTACACTTAAATTCAATGGCACGGAAGTAGGAAGCATTTATGGAACGATGGGGCTGGCATCATTATTCATGCCGGCATTAATGGGAATAGTTGCCGACCGTTGGATGCATGCAGAACGGGTATTGGGGCTTTGCCATATTATCGGGGCGGTATTATTATTTATCGCTTCTAAAGTTACTAATCCTGATACGATGTATTGGGTGATGTTACTGAACTCGATGTTTTTTATGCCGACCATAGCTTTAAATAATACGGTGAGTTATATAGTTCTTGAAGCTAAGGAATATAATATTGTAAAAGACTTTCCTCCTATTCGTGTCTGGGGCACGGTTGGTTTTATCTGTGCAATGTGGCTGGTTGATTTATGTGGATGGACTATTAGCCCGCTGCAACTTTATATTAGCGCCGCTTCAGGGTTGTTTTTAGGCATATATTCATTTACAATGCCCCGATGCCCTCCGGTGAAATCAAAAGAAAAGCGTTCTTTAACTTCATCTCTCGGACTTGATGCATTTGTGCTTTTCGGGAGAAAAAAAATGCTTATTTTCTTCATTTTTGCTATGCTTCTTGGCGCAGCACTTCAGATAACAAATACATTTGGAACTACTTTTTTATCAGATTTCAAAAACACTTATCCGCATTCATTTGGAGTAAAACATCCTAACATTCTCATTTCAATTTCACAGATATCAGAAACACTTTTTATTTTAACCATCCCATTTTTTCTTCGCAAGTTCGGAATCAAGCAGGTAATGCTGATGAGCATTTTTGCATGGGTGTTCAGGTTTGGGCTGTTTGGTATAGGTAACCCTGGAAATGGATTAATACTATTAATACTTTCGATGATTGTTTATGGAATGGCATTTGACTTTTTTAATATTTCAGGATCCTTATTTGTCGAAAAAGAAGCAGATATAAAAATAAGGGCCAGTGCACAGGGCCTGTTCATGCTGATGACTAACGGACTGGGTGCCTATCTCGGCGGACTTTTCAGCGGAAGGGTAGTTGATTATTTTACCGCGAACGGGGTGCGCAACTGGCAAAACATCTGGTTCACATTTTCCGCATATGCGCTGGTGTTAGGCATTATTTTTCCGCTTGTATTCAGATATCGGCATGATAAGACTGCTATGGAGGAGCTGCATCATTAAATACCCTTACATTGTGCCCGGTGACCGACACATTGAAAAACCTTTGGCTATAAGTTCATTATTTTATGTATGCTTAAAATAAAAGCATCTTCTGTAATTGCGCATTGTATTGTGTGGGGAGTGTTTTTGAGCTTGCCATTGCTTTTTATTTCTGGTCAGCCCGAGAGTATTTCCTTTTCTTCTTTGTTTTTATCTAAGGAATATTTCCTTTTTTTTCTTATATATATTGTCGTTTTTTATTTTAATACCTATTTTTTAGTTCCGCGTTTATACCTCAGGAACCGGTTTGTTACTTATTTCGCAATTGTTTTGACATTGCTCCTAATAATAAGCTTTGTGAAACCATTTGATAATTTATTATCAATAACGCATAAACCTCCGTTTCCTCAAAAGCAAGATAAGGTGCAGGCTTTACACCCTGTTTTTAAACCGGGTATGCCGCCTCCCCAGTTACCTGGTAACCACCCGCCGCGAAGAATTGATGCGATAAGCATTTTTTTGTTTGTAATGGTTATTGGAGTTGGTACAGCCATAAGTATTGCACAACAATGGCGCGAAACCGAACAAAGAGCAATACACGCCGAAGCAGATAAAGCGAATGCTGAACTTTCATTTTTAAAAGCGCAGATAAATCCGCATTTCTTATTTAATACATTGAATAATATTTATTCACTCGCAGTTACAAAGCATGAATATACAGCTGCCTGCATCATGAAACTGTCTAACATTATGCGCTATGTTACAGACGAAGCTGCTGAACACTATGTTCCTTTGCAGGATGAAATTAATTGCATCAACGACTATATCGGTTTGCAGCGGATAAGGTTTGGTGATAAGTTAAATATTAATATTGAAGTGAGAGGAGATGCAGGGCAAAAAAAAATTGCCCCTTTGATATTAATGACTTTTGTTGAAAATATTTTTAAATACGGAATCAGCAAGCATGACCCTTCCGGAATAGAAATCAGTTTGCATGCTGAGGAAAAGGAAATAACCTTTTACTGTAAAAACAAAATTTTTCCCGCGGCAAGTACAGAAGACAGAGAAGGGGTTGGCATCGGTAATGCAAAAAAAAGATTAGCATATCTCTATCCTGATAAATATTTACTGGATATTGGCAACGATAATGGTTATTATATCGTACACCTGACCTTACAGGTTTAATGTTTGCTATCGTCTTCAATTCTTTCCTAAATCGAGCACCTGCCGAATGATCCGGAATAGAATTTGATATTGTGAAGTGAATTCATAATTTATTTCCCCTTTTGGCCGGTTTGCCGGTGAGGGTAATTCAAACTGACTCAACTATGAAGCTGCGTTTTGTGGCCATTGATGACGAGCCTTTGGCGCTTGAACTGATTAAGGGATATGCTTTGCAATTTCCTGAAATAGAAATGGTGCAAATGTTCGATGATGCTGTTTCCGGTGTTGAATTTTTGCGCCACAATAATATTGATCTTTTATTTGTTGATATCAATATGCCCGATATCAATGGACTTGATCTTGTAAAATCACTCGGATATAAACCTATTGTCATCTTCACAACAGCATATAAGAAATTTGCTTTCGACGGGTTTGAATTGGATGCACTGGATTACCTGCTGAAGCCGATTGACTTCAAACGGTTTTCTAAAGCTGTAGAAAAGGCAATAGACTATTATCATTACAAACATTCATCTGGTGAAGAACAAAACAAAAGTATTTTTGTGTATTGCGAGTACCGGTTGATAAAAATTTCGATAGATGATATTGAGTATATCGAAAGCCTGGATGATTATATTAAAATACATTTCACTGCAGCAAAACCGCTGCTTACGCTGATGACACTCAAAAATGTTTTGGAAAAACTCCCTCCGGAAAAATTCAAAAGAATACACAGAAGTTATATTGTATCTGTCTCAAAAATAAAATCTGTACTCAGCAGGAAAGTACAGTTGGCATCAGCAGAACTTCCGGTCAGCAATACGTACGCTGATTTTATTTCCGAATGGAAGAAAAATTAGGCAATATTTTTTGAAAAATTAACAGTCCCCGCGTAGGGGTGGCCTCGGAATTTTAACCCATATTAGACACTGCGTTGACTAATCGGTACAAATTGCTAATTAACCGATAAAATATTCGAATTGAATATCAAATTTATTTACTTTGGCGTTGAAACTAATAATAACCCACTCATCGAAAAAATCTACACTAAATAATTTCCTGTTTTGATTTCATCGAATGCTCATCTCGGCATATTGCTGGAAGGTTGCCGTAATAATGACAGGGCCAGCCAGAAACAATTGTATGAATTGTTGAATGGCTTTGCGTGCAAGGTTTGTTCCACATACAGTAATAATTACAATTTGCAGGATATTGTGCATGAAGGGTTCATTAAACTTTTTAAAAATATTCATCAGTTTGATGAGAACAGGCATGAGGATAAACTAGCTACCTTAAAAGGCTGGTTCAAAAAAATCCTCATTAACACATGTATAGATCATTTCAGGAAATCAGCTACTTACAATATAAGTGCTATTTCAAAACAGGCTGAAGAGTTCGCTGATTGCAGCAGCAATGCGTTTGATATGCTTTCGTATAAAGACATTCTGAATGCTATCAGTGAGCTGACGCCTGCTTACCGGTCTGTTTTTAATCTTTTTGTGATTGAAGGCATGTCGCATGAAGAGATTGCTTCCCAATTGGGAATATCAATAGGTTCGTCAAAATCGAACTTGTCTAAGGCGAGGGAAAAATTAAGATCTATTCTTGCTAAAAAGGCCGAGTGGAAAATGCATAATGACAATTACAAGATTGCGGCCTCATAATAGTGTATGTTCAGGTCCGTTTTTAATATCCAAGAATCCCGCATCATGCGGGATTTTTTCATTTAGCGGCACATTTGATCAATTCGTCTGTACACCTAAATAGCGGGGCAACTTTTTTGCATTACAGTGAGTACTACTGCTAAACCGGAAGCATGAAAACTTGCAGCCGGAAACGTAATGATCATAACTGAAATGAAAATCATCATGGAACAAACACGGGCAAAATTTATTAAAAGCTTATTAGTTGGGGCAACATCCGTTCCGCTGGTTTTGGAAGCTTGTAAAAAAGATAGCGGAGGTGCCGGTTCTTCATCGGGTACAAGCGGGAGCAGCAGCTCATCATCATCTTCAAGCGGAAGCTGTACAGTGACTAACTCTGAAACTGACGGGCCTTATCCTCTTTATACCAGCAGGGGATCATCGCTTGTTCGTACAGATATCACGGAGAGCACACAAACAGGAATACCCCTTAGTATTACGCTCACAATATTAAACACCCATAACAGTTGCGCAGCATTCTCAGGGGTTGTTGTGGATATCTGGCACTGTAATAAAGACGGATATTATTCGGGCTATGCCAATCAATCCGGATATCTCGGTACAAAAGATTATACCGGTGAAACATGGTTACGTGGAAGACAAACTACAGACAGTAACGGGCAAGTGAAATTCACCAGCATATATCCAGGATGGTATGTTGGAAGGATGACACATATTCATGTTCAGGTTTACATTGCGGCCAACAGCAGCAATGAAGGAAGTTCGAACTCCATACTTACTACTCAGATAGCTTTTCCTGATGACATTACACAGGCTGTTTATAAAACATCATTATACTCGGCGCATGGTGAGAATACACTGACATTTGCAACGGATAACGTTTTTAGTGATGGGACGGCCAATGAAATGTCAACAGTTACTGCAAACTCCAGTACCGGCGGATATGATTTGTCATTATCGATCTATGCAGCAGGATAATTGAGATTTGGTGATTGATGGTTTAGCGATCATTGATTTTCATAGACCGGTTTGGATTTAAGACGTCATCAACCGGCAAATCTCAAAATCAGAAATAAAATTTTATGCCAAAAGCACTGATAAAACTTTCTTACAAACATATCATTGATTCGAATTCCGAAACAGAATTTGAAAAAAATGTTTTTAATGATTCTTATGCCGAGTTTCTGATGCAGTCGCAGATATATAACCCTGAGAAAAATTTTCATACGTTTGAGCAGATGGTTGCCAATAACCCGAAAGCGAATTCTTTGCATTATAAAGTTGGTTTTGCGATAGGCCTGTACGTTAAATCACTCAATAATATTATACCCAACCTGAAAGATTCATTAGGTGTTATGGACATCCCTTTTGATAAATTCCAGTTTCATATCACAGCATCGGATATTTCCAGAAAAACCGGACATAAGGTTGCAATAATTTATCGCACAGGCACAATGACGTTGTTTGACATTATCGGGGAAAACCTGGTACTGGCGAACGGGGATCATGTTGCTGAAAAAGACGAATTTGTTTCCACATTTATCTTGAAAATGCAACCGGAGCTTTCGGTTTTTAACTGGGCTGCGTTTGCAGGTGTGCAAATGGTCAATAGTCAGTAGTGGCGTTATATTGCTGCTGTAAGCGGTTTAAAATCCAATCTGTAATGTGCGTGCGCCACGGCTGAAACCGTGGCTTTTGTTCAACATTAAACAGTGTTGATTAAGCTTGGTGCAAATTGCTTTGATAAAAAACCCTGAAGTTTTACACTTCAGGGTTTAAAACTTTTCAATGTATAATCCGTAAATTTACAGATGGGCTTCAATTTTCTTCACGAAGTTTCCTTTCGGCTGTGCACCTACTAATTTATCAACCACTTTACCGCCTTTGATGAAAAGGATGGCTGGTATTGAAGTGATGCCATAATTGATCGATAATTGGGGGTTGTGATCAACATTCACTTTTCCTACATTGATCTTTCCGTTGTATTCTTTTGACAACTCCTCTATGACCGGGCCAATGGCACGGCATGGACCACACCATTCTGCCCAAAAATCCACCACTGTCAGTTTATCTGAGGAAATCACTTTTTCCTGGAAGTTAGTATCTGTTAATTCTAAAGCCATAATTTGTTTTTTAAATTTTATATAAAGTTGAATAATGTTTTCCGATTTTATAGTCGTAAGCCCGACATGTGTTAAACTTTGATTGGTCAGAAACCAATAATTACAAAAATACTTCCAAAATGTTTTATCTGATGTTATGACATTAAATTAATTTCAGGCTGACACCACCTGCACATCTATCTCCGGGGAGCTTTTCAGAAAGGCAGCCATTTCGTCATTCATCTCAAATCCGTTATCCAACGTGTACATACTGATCTTAAAATTGTTTTTTGATTCATTAATGTTGAATTTAAGTGAAGATTTTCCGGGGAACTTTTTAATATTCTTTTCAATAAAATGAATTTTTTCTTCGTTCAGGAACCTCGCATCCATATCGATAATTACCTGTTTGGTCAGCAATTGCTTAATACTTTCCAACAGCATAATTTTTTCAACCTTGAATTCAAATTCGGATTTATTGAATCTCTGTCTGAAATAACCTGTGATAAAAAGATTCATCCCTTTTTCCAAGTAGTTGGAATATTTGGCATAATCTTCACTCCACAAAAGGAATTCCGTTTTGCCTGAATAATCTTCAATAAAAAATGAACCGAACTGCTTACCGTTTTTAGTTACACGATGTTGTGCATCTGTTACCAAACCGGCAATACGATATATTTTATTTGGCTGGGTTTGTAATGCAACCATTTCCTTTATTTCATTGAAGTCGCTGATTTTTGTAATCCCATAATGAGCTATTTCGAATTTGAAATGATCCAGGGGGTGGCCGCTCATAAACATCCCTGTGATTTCCTTTTCATGATCCAGCAATTGTGTTAAAGGCCAAGGTTCGCAATTAGGGATTTTCGGAGTAGCGATATCCGGCATTGTCAGTTCCCCAAACAGGCTGTTGCTGTTTTGATTTGAATTGGTTTGATAAATATTTCCAAAACGGATGATTTTTTCTAAACCGGTGGAGGTATCGCCTGGCGGCATAAAAAAATATTGTGCCCTGTGCAGTTCTTTGAAGCAATCGAATGCCCCCGCATAGGCAAGGCTTTCTAAAGTTTTTTTGTTCACTGTGCGCTGGTTAACCCGTTTTACCAAATCGAAAATTGTGCTGAAGCTGCCGTTCTTTTTTCTTTCCGATATAATACTTTCGACAGCTGCCTCACCAACGCCTTTCAATCCTCCGAGACCAACGCGGATTTCACGGTTAAGGTTAGCCGCAAACCCTTTTTGCGATTCGTTGATATCCGGCCCAAGCACTTTTAATCCCATTCTTTTGCATTCTTCCATGAAGAAGGTAATCTTTTCAATACTTCCGGAATGGTTCAATACTGCCGCCATGTATTCTGCGGGATAATGCGCTTTCAGATATGCCGTCTGGTAAGCTACATAAGCATAGCAGGTGGAATGTGATTTGTTAAAAGCATATTGTGCAAATGCTTCCCAGTCGGTCCAGATTTTTTCAAGTGTGTCGGCATTATGTTTTTTTTCGGTAGCCCCCTTTATAAAGCTACCTTTCATTTTGTCAAGGGTCTTCCTGTCTTTTTTTCCCATGGCTTTCCGCAACACGTCCGCTTCGCCTTTGGTGAAACCGGCTAACTTTTGAGCCAGTAACATCACCTGCTCCTGGTAAACGGTAATGCCATAAGTATCTTTCAGGTACTCTTCCATTTCAGGAAGATCATATGTGATCGCTTCCCGGCCATGTTTGCGGTCAATATAGTTTGGGATATAAGCCATTGGTCCCGGGCGGTACAAAGCATTCATGGCAATCAGGTCATCAAACTTATCCGGTTTCAGGTCACGCAGGTATTTTTGCATGCCCGGGCTTTCAAACTGGAATGTACCGATGGTTTCTGCTCGCTGGTATAACTCAAAAGTTTTTTTGTCGTTGAGCGGAATAGCATCGATGTCGATTTCGATTCCATGATTTTCTTTAATGAGTTCAAGTGCTGTTTTCAGGATGTTCAATGTACGCAGCCCGAGAAAGTCCATCTTAATCACACCTGCATCTTCAATAATACTTCCTTCAATCTGTGTTACCAACAGGTCGGAATCTTTTGCTGTACAAACCGGGATGATGTTATACAAATCATCCGGGGCAATAATAATTCCTGCCGCATGCAATCCTGTGTTCCGCACGGAGCCTTCGAGCCTTTCTGCTTCATGCAATACGCGACTTTGCAGAGACTCCCCATTATATATTTCGCGGATTTTTTTCAGGTTTTCCAGTTCGTCCGGAAAGGCATTTTCATCTGCTTTGTTTGCAGGTGCATGCAAAACTTTTTTCAATGAAGTGCCGGGACGTTCGGGTACCAGTTTTGCCAATGCATTTGATTCGGGCAGTGGAAGGTCCATTACACGGGCAACATCTTTGATACTCATTTTGGCGGCCATGGTACCATAGGTGATAATCTGTGCCACCTGGTTGCGGCCATATTTTTTTACAACATAATCGATCACCTTCTGTCTGCCTTCATCATCAAAATCAGTGTCAATATCAGGCATCGATTTCCTGTCGGGGTTTAAAAATCGTTCAAATAGCAAATTGTATTTTATCGGATCGATATTGGTGATACCAATGCAATAAGCAACAACGCTTCCTGCTGCTGAACCGCGACCTGGACCAACGAAGACCCCCATTTCTCTACCTGCCTTGATGAAATCGCTTACGATTAAAAAATAACCGGCAAAGCCCATGGTTTTTATAGTGAATAATTCGAAATCTATCCGTTCCTGAAGGGTTGCATCAATTTCGCTATAACGTTTTTTAGCTCCATCGCAGGTAAGGTGTTTTAGGTATTCCCATTGGTTTAAATTATTATCAGCATGCACCCGGAATGCTTCCGGTACCGGAAAAGCAGGAAGAAGAATATCTTTTTTAAGATTCAATATTTCTACTTTATCCGCTACCAGGTTTGTATTATCAATTGATTCAGGAACATCACTGAAAAGCGCTTTCATCTCTTCCTGGGTTTTGAAATAAAACTGGTCATTGGGGAATTTGAAACGACGGTTTTTTACTAATGTATCGTCATTTACAAAATCGTCAAGCCCGGGCGTACTTTGTTTTTCGCCAGTGTTAATGCAAAGCAGGATATCGTGTGCATTATAATCATCACGTTCGGTATAATGGCTGTCATTGGTGGCAATGACCGGCACATTATATTTTTTTGCGAATTGCAGAAGTGTGTTGTTTATTTTTTCCTGCTCTTTGATGTTATGCCTCTGCAATTCAATAAAATAATTGTCGCCGAAAATATCCAACCACCATTTAAATTCCTTCTCTGCTTTTGCTTCAGTTTCATGCAAAATAGTCTGGGGTACGTAAGCGCCAATACAGCAAGTGGTAGCTATCAAGCCCTCATGGTATTTTAATATCAGTTCTTTATCAATGCGGGGATATTTGCTGTACATGCCTTCCATATACCCTAATGAAGTAAGTTTGATCAGATTCTGATAGCCGGTTTTATTCTTTGCCAGCAATACCTGGTGATAACGTTCATCTTTTTGTTCTTTAGTAAAAGCTTTTCTAAACCGGTCTTCCACTACATAAAACTCACAACCTACTATTGGCTTAACTTTTAAAGAGCCGTCTTCGTTTTTATGTTTGTATGCTTCCGCCACAAACTCAAATGCGCCAAACATATTTCCGTGATCGGTAATAGCCAGTGCCGGCATATTGTTCGCTATTGCTTTCTTATACAAACTCTGAATAGATGCGGCGCCGTCAAGCAACGAAAATTGTGTATGAACGTGGAGATGGGAGAATTTAGACATCTTAATGTCAAAAGATTTTAGATTCGGAATACGTGATACCGGATTAACAGGAATTCAAATTCAACAATCTCATATCTCATTTCCCGTATTTCGTATCACGCTGCAATTAAAAACAATCATGAACAAGAATCGTTCAGTGATTATCACATTCTTTCCACAATAAAATGTAGATATTTTAGTTATTTTCGCGTTCTGTGCCCAATATCTTAAATGAGTGAGAATGAAAAATCTTTTTTTCCTTATTGTGATAGCCTGTTTGGTAACCGGTTGCAGTACGCTGAAACCTGCAGGTTCTGTGGGTGCAACTAATCGTGAGCAGGAGCAAAAGCAATCTTCCATCCAGTTTCTTGATAATGTTTCGATCAATTCAGGAAACAACACACTTGATCAAGGCAAGGAGCTGGTGAATGTTCCCCCAAAAAAGATGATTAGCCGGCAACCGGCCAGGTTATATTATGCTTCAGCAATAGAAAATTTTTCTCCGCTACAGTTTAAATATGCCATTCTTGAGGATGCAGAAGTGGAAGATATCCGGAATGAAAAACTACTGGAGTTTATGGAAGACTGGTATGGAACTAAATATCATTTTGGAGGTGTAGCAAAGGATGGAATAGATTGTTCTGCTTTTGTATCCACATTAATGTCGGGCGTATATGGTATCAGTAATCTTCCGCGCATGTCAAGAGACCAATATGCCGCTACAGTAAGAGTTTCAAAAAAAGACCTGAAAGAAGGGGATCTTGTTTTTTTTCATACTTACGGAAGAAAACGAAAAGCGGTTACTCATGTAGGTGTTTATCTCCGCAATAATAAATTTATTCATGCTTCAGTTTCAGGGGTGATGATCAGCGATATGGGGGAAGGCTATTATTCCACGCATTTTGTAGGCGCAGGCCGCATTGTTGATGCAGGCATGAGAGATGCCGCAGCAAATTGAGCAACGTGAAAGCTGCCAGGTGAGATCTGAAAAGTTAAGGGTTGCTTATCTGATTATTTTCTTCCCTTAAAATAATTTCTCTGCTAAATTATTGGTAATAATCAATGAGAGGACTTTCGATTAAGTAAGTTTCTGCTATGTATCATATTATCCGCTTCCTGTTGTCTTAATTCTTTACTTGTCAGGCGACTGCCATCATGACTCCACCCCGGAGGGCCGAAAACATAGCTCCATTTTTCTTTCCATGAAGTATCTTTCCGGGATATATCTCTAAAAATACTTTTCCACTCGTGAAAGACAATATTAATGGCATCTTTCTTTTCAATATTTTTGGTGAGCCCGTATTTCTTAGGTTGATATGCTTTATCAGTCAGTTCAGCCTGGAATGTACCGAATAGCATATCCCAGACGATAAGAAACATTCCCATATTTTTATCCAGGTATTTTGGATTTGATGCATGATGAACACGGTGATGAGAAGGGGTTACGAGTATATATTCAAGCCATCCCATTTTATTGATCAGTTCTGTGTGTACTAAAATACCCCAGATTTGAGTGGCTGAATAAATGAAAATAATATCTAGCGGTTTAAAGCCGAATAAAGCCAAAGGGATAAAATAAATAAAACGATAGAGTGGCTGGAACACGGAGGAGCGGAAACCAACAGTAAAATTCAGTTTTTCGGAAGAATGATGAGTGACATGTACTGCCCAGAAAAGCCGTATTTCATGATCGAAACGATGGAGCCAGTAATACATGAAATCTTCTGCGATCAATAATATGGTCCAGTAAACAAAAATGTTTGTGTAGGTAATAATGCGGCGCTGGTAAAAATATCCCAGCACTAACAAATACATTGCCCGGAAAAGCAGGTCAAGACCTGCATTAAGCAACATCAGATATAAGTTGGCAAGAGTATCTTTCCAGGTATAGAGTTTACGGTGCTGATAGTTGCTTAGTAACATTTCAAGTCCTATAATCACTAAATAAACCGGTGTGCTGATTAATATTAATATTTGCTCTCTTAGTAAGTTCACGATCTGCAAAAATAACCATCCCGCAAGGATAATGAAAGAATTGTAAGGTATAATTAGTTAATCAGGAGATTTGATTATGCGCTAATTTGCAGAGATGCATACTCACAAACAACAAGAAGCAGATCAAAAACTGCCAGGTAACTGGGAAAAAAAATCTGCAGAACACCAAAAGCAATACAGGAATTTTTTGCAGAAAGCGGATAAAAACAAAGTGTTGAAGCAGTTACCGTCACTGCATGACGAAGCATTTAAAAAAATTAATTGCCTGCAATGTGCAAACTGTTGTAAAAATTATTCTCCAAGGTTTAAAACACCGGATATCAAAAGAATATCCAGGCACTTGAAAATGAAGGAAGGGGATTTTATTGAAACATATTTAAGGTTGGATGAGGATGGAGATTATGTGGTAAAAGCAACCCCATGCCCTTTTTTAGGTAGCGATAACTACTGCTCGGTTTATGAAACCCGTCCGTCCGATTGCCGGCGCTTCCCTTACACTGATGAGGACATTATTATCAAACGTCAAAGCCTCACGCTGAAAAATTCTACATTTTGCCCGATTGTTTATTATGTGCTGGAGAAATTGATCGGTTGAAATAGGATATGCTTTAAAAACCCATTGAATTTAATACCAATCAGCTATTCGGATTGGTTTAAATTTTTCCAAAATCAAATGCTTTCGTAAATTAGGACTAATAAAACTGCAAGCTATATGATTAAATTAAGCGAACTCAAAATCGGAGATGTGGTTAATGTGGAATATGAAGGCATATTAAAAGAAGGGGAGGTGATTGATATTGACAGGGAAGAAAAACTGGTTTGTGTGGAAACGGACGTTCAGGATTTTTGGTACGAACCTGAGCATTTGTTTCCAATCAGTTTAGATGATGAACAACTGCACAAATTTGGTTTTCAGAAAAAAGAGAATGAAGATGGCTCTGTAAAGTACATGAAAGACGCTTTCCGGATATTATTGCCTAAAAAAGGTGATTTTTCTGCTTTTGAAATATGGTATAGGGAAGACCGCAGGCACATTGCCCATCCTATAACTGTGCACGAATTACAAAACCATTTCTCCCAGATGACCAAGGTTGAGCTGGCCAGATAACCCCGGTTTCTGCCTATTGCTGGAAATTAGCCACATCAAAAAAGCTTTTATCCACAAAAAATTGGAATTTTTCCCCGAAATTTTCTTATTTCGGGTTGATATTCCTATCTTTGCGCTCCCAAAAATTATATGGCTAAACAAGCACTCATTAAACAAGATGGCACAATTACAGAAGCCTTATCCAATGCCATGTTCAAAGTAAAGCTTGAAAACGGGCATGAAATACTGGCAACCATCTCTGGTAAAATGAGAATGAACTATATCAGAATTTTGCCCGGTGATAAAGTCGGAGTTGAAATGAGCCCATATGATTTAACAAGGGGAAGAATTATTTTCAGGTACAAATAACGCTAAAGGAGAAACACCGATAGTTTTAAAGCTTAAAAAATGAAAGTAAGAGCATCCATTAAAAAACGTAGTGCAGATTGCAAGATTGTAAGAAGAAAAGGCAAGCTGTATGTGATCAACAAAAAGAACCCTCGTTTCAAACAGAGACAAGGGTAGTTTGGAGTTTTTAGTTTACATTTTGTAGTCTTGAAATTCAATGTTCACAAGCAAACCTAAATGCAAATAACTATAAACCACAAACCGAACTTTAAAAATAAAAAACATAAATAACGAATATGGCACGTATTGCCGGAGTAGATTTACCAAAAAACAAAAGAGGCGAAATTGGCCTTACTTATATATATGGCATCGGCGTCCCGACTGCACGCTATATATTGGATAAAGCTGGCATCAGCTACGATAAAAAAGTAAACCAGTGGAACGATGATGAGCTGAATGCCATCCGTAATATTATTACCAATGAGTTTAAAGTGGAAGGAGCGCTTCGTTCTGAAGTACAAATGAGCATTAAACGTTTATTGGATATTGCATGCTATCGTGGCCTTCGTCATCGTAAAGGGTTGCCTGTTCGCGGTCAGCGTACCCGTACGAACAGCCGTACACGCAAAGGGAAACGTAAAACAGTTGCAGGCAAAAAGAAAGTAGCAGCTAAAAAATAAAAAATAATTTCTGATTTTGAGATTTCTGATTTCTTAATTTAAGTGAAACCTCAAAATCAAAATCAGATACAAAACTATTATGGCAAAAGCACAAGCACCAAGCGCTAAAGCAGCAGCAAAAAAAAGAGTAGTAAAAGTTGACGCATATGGAGATGCGCATATCAATGCAACTTTTAATAACATTATCGTTAGCCTCACCAATAAGCAGGGACAGGTGATTTCTGCAAGCAGTGCGGGAAAAATGGGTTTTAAGGGATCAAAGAAAAATACTCCTTATGCTGCACAGATGGCTGCCAGCGATGCTGCAAAAGTGGCTGTGGATGCAGGTTTAAAGAGAGTGGATGTTTATGTTAAAGGCCCCGGTTCCGGTCGGGAAGGTGCTATCAGAAGCCTTGCCAATTCAGGTATAGAAGTGGTAATGATTAAAGATGTTACCCCTTTACCGCATAATGGCTGCAGGCCACCAAAGAAAAGAAGAGTTTAGAAGTATTTCTGATTTTGGGTTTAGGAGATGTATGATTCGTAAAAGATAAATTTCCAATCAAAAACCAGAAGTCGCAACATACCAAGGGCGTTTCATTGATTTTAGATTTTTACTGATGAAACAGCCGTCATTAAAAAATCAAAAAAGTATATCAAAACATGGCACGTTACACAGGCCCAAAAACCAGAATTAGCCGCATATTTGGCGAGCCTATTCTTGGAAACGGAAAGTATCTTACCAAGAACAGTAATCCCCCGGGTCAGCATGGACCCACACGCAAGCGTAAAACTTTAGGAGAATACGCAGTTCAGCTTAAAGAAAAACAGAAAGCAAAATACACTTATGGGGTATTGGAGCGCCAGTTCCGTAAAACTTTTGACGAGGCTAACCGCCGTAAAGGTGTAACAGGTGAAAACCTGATCAAATTATTGGAAGCCCGGTTGGATAATACGGTGTTTCGGTTGGGAATTGCGCCTTCACGCCCGGCTGCACGCCAACTGGTAACTCATAAGCATATTACAGTGAATGGAGAAGTGTCAAACGTTCCATCATTATCACTGAAGCCAGGTGATGTAATCGGGTTAAAAGAGTCATCTCAGGCAAACACAGGCATTACCAGTGCTATAAAAGGGAAGAACCCAAAATATAACTGGCTTGATTGGAATGAAGCTGAATTTTCAGGTACATTTATCGCTTACCCTGAGCGTGAAAGCGTTCCTGAGAACATTAAGGAGCAGTTGATTGTTGAGCTTTACAGTAAATAGAATAATATAATGTGAAAATGGCTCAATTGACCAATATTGAAGTTGAGTAATTTTCGAATTGATAATTAATTCATCGTAAATCGTAAATTTAAATATGGCCATTTTAAATTTTCAAAAACCAGACAAAATCATACTTCAAAAAGCAACGGATTTTGAAGCACAATTTGAATTTCGTCCGTTGGAGCCAGGTTATGGCGTAACTATCGGAAACGCACTACGCAGGGTTCTATTAAATTCTCTGGAAGGTTATGCGATTGTGGGTGTGAAAATCGAAGGCGCTGACCATGAATTCGCTACATTGAAAGGAGTTACCGAAGACGTAGTTGAAATTATTTTAAACCTTAAACAGGTACGCTTCAAAAAGAAGGTTGAGCATGAAGTAGGTCAGGAAAAAATTATTTTGAGCCTCAAAAACAGAACGGAATTCACGGCTGGTACTATCGGTGAAGCCACTTCTACTTTTGAAGTGATGAACCCGAACTTGTTGATCTGTACAATGGATTCTTCGGCTAAACTGGATATTGAGATTACTATTGGAAAAGGTCGTGGTTATGTTGCTGCAGAAGATAATAAACCTAAAGATGCTCCTTTCGGATACATCCCTACTGATTCTATTTTCACACCGATCAAAAATGTGAAATACTCTGTAGAAAATACACGTGTTGAACAAAGAACTGACTTTGAAAAGCTGATTATGGAAGTTTCTACAGATGGCACTATCCATCCTGAAGAAGCAGTAAAACAGGCTTCACGTATTTTGATTCAGCACCTGATGATCATTACTGATGAAAACATCACTTTTGATAATAAGGACGAAAAGAAAGAAGACCTTGTAGACGAACAAACATTGCAGTTACGCAAAGTGTTGAAAACACCATTGGAAGATCTTGACCTTTCTGTTCGCGCATTCAACTGTTTGAAAGCTGCAAAAATAAACAGCTTAAGCGAACTCGTAACTTATGAACAGGAAGACCTGATGAAATTCCGCAATTTTGGTCAGAAATCTTTGGCTGAAATTGAACAGGTGTTAAATGAGAGGGGTTTGCATTTCGGAATGGATCTCAGCAAACTGAAAGTTGAAGATGAATAAATGAATAGTCAATGGTTCATTTTGAAATTATCAATCGGACTTTAGGGAATTATTAAATAGAATCAATAATCATGTAGGCTGCAATTCCTGACACGGTGCAGCTGGTAAAAAATAAAAGTCATGCGTCACGGAGACAAAATCAAAAATCTCAGCAGAACGGCCTCGCACAGAAAGGCGTTACTTAGCAATTTGGCCAGTCAGCTTATCACTCATAAAAGAGTGATCACCACTTTGGCAAAAGCAAAAGCTTTGAGGGTATTTGCTGAACCTCTTATTACCAAAGCAAAGGAAAACACTACCCACCAGCGTCGTGTGGTATTTAGTTATCTGCAGGATAAAGAAGCTGTAACTGAACTTTTCTCAAATGTTGCTCAAAAAGTGGCAGGCCGCCCGGGAGGTTACACACGCATTATTAAACTGGGTACCCGTGTGGGCGATAATGCTGAAACAGCCCTGATAGAGCTGGTTGATTTCAATGAAGTATATGGAAAAGGGAAAGGTGAGCCGAAAGAAGCTGCCAGGAAAACCCGTCGTGGGGGAAGCCGCAAAAAAGCAACTGAAATGAAAGCAGAAGAAGCTGTTTCTGAAATTAAAGAAGAGAAGGAACAGAAGTAAAAATGAAAATTTTCTTATATATAAAAGCCACGCATTTTGCGCGGCTTTTTTGTTACCTGTTGTTACAGATTACATTGGCGATACAGACAAACCCCTCATCATATCCCTTCCTGAAATAGGATGCACGATCTGCAAACATAATCTGTATAATCAGGGCTTAATCAAAACTGTGAAAAAATAATAACAAATTAAAACCTGCAATTCCTTTTATTTGCAAAACTTTTAAAATACATGCCTGCAAGTCATTCACTCAAACCAGCTGTTCTTTTACTGGCAGATGGTACTGTTCATCATGGAAAAGCGTTCGGAAAAACCGGTACAACATCCGGAGAAATCTGTTTTAACACCGGTATGACGGGCTACCAGGAAGTATTTACTGATCCAAGTTATTTCGGACAGGTTCTGATCATGAATAGTGTGCACATTGGCAACTATGGAGTAATGGATGCAGATGTGGAATCTGACAGTGTGAAGATTCGTGGTTTAATCGGGAGAAATTTGGAAGATCAGTTTTCACGCAAAATGGCAAAAGGGTCGTTGGATGATTATCTGAAAGCGAATAATATTGTTTGCATTGAAAATGTTGACACACGGGCTTTAGTTGCGCATGTGCGTACCAAAGGGGCGATGAATTGTATTATTTCCTCAGAAATTACCGATATCGAAAAACTGAAAGAACAACTTGCGAAAGTTCCCTCGATGGATGGTTTGGAGCTGGCTTCTTCGGTTAGTACGACTAACGGTTACGAATTGGGAGATTCAAAATCAGAAATTAAAATAGCCGTAATGGATTATGGCGTAAAGCAACATATTCTGCAATGTATGGTTGAACGTGGCGCTTATGTAAAAGTCTTTCCGGCTAAAACAAATTTTGAGAAAGTAAAGGAATTTAACCCGGCCGGTTATTTTCTTTCCAATGGCCCGGGCGACCCTGCCCCGATGGATTATGCCATTTCAACTGTAAAAAAGATATTGAAAGAAAAAAAGCCGGTGTTCGGAATCTGCCTGGGCCACCAGTTACTCGCATTAGCCAACGATATCCCGACTTTTAAAATGCACCATGGTCACCGCGGGCTTAATCATCCTGTAAAAAACATAGTCACCGGGAAATGCGAAATCACGACCCAAAATCATGGTTTCGGTGTTGATCCGGAAGCGGTAAAAAAATCAGCTCATGTGGAAATCACCCATGTTAATCTTAATGATCATTCAATAGAGGGGATCAGGTTAAAAGATCAGCCGGCATTTTCTGTGCAGTATCACCCGGAAAGCACACCCGGCCCTCACGACAGCAGGTATTTGTTTGATGATTTTATTAAGATGATCAGAAAGAACTAGCCTGAAAGTTAAAAAGACCATTGGTCGGAAAAATCCGAAAGAAGGATTTCTATATACCCATTTTCTTTCAGCTTTTTTGACTTTCTGCTTTCTTAGGTTTTTGTTTAAATTGAAATTATGAAAATTGCAATTATTAATGGACCTAATCTGAACCTTCTCGGCAAGCGGGAACCTGAACTGTATGGAAGTGAAACCTTCGAACATTATTTTGAAAATTTAAAACGCAGGCATCCGAATGTTGAATTCAGCTACTTTCAAAGTAATGTGGAAGGTGAGCTGATTAATGAATTGCAGCGTGTGGGTTTTACGCATGCAGGCATAATTTTAAATCCTGGTGGTTACACACATACATCCGTTGCTATAGGTGATGCCATTGCCGGAATAAAGGCGCAGGTTATTGAAGTGCATATTTCAAATGTACATGCCCGGGAAGATTTCCGAAAGATATCTCATGTGTCCGCAAAATGCAGGGGAACAATTTCAGGGCTGGGGTTGAAAGGTTATGAATTGGCGCTCCAGTTTTTTATTTAGTCTATTCTTATATCTTCTCTTGGTTTTAATTTAATGATAAAAATAAAGTTATAAAAATACTCTCATCATTAATGCGAAGCCTGCATCTTGTTTAGGGTCAGCCGTGCGTTTTAAAATATGGAGGCCATTCGGTTCCCAGATCTTGAATACTTCTCCTTTTTTTCGTTTTACAATTTCTTTTTCAATTTCAGGCATTAACACACCTCTTGCTACCCAGCCGATATCCCCTGCTGTAGCGCTTTCTCCACCCATTGAGTACGCACGTGCCATATCTTCGAATGTTGCCGACCCGTTGCTGATTCTTTCGATAATTTTATTGCCAAGAGAATCAATAAACTTTTTCCGGAACATGGAGGTGTCTATAAATATCTGGCTCACCCGGTAAAATATATTCGGCGATTTAGCCAGTACCTGCACAATGAATTTTTCACCGTTTTGTGTGTAAGGGCCGTATGCTTTTTTTATTTTTCCGGTGTATGCAAGACTGTCTGCCAGGCTGTGAAAAAAATTTGTCCGCGTTACTACAATGGTATCAATTTTGAACTTTCTTTTTAGCACCTGTTTTGTATACAAAGGAGGGTTGGGCGATTTTTCGAGTTCAGATTTTATTTGCGCCACAGACATTTGTTGTGCATGCAATATTGCAGCATATAAAAAAAGCGATAATGTGATACAAAAATTTTTCATTACTCAAACAGGATCAAATTTCGCAGTGAATTAATCCGCAATAATAAATGGTTTATTTGATAGAAATGAATTTTTATTTACTGATAAATCATCTATCGGGCATATAATAGGGGTACTTGCTCCAGAAAATTATTATAATAAGGTATCCTGCTTCATAGTAAATTTAATGCTGAAGTGAGCGACGCAACAATGTTGAACAGCGATAAAATGCCTGATAAAAAATATTCATACCTAAAGGTGGGGTTTGGTAACTTTGTGATCATTAACCTTTTGTTGGTTTTTATACACCACCATGTAAACTGCAATCATAAATTGGAACGATTTTCGTTTTTCATATTGACTAATTAACGGTTCTTTATGCGACCAATACTCTTGTTTTTATTGTTTTTTTCATACAAAGGTTATTCTCAATGCAAAACATACACACTATCTGATAACGGCGACACATTAAATTGTATTGACCATAAAAACCTGAAACAGGGTAAATGGGTTGTTCATCATGATGAGCTTCGAGGCGAACCCGGTTTCGAGGAAGAAGGTTTGTTTAAAGATGACCGTAAAGAAGGCGCATGGAGATTATATACATTAACAGGAGATTTAATTGGTATTGAACAATACAGGTGGGGAAATAAAGACGGCATTAATCGTTATTTCTCGAAAACGGGCGAACTGGTGAGAGAAGAAAGCTGGAAAGCTTTAAACCCGGATAAGCAATATGATACACTTGAAGTAGAAGATATTGATCATTTGGATCATTATAAAACTGTAGTAGTAAAAAATGAAGGAGTGGGGCTGAAGCACGGAGAATGGAAATATTATGACCCATCAACAGGTATGATTTATAAAACGGAAACGTATACGCTGGGCAAGCTGGAAACACCAAAAGTATCTGAAAAAACAGTGGCTTTAAGCGATTCTACAAAAACGCCTGCTAAGCCGAAAGAAGTGAGGGATTTTGAAAAAAAGAACAAAGGGAAAAAGAAAGTAAAATATGTTGACGGATCTGTAAACTACTGAGAACCGGGAATTATACAACAACGCGGACCTAATTCATCATACTGATATTTTTTAAAGCAAACCCTCCGGAAGTAATTTGAAAATTTCCGGAGGGTTTTAATAATTTGCGTATTAGGTCAGAAGGCTTTTTTATCTTTCTCTTCGGCCTTTTGCATGGGGTTATTGCTTTGCGGAATGCTCCGTAATGTCTGTTGTTTTGCTTTAAATACCTGGAACCTGCTTTCAGTATTCACTACAGGCCAACTGTTATTGCTTTCATCAATATCGGCAGTTTCACGGTTAGGGTCAAGCCTGATAGACGCAACTTCTTTGTCTTTCATAAAAACTTTATTCACATGGTTGTCATTTTTGCGCCAAATCTGGGCAGGTATCCGTTCAATTTCTTTTGTACCGTCCTTATAAGTCCACTCAATAATAATGGGCATTACCATTCCCCCTTTATTCGTGAACTGTAACTGGTAAAACTGTTTGCTGGCCAGTTTTTGTTTGGTAGCATCGTCCATAGGTTCATCATAACGGGAGATGTGCTGGGGGAATTTTGTTGTGTCGTATGCAATAATGCCACGATCATATTTCCAGTAAAAATCTCTGAGTGAGGTATCTGCATCTACAGCAAATGTGATGTTCTTGTCTCCGAGGTTACGTTCTTTGGAAACATCTTCCCGGAATTTGCTTTGCATGGGCTTCTCGATATTTCTCATCACTGTTGTATCCACTTTTGCAAGAGGGCGGGCAAAATCAGGAACAAAATGTTTGACACTGTCAAGTGAAATATCAACCGGGTCGATGCTGTAAAACCATCCACGCCAGAACCAGTCGAGGTTTTCTGCGCTAGCATCATTCATGGTGCGGAAGAAGTCTGCCGGTGTGGGATGTTTAAAAGCCCAGCGCCTTGCGTATTCTTTAAATGCATAGTCGAAAAGATCGCGACCCATAATTGTTTCTCTGAGTATGTTCAAACCTGTTGCAGGTTTTGTATAAGCATTTGGTCCGAAGCGAACGATATTTTCCGAATTGGTCATAATGGGTTCCAGTTCATTCTTCGGCAATTTCATATAATCAACAATTGCCCAGGCCGGGCCTTTGCCACGCACCGGAAATTTATTATCAAATAATTCCTCGGTCAGGTATTCAACAAATGAATTAATGCCCTCATCCATCCAGCTCCACTGACGTTCATCGCTGTTAACAATCATCGGGAAGAAATTATGCCCTACTTCATGAATAACTACACCAAGCATTCCATATTTTGTCGCTTCGCTGTATGTTCCGTCTTTTTCAGTTCTTCCAAAATTGAAACAGATCATCGGATATTCCATACCGTTAGCAGCTTCCACACTTTGAGCAACGGGATAGGGGTAAGGAATACTGAAATGAGAATAAGTTTTGATAGTATGTGCAACAACTTTTGTTGAATATTTCCGGTATAACGGATAAGCCTCTTTGCCATAATAACTCATGCACATTACTTTTTTCCCTTCAACATTTGCCGGCATGGCGTCCCAAACAAACCTGCGTGATGCTGTCCATGCAAAGTCACGCACATTAGTGGCCTTAAATATCCATGTTTTTTTCTGTTTGCTTTTTGTTTTTTCAGCAGCTTTTGCTTCATCAAGGGTAACAATTTCCAAAGGTTCTTTTATTGTTTGTGCTTTTTGCCAGCGTGCAAATTGAGCAGGGCTGAGCACTTGCTGATAATTCTGGCATTCTCCTGTTGCCCCAACAATATGGTCTGCAGGAACAGTCATCTGCACTTTAAAATCGCCAAAGGTGAGTGCAAATTCGCCCCGGCCTGTAAATTGATTATTCTGCCATCCCTGAAAATCGCTATATACACAGAGGCGGGGATACCATTGTGTCATGGTAAAAAGATAATTGCCATCTTCAGAAAAATATTCGTAACCACCCCGGCCGAATTGTTTCATACGGTCTGTGATATGGTAGTTCCAATCTATCTTAAAAATAAATTTTTGCCCTGGCTTTAAAACAGCAGGCAGTTCAACCCGCATCATTGTTTTGTTAATGGTATATTTCAGTGGCTTGCCTAAAGCATCTGTAATTTTTATGATATGGTCTCCATAATCATTTTCTTCATGAGAAAATTGTTCAACGATCCGGTCACTTTCAATGGAATCCATTGAGCTTTCGTTTTGATAATTGGCATTGTACTTTGAACTATGCTCATTCTCATCCAGCTGTAACCATAAATAAGTGAGCTGATCGGGAGAGTTATTTGAATAGCTGATGGTTTCGCTTCCGGTAAGCACCAATTTATCCTCGTCAAGATTACATGTGATATCGTAATCACATTTTTGCTGCCAGTACTTTGGGCCCGGGGCGCCGCTGGCTGTGCGATATTCGTTGGGAGTAGGCAATATGGTACCCAACGCTTCAAACTTATTGCCATGGTTTGAAGTATTCTGTGCAAACAGGTTTGCTGAACAGAAGGTAAGTAACAAAAAAAATAAACGTCTCATGTTGTGCAGTTTGTTTTATAATGGAAATCTGTCAAATGCCATTTTTAAAGATGCGGCCAATATCAGTACAGATGCATATCTTACCCACCGGAATCTTTTCAGTTTTATTACTTGTACGAAGATAAATGAAATTGCAAGCACAATGGCGACAACCAAAAGTTGTGCAGCTTCAATACCCAGGTTAAACGCAAGCAAATGTTCAAGCAAGCCTTCCCTGCCCTCCAGGCTTAAAAAAGTATTGGCATAAGCGAGACCATGAATTAAGCCAAAGAACAATGCAAAAAAATAGATCAGGGGCAATTTTGATGGATGTTCAACAGTTTGTAGCTTTTGCAGCAGGTTATTAATTGCTGTAGCTACGATGGTAACAGGTATAAGAAATTCAATCCATCTGGTAGAAAAATGAACCATGCCCAAAGCACTTAAGGCAAGTGTAATGGAATGGCCGATAGTAAAGGCGGTTACCAGCACCACCACTTTTTTCCAGTCTTTCAATAAATAGCGCAGGCAAAGGGCTGTTACAAATAAAATATGATCCAGGGCTTCCCACGTGAGGATATGTTCTGTGCCGAGTTTGAAATAAAGATTAAAATCCTGCATGTTAATCAGAAAATCAAATTGAGAAGTCTCAAATTTATTCAGACTTTTGCAGGAAGAAAATTTATTTGTTAAATGGCAGCAGCATTGTTTAAATGGATGAGTTTTTCGGTATTTCTATTGCTGAACAAAACAGCAGAAAGCAAGATCAGCGGATTACATCCGTTGTATGTTACCGTTATTGAAATCAATCATAATGCGAAAGATAAAACGCTTGAAATCAGTTGCAAGATTTTTACCAATGATTTCGAAAATGCGCTGGAAAAAGCATACCACACCAAAGTGGACCTTTCTGACGCTAAAATGAAAACCGTATCAGATAAACTGATAGAAGAATATATTGAAAAACATTTTCAGGTCAAGGTAGACGGGAAGCCGGTTGTTATGGAGTATGTGGGAAGTGAAAAGCAAACTGATGCTACATGGAGCTATTTCCAGGTAAATAATGTGCCTTCCTTAAAAAGGATTGATGTGATGAATAATATACTATATGAAGCATTTGACGGGCAAATGAGTATTATGCATGTTATGTCGGGCGGTAACCGGAAGAGCACAAAAATTTCCAGCCCGGAAACAAATGCTGAATTTGAATTTTAATGAAATCTAAGCATCTCCGTTCAGGTCTTCCGGTTGTGGGCTATTGATTATTGTTACCAGCACTTTGTCTATTCGTTGGGCGTCCATGTCCACGATTTCAAATTTGAAATCTTTCCATTTCAGTGATTCTCCGACTTCGGGAATATGTTCCAGCTCGTGTAAAATAAAACCGGCCAGGGTATCGAACTCATTTGATTCTTCATTTATCCAGTCTGTCTTGTCAAAATGAGCAAGAAAATCATAAAAAGGTATTTGGGCATCTACGAGGTAAGAACCGTCATCACGCTTTGTTATTTCATAATCCTGGATATCGGGTTGCGGCAAGTCGCCGATAATAGCATCGAGTATATCATTCAATGTAATCATACCAAGCAGGCTGCCATATTCATCAACAATAAAGCAGCAATGCATTTTTGATTGCTTGAATTTTTCAAGCAGCTGATAAGCGTTATTGTTTTCTGGAACAAACATCGGCGCTACAGCAATGTCTTTAAAAGGAGTGTTGTCTTCCGTAACATATAAATCTTTGATGGAAACAATGCCTATAATATTGTCAATTTCCCCGTCACATACCGGATAAAATGAGTGTGGCTCCTGTATTATTTTCGCTTTGATCAATGCTTCGTTTTCCCGGATATCGAACCAGATAATATCACTTCGGTGCGTCATTAACGAAGTGATGTTCCTGTCGCCTAAATGAAAAACCCTTTCTATGATTTCCTGTTCGGTTTCTTCAATCTCTCCCTGTTCTGTTCCCTCGTTGATCATGGCTTTGATTTCATCTTCAGTAACATTGCTTTCTTTGGAAGGTTTAATACCAACGATTTCAAAAAAAAGATTACTTGTTGCATTCAGCAACCAAATAATCGGATGTGCGGCTTTTGATAAAAAACGCATCGGCCTTGCAACAAAACGGGCTATCTGTTCTGCCCTGAAAAGCCCTGTGCGTTTAGGTAATAACTCTCCGAAAATGATGGATAAAAAAGTTACTACAATGATGATAAATGCTGTAGATATATTTCCGGCATAAGGTTTAAAAACAGAGACTTGTTCAATATACGGTTTGAGATCGGCACTGAATTTTTCTCCTGAATAAAAACCAGTAAGAATTGCAACGAGGGTTATAAAAAGCTGTGCTGTGGACAAAAATAATTCAGGGTTTTCCGAAAGCTCCAAAGCTGTTTTGGCCCTTTCATCTCCTTTTTCGGCCATGCTTTCTAACTTTGTTTTTCTTGCAGATACAAGGGCTATTTCGGCCATTACAAATAACCCGTTCAGGAAAATCAATAAACCTAAAATCAGGATTTGAATCATGCTTTTGTATTAATAATGCCGGGAAGGCCGAATTGGTTTTTAAAAAAAATGCTCATGCCATATCCAAGCAAACATCCGGTAACTGTTCCGCCAAGAATATCAAACGGATAATGCACCCCGACATAAATCTGTGCATAAGAAACAGCAAATGCCCATAAAAAAACCAGTGACCACCATTTGCTGGTGTGGCCGATTGTCATAAAAATAAACATTGCAGCCGAGAAATGGTTACACGCATGCGAAGAAGTGAAACTTGAACTGTGCGGGCAGTACTTTACCAATACCCGCACGTAGGCGCTGATCACAGGATCCTGGCAGGGACGGTAACGAAAAATGGATTGTTTGATAATGCTGCTGCTAATGAGGTCGCTGATAATGGCCGTCATAATCAGGGCCAGGCTCCACCAGATACTTTTTTTGCCAAAATTCAATAATGCAAAAACCAGTAAAAATAAATAAAACGGGAGCCAGAATTCAGCCTCACGTAAAAAAGGGAATACGGCATCGAAAAAAGGATTCGTCCACTGCCTGTTTATTTTTGAAAACAACCAATAGTCGATATGCAATATTTGTTGCAGAAAACCTAAATGCTGGTTACCATCGAGTAAAATCATTTTTACAAAAATAATTGCTATAATTTTAGCGGCGATTATTAAAATGTTATGATATCAAGGCTAAAGATACCTAAATTGATCAGATGGATTTTTTTCGCAGGCATTATTTTTTTGCTGATAATGACCTTGATGCGAACAGTATTTTTTATTTACTTTCACAACAACAATTATGGCCTGAAAGATGTGACTTCTTCGTTCTTGCTTGGCCTGAGGTTTGATTTGCGTGATGTAAGCATACTGTGCTTATTTTTACTGATATCAGGCAGCATCCCTTTTCTTAATCCTTTTAATGAAAAGGCAGGTAAAATATTATTCCGGATAATTGTTGTTATTGCAGCATTCCTGCTTGCTTTTTTTTATTCAGTTGATTTTGCTCATTACAGTTACCTGTCGCAAAGGCTCAATGCAAGTGTATTGAATTATCTTGGCGATGCCGCTATTTCAACAAAAATGGTCTGGCAATCATATCCCGTATTAAAAATTTTGATTTTATTGGGTGTGATGACATGGGGTGTCAGTTGGCTGATCAACAGGAAACTGAAAAAGATTGCAATTTCAACACAACTGTCTGCTAAAAGAAGCAGGGTTATATGGTTTGTAGTTTGCTTTCTGGTTTTCGGATTTTGCATATTCGGTAAAGCAGATCAGTTTCCCTTGCGCTGGAGCGATGCCTTTGCCCTTGGCAATGATTATAAGGCAAACCTTGCGCTTAACCCCTTTCAGTCTTTTTTCAGCACTCTAAAATTTCGGCGGGATACTTATGATATAGCAAAAGTGAAAAAGGGTTTTTCACTTTTGGCCCCTTATTATTCTTTTAATGAAAGGGATTCTTCCCGGTTAAACTTCAAACGGAATGTTTTACCCAGGGCTGGTGCTATTAAAACTACTCCGAATGTAGTTTTGGTGATTTGTGAATCTTTCAGTGCCTATAAAAGCTCTATGTGGGGGAACCCGCTAAACACTACGCCTTTTTTTAATGAAATGACTAAAAACGGGATTTTTTTTGATCATTGTTTTACGCCGACTTATGGAACAGCCCGCGGTGTTTGGGCTGTTATAACAGGCATTCCGGATGTGGAAATAGGAACCACCACCTCAAGCCGTAACCCGTCGGCGGTAAACCAACATACCATCATCAACGATTTTACCAACTATTCAAAATATTATTTTATCGGCGGCAGCACAAGCTGGGCAAATATTCGTGGGTTACTGACGAATAATATTTCGGGTTTGAATTTGTTTGAAGAAAAAGATTTTTCTTCTCCAAAAATTGATGTCTGGGGAATCAGTGATAAGAACCTGTTTCTTGAAGCTAACAAAAAACTGAAGGAGGAAAAAAAACCTTTTATTGCTGTAATACAAACCGCAGATAACCACCGGCCATATTCCATTCCTCAGGAAGACCTGACGGTTTTTCATAAAATAGAAATGCCAAAAGATTCATTGAAATTATATGGCTTTGAAAGTAATGATGAAATGAATGCATTTCGTTATACTGACTTTGGTTTTAAAACTTTTATTGAAGCTGCCCGAAAGGAAAAATACTTCAATAACACTGTTTTTCTTTTTATAGGCGATCATGGTATTGTTGGTAATGCGGGCAACATGTTTCCGCATTCATGGACAGAACAAAAACTAACGATGGAACATGTTCCGTTGTTAATCTATTCCCCGGCATTGATTGGCCCCCGGCGCATACATGAATTGTGCTCGCAGGTTGATGTGTTGCCAACGCTTGCCGGCCTGTGTAATATGCCTTACCAGAATACTACACTGGGGCGGGATATTCTGGATACGGTAAATTACAAGAATAAGGCATTTTCTTTTATTTATAATCCTGATGAAGAATACATTGGCCTGATTAAAGGGAATTATTTTTATAAAAAGCAGGTTAAAGGCGGTAAAGAAGAAATGGTGTCTGTCATCGATAATCAGCCTGTTCCGGCAGATGTACGTGATGGTGAAACAAAAGTAATGATGAAAACAGTAACCTATGCTTTGTATGAGGTTTCAAAATACATGATATTGAACAATAAAAAATGAAAAAATACCCCTTTTTTTTAACGGTATTGTCTATCTGTTTTTTTTCCTGTAGCAGTCAGAATGCAGCAAAGAAAATTCGTAGCAACCCTCAAAAAGTAGTCATTTATAAAGAGAATGTATATGACCTGTGTGGTTATGAAGATGAAGGGAATGGCATTCCTTTCAATCTTTTTGACGAGAATGCTTATGTGGATCCTGCCACCGAAAATAAATCAGAAAGTTATTACTTGCCTGAAACAAATCCCCAGCCTGCTGATCATCCGGATATTTATTTTCCCGGGAATAAGGGAAACCGTATTGTCGCAGATCTGCAGGTGCCATATAAGTTGACAGATATCTATGTTTATGACCGTTCCAAATCCGGTGATAGTGTGTGGATATATACAGGCGACATGATGAAATGGAAATTGAAATCAGCTTTTGCTGCAAGTGAAGGTTCCGGCAATCGTGGCTGGCGAAAGTTTACCGTTAACGATAGTTCGCAATATGTAATGATCAGGTTCAGTAGCCCAAGAATTAACATTACAGAGATGGTGCTGTATGGAACTGCTTACAAACCTTTGCCCGAGAGGGTTGCCGGAGATTATACCGGTACAAGAATGCCTAAGAAAATGATGAAAGATTTTTTAGGAGTGAATTATTTCAATTCGGTTGAACCCAAATGGATAAAGCCGTTTCATTACAGCAGGCTTTATATATATACCAGGGTTTTTGATGATGATATCAGTAACCCTTATCCTCAAAACCGGTATAATATGCTTCATGATGGTTATTGGCATTCCGGTTATCAGGAGTATTACTTTTTTACAAAAGATATCAAAAATGAAGACAACGCTGAGCTCTGGTACACTGTTATGGGAGAGCCATTGTGGATGAATAATAAAGGCATGGAAAAATCAAGACCGGTTACTCAAATTGGTATGGATACTGAAGATCCGTTAAGTTACGGCAGGCATGCTAATATGATGTGGAATATTGCAGCTTTTTTTGGCAACAGCAAAGTAGATACCAATTTGCTTTCCTTGTCGCACAAACCAAAACGTTCCGGTCTTGGTATTATGGGCATGTATGAAAATGGAAATGAAGATGATGCTACATGGATTGGTAAAAAATATTGTAACCCGGTTGAATATTTTGCACAAAGCAGTGCAGACTATGACGGATACGAGGGCAGGTTAGGAAAAATGGTTGGGATAAAAAATGCGGATAGCTCGGCAAAACTGATGATGAGTGGCTTGATAGAACTGGATACCAATCGTGTGCGTGTGTATAAATTCTTGTGCAATACTTTGCGAAAAGACAAGAAATTTATTTGGAACGGGGGAATTCAATATCACCATTATTCCACCAATGGCAAACATGGAATAACCCCCGAAGAAGATTCTTTGAGATGGAAATTATCACGTACCAGAGAAGCTACATATAAAATAGAACCAAGTGTGCCATGTATTTTAGGCGAGAATGGTTATGATAAAAGCCAGAATACCAGGCAAGGCACACCAATGATCCCGGGATTTTCAGAGGAACAGTGCCAGGGTATTTTTATTTTACGTTCTGTTAATGCCACTGTTTTTTCAGGGTTTGATGCTTATGTACTGTATTGGCTTCGTGATGCCGGGGTAAAGAATGACCCAAGCCTTTATTTAAGCAGTGGGGTGTTCCGTCAGGCAGACGATGGAAAGATGGAACCTCTGGCTGCATGGTATTATATCAGCACATTTGTGAATGTACTCGGAAATTATGTAGCAGATGAAGTGGTGAATGAAAAAGGAAATGTGTGGGTGTATAAATACAGGAATAAACTGTTTCCGGACTCAGCCGCCTATTTTATATATTGTCCGACACATAACGGAACAAAGGTGGATGGTTACAAGTTGAAAACAGGAGTTACGGCAGATAATAGCGCCATGGAAATTGATTTAGCTGACGGATCGGTAAATGGAAAGTCAGTTGGTAAAAAGATAGTGAACAGTACTATTGAACTTTCAGTTGAAGAAAAGCCGAAGTTTATTTTACTGAAAGAAAAAAAATAAAAAAGCAAGTAAATTTTCGCAAAACCTGTTGATCAGAATTCTTCCCCTTACAAGCATACCATGCAAAGGATGCACAATAGAAATCCCGGCCCGTGTGCACAATAAAATTAATTCCAATAAGCGAGGCTGTCGTTGCGTTTATCAGTGGCATTATATTTGGCACTTATAGTAAATCACTGTAAAAACGGATATTTCCGCTGAATTGGTGTTATTTTGTCATGGATATATTGAATATGAAAGAGAAGAAACTTTTACTGGCTACTGAAGACGAGATGGATTTTATGCCCATCATTCCCCTGAATGAAAACGATAATGAAAACCTTAATGATGTTGAGATACCGGCCGAATTGCCGGTACTGCCACTCCGCAACACCGTACTTTTTCCGGGAGTTGTTTTGCCAATAACAGTAGGACGGGACAAAAGCATCAAGGCTGTAAACGAAGCTTATAAAACTGACAAATTGATAGGGGTTATTGCACAAAAAGACAGCGGCGTGGAAGACCCATTAATAACTGACCTGGAAAAAATCGGCACAGTTGCGCGGATCATTAAGCTGATCAAGATGCCTGACGGCGGAACCACGGTAATTCTGCAGGGCAAGCGCAGGTTTCAGTTGGGCGCCGTAACTGCTGAAGAGCCTTATTTCAAAGCCCAGGTTATTCTGTTGGAAGAGGAGGCCGCTCCGAAGAACCAGGATTTTCAGGCATATATTTCAAATATCAAAGATCTTGCTTCCCAGATCATACAGCTTTCGCCGAATATTCCTTCGGAAGCATCGATTATTCTGAAAAATATAGAAAACCCGGCCTTTCTGATACATTTTGTGTCAAGCAACCTCAATTCTGATTTACAGGAAAAGCAAAAATTGTTAGAGAACAACAAAATTCAATCACGTGCGGATATGCTGATGCAACTTCTCCAAAAGGAATTGCAGTTTGCTGAATTGAAAAACAAGCTTACCAATAAAACAAAAACCGAGCTTGACAAGCAACAGCGGGATTATTTTTTACAACAGCAATTAAAAAGCATTAAAGATGAATTAGGCGGCGACACGAATGAGCGCGAGCTGAAGGAAATGCAAAAAAAAGCGGAAAGCAAAAAATGGCCTGTCATTGCAAAGGAAGCATTTAAAAAAGGAATTGAGAAGCTGGAAAGAATGCACCCTACCACACCAGATTATTCTGTTGTATATAATCACCTTGATTTAATGCTCGATTTGCCATGGGATGAATACACGGAAGACTTATATGATCTGAAAAAAGCAAAAAAAGTACTCGACCACGATCATTATGGAATGGATAAGGTGAAAGAAAGAATCCTGGAATACCTCGCAGTATTGAAGTTGAAAGGAGATATGAAAAGCCCGATACTGTGTTTTATCGGCCCTCCGGGTATCGGAAAAACATCTTTGGGTAAAAGTATAGCAAATGCGATAGGAAGAAAATATGTGCGCATCAGCCTTGGCGGGTTACATGATGAAAGCGAGATACGTGGCCATCGCAAAACCTATATTGGTGCAATGCCCGGAAGGATATTGCAATCATTACGAAAAGTGAAATCATCAAACCCGGTGATGATTCTGGATGAAATTGATAAAGTAGGAACTGATTTCCGTGGCGACCCTTCTTCAGCATTACTCGAAGTGCTGGATCCGGAACAGAACCACACTTTTTATGATAACTATCTTGAACTGGAGTATGATCTGAGCAAAGTGCTGTTTGTAGCTACTGCTAATGACATCAACCATATTCAACCCGCTTTACGCGACAGGCTCGAAATTATTGACCTGAGCGGATATGCTGTAGAAGAAAAGATACAAATAGCGAAGAGGCATTTGATTCCTAAACAAAAAGAAGCGCATGGTTTAAAAGATATTAGTTTTAAAATAGGAGATAAGGTGCTGGAAAGAATAATTCAGGATTATACAAGGGAGAGCGGTGTACGGGAGCTCGACAGGCAATTGGCAGCATTGATGAGATATGAAGCCAGGGAATATGCAACGAAAGAAAAACTGAAACCTACCATTTCACCGGGTGATGTGGAGAAGGTTTTGGGGAAGCCACGTTATAGCAACGACATTTATAAAGTGGCTAACATGCCGGGCGTTGCTGTAGGATTAGCATGGACTTATGTAGGGGGAGATATCTTATTTGTAGAGACAAGCCTGAGTGATGGTAAAGCAGATTTGAAGTTGACTGGTAACCTCGGTAATGTAATGAAGGAAAGTGCTCTTACGGCGTTTACTTTTCTTCAGTCTAATGCAAAGAAGTTAGATGTTGATCCGGATATATTTTCGAAGAAAACTATACATGTACATGTTCCGGAAGGTGCCGTGCCAAAAGATGGACCTAGTGCCGGTATTACCATGATGACATCAATTGCTTCAGCATTAACCGGCAGACGTGTGAAACCTTATCTTGCGATGACAGGTGAGATCACTTTACGCGGACAGGTTCTTCCTGTTGGCGGTATCAAGGAGAAAATTTTGGCAGCCAAACGTGCAGGCCTGAAAGAGATCATTCTTTGCTGGCAAAATGAAAAAGATATCCAGGAAATCGATTCCTCTTTTATTAAAGGCTTGAAATTTCATTATGTGAAAACCATGCAGCAGGTGCTTGAGATCGCGTTATTATAAGGGGTTAAAAGGTTAAAGGTGGAAAATGAATTGCCCCATGTACAACGTACAAATCATCTTGCTTTTATATTTCAGGGCTTACTCTTTCACAAAACTTTAATGAACTTTCTTTTTACCGGAAATGTTATTATAACAATCAACAATGTTTTTCATGTTGGTTGTTTTAAGGGTTAAATTCCTCCATTTCCATGGAGGAATTTTTTTGATGCGGATCAAAAAGGGGCGATAAAGATTAATTTATACACCCCTTCGTTGTTAACCTTAAAACCTAAACTTTTATTTTTTTTCCAGAAGTTTAAAGAATTGATCAAGCTGTGGTAAAATAATAATGCGGGTTCTCCTGTTCGCAGCCCTTCCGGATGCGGTTTCATTTGATTCGACAGGAACATATTCACTTCTGCCACCGGCTGCCATATGCGATGGTTGCAAACCATATTTATACTGAAGGATACGTATTACAGATGTTGCCCGTTTTACAGAGAGGTCCCAGTTGTCCAGCAACACTCCCTGGTGATAAGGCACATGATCAGTATGTCCTTCTACCATAAACTCAATATCAGGCTGGGCTTTCAGCACCCTGGCCACTTTACCCAACACTTTTTTTGCTTTTTCCGTAACGGTATAACTGCCGCTTTTAAAAAGTAACTTGTCGGAAATATCGACATATACTACTCCCTTATCGACTTTCACATCAATATCTTTATCATTGAGATCGCCGATTGCCCCCTTCAGGTTGCTTGCCAGTGCAGCGTTTAATGAATCTTTATGTGCCATTTCAGACTGAAGGTCGCGTATGTAGGCATCTTTGGCACCCAGGTTTTCGAGTGACTGCCTGATGCTTTGCGCTTGTGTTTTTGATATTACAGACATATCTTCAAGTTGTTGAAGTGCCTGGGTGTTGTTTGCTTTCAGGAAGGCTATTTGTTTTTTTAGTGCATCGATCTGCTCCTGGTCATTTTTGGTTTTTTGTGTTAATGACTGATCACAGGCTGATTTTTTGTCCTGGCAATCTTTAAGGTCATTTTGCAGTGAACTGTACGATTTGTTCAGGCTGTCATATTTTGATTGCAGCGATTTGAATTTTTTGTTGCTGACACAGGAAATGAGCATTATCGGAAACAGACCGATTAGTGCCTTGTTGTTAATATGCATTTTTCTTTTTTTAATTAATGTGTAAAATTGTTTTTTTAAACAGGTAACACCATTTTCATCCATTGTGAAAGTAGTTTAACCGAAACGGAGTTTCAGTGTTTGCACATTCATTAACTGGTAATAAATATTTTCTTTCGATTACTTTGGCCATGCATTTTTTATGTAAAAAAATCTTCATAAAAGTGTACACGATAATAATATTCCTTTAAATATTTATTTTATCTGGTGAAATAGTCAGCAACTGCAATTTGGAATTTCGCATAAGCATGTCTGATATATCGAGCCCTGCCAGCGAGGATATGGTTGTTTCTTCCGGATTAACAACCAGGATATCTGCATTAACAGATTCCGCAAAATATAATGCCGTTCTTGCAATGTTATTACCGGAAATCAATCGGTGAAATATCTGGCAGTTTACGCCGGTTTTTAATAACCGGTAGGTTTCAACAAGCGTGTGTGAAACGGATGAATCGTAATTGTCGGAATTTTTTAGTTTGTTCAGCATCGAAACGAGATATACCGTAGTGTTTTTTTTCCATGCCAGCGGCATGAGCAATTCCAGCTTTCTTTTAGGGATACCTGACTGTACAGGTATGACAATGGATTTTATTTTATTATCAAGGGAGCCCGGCTTCGCGGTAAGCACTGCACACTTTGTTCTTTTGGCCAGGCTCCCCGGTGATATTGTTTTTTTAAAAGAAAAAAATTTTCTGTCGGACTGTTTCGCTACGATAATCAGTTCAGGTTTCAATTCAATTGCTTTCTCTTCAATGGCATTTTCAATATTTCGGGCACTTGTTAAGCTAATATGCACCACGGTGCCAGGTACTTTTTTTTCAATGTCGCTTTTGAGCTGGCTTAGTTGGGAACCCTGCTCACTTAACCCGTTGCCATTCTTTTTTTTTGATTTTATTACATGCATTAAATGAATGGAGGCGCCATCTTCGTCAATCAGTTCTGTAGCTTTGCTTACCGCCAGATTGGTGTTTGACGACAGATCAACAGGCAATAGAATATTTTTGAATGCAGGCACCAATACCTTATTATTAATCAGTGCAAAAATCAACAGGAATAATTAAGAAGTGGTTAAAACGGGATTAGAATCTGGTTAGAAAATTTTTTCTTATCTGCCGGCAGGCATTTCATTGAAGTATGCTGTAATTTGCCTGAATATACTCTTGTTATGCTGCTTTATGTCCGGAATTTTTGTACTAAATAATGAACGTTATGGGAGAAAGAAAAATATTAATTGTAGAAGATGAACGGAAAATTGCGGATACACTTAAAATCGGCCTTGCAGAAAATGGTTACTACGCAGAAGTTGCTTACGACGGACTGATCGGGCAAAAGTTACTGGAAACGCATTCTTATGATCTGGTAATTGTAGATATTAACCTGCCGGGTGTTAACGGTTACGAGCTTTGCCGGTTTATACGAAAAAGAAATGTCAACCTGCCCATCATTATACTAACGTCAATGAATACCCTAAATGACAAAATCGAAGGATATAATGCAGGAACGGACGATTATGTGGTGAAACCTTTCGAATTCAGGGAATTGATTATGAAGATAAGGGTGATGCTGAGAAGGTCGATGATCGAAAATATTCCTGTGGGAAATTTTTTGCGGGCGGCAGATCTTGAAATGAATTTGGATAAAAAAGAAGTAATCAGAGATGGGAAAAAAATTAACCTCACTGCAAAAGAATTCCAGCTTCTTGAATATATGTTGCGCAACAAAAACAGGATGTTGTCAAGGGCGGATATTGCTGTAAACGTGTGGGAAATGGATTTTGATTCAAATACCAACGTAATTGATGTGTATGTGAGTTACCTGCGGAATAAAATAGATAAAAATTTTTCCGAGAAATTGATACAAACACAGGTGGGTATGGGATATATTTTGAAAGATAACTAAGTGCTATGTCAGTCAGGTTTAGGATAACTTTTCTTTTTGCTGCAATTGTACTGGTTATACTAATGCTGGTATGCGGATCGGTGTATTATTTTTCTTTTAAGAACAGGGAAAACTATATGAAAACAAAGCTGACCAACTGGGCTATAACGACCGGAAGTTTGCTTAGTCAGTCGTCAGTATTTGGTCAGCAACTTATTCTCAAAATTGATGCATCTACCACGTTGGCGATGAAAGATAAGACCGTGCAGGCTTATGACGATTCCGGGAAAAGGAAATTCATATACAGCGATTATACCCCTGATACGGTACGGGTTGATAAAAAAATAATTGATAAGGCACAACAAGGAACTGATTTGTATTTTACATCCGGCAACCGGGAAGCTATCGCGCATTATTACAGGGATGCGAATTTTAGAGCTGTAATGATAACAGCTGCTTTTGATGAGGAGGGCAAGAAAAAATTGCAACAGCTGAAGTTTATTTTATGGCTGAGTTTTGCGGGAGGGATACTGATTGCCATTATTGCCGGTTATTTTTTTTCAAAACAACTGTTAATTCCTTTGCGGAAAATATCGGATGAAGTAAACGATATTTCAGCGCAAAGTATAAGCCGGAGAATTAAAGCCGGTAGAAGCAAAGACGAGTGGAATTATTTATCATCAACACTTAACGGGTTATTAAACCGGCTGCAGGAAAGTTTTGATACGCACAGAAGGTTTATCTCTAATGCATCGCATGAGTTAATAACGCCGCTTACTTCTATTTCCAGTCAATTGGAAATTTCATTAAATAAAGACAGGGATGCTGCAGCTTACCGTGCAGTAATGGAATCCATTTACCAGGATGTACGCAGATTGGGCCGGCTAACACAAACGTTGCTGGAATTTGCCCGTGCATCAGGTGACCCCAGCGGGTTAGAAATTGATCTTGTTCGTATTGACGAAGTGTTGCTTGCCCTTCCCGGTGAAATTTCAAAACTGAATAAGTATTTTACTGTTGTACTAAAGTTTGAAGACCTGCCGGATGAAGATGAAAAATTACTGGTATTCGGAAATGAAGAACTGTTGTTTACTGCAATAAAAAACATTGTCATTAATGCCTGTAAATATTCAGATGATCACGTGGCCAAAGTCAATCTTTCTTTTGAGAGAAATGTGATTAATATTTTAATTGAAGACCGTGGAAGGGGTATCCCCGAACAGGAAATAGAGAAGATATTTCAACCATTTTACAGAGTGGAAGATAATAATCCCGGCCAGGGGTTTGGACTTGGCCTGGCACTGGCGCAACAGATTATCAAATTACATAAAGGACAGGTTTCGTTGAAATCAGAAATCGGAGAGGGAACAAGTTTTACCATTGTGCTTCCCATGGCCGGAGGATTTTTAAAATAATGACAAATGCTTGCAGCAAAATAAGAATTTTATAGAAGTACACAGTTGAACGGTGTGCCGCAAGGATACCGGGCATAAATATTCTGCGGGTTTCAAAATAAAAAATCAGAATAATGTCTGAACACCGTGAGCAATTTTCGCTTCGTGTTCGAGCAACCATTTTTTTCTCCAGATTCCTCCACCGTAACCTACCAAATCATTTTTTGATCCAATCACGCGGTGACAAGGTACAACGATTACAATATTGTTTTTGCCGTTTGCAGAAGCGGCCGCACGAATTGCTTTTGTGTCACCCAGTTTTCTGGATAATTCAAGATAGCTTATGGTTTTTCCGAATGGAATGCTTAATAATTCGTTCCACACTTTTTTCTGGAACTCGGTGCCGGACTGGTTCATAGGAAAGTTGAAAATTTTTCTCTGTCCCTGGAAATACTGAATAAGCTGCTCAATAACATTAATAATTATTGGCGGAAGTTTTTTCTTATGGTCAATATGAGGCCTCTCAATATTATCAATAAAGAGAATTTCTGTAATGAAATCTTCTGTTCCGGCAATTTTAAGCAAGCCCAAAGGAGATTGATAATATGTGGAAAATATTTCAGACATACAGTTGCCCGGTTGCTGTAAAATGCACCAATAAGATACATTTGTGATTAACGATGACAATTAATTTTTTTAGCCGATTTTCCAACCGTTGTCTACTTTACGGTCGGGTTGTAATAAAACTACTTCTTTTTTGTCAGTATAAACTCCCAGAACAAGGCATTCACTGAAAAAATCAGCAATTTGTTTCTTGGGGAAATTTACAATAGCCACGATTTGTTTCCCCATAAGTTCTTCTTTTTTATATAACGCAACAATCTGGGCAGATGATTTTTTAATGCCCAGTTCGCCAAAATCTATGCTGAGTTGATAAGCGGGTTTACGGGCTTGCGGAAAATCGTTCACTTCGGTGATTGTACCGGTTCGTATATCTATTTTTTCAAAATCATCCCAAGTTATTATCATTGCAAAAATTTTAATGAACGATATATTGGAAATAAGAAAAATACAACTTTTCTGTTACTCGATTGTTCATTTTTTCCCGGTATGATTTGCCATTAAATCTTTATTATTAACTTCTCACAATTAAAAAATAAACAACATGAAACGAACAGCCAATGCAATTTGGAAAGGTAACGGAAAAGAAGGTGCCGGATACCTTACAACACAAAGTACAGCGCTAAATAACACACAATATTCCTATAAGTCCCGCTTTGAGCAGGGTGTAGGTACCAATCCTGAAGAGTTGATTGCTGCAGCTCATGCAGGTTGTTTCGCTATGAAGTTGAGTTTTGTATTGCAGGCTGCCGGGTTCACAGCGGAATCACTGGACGTAACTTCAACGGTAACTTTGGGCGAAGGTATTATTACCGGTTCAGATCTGGTTTTGAAAGCAAAAGTGCCTGGTATTAGCGAGCAAAAATTTCAGGAAGCTGCGGAAGATGCGAAGCAGAATTGCCCCATCAGTAAATCATTAAATACAAACATTACACTTGATGCAAAACTGCTGTAATTAAACTTGAATGCAGAACGCGAAAGACGTAACGCAATTCAAATGCATTTATCAATTTGCATTTTGGTATTTGCATTTAGCGTTTTGTATTCAGCGTTCTGCACCTGTTTTTCCTTGTTAATTTTGCATTCACTTAACAATTTCATCTCTTTTCTTATTTATCTTTACCCGCTATGAAAAGATATATAACTGCTTTTTCCCTGCTATTTATTGTAACAGTTACAGGACTTTATGCACAGGACCAGGACAGTTTGAATTTATTTGCGCCCAGGAAATATGATGCTCCTCTTGATAAACTTTCAGCCGGTGTTGGCGTAGGCTATGAGTACGGTGGTGTTGGCGCTAATGCAATTTTTTATCCCATAAAAAACCTCGGATTTTTTGGGGGGGGGGGATGGTATTATGTTGATCCGGGTTATAATTTTGGTGTAAAGCTAAGATTGTTCACGGGGGCGCCTTCAGTAACGATTATTCCTTATGCCGAATTTATGTATGGAACCAATACTTATGTGTACTATAAAAATGGGGGGTCATACAGTCAATTTCATATCAATAAGACTTTTTCCAATTTTACATTCGGCGGAGGTGTTGATATAAGGCCAGGCAATTCAAAGCTCGGTTTTCTCTCTCTGGCTTTGTATGTCCCCTTGAGAAGCCCTGACGTGAAGAATTTTAAGAATAATTATGTCGGTCAGATTAATTCTTCTTTAACTGCCAATAAATTATACTGGCTGAATGCTTCTATAGGATATAAGTTTATATTATGGAAGAATAATAAAGCTGCTATGTGGACAAGTAAGCCGAGCGATCAGAATTACTGAGCAGCTTTTTTCACCAATCACATTTTCTTCCTTTTGATAATGGCTGTTTATTGATCCGGGTAAAAGGGAATGCTGCCTTTTGATCAATTTTTTTCTCTGCGAATTGAACTTTGATGTAAATTCGAAACCTCATTTATTTTAAAGCCATAGAAAAAAATATTTCATGCAAAAGAAAAATTTATTTAACAGTTCACGCAGAAAGTTTTTAAAGAATTCAGCATTAGCAGCAGCGGGTTTTTACATTGTGCCCAGGCATGTGCTTGGCCGCGGATTCGTGGCGCCAAGTGATAAATTAATAATTGCCGGTATTGGTGTAGGGGGAAAAGGGGAAAGCGATTTAAAATATTTTTCTGACAGCGGCAAGGCTGAAATCGCTTATCTCTGCGATGTGGATGACAGGCAGGCAAAAACTTCAGTGGAACGTTTTCCTAAAGCCAAACGATATAAGGATTTCAGGGAAATGCTTTCAAAGGAAGCAAAATATATTGATGCGGTTTCGGTATCGACACCCGACCATACGCATGCTGTTGCAGCGATGGCCGCCATGCAATTGAACAAACATGTTTATGTTCAAAAACCGCTTACGCATGATATTTACGAAGCGAGAATGCTTACACAGGCAGCGCACAGGTATAAAGTAGTTACTCAAATGGGCAACCAGGGTTCGAGCGGGGATGGAGTCCGTCTGTTGCAGGATTGGCATGCTGCTGGTTTGATTGGAGATGTAAAAAAAGTGTATTGTTTTACCGACAGGCCAATCTGGCCACAAGGTATTGGCAGGCCATCTACGGCTTCGCCAATTCCTTCAGAATTGGATTTTGACCTGTGGTTAGGCACCGCTCCCAAAAAAGATTATTTTGAAGGGTTATTACCCTTCAACTGGCGTGGCTGGTGGGATTACGGTACCGGAGCGCTTGGTGATATGGCCTGTCATATCATGGCACCGGCATTTGCTGTACTGAATTTAGGGTATCCTGTTTCTGCGGAATGCAGCGTTGCAACAAAATATATTCAGAACTGGCAGAAAGCTTATTACCCGGAATGTGGCCCGATAGCTTCGCACATTACACTCATGTTTAAAGGAAAAAATGGAAAGCCCGATATTGAATTGCATTGGATGGATGGGGGTATCCAACCTACTCGTCCGCCTGAGCTTGGCGCCAATGAAGTGTTTGGCGATGGTGGTAATGGCACTTATTTTATCGGCACAAAAGGAAGCATGATGTGCGGTACTTATGGCATGAACCCGCAACTTCTGCCTACTTCAAAAACAAAAGAAGCAAAAGTTCCTCAGACGGTGAAAAGAGTTCCGAACGGCGATGAAGGCCATTATGCAGCATGGGTGGAAGCAGCTATGGCAGGTTATGGAAGTGAGAAAGCAAAAAATCTCAGCTCTCATTTTGATATTGCAGGGCCGCTTACTGAAAGTGTGTTGATGGGCAATCTTGCCATCCGCAGTTACGATATTCAGAAAAAAAGCACTAGGGGCGATGATGATCCTGATTATCCGGGCCGTCATATTAAATTGCTATGGGATGGGCCAAATATGAAGATCACCAACTTTGATGATGCCAACCAGTTTGTGAAGAGAACGTACAGGGATGGATGGAGCCTGGGGGTATAATAACAAGTATTTAATTACAAGATAGTAAGTCTTTGGCACTGATCAACATTATGGCTGATCAGCGCTTTGTTTTTTGAATTCAGACATTGAATTCTGTTCTTCATCGTTGTATTAATCACTTGCAATAAAAACTTTATTGAAGCAATATTGCGCATATTGAATTACTCCTCTGCAACAACTATGTCTCCAAATCATTCACCCATTCATCACATCTTCAAAATTTCTTTTCCCTGAAACGCATCTTTTGCATAAATTACCGGTTGGTTTGAGGCAAATTTGCAAACCATAGGCTTTAAAACTCTTAACTGATGTATGATATTTGTTGTATAGGGCATATTACACTTGACAAAGTGGTTACATCAAAATCTGTTGTACATATGGCCGGTGGAACTTCATTCTATTTTTCCAACGCCATTTGTAATATGGATTTAAATTACCTGCTCATCACTTCCCTGGCAAATAAAGAAATGCATTATGTGGATGACCTGCGTGCAAATAACATTCATGTAAATGTAACGGCATTATCGCGGCATACGGTTTACTTTGAAAACAATTATGCAGAAGACCAGGATCACAGGACACAGCGTGTGCTTCAAAAATCAGATCCGTTCAAAGCAGCAGATTTTCAACATGTGAAAGCAGCTTATTTTCATCTCGGCCCTTTACTGGCAGATGATATTCCTGTGGAGGTAATAAAACAATTATCGGAGAAAGGCAAAGTTTCCCTGGATGTACAGGGCTATTTGCGTAAGGTGGAAAATCAGAAGGTATATGCAATTGACTGGCCTGAGAAGAAAGATGCTCTGCAATACGTAAATATTTTAAAAGCGAATGAGTTTGAAATGCAGGTGCTTACCGGATCGGCCGATGTAAAAAAATCAGCCGGGATTTTATCCGACTGGGGTATTAAGGAAATTGTTATTACGCTTGGCAGCCGTGGTTCGGTAATTTTTGATGGTTCGCGTTTTTATCATGTCCCTGCATATAGCCCAATGATATCGGTGGTTGATGCCACGGGATGTGGTGATACATATATGGCAGGATACCTTTACCAGCGTTTCAAAGGAACCTCTTTTCAAAAGGCAGGTGAATTTGCTGCAGCGATGGCGACACTAAAAATCGAATCTTCAGGGCCGTTTACCGGAACAGAAAACGAGGTAATGGCTTTCCTTGCCACAGCAAATGAAAGAGCAGTATTTGGTATCTGACCATACAAATGAGATAAAATATCAAAAGAACTGCGCCAGTATTGAGGCTTTATGTGACACTATTTAATAATTGTTGTTTGATAATACTCGCTATATAATTCCTTTCGCGTTCAAAAATTTCTTTTTCCTTGCTTTTATCTTTTCTATAAATTACTGCTTCAAATTTTTTTAACTCTCTTAAGTAATTGTTATATGAAAAGAAAAAATGTTCCTGATTCGTCGCGCCGTAAATTTCTCTGTAACTCTTCGCTTGCTGCTGCAGGTTTTTTTATTGTTCCCAGGCATGTACTTGGCCGTGGTTTTATTGCGCCAAGTGATAAATTGGTAGTTGCCGGTATAGGAGCAGGCGGAAAAGGGGAGAGCGACCTGAAAAATTTTTTTGAAAGTGGTAGAGCCGAGATAGCCTATCTCTGTGATGTGGATGACAGGCAGGCTGCAAATTCTGTAAAGCGTTTCCCCAAGGCAAAATACTATAAGGATTTTCGGGAAATGCTACATAAAGAGCACAGGCATATCGATGCGGTTTCGGTTTCCACGCCGGATAATTGTCATGCTGTTGCTGCCGCTGCGGCCATGCAACTGGGCAAACATGTATATGTTCAAAAACCTTTGACACATGATATTTACGAAGCACGTATGTTAACGGAAATGGCAGCACGATATAAGGTGGTGGCGCAGATGGGTAACCAGGGTGCCAGTGGTGATGGCGTGAGGCAGATGCAAGAGTGGTATAATGCCGGAATTATCGGTGACGCGCATAAAATAATTGTTTGGACAAACAGGCCGGTGTGGCCACAGGGAACCGGTACCCCGAAAACAAAAGATGATATTCCTAAAGAACTCGATTGGGATCTTTGGCTGGGGCCTGCTCAGTTCCAGGACTATCATAAAGAATATGTGCCTTTTAACTGGCGTGGTTACTGGAATTTCGGAACAGGTGCATTGGGTGATATGGGCTGCCACCTGATCGATCCCGCATTTAAAACCGTGGGGCTCGGTTATCCTTCAGAAGTGGAATGCAGTGAAGGGACGATATATGAAAAAATGTGGACGCCTGATTATTATCCCGAAAGCTGCCCCGCATCTTCATCAGTGATATTAAAATTCCCGGGTAAAAACGGGAAACCGGATGTAAAACTTCATTGGATGGATGGTGGAATCCTTCCTGAAAGGCCGGATGAATTAGGGCCTGATGAAAGAATGGGCGGAGGTGACGGTGGCGTAATTATTGAGGGCACTAAAGGAAAAATGATGTGTGGAACTTATGGCGCAAATCCTATGTTATTACCTACTTCAAGAATGAAAGAAGTGAATGTGCCCAAAACCCTGGCACGAGTGCCAGAGGGGCATTATGCGCAATGGGTAAATGCCTGTATTGCTGGTTACGGAAAAAATGAATTGAGCTCGCCTTTCGAATACGCAGGGCCATTAACAGAGACAATCCTGATGGGCAACCTGGCATTGAGGAGCTGGAATATTAAAGGCACCGGCGGTTTCCCGGGAAGAAAAAAATTATTGTGGGATGCAGCTAATATGAAGATTACCAATTTTGACGAAGCCAATCAGTTTGTAAAACGGGAATACCGGCAGGGATGGGAAATTAAAATGGGATAGGCATTTGCGTTAAATAAGTATATATGCAAAGACTTCTGAAGTTTACGAATACTTTGGAAGTCTTTGTTGCTTAATCATATTCCAGGTTAATCGAACGCTTAACGGGTATTCAATGTATTCATTATCCTCGCTCGCGAAAATTGTTAAAAGAAAATTGACCTTAAGTGTGATTTTGTGACCCTTTCTGCGAATAATGATCAGGAACACTTAATGAATGACATGCAAACTGACCAGGAAGAATTTCTGCGGTTAATTGAGGAAAATAAGCGCATTATTTTCAAGATATGTAATTCATATTGTTATAATAAAAATGATCATGACGACCTTGCACAGGAAATTGTCTGCCAGTTGTGGAAATCCTGCGGCAAATTTGATACAGAATATAAGTTTTCAACCTGGATGTACAGGATTGCTTTAAACACGGCCATTTCATTTTACAGAAAAGAGAAAAAATCTGCCCCGACAGTTCCACTGACGGAACATTTGTTACATGTTGAAGATAATGACGGCGGCACCGGCATTTTGGAGGCAAAAATAAACTCGCTTCATCAATTTATTAATGAACTGAAAGCGCTTGACCGTGCATTAATGATACTTTACCTGGAAGAAAAAAATTACAGCGAGATAGCTGAAATACTTGGCATTACTGAAACAAATGTGGCAACGAAAATCAGCCGTATTAAAGAAAAGCTGAAACAAAAATTCCTGACTATAAATTATTGAAAAATGGAAGATATGGAATTGAAAAATATATGGAAAGAATATGACAGGAGGATTGAGGAATCAAAAATATTGAATATGCAGTCCTGGGCCCTGAACATAAAAACCTATGAGTACCTGCAAACACAAAAGGCGAAATCTGGGCTGAATGCATTAAGCGGTTTTAAGAAATGGATGATCTTTGCCGGAATATTATTTATTGCATTCCTGGTATTATTGATAATAAAATCGCTGAAGTTTCAGAATATATATTTTATCGGTTCTCTTTCTTCCATTGTTATATTTAATATACTTGCAATCATTTTTTATCTCAGGCATATTGTCCTGATTCATGAAATTGATAATACCGAAAGCCTGGTTGAAGTACAGGAAAAAATTGTTAAGCTGCAAACATCAACTCTCCGGATCACTAAAATACTTTTTCTGCAAACTCCGTTTTATTCTACTTTTTTCTGGAGCAGGGCGATGATTACAGGAAACCCGACTGCTTTTTTCTTTATAGCCGTTCCTGTTACTTTATTTTTTGCAGCCCTGTCAATATGGCTTTACAGAAATATCAATTACCATAATGCCGGGAAGAGATGGTTCAGGATATTGTTCAGCAGCAAAGAATGGACTTCTATAATAAAAGCCGTTAATTTTTTAAAAGAAATTGAGGAGTTCAAAAAAGAGGCTGTTTGATTATTGACTGAATTTTACCGGAATTTTATTTGCCATTTTAAGCCGGGGGTTTTTATATTTTATAACGAATTATTTACCTTCACTTCCGGTAATACATGTCAATTTTACAATTAAATTCCGGTTTTACTCATTCCAGATCATACATTAAATAGTAATTCATGAAACGGATCAACATAATGCTTGCCACTTGGGTATTAGCTTTAATTATTTGCCAGGCAAATGCACAGACTGTAAGAACACAAGACTTTGATAAAGGATGGAGATTTTATTTGGGAGATGTTGCTGGTGCAGAAAAAATAAATTTCAAGGATGCCGGATGGAGGGAATTAAATGTTCCGCATGACTGGAGTATTGAACAAAAATTCGATGAACATAGTCCTACAACCACAAGTGGCGGTGCCCTGGTTGGTGGTATTGGCTGGTACAGAAAAACATTTACTGTTCCCGTTTCTTCAAAAAATAAAAAAGTGTTTATTGACTTTGACGGCGTGTATATGAACAGTGAAGTTTGGATCAATGAGCATTATATCGGCAAAAGGCCTTATGGGTATAGCTCTTTCCGCTACGAACTTTCACCCTACCTGAAATTTGGTAATGAAAAAAATGTGTTGGTTGTTAAGGTGAACAATGCACCTCAACCTAATTCACGCTGGTACAGCGGTTCAGGTATTTACAGAAATGTTTGGCTGGTGACAACAGAAAAAATATTTGTGGATCACTGGGGTACTTTTATAACCACTCCAGTAATTTCAAAAAACTCAGCGGTTGTGCATGTTGAAACAAGGGTTAACAATTTAGCGGGCATGCAGGCCTCACTCTCACTCACTACAATTGTATATGATGCATCAGGAAAGGAAATTGCCAGAAAAGAAAACTCTTTATCTCAAATAAAAGACACCCAAGTGCAGTTTGGGCAGGACGTAGATATCGTCAATCCTGTTCTATGGTCGGTTGACAACCCGGCTTTGTACAAAGCAGTAACCCAGGTTTCTGCGAATGGAAAATTACAGGATGAATATGTTACAAATTTTGGCATCAGGTATTTCGAGTTTGATGTGGACAAGGGGTTTTCACTGAATGGAAAACATCTCAAAATAAATGGGGTTTGTAACCACCATGATCTGGGATGCCTGGGAACTGCTATTAACTACCGTGCTTTGCAAAGGCAATTGGAGATATTAAAAGCAATGGGTTGTAATGCGATCCGTACTTCTCATAATCCGCCGGCGCCAGAGCTTTTGGAGCTTTGTGACAAAATGGGCTTCCTGGTTATGGATGAAGCATTTGACATGTGGAAGATGGAGAAAAACAAATATGACTATCACCTGTACTGGGATGAATGGCATAAAAAAGATCTGGAAGATATGGTGCTTCGCGACCGTAACCATCCGTCAGTAATTATATGGAGTATCGGTAATGAGATTAATGAAGGATGGGAAACAAAAGATTCCACTGAAAATAACCCCGGCTTTAAAATAGCTAAAGAACTGGGAGAAATTGTTCATTCTTTGGACGTTACAAGGCCCATTACATCTGCATTAAATAATCCAAATACGAGCAACCCTATTTACAGGTCGGGTGCTTTGGACTTAGTCGGATATAACTATGATAATAATAATATCGCTCATTTTCATGATCGTTTCCCCGGAAGAAGATTCATAGGCACGGAAACTGTTTCTGCATTGGAAACACGTGGCCATTATGATATTTATCTTCCATCTGACAGCATACGCCGCTGGCCTGCATTCTGGGATAAACCATTCGATAAAGGCAATTCCGATTTGACTGTTTCTTCATACGATCAGGTATCCGTTCCCTGGGGTTCTACACATGAAGAAACATGGAAGGTTTTTAAAAAGTATGATTTTCTATCTGGCCAGTTTATCTGGACTGGTTTTGACTATATAGGAGAGCCGACCCCTTATCCCTGGCCGGCACGCAGTTCATATTTCGGAATTGTTGACATAGCGGGTTTCCCCAAAGATATTTATTACATGTATCAAAGCGAATGGACTGATAAGACAGTGTTGCATGTTTTCCCTCATTGGAACTGGAAGACAGGCGACACCGTTGATGTGTGGGCTTATTACAATCATGCAGATGAAGTTGAATTGTTTTTGAATAATCAATCGCTGGGTACGAAAAAAAAGGAAGGAGACGATTTGCATGTCAAATGGCGTGTTCCTTTTTCACCCGGAACTTTGAAAGCGGTTTCTAAAAAGGACGGTAAAGTGGTGTTAACGAAAGAAATTAAAACAGCAGGTAAGCCCGCAAGAATTATCTTACATGCTGACCGGGCAGCCATAAAAAGTGACGGTAAGGATATGTGTTTTATCACCGTTCGAATTGAAGATGCACAGGGAAACCTGGTTCCTGATGCAGGTAATGAAATACAATTTAAAGTGAATGGTGAAGGATTTATTGCAGGCGTGGATAATGGAAGTGAAACCAGTATGGAATCGTTCAAAGCGAGCCACAGGCAGGCTTTTAATGGATTATGCCTTGCTGTTGTTCAGTCAAAAGATAAATCAGGAAGCTTCCAGTTTATTGCCACATCACCCGGCTTGCAGTCGGCAGTTTTACAGGTGCTGGTGAAATAGTTTTTCCTGAATTAAAATATTTACTGGCCATTATTATCATTCAAAATTCTATCTAATCCTTCTTTTTCAAACAGAACCCGGCCGAGTTTTAAATCGTTCCAGCCATTTCTTAGTTTATAGGTAAATACCGGTACTTCATTCCGCAACATGCAATCGATTGAACAGGTAGTTACTTTATTGGTCCTGATTTCATCTATTTCTCTTAACTGGTGCAGATGAGTGGAAATTAAAAATAACGATCCGGGAAACTTATTAAGCCCCTTAATGGTAGTAGTGCTGATTTCAAGGGCATCCTCAATATTGGTGCCTCTGAACAACTCATCGAAAACGGCGAAACATTTGTAGCCTTTTCTTGCATCAATCAGCACATTTTTTAAGGTCATTACCTCCGACATAAAATGGCTGTAGCCGCTAACAATGCTGTCGCTAAGGTTTATTGCCACGGAAATACTTTCATAAAATGGCATCACTGCTTTTGATGCAGGCACGGCTAGCCCGGCATGTGCCAGATAAACGCAAAGGCTTACCGCTTTCAATAAAGTGGATTTACCCGACATATTCGGGCCTGTTACGAGTATAACGGGAGTTTCTGCAGTGAAATCATTCTTCACCGGGTTTTTTAATACGGGGTGATAAAAATTCTCCAGAACAAACTGTTTGTCGTCAAACTCGGGAAATACAAAGTTTTTTGAAGATATATAGTTGCTGATAGATAGATAAGCCTCGAATAAAAACCAACGTTTCCAGAATTTTGCCATTTCTCCGTTTGCTGTTTTTTCCATTACTATCATCATTAACTCTACGATATGGTTAACCCGGAATTTATTTTTGTTGAAAGCAGTTTCATAACGTTCCAAATTAAATGACATGAAAAAGCTTTTCATCCCTTCTAGTTCCTGCGAATAAGATTTTGGAAAAGCATCTAAGTCAAGTTTTGCCAAATAGTTTTTATTGATGGCATAAAAAAGACGAACCATTAAAATAAGTTTGCCTCTTTTTTGTTCCCTGGCCTTCTCGGAAAACATAAACTTCATTTTCAGTTTCCATGCCGAGACCGAGCCAATAAAAACATTATCCAGAAATGCATAAATGTCGGTAAGATTAAACCGGTAATAGGAATAATCCTTCAGTATTTCATGATTAGCGATAAAGCCTTTAAGTAAATGTTGCCGTTCCAAAACTTCATTTTTTGAACCGGGCATTTGGGCAAGTATGTTACTCACTTCCAGGCTGGAAAAATTATTATGAGTCAGATCAAATAGAGGTTTTATTTCCTCCGGAATATGTAAATCGCCTGTATTAATGGTGGGCATAAAGCTGCTGGCGTTTCATTGAAAGTACTAAATCCCGGCTGGATTGATATATTTCATTTATTTCGGCACAAACGGAAATACGGCTATTTCGTTATGTACTTTGCTATTGTTGAAAATTTTATATAGTAATAACTGTAACATATAGCCGAAAACCTTCATTATGATATTTGCGTGCAAGTTAACAAACGCCGGTTCAATAATGTCAATATCATTTATAGCGCCCTAAAAAAACTCCGTTATCTTATGATGATTAATAATAAATTTGTTGCCTCAAATAATTTCAATGGCTAATAAGACGCTGCTCATACATCCATCTGACAATATAGAAGTGGCTTTGACAAATCTGCACAAAGACGAAATGATAAAAAGTAAAGGCGCTGAATTTTCGCTGAAAGATAGCATAGCTGCAAAACATAAATTCGCTACGGTAGATATACCTGAAGGAGGGGATATCATTATGTATGGCGTGCTGGTGGGCAAGGCTGTGAAACTTATTCCGCAAGGAGGGCTTATCAGTACTGCTAATGTGAAACACGCATCAAATAATTTTACATTGGGTGAAAGAAAGACCTTCTGGCACAAACCAGAGATTGAAAAATGGAAAGGGAGGACATTTATGGGGTTTCATCGCCAGGATGGTTCGGTGGGAACAGCAAATCACTGGCTGGTAATACCATTGGTTTTTTGTGAAAATAAAAATGTGGATGTACTGGAAGAGGCTTTTATAAAAGCTCTTGGGTATAAGCCTAAACAGTCTCCCTATCAGTCTTATGTAGAGAAGCTGATTAAGCTGCAGTCTTCAGCAAAAAATGCTGAGGACATTTTATCGTCTGATGTTTCACTGGAAGAAGAAGTGGAACAGGATCATAGGATTTTCTCAAACATTGACGGAATAAAGTTTTTGAACCACACGCTCGGTTGTGGGGGAACCAGGCAGGATGCACAGGCGCTTTGTGGTTTGCTTGCCGGATATATCACGCATCCGAACACAGCAGGAGCAACCATTTTAAGCCTGGGTTGCCAGAATGCTCAAGTGGCGCTTTTGATGGACGAAATTAAAAAGCGCGATCAAAATTTTTCGAAACCGCTGTATGTATTGGAGCAACAGAAAATCGGCAATGAACAAAAAATGCTGCAGGAGGCAATCAAAAAAACTTTTGCCGGCCTGATGGTTGCTGATAAGAATGTTCGCATGCCTGCACCTTTGCACAAAATATGCATCGGACTGGAATGCGGCGGCAGTGATGGGTTTTCTGGTATCTCGGCAAATCCTGCAATAGGCTACACTTCAGATATTCTAGTGGCACTTGGTGGTTCTGTAATACTTTCGGAGTTCCCTGAATTATGCGGTGTTGAGCAGGAATTGAGCGACAGGTGTGTTGATGAAACAACAGCCAACAGGTTTATGGAGCTAATGAAGACTTACAATCAGAAAGCGGAATTACTTGGTTCCGGTTTTTATGCAAACCCTTCTCCCGGAAATATTAAAGATGGTTTGATTACTGACGCCATAAAAAGCGCAGGCGCTGCAAAAAAAGGCGGAACCTCACCGGTAACGGACGTGCTTGATTATCCTGAAAAAGTTAAAAAACCCGGATTGAATTTGTTATGCACCCCCGGCAGCGATGTGGAATCAACAACAGCTGAAGTTGGATCGGGTGCCAATATTGTTTTATTTACCACAGGTTTAGGTACGCCAACTGGTAATCCAATTGCCCCTGTTATAAAACTCTCCACCAACACGCCTTTGTTTGAAAAAATGAAAGATATTATTGATATTGATACCGGTGATATTATCTCGGGAAAGGAAACCATACAGGAAGCTGGGGAAAGGATTTTAGAATATATTATCAAAGTGGCCAGTGGTGAAGTGAAAGCAAAAGCAGATGCCCGGCATCATGATGATTTCATTCCCTGGAAGCGGGGGATTTCTTTATAACTTTTTGTGTAAATAACGGTTACATGCACAACTGGTGCGGAAAAATAACAGGAATTAACTTATTGCCATATGAGAAAAATAAAGGTTTGCTTTTATATTGCATGTACATTGTGTTTTGCATGCAATAACCACGAAAATAATTCAAAAATGCCTGCTGCTTCCGGTGACAGTTCTTCTACTCCGAATACGTATGCACATGACCGTGATTTCCTGAAGAAGCATACCAGGCAGGTTATAGAGCTTGAAAATCCCGAAGGTAATGCAAAAGTATTGCTGAGTGCTGACTACCAGGGCAGAGTAATGACGAGTTCCGCTACCGGGGACAGCGGGATCAGTTTTGGCTGGATCAATTATAAACTGATTGAAAGCGGAGAAAGGAAAAAGCAGTTTAACCCGGTTGGCGGTGAAGAGCGTTTCTGGTTAGGTCCTGAAGGCGGCCAGTATTCCATATACTTCAAGAAAGGCGATTCATTTAATATTACACACTGGCAGGTGCCTGCTGTTATTGACACGGAAATGTTTGATGTCCTGTCTTCAGATAAATCTCAGGCGGTATTTTCCAAAAAAGCTTCATTGGTAAATTACAGCGGAACAAATTTTGATTTCAATATTGAAAGAAAGATTTCCCTGCTTGATAAAAAACAACTCGAAGAAAGACTGAAACTTTCTCTCCCTTCTTCCATTCATTTTGTGGGGTTTGAAACAGATAATAGCATCACCAATACAGGTAACACGGATTGGAAAAAAGAGAATGGTTTATTATCTGTCTGGCTGCTCGGAATGATGACCCCCTCAGATGAAACAAAAGTGATCATTCCTTTCACACCCCAAAAAAATATTAAAGAGTATATTACTGATAATTATTTCGGCGCTATTTCTCCGGAAAGGCTAAAAGTAAAGGATAGCATTTTGTTTTTTACCTGCGATGGAAAATCAAGAGGTAAGATTGGTTTGTCGCCGGTAATCGCAAGGTCAATAGCGGCGAGTTTTGATTTTAAAAACAATATATTGAGCCTGATATTTTTTCCGGTGGATAAAAGTGGGTTGTATGTAAATTCCAAGTGGGAGCTGCAAAAAGAACCATTTAAGGGAGATGTGGTGAATTCATACAACGATGGCCCTTTGGCCGATGGTACGCAGATGGGGCCCTTTTATGAAATTGAATCTTCTTCATCAGTGAAAGAATTAAGGAAAGGCGAAAAACAGGAACATAAGCAGGTAACCTGCCATTTGCAGGGGGATTTTGAAGCATTGAACAATATTGCCAGGCAAATACTGGGAGTGGATTTGAAAGAGGTTAGAGAAAAGTAATAAGCGTAATAGTGTGGCCGCTGTTTTTTTTAATTAGAAATTAGGTATTCATGACTCATTATTAGATATTTCACAAATATGCACTTATACAAAACAATCAAAGGAAATGTTTTAGTTGATGGGGAAAAATCATTTCTTATTCATGAAGAATGGGATCAACTAATTAACAAAAAAAATCTTTTTCAGTATTTGTCTTCGCTCAAAAATGAGTCGAATGCCATTGCAGCCGGGGAACAGGAAAAATATCTCGAAGGGATATTGGCACCAATAGGCAATCAGGAAGTTTGGGCTGCCGGAGTTACTTATTTACGTAGCCGTGATGCACGGATGGAAGAATCCAAAGATGCAGGTGGGGGAGATTTTTATCAGAAAGTGTATGATGCAGAAAGGCCTGAGCTTTTTTTTAAGGCATTACCTCAACGGGTATCAGGCCAGGGGCAGCAGGTAAACATCCGTAAAGATTCTACATGGAATGTTCCTGAGCCGGAACTGACATTATATATTAATGCATTCGGTCAGATACAGGCTTATACCGTCGGTAACGATATGAGCTCAAGAAGTATTGAGGGAGAGAATCCGTTGTACCTGCCACAGGCGAAAAGTTATGAGCGTTGTGCTGCACTTGGACCTTGTTTGTTTGTGCCGGATAAACCGATTTCAAAAGAAACCAATGTGCATTTGCAAATTAAAAGAGATCATACAGAAATGTTTTCCGGAGCGATACAGTTGAACAGGATGAAAAGAGAATTGACTGAGCTTGCCGGTTTCCTTTTCCGTGAATGCGATTTTCCTGCAGGGTGCTTTTTGATGACGGGAACTGGCATTGTTCCGCCTGATGATTTTACATTGCAGGTAGGCGATGTGGTAAATATTAGGATTGATGGCATTGGCACTTTGACAAATACAGTGGGAGTGAGATAACGAGGGCGAACAGCTTTTCCAAAGTTTCAAATTGATAAGGAATGCCAATAAGCATAACCTGGTTTTGAAAAAGGATGGGCTCGCAAAATATTAGCGTTAATGCTTAAACGAAATAAATTTCCCTGATATAAACAAACAATACAGTTAACCTTTAAAACAACTGATATGCAAAAGCTCCTCTACGTTACATTGATATTTTGTTTGTGCATGATGTACGTTAATGCACAAAAATTCAACGGCATTGATGCGGGTATGGGTAATATTTTCCGTTTGTCAGATGCGAAAACCCGCTCCATCAGCCCTGAAAATTTCAATGGTGAAAAAGGTAAAGGCGGAATGGCTACCAGCGGAATGGGGGAAAGGCCTGCAAGGGATCTTGGACAGACATGGAAAGTAAGCCCTTGTGTTACGATTAAAAAAGGCACAACCTATACGATTGCTGAAATAGAAGGGCCCGGCTCAGTGCAGCATATCTGGATGACACCTACAGGCAACTGGCGTTATTCCATCATTCGCATGTATTGGGATGATGAAAAAGATCCTTCCGTTGAAGCGCCGGTGGGGGATTTTTTTTGTATGGGTTGGACAAAATATTCTCCGCTTCGTTCATTGGCAGTTTGTGTAAACCCGGGAAGTGCTTTCAATTGTTACTGGCCGATGCCTTTCAGAAAAAAATGCAGGATCACGATGGAAAATATTGCTGATGAAGACATGGTGCTGTATTACCAGGTAGATTATATTTTGACCGAAGTGCCTGCAGATGCGGCTTATTTTCATGCACAATTCCGCCGGGTGAATTCACTGCCTTATAAAACCGATTACACCATCATTGACAGCATTAAAGGCCGCGGTCAATATGTAGGCACTTACATTGCCTATGGTGCAAAAGATAATGGCTGGTGGGGTGAAGGGGAAATCAAATTCTTTATGGATGGAGACCAGAAGTTTCCGACCATCTGCGGAACGGGTACCGAAGATTATTTCTGCGGCAGCTATGATTTTGATACCGAAACAAAAAATGCTGCAGGTGTTGATATTTCTACATACACTGAATTTTGTACACCTTATTCAGGGCTGGCCCAGGTAATAAAAGGAGATGGCCATTATAATGTGATGCAACGTTTTGGTTTGTACCGCTGGCATATTACCGACCCCATCAGGTTCGATAAAAATTTAAAAGTAACGATACAGGATATTGGCTGGAGAAGGGATGGGCGTTACCTGCCTTTGCAGGACGATATTGCATCTGTGGCATTCTGGTACCAGACCGATCCGCACACCCCATTCCCGAAATTACCGGAAAGAGATTTGCTGGAAGTGAGGTGAATGAACAGCCGAAGTTAAAAGTTGCGTTTCTGAAGTTTGATGATTAACCGGTACTTGCGCCTCATTAAGGAAAGTCTTGTTGTGTAAAAACTGCATTGCTACTATCGCGCATCGTTATGTCACTCACTTGTACCGAAATGATTCTTTCCAGCTTATGTATCAATGACAAAAAAATAAAACTTTTTTATTACCATTAAGAGGTTAATAAAATCACGAAACAATCAATTGGTGTTTGGTTGTTTCGTAAACTGATCAGGATACTCATCTTCTTACTATAGTAATTCAAATGCATCTGTAAAACTACAGGTGAAAGGTTTCCGGTGGCTGCATTTTCCATGCATATATATTCCCCATAGGAGTAATGTACAAAAGTTTCACTTTTTTATATTCTTTGGTATTCGGGGGAATACAATTCGTTTTGAAGGTATAATCGCAGAAACTATATTTTGATTCTGCCGGATTATCAGCTCCGTTGATGTAAATAACTATTTTGCCATCGCTGCCTTTGTCAATTATTTTTGTAGGCTGCCCCCATCTTTGATACAGCTCTGCCTCTTTATGTCCAACCCAGGATTGCATGATCGAATGCGGGCTGCTGCACCCGGTTAATACGATTAGCGAAATTGTTAAAAAGGGATTATTTTTCTTCCTGATATGCATCTTTATTTTAATCATTTTTAATAGGGGTCAAAGAAATATTCTTTTTTTAAAAACTCTTCAAGTCTCTCCAATAAAATCAGTTGGTTGGTTGCCCGGCTGAGATTTTGTTCTGCATATTCTGTTTTATAATACACATCATTATTCAGATAATCAGCCGCGAAACGCAATGCCTGCATATATACGAGTATCAGGCCGGCATAGTGAATATTCTTTTTTTCTTCTTCGGTAAAAATATTTCCGATACCTTCCCGGTAACCGGCAATGATCGATTTGTAAAAAACAGGCCTTATATCAATTTTTCCCCATTCTGTGCTATTTTCATCAACAGTACAAGCCATTGACCTGATCATATCTCCAAGATCGGAGAAAAATTTCCCGGACATTACCGTATCCAGATCGACAGGGCAGATTACTTCTTCATTTGTTTTACTGAATAAAATATTGCTGATTTTACAGTCGTGATGCATTACGCGGTCAGGATAGTTGGAAGAGTTTTGCGTAAGCTCAAAAAATTCAACTAGTTTTCTTCGCTGCCTTAACTCGGCAATTACGTGGGTTGATTTCAATAGCCTTTCCTGTGAAGCAGTTTTTATCGCGTCTTCAAATTGTTTATACCTGAAAGAAAGGTTATGAAAATTTGGAATAATCTCCTTTAATTTCCCGATATCTAATTGCATAAGTGACCGGGTGAACCCGGCAAAACTTTTTGCAACAGTAAATGCATCTTTTTCAGTATTGGCAATTGTACGTGAAGACGAGTTGTTGATGAATTGTGTGGCACGCCAGTAATGATTTTCTTCATCCTTCCATATAAAGCTGCCATCAGTCGAAATGACCGGTGCCGGGATAACGCCATTTTCATGCCGTTGCAGAAAATCATATAACAAAATATAATTGGAAACTATGTCTTCAGGTTTTTTGAAAACAGTTGTGTTGATGGCCTGCAGCACTATATTTTTTTCATCGTTTTTTGCCTTATAAGTTTGATGAATAAGCCCGTTACCGATTGGTTCAATGCTGATGACCCTGTTATTGCCGATAAAATGTTCCGCTGCTTTTATTAACACGCTTGAATTCACCTGAACAAATTAATATTCGTCAGTTAAGGCAAAATTATTTTTTCTGTACATCCATTGCCCGCTTGTAAAGTCAGGGAACTCTACGGTTTGGTTGCCCAGTTCAATACTGGCTTCACTTAATGGTGTTATGGCGCTCCAAACAGCAGCATCATAAACATCCATTGGAGTAGCCACTTTTCTTTTGATGGATTCAACAAATGCATGCAACACAAAAAAATCCATACCGCCATGTCCTGCACCTTCTGTATCTTTTCCCCAGCGTTTCCATAAAGGATGGTCATATTTTTCGAGATAGGGTTTTGCATCTTCCCAGGCATCTTCTTTGGCACTTACACCTTCTATATAAAGCGATTTATTCACGTCCATCCATATCCCTTTTGTTCCTTGCACACGGAAGCCGAGTGAATATGGCCGTGGATTATTGGTGTCGTGTTGCAGTATTACCGTTTCGCCGTTTACGCATTTAAGGTGTGTGGTAACAATGTCTCCCAGTTTGAATTCCACCTTGGCATTTGGATGCTGTTCTCCGCCATGGTCAACAATATACTTGTGCAGCCCGCGTGTTTTGGTAGCAAACGACGATAATGATAAAAAGCGGTTGCCATGATTAATATCCAGCATTTGTGCAACCGGCCCAATACCATGTGTAGGGTACAGGTCACCGTTACGATGCACCGAATGATTAGTTCGCCATTTTGCTTCGGAAAAACCTTTGTCACTGAATTCAACACCTGCACCACCGTCAATGCCGTTGTTAAATTTCACATCGCGAAGGTCGTGTTGGTATCCGGCCTGCAAATGAAGTAATTCACCGAATAATCCTTGTCTCACCATGTTCATCACTGCAGCCACATCGCGACGGTAACACACATTTTCCAGCATCATTACATTTGCTTTTTGTTTTTCAGCTTCACGAACCACGTTCCAGTGATCTTCCAGGGTGATGCCCAGAATGACTTCGGTAGCTACATATTTCAAGCCTGCCTGCAGGCTGTCGATGACCATTGGTGCATGCCATTCCCACGGGGTGGCAATGAGAACGCCATCCAGATTTTTCAGCTCTAATAATTTTCTATAAATATAGTTATCCCCTTTAAAGATTTGCGGCATAGGCTTGCCCGATTTTTTAATAATGTCGGTTGCCATTTGCAGCATATGATCGTCAACATCACAAATTGCAACCACGTCAACATCGCTTCTGCGAAGAGCATTATCCAGGTGGTTTTGTCCACGGAGGCCAACTCCTATAAAGCCTAATCTTATTTTTTTAGTATCGCTGTTAAAACTGCCCGAAGGAAGTATATGGAAACTTGCAGCAGCTATAGCTGAATTTTTTACAAAATCCCTGCGCTTCATGTGATTATTGTTTTAGTGAAAAGAGGAAAGCAAAGTAAAATGTTTTTAGGCAGATTTAAACCGTTTTTTGAGATTTGCGCAAACGTATGCGAAAGTCTAAAGTTTCCGGTTTGGGTTCCGGGTCTATAATTGATCAGTTTTTCAGCATTACCATAGCAAAGGTTAATCAATTCCAAACTATAAAATGAAAGTTTCTAATGCATTCTATCACCTCGCACCTCAAGATTTTTTATAATATGTGCTTCATATTCCAGCCATTCTTTCCACCTTTTTTTTACTTTTTGCTTATCGATGTAATTTTCCGAGAGTTCAATAAACAAGTGGTAATGCCCGGCTTCACTTTCCATAAACCGGCGATAAAAATTTTGAAGATATTCATCGTTTAGTCCATCGCTGAGTCTTTTGAAACGCTCACAGCTTCGAGCTTCTATTAAAGCCATTGTTAACAGTTGGTCCAATAACCTGTCTTCTTCATTACCGCCTTTTTTCTGAAATGTCAATAGTTTGTTCACATATTCGTCTTTGCGCTGCCTGCCCAGCTTAAGATTTCTTTTCTGCAGTTCGGCAAGGACCAATCTGAAATGCCCCCATTCTTCAGTAACTATCGGCGAAAGTTCATTCACCAGTTTTTCTTTCGAAGGATAGCGCTGTATCAGCGAAATGCAACTGGCAGCAGCTTTTTGTTCGCAATAAGCATGATCGGTTAAAATATCTTCGAGGGAAATACTAGCCAGGTCCACCCAGCGCGGATCTGTCGGAAGATGTAAACCGAGAATGTTCTTATTCATTTGCAAATGGTAATTTTCGATATTAATAAGATTAAATGATATTTGGAGCGCAAATATATGAACGAAGATTTTCTGTATAAAAGGCTTGATGAAAGGCAGCAGCAAAATGCCGTCCGCAGCCTTCGCTTGCCTGATGGTAAAATTGATTTCTGTTCAAACGATTACCTGGGAATTTCAAGGTTGACGGGCAATAATGAATTGACTGCGTATCAATTCAGGCAAGGGTCAACCGGTTCAAGATTATTATCGGGTAATTATGAACTGATAGAGGAAACAGAAAAATCAATCGCTTCTTTTCATGGCGCAGCAACAGGATTGATATACAATTCAGGTTATGATGCCAATATTGGCCTGATGAGCTGTTTGCCCCAACGCGGAGATACCATTCTTTACGATTATCTCAGCCATGCTTCCATTCGGGACGGTGTTCGGTTAAGTTTAGGGGATTCTTTTTCGTTTGTGCATAACCGGTTAGATGACCTGGAAAAAAAACTGAAAACTGCCAGAGGGAATATTTTTGTAGTGACCGAGTCAGTGTTTTCAATGGATGGAGATTTTTCGCCTCTGGCAGAAATAGCATCGTTATGTGAAAAATACCAGGCACATTTGATAGTGGATGAGGCCCATGCTACCGGTGTCGTAGGCAAAAAAGGGGAGGGGCTTGTTCAGCATTTGGAATTGCAAAAAAAATGCCTTGCACGGGTTCATACTTTTGGGAAAGCGGCAGGTTGTCATGGTGCTATTGTTCTGGGAAGCCGTGCTTTGCGAAATTATCTTATCAATTTTTCGAGAGCATTTATTTATACAACAGCGTTGCCTGAAAGCAGTATTGCTGCCATCAATAATGCATACCGGCTTTTTCCAGCCATGGAAGAAGAACGGAAACATTTGCAAAGCCTCATAAATTATTTTCAAAATGCAGAGATTGGCTTCGAAAAATTAACAAGCCAAACGCCTATTCAGGCGGTTATTGTGCCGGGGAATGATGCGGTTAAAAAATTATCGCAGCGGTTACTGGAAAATAATTTTGATGTCCGGCCGATTGTCTATCCTACAGTTCCTAAAGGCAGAGAACGGTTACGTGTTGTGATGCATAGTTTTAATACACTGGACGAGTTGCAAGGTTTGACTGAAAATTTACGAAAATGAGTACATGAAAATCTATTTCCAGATAGATTGTCTTAAAATTTCATCAAAGCTGTTTGTTGAGATGAAATAAATTAATCTTGCCAGGTGGTATGCTGCCAGGCAGCCTCCTAAAAAATAAGCAACTCGTATATTAAATAAAATATTCCGGAAAAATTCTTTTCCTGTAAGTAATTCGGCTGTTAAAACGATAATGGCTATAACACAAAAGCTGCATACGAAAGGACCAAAAAGATGATAGTAAAAACTTTTATGCAAATTTCCTTCATATAAAAAAACCATCGATTTGGTAATGCCACATCCCGGACAAGGCAATCCTGTCAGCATCTTGAAAGGGCAAAGTGATTGTGCTGTTTCCAGATGACTGCTGGAGTTGGATAGCATAATGATATAAGGGAAAGCCAGCATTAATGTGGCGCCGGCAATCCCATATATTTTCCTGATGCTGTTTTTATTGTTTGTTATAGAGTTTATTGATATCACCTTGAACAATCATTGCGGCAACCATTGGGAAAAAGAAACCAAGAATAAGCAAAAGTAATGACTGATCCTTCTGAGCCTCTCCGGTAAGTTCGTGAATTTTCGGCAAGCCATCTTTACCGGCCAGGTAATAGAAATATAAATTCACAGGCATGCAGCAACCTGCAAAAATGGCAACAGGCTGAGAAATGACTTCCTTGTCTGCAGCTGCATTAATGACTTCTGCAGCTTTTATGTTCCAGTAAATAAGGTATAAGCCACAGGTGATGATGCCAAGTATAAGCACTACTATCGGGTCGTTTTTGAATTGAGGGATTGTTCGCATACAGTTATGATTTGGGAGTTTAAAATGGTAATACTCTAAAATAATGTATTATAGACATTCGCCAAATTTCAATTTCAATATTCTTTTAGCTTATTAATCTTTTTTTGTATAAACAGTTTGTCTGTTTGTGTTTTTGCGAGGTCAATTGCTCTTTCAAAATTGTGAATGGCTTTTTTAATATCAATATCGGCATATAGTTCGCCGAGTAAAGTAAAATAGAAATGATTGCCTTCAAGTTTTAATTTCTCAGCCTCCGTAATTGCTTCTTCTTTGCTGTTGGCTTTTGAAAGTGCATAAGTGCGATTAAGCGCTGCAATCGGTGAATATTCAATTTGCAGAAGATGGTTATATAGCTGTAAGATATTTTCCCATTTTTCCTTTGTATCTGCTTTTATAGTGTGCCAGTAAGCAATATTGGCTTCTATATGATATTTTGAAATTTTATTGCCTCTTGATGATTGGTGAAGATAATAAACACCGTTTGCAATGAGTTCCTGGTTCCAGAGAGTTTCGTCCTGGTCCTGGTATAAAACAATTTCGCCCCTTTCATTTTTTCTTGCCGGAAAACGAGAGGAATGAAAACACATCAGCGAAAGTAAAGCGTTTACTTCCGGCGAATTGGTCTGGCCATTTTCAACCAGCAAATGTGTTAATCGCATAGCTTCCAAGCAAAGGTCTTCGCGGAGTACATCGTCCCGGGTTTCTGAATAATAACCTTCATTAAAAAGCAGGTATAGGGTGGTGAGTACAGTTTTTAGCCTGTTGCTGATTTCTGAAGTATGTGGAAATGCTATTTGCACTTTTTCTGTTCTCAGTTTTTCTTTCGCCCGGAAAAGCCTTTTATTAATAGTTTCTTTATTAGTAAGAAAAGCGTTTGCTATTTCATCAATGCCAAACCCGCAGAGTATGCGAAGCGAAAGGCCAATTTGCCCTTCGACCGGGATAGCGGGGTGGCAAAGTGCAAATAACATTTGTAACTGGCTGTCAGTAATGTTTTTTTCCGACAAATCAATTTCTATTTCCGTATTTTTTGAAGCGGAATGTTTTATTTCCGGCGCAATTTTCTTTGAGAATAGTTGATTGCGGGTAATTTGATTCCTTGCTTTGTTTTTTGCCACGGTATATAACCATGCCACGGGATTTTCAGGAACACCTTTATACGACCATATTTCAAGCGCAGACAAAAAAGTTTCACTGGCAATATCTTCGGCCAGTTCAATATGTTCAATACCCAAAAACTTACATATTACGGCAGCTATTTTCCTGAATTCTGTTCTGAAAAGATGTGGTATGAGTTCTTGTTGGTTCATAGAAAAATAACCCCTGCAAAAATACAATGGCTATTATAACGGTCAGTGAACGCCGTCATTCTTTGCAATTTTTCTTACTTCCACGCTATTACCATCACCTTGCAGAACAGGGCTGCCTTTGGCAAATTCAACAGCTTCTTCCACCGATTCAGCCTTTACTGTAATAAAACCGCCAATTGTTTCCTTGATGTCGCCGAAGGGACCGTTGGTTACTACATTATTATACCAAACCACTTTCGCATCTGCAAATGGCAAACCAGTTCCTCCTACAAATTTGTTTTGCGCCTTGATGTGGTCAATCCAATCCATCGTTTGTTTCATCCAGGTCTGTATTTGTTCCGGTGATGCTACTTTCAGGCCATCTTCATGTCTCATGATTAAAGCGTATTCTTCCATTTTGATGAAATTTTATTTTTGAATGTTTTAACTGTAAAGAGATAACAATCGAAGTGGAAATAATTGGACAAACCGGGTCAATTTTTATCCTGATATTAAACTTGAAATGGATAGCAAACCTTAAATTAAGTATTAATCGCAAAATTCATCATGGAAAAAGACGGTAATCAAAAACATATTACCATCCGAATATTGTTATCATTCCCTTAAACGTGAGGCATAAGCCAATAAATGTAAAGCCATATAGCGCCCAGGAAATGTTATGTTCAGAATAAAAAAGCATAACTGATAATAAAAAGCTTAAAACAAGCAAGCACGTTCCGGCTCCGCAGTAAATAAAACCAAGATTCCTTTTTCTGGAAGTGTTTGATTTTTTCCATTCGGCTATGGCAGTATTTATTACTTCATCAGAGATATGATGTTTTTTCAAATCATTATAAATCTGGTCAAAACCGAAGCCTTGTTTTTTCAGGTATGAAATTTTTGAAATATACTCTTCGATATTTGTCGTATCCATACAGCAAGCTTTCTATTAAGGTATGGATTTTTACAAAATCATCAAAACAAAATGAGGGGAGTAGAAGGCCTTTTTCTATTTATTACAGGTATGACGGTAATCATATTTCATATCTGGAGTTTCTTCTAATTTTCACTCACCAAAGCTTAGTGGGTTTTTTATATTCAGGCTTATTAATTGTTTTATGTTTAACGATGATTTTGATTTTAGTTCGGGTAGGCAACAGGCTGCACGGAACATCTTGTTCTGGCGAATTGCTCAAATTGCTTTGTGGATAGTGGGGTTGATCATTTTCTTATGCCTTTTGCTTAAACCATCTCTTGGCATTTTATTGTTCTGGAATATCCTGATACCTGTAGCTCCTGCATTACTTGTTGTGGCGGCCGGTGTTTGGAGAAATATTTGCCCTTTAGCTACTACTAATCTTTTGCCAAGACATTTAGGGCTGTCCAAAAGAAAGAAGCTTTCGGCATCGCAGGCCGGAAAGCTTAATCTGACTGCAGTAATTATATTATATATGATTGTACCACTCAGGCATCCTCTATTCAATAACAGCGGGGCCGCAACAGCTTTGTTGATATTTTCGATGGTCATAACCGGAGTTGGATTAGGCTTTATTTATGACTGGAAAAGCGCATGGTGTTCCGGGTTATGCCCCATTCACCCCGTAGAAAAATTATATGGAGAGAATGCCTTAGTTACTGTTCCAAATGCACATTGTTTAGCTTGTGTAAACTGCGTGAAACCATGTCCTGATTCTACCCCTAATATTCATCCGGGGGCATCTTCAAAAACAATTTGGCATCGTATAAGCGGGTTGCTGATCATCGGAGGTTTGCCTGGTTTTATTTGGGGGTGGTTTCATGTTTCTGATGAAGCCAGGATCAATTCGATATCCTCTTTTTTTGGGGTGTATGAAATGCCGGTTGCCGGTGCTGTCATTACATTTATAGCTTATTGCATTTTATTATTTACTTTAAAACCTGCATTTGAACGAAAGTTAATCGGTTTTTTCGCTGCACTGGCAGTTTCCTGTTACTATTGGTTCCGAATCCCTTGCCTGTTAGGTTTTGGCAATTTTGCTGATGATGGGTTATTAATTGACCTTAAGGGAATCATTCCGGAGTGGGCTGTTTTTGTAATGGTGAGTTCTACTGCCATTTTCTTTTTCTACTGGCTTTTTATAAGAAATCAGAATAAAAAAAGCTGGTTGATAAGGCCGGAATTTGCGGAAAGCAGGGTTGTTAAAAATCGGAAATTAGCAACGGGCGACTTCTCTTAAATAATTCGATAAAGTAGGAGTTATTTCCTTTAAAATACCTAACTTTGCGCTCCTTTAAGGAAAATTGCTTTCCCGTTTGGTGAAAGCTGTATTGCCCAAAGGGCTCCATAAGTTTCCTGACTGTTCGGGAACGCCTGCAGGGTGTAATTGAAATGCATTAAGACATGCCAAAGGTTAAAACCAATTCAAGTGCTAAAAAAAGGTTCAAAGTAACCGGCACCGGAGAAATCACTTACCAGAAATCTTTTAAGCGCCACATTCTCACAAAAAAATCAAAAAAGCGCAAACGCAATCTTCGGAAGAAAGGGATAGTCAGCGGACCAAATACTGATTTTGTGAAGAGATTATTGCGATTAAAATAACCCGGAATTTCAAACTTATCACTTACAACTTAAAACTTATTGACATATGCCACGTTCAGTAAATGCAGTTGCTTCAAAAGCCCGAAGAAAGCGTATTTTAAAAGGCGCAAAAGGTTTTTACGGCAAACGCAAAAACGTATATACAGTAGCCAAAAACGTTTTTGAAAAAGGGCTTACCTATCGTTATGTAGGCCGTAAACTGAAAAAGAGAGAATACCGCACATTATGGATTGCCCGTATTAATGCCGCAGTCAGAGCAGAAGGGCTTACCTATTCTCAGTTTATACATAAGTTGGACAGCAAAGGAATTTCTCTCGACAGGAAAGTACTTGCTGATCTTGCCATGAACGAGCCGGAGACATTCAAGCAACTGGTTGCTTCAGTAAAATAGGGCCTCTGCGAAAGCTTACTATATCTAACCGGAAGTAATAACAAATACTTTCGGTTTTTTTATTTTGAAAAATTCTCCAAAAAATTACATTTGTACCGGTTTTAAAATTCCATCTTGATAAAAATTACTAACCACAGCCATCAATGAACAATACTTACACCGACCTGGTGAAACAAACTTTTAATTTTCCCCAGGAAGATTTTGATGTAAAAGACAGTTATCTCGAATTCAATGGTGTTGATATTAAGGCGTTAATTGACAAATACGGTACGCCAATGAAGATCACGTACCTGCCGAAAATAGGGAACCAGATCAGGAAGGCCAAAAAAATGTTTGCTAGTGCCATCAAGCGTCACCGTTATGAAGGGAAATATTTTTATTGCTATTGTACCAAAAGCTCGCATTTTTCTTTTGTAGTGGAAGAGGCGCTCAATCACGATATTCACCTGGAAACTTCCTATGCTTACGATATCGACATTATTAAAAAATTATATGAGCGGAAAAAAATTAATAAAGATATTTTTATTATCTGCAATGGGTTTAAGCAAAAATCTTATATAAGCCGGATTGCTTCTTTGCTGAATTCGGGGTTTAAAAATGTTGTGCCTGTTCTTGATAATAAAGAAGAATTGCAATATTATAAGAAGTCGGTAAAAGTGCCTTTCAAATTAGGTATTCGGGTAGCTGCGGAAGAAGAGCCGACATTCCCGTTCTATACGAGTCGGCTGGGTTTCAGGCCAAGAGACGTCTTGGAATTTTATGTAGATAAGATTGAGGGCAACGAAGACCGGTTTCAGTTAAAAATGCTTCATATTTTTTTAAACAAGGGTATTAAGGATGATATTTATTATTGGAGTGAGCTGAATAAAGTAATTAACCTGTATTGTCAGCTCAAAAAAATTTGCCCTGAACTGGATTCCATTAATATCGGGGGGGGATTTCCTATTAAACATTCGCTGGGATTCGATTACAATTACCAGTTTATGATTAATGAAATTGTAGGTAACATTAAAAAAGCATGCAAGAAAAGTAATGTGCCGATGCCAAATATATTCACCGAATTCGGGAGTTATACCGTTGGTGAAAGCATGGCGCATATTTACAGCGTAATAGGGCAGAAGATGCAGAATGACCGTGAGATATGGTATATGATCGATTCCTCTTTCATTACCACTTTGCCCGATACATGGGGTATAGGGGAACGGTTTTTAATGCTGCCCATAAATAAATGGGATTCGGAATATCAGCGTGTGGTTCTTGGGGGCATAACCTGTGACAGCCATGATTATTACGACTCAGAAGAACATATCAACGAAGTTTTTCTTCCTAAGTTGAATAATGGCGAACCTCTTTATCTTGGCTTTTTTCATACAGGAGCATACCAGGACCAGATCAGCGGATATGGCGGGATCAAGCACTGTCTTATCCCTTCCCCAAAACATATAATAATCGGATATGATAAGACAGGAAAACTTGTTGACTGGGTGTATGCAAAAGAGCAGAGCGCACAAAGTATGCTCAAAATTTTAGGATATATGTAACCGCTAGATTTCGGAGTTGAAATGTTGAATAGTTGATAAGTTTTGCATAACTGGGGTTTTATAAACGCTCAATGATGAAATATTTTTTTCCGATAATATGCTTAGTGTTCTTCAATATGGCTAATGCGCAAACTGCAGAAGATTCAGTGAAGGCGAGTGTGGCCCAATTATTCACTGCTTTGAAAAATGCGGATTCAGCTATGTTTGTTGAAAGCTTTTCGGATAGCGCGATTCTGCAAACTATTGTAAATACAAATGCACATCAAACTGAAATCAGGAACGATAAAGTGAATGATGTTGCAGAGGCCGTCAGCAAACTGCATAAAAACGATGCAGATGAGAGGATCCGGTTCGAAATTGTCAAAATTGACGGACCATTAGCTATTGTTTGGGCACCTTATAAACTTTATTTCAAAGGTAAATTCAGTCATTGCGGAGTTGATTCTTTTCAGTTAATCTGCATCAACGGGAAATGGAAAATTCATTATCTGATTGATACGAGGAGAAAAAACAACTGCGAATAATTTTATTTGTTTTTGAGGCGGTATTTCTTCATCACTTTCGGACTATTAAAATATTCATTTAGCTGTTCCTCCGACATGTTGGTATTTTCATCAACAGGAATATCAATCAGCTGTATTTGTGTTTGTTTCATTTCGTCTTTCAGTTTGGTTGTCTTTTTTAAAACATCCATGTCTTTGTCCCCAACCAGAAGATTTTCAGAAAGTGTGTATTCCAGGCGTTTAATAGCTGATCTGACCAATGAAGCGGAATTCTGTTCGGCAGTCATTTGTGGTGATACGGTTTCTTTAACCGGCACTAATGCTACTCCGGCGCTTGGTAAAATTTTTCCTGCTGTTTGTGAAGAAGAACTGGCCCCCGAAGAAAATATGGTGCCGCCGAGTGCACTTCCTGCAGTAGTAAGATCAAAAGATGTTCGGGTGTGTTTTGTTTTCTTGACTTTTTTGTCTAACTGCACAAAGGCATATTTTAACTGTAAAATATAAGTGGAAAACCTTTTTGAAACTTTATGATATTCATCCAGTGCAACTGGGTAATTCAAAGCATCTTTTACATATATTTTGACAGTGCAGGTATCTTTATTAAAGAATTTGTCGTTACCAACAAAGTTTAACACCAGCAGTTTCTGCTTGCCGGAATCGGCGTCTTTTACAAAATCAAACCCGGGCGACCATTTGAATTCATCATCGCATTTTTTTACTTCAGTATAATTCTTTAAGGATACGTTGGAATAAAAACTGATGCTTTCGATTGGAAATGTCCCTGTTTCACATTCAACTTTAAAATTTATGGTATCTCCTTCCTCTATAAACAAAGTATTGCTTACACTGGCTTTTAGCTTGGAATGAACAATTTCAGTAGTAAAAAATAAAATGGTAAATGAAGTGTCTATTTTTTCAGATGGGTTATCAAGGCTTTGCACCCCCACATTTACTTTATAATCGTAATCGTATTTTAATTTGCCCGAAAGGAAATATGCCTTTTCAGCTTTGAATGTCAGCGTTCCGTTATCCTTATTGATTTTCAACCCCACAGGAGAATTTTTCAGATACCAATAATAATGCGATTGGTCTCTGTTTATTTCCAGGTGATAGTTCAATGTGGAATCAACATGAACTGTAAAGTAAGGATTAAGGTTACGTATGCGTAGAACGGAATCAGCAGTTTTTACAGAAGTATCAGTTGGGTTTGCTGCCGGAGGAATATGGAAAAAAGGGTCTTGCGAAAAACACGAGCCTGCAGGAACAACAAATGAGAGTAATAATAAAAGGTGTACGATACTTTTTTTTCCTGTCATTAGTACATTTATTAAAGCTGGCAAAATTTAAAGCAGCAAAATTAAAACAATGCTTCCATAAAATACAATAAAAAACCCTCTTAAAGAATTAAGAGGGAAATTAAAAACCAAAACCAACTGCTAATAAAGTTTTTTTGCCGGCCAAACCTTTATTCAATAATGATTTGCCTGCTGCTATTCTTTTCTTGTTCCTTTTTGGGCACAAATAATTTTAACAAACCATTTTCATATTTAGCCTGTATGTTATTCGCATCTGCGCTGTCATCCAGATTAAAGCTGCGTTTAAAGCTGCGGAATGAAAATTCACGCCTTACTGTTTTGTAATCTTCCTGTTTTGGTTCTTCCTTCTTTTCATAGGTAATAGTAAGAAGTCCGTTTTCAACATTGATCTTGAAATCTTCCTTTGTGCGTCCGGGAACATTCAGTTCAAGATGATAAGCATCCTTTGTTTCATGGATATTTACCGGAGGGAAATTCCAGTTATTCCATTCTTTATTTACTAATGCTGGGAAGTCATTAAAGAATTGATCAAATACGCTATTGATGTTTCTTTGTGCAGGGTTGTTGTTTACTTTTAAAACTTGCATACAAAATTTTATTTGGTGTTATTAAATGATTTTTGAAATGTAGCAACAAAGCATGTACCATGCCATGAAAGCCTGAATTTTCGTCAATATCAAGTTGTTTTCTTGAGACATAATTTCATCTTTCAAAAAAATAACTGACATAAATTCTCATTTTATTTTTTTTGAAAATTAATTTGTAGATATAATAATTAATGTTATCAATGTGCCATACTATGAGTGAACTTTTTATTTACTTTTGCGTTAATAAAAAAAATTATATACATGTATCCAGCAGAAATTGTTTTACCAATGAAGGAAGAGCTGACTGATAACGGCTTCGCCGAATTATTGACGCCGGCACAGGTTGATGATCAGCTTAGGAAGGAAGGAACTACATTAGTCATGATCAACTCCGTTTGTGGTTGTTCAGCGGGTAGTGCAAGACCTGGTGTGCTAATGGCTGTTGCGAACAGTGAAAAAGCTCCTGATTATCTTACTACAACATTTGCAGGCTTTGATATTGATGCAGTAAAAAAAATGAGAGAACATTTATTGCCTTATCCCCCCTCTTCACCTGCTATAGCGCTTTTTAAAAACGGTGAATTAGTGCATATGATTGAGCGGCATCAGATAGAAGGCAGATCTGCTCAAATGATCGCTCATAATCTTATAGCAGCTTTCAATGCTTATTGCTAAATGGTAAAATAAAAACTTATATACACAAAACTCCTTCTTTTATAAGAAGGAGTTTTTTTATATCCTGAATAAATCAAAATTGCTGAACCGGATTTTTAGCCTAAACTTGCATCTTTCAATTTTGGACCAATCTTGAAACTCGGAAATTATCCAATATGTATCCCAATCTGTATTATGCTGTAAAGGATTTATTTGGTGTTGACTGGAAATTTTTACGTTTTATCAACTCGTTTGGGTTTTTTGTTGCAATTTCTTTTTTATGTGCTGCATATACACTGTCATTGGAACTAAAGCGGAAAGAAAGGCAGGGGTTTCTTCAGCCAGAAGAACATAAAATTATTGTGGGTAGCCCTGCCTCGGTACAAGCCTTGATTATAAATTTCATTTTCGGTTTTTTGTTGGGTTATAAATTTGTCGGACTTTTTCTTTCGAATAGCCCTCTTGCCTCAAATCCCCAGGATTTCATTTTTTCAGCGGAAGGTAGCTGGCCTGCAGGTATCTTGCTGGCCTTTTTATTTGCTGGTCTTAACTGGTGGGAAAAAAATAAACATAAGCTGCCACAACCGGAAGAAAGAAAAATTAGAATTTGGCCTCATGACCGGGTAGGAGACCTCACCATTTATGCAGCGATTTTCGGCTTTCTCGGGGCTAAAATTTTTAATAGTCTTGAAACATGGAATGATTTTATTAAAGACCCGGTAGCATCTTTGATTTCATTTAGTGGGCTAACATTTTATGGTGGACTTATTTGTGCTGCTTTAGCCATTTGGTATTATGCCAAAAAGCATAATATAGGCTTTTGGCATTTGAATGATGCAGCCGCTCCTGGATTGATGCTTGCATACGGTGTCGGAAGGATCGGTTGCCAGGTTGCAGGAGATGGCGATTGGGGAATACTGAATAGCGCATATCATTTGAATGAAGCCGGAAAAGTTGCGCTAAGCACAAAAAATGATTTCCATAAAGATCTTATTGATAATGCAGGCTTCTATCTTAACCAATTCGGCTCTCTTGAAAATGTGCAACACTTTAGCATAAAAGCGCCATCTTTTTTGCCAGATTGGATATTTGCTTACACCTATCCTCATAATGTGATTAATGAGGGGCTTCAAATTCCAGGCTGTAGAGGACAATATTGCAGTCAGCTGCCTATTCCTGTTTTCCCAACGCCTTTTTATGAAATGCTTATTGGTATAATCTTATTTGCTGTGATTTGGTCAATCCGGAAAAAGTTTACTGTACCTGGTAAGCTGTTTGGTTTTTATCTATTGGTAAATGGAATTGAACGATTCTTTATTGAAAAGATAAGAGTAAATACAAAATATGATATTTTTGGTTTTCACCCCACACAGGCTGAGATAATTTCCTTCCTGCTAATTATTACCGGTTCTTTATTGCTTATATTTTTAAAAAAGAAAACATCTACTTCGCCTGAGCTATCTATTGATTAATAATAGTTATTAAACTGCCATCCTACCGTTATAACGGAAAAAATCCCGTTCATCCCATAGTGTGATTTTGTTGTAACCTCAGAGTAATCTGCCCGTCATATCTGTAATTATTTTTAATTGCCAGCTATCATTAAATACAACCTACTATCATAAAACAATGAACTATGTAATACAAAGTACCAAATTTTGTGTTGTATTAGATAATAAAAACTACCAAATAAAATAATTGATATGAAAAAATTGATTAAGTATTTGATTGTCTTTGGATTAATGTTTATAACATATACCGCACCTGCCCAGGAAATAAACGGAAAGATATCAGGTTCGGTTACTGACGAAAAAAATAAAGTAATTGAATCAGCAACCATATCTGTTTTCAGGGCTGCCGATTCTTCGGATATTACAATATCAGTTTCTGATAAACAGGGGAGATTTGAAATTAAGAATATTGCAGAAGGCAAGTATTATGTTGAGATAAGTTCTGTAGGACATGTAAAATATGTTTCGAAAATATTTGAAGTATCCTTGGCTCAACCTTCTATAAAACTTAATAATGTTACACTCATATCGGAAGTGAAAGAATTAAAGGAAGTAGCTGTTGTGGGTAAAAAATCTTTTATTGAACAAAAAGCCGACCGGACGGTGGTTAACGTTGATGCATCGCCCAGCAGTGCTGGTTCTTCGGCAATGGATATCCTTGAAAAATCTCCGGGTGTTACTGTTGATAAAGACGGAAACATTAGCCTTAAGGGCAAACAAGGCGTAACTGTTATGATCGATGACAAGCCAACTTATATGACGGCTTCACAGTTGGCCAGCTATCTGAAAAGCTTGCCTGCTACGGCAATTGATTTGTTAGAGATTATGACCAATCCATCAGCTAAATATGATGCTGCTGGAAATTCAGGTATTATCAATATAAAAACTAAAAAAAATAAAGCAAAAGGCTTTAATGGTAATATAACATTGACGCATACCCAGGGTGTTTATCCCAAGCCAAGTGGCAGCCTTAACCTGAATTTGAGGACTGGTAAATTTAATTTCTTTCTGAATGGAGGCTATACACATTGGGAAGGGTTCCAGGAATTATATATTAATAGAAGGTATTTTGAACAGGACGGTAAACATCTGAATTCCATTTTTGACCAGCAAACGAGCATGAAATTCAAAAATCCGGAAATGAATTTAAAAGTAGGAGCAGATTTTTATCTAACACAAAGAACTACTTTGGGGATTGTTTTAAATGGTTTTAGAAACACAGAAGATGACTGGTCTCAAAGTCATATCAACCTTGAAGCCCCAGATGGTTCGGTCAATTCTAAATTATATTCACCCGGCATCAATAACGGCCTTTGGAAGAATGGCGGAGTAAACCTGAATTTCAGGCATCAATTTGATTCTCTCGGAACCGAGCTTACTGCAGATGCTGATTATATCAAGTATAAATCAGGCAGCAACCAATATTTTACGAATATTGACCAGGATGCCTTTGGTAACCCTCTTGATACAAACATCCTGAAAGGAAACCTTCCAAGCGACATTAATATTTATAGTTTTAAATCTGATTTTTCTCACACTTTCAAAAGCAAAATAAAGTTTGAGGCTGGTGTAAAAACAAGTTATGTTACTACTGATAATACAGCGAATTATTATAATGTAATTAGCAATGTAGATAATGTAGATACAGGTAAGACAAACAGGTTTGCCTATAGGGAGAATATAAATGCTGCTTATATCAACTTCAATAAGCAGATTAAAAAATTCAGTTTGCAGGCAGGCCTAAGGTTGGAAAACACAAACTATTCGGGACATCAGTTTGGTAATCCATTTACTGTGATCAATAATGATTCTACCTTCAATAAAGGCTACGTAAACTTGTTTCCTACAATATATATTAGCTATCAGGCTAATCCAAAAAATAGTTTTTCAATTAACTATGGCAGACGTATTGATCGTCCAGCTTACCAGGATTTAAACCCATTTATGTTTTTCCTTGATCAGTATACTTACCAGGCCGGTAATCCTTATTTGCAACCTCAATACACGCATAATATCGAGTTATCCCACACGTACAATAATTTTTTAACAACTACATTTAATTATAGTAATACCAAAAACTTTTTCACTGAAACATTTGAACAGGTACCTGTTGTAAAACAAGGAGATACTGCGTTTGCAACAATTGTCCGTAACGGGAATATTGGCAGGCGGCAAAATGCAGGAATATCTGTAAGTGCGCAATTGCATATAAGAAAGTGGTGGACTGCAATAGTTTACGCAAATGTTAATTATAGTGAATTCAAAGGCCCTTTATATGGTGAAAATATTGATGTCAATTCAACTACATTTTTGGCCAATCTCAATAACCAGTTCAGGTTTAGCAAAGGATGGAGCGGCGAGATTTCAGGATGGTACCGTACAAAAGGTGTGGAAGGCCAGGTTGTGGTTGAACCAATGGGGCAGGCTTCAGCAGCAGTTTCCAAGCAATTATTAAAGGAAAAAGCAAGCTTGAAACTGGCAATCCGGGATATATTTTATACAGGTGCGGTGAAAGGATATATCAACTTCCAGGAAACCCAGGCAACTTTCCATAACATTCGCGATAGCAGACAGGTCAGCCTCACATTCAGTTATCGTTTTGGGAAACCTATTAAAGGCCCGCAACCGAGGAGAAATGCAGGCGGGGCAGTGGACGAACAGAGCCGTGTAAAAGCGGGTGGAAATAATTAATTCAATTCATTAAACGATCTGTAGTAGTTAGTTTTGGCCTCGAAGCCCCTTTTCTAAGGGGTTTCTTTTTTTATTAGGTTTAATGAACGTTCTTAGATGTTACATTTGTGTTCATATAATTTTAATTTTATGCCATCTTTTGATATCGTTAGCAAAGTGGAATTGCAGACACTTGATAATGCAGTTAACATTACAAAAAAAGAAATTACCAATCGCTTTGATTTCAGGGATTCGCCTGTTCAGGTTGAATTAAATAAAAAAGATATGAAAATTGACCTTGAAGCAGAAAGTGAGATGAAGTTAAAACAGATAATTGATGTACTGATCAGCCGGTCAATGAAACAGGGCATAGATGCACTGGCTTTTGATTTTACAAAGCAACCTTACCCAAGTGGAAAAGTCGTTAAGCAAGAAGTACAGGTTAGAAATGGCCTGACACAGGAAGACGCCAAAAAAGTAATCAAACTGATCAAAGACTCTGGTTTAAAAGTGCAGGCCCAGATTATGGATGACCTGGTTCGTGTTACCGGAAAAAAAATTGATGACCTGCAGGCTGTTATACAACTTTGCAAGAATGGAAATACGGGGGTGCCTTTGCAATATCAGAATATGCGTAACTGATTGCAGTGCTAGTTAAGGAGGTTAGGATTAATTAGATTTGGAAACAAGAATTATAAAACTTAATTTTGCGCTCTATTTTTATAACCTGTACGGCCAAATCCGTGCAGCTTTAAATCAGAAAATATTATGAAAAAGGGGATTCATCCGGCAAGTTACCGTTTTGTTGTGTTTAAAGATATGAGTAATGGATATTCATTTTTGAGCCGCTCTTCCGCACCTTCAAAAGAAAATGTCAAATGGGAAGATGGCAAGGAATATCCTTTAATCAAACTTGAAATTTCTAACACTTCACATCCTTTCTTTACAGGTAAAAATGTGCTTGTGGATACTGCCGGTCGTATCGATAAATTCAAAAAGCGTTACGAAAAAAGGACCAAATAATTGTAAGAATTATTTTATAGTACAAGTATCCCTTCCGGCCGGAGGGGATTTTTGTTAAACCGGCAAATGTATTTTATTGTAGATTTAGCCAATGGATACAATTGTATTAAAGGACTTACCTGCAAATTATCTCTATCCTTTCACATTGACGCGTTCAGTTCTTGATATAAGGATTGGTATATTAACTATTCGGCAAAAATGGGAGTTGCTTGGAGTTCCGGTTGTTGCTGTGGTTGACAAGGGGGAACCTATCCCGGTTAATATGATTCCGTCATCTTCTGTTGCCAGTTGCATTAAAAAAGGAAATCCTGATTTGTCTGGTGCTATACTAATTGAATATCCCTGGCAAATATTTCAGTTCACGGATGAGGGTATCCGAAATGATTTTTTATTTCTTACCCAAAATAAAAAAAGCGCCCAGTTGTCTGCTACAAATAGGGTTATTTCTCCCGAAAATATTTTTGTGGAACCCGGGGCGAAGATTGAGCACTCGATTTTAAATGCATCAGCCGGTCCGATATACATTTCAAAAAATGCGGAGATCATGGAGGGAAGTATGATCCGTGGGCCGTTTTTTTTGGGGGAGGAAAGCGTGGTTAAAATGGGAGCTAAAATTTACGGGGCTACTTCAATAGGGAAAAAATGTGTGGTTGGCGGAGAAATCAAAAATTCGGTTTTCTTTGATTACTCCAACAAAGCGCATGATGGTTATATTGGCGATTCAGTTATAGGATCCTGGTGTAATTTGGGTGCAGGTACTTGCAATTCCAACTTAAAAAACACCGCTTCGGACATTGGTGTTTGGAGCCAACGTACAAAACAATTTATAAATGTAGGTTCCAAATGCGGTTTGCTGATGGGGGATTATACAAGATCTGCCATAAACTCTTCTTTTAACACAGGAACGGTTGTCGGCGTTTGCTGTAATATTTTTTCAGAAGGACTTACTTCTAAATTTATTCCAGATTTTTCATGGGGAAAAGGAGACGGAAGCAGATATGCATTCGATAAGGCGATTATCGATATAGCAAACTGGAAAAGGCTGAAAAACGAAGCATTAACCGATATGGAAATACAAAATTTGAGACATATTTTTGAGAACTCATAAATCAAAATACAATGCGGAACCAAATAGCTGCAGCAAACTGGAAAATGAATCTTACTTTTGAGCAAGGCGAACAATTACTGGAAGATATTATACATGCAGGAATACAATTGAAAGAATACCAAAAGGTCGTTTTTGCCGTACCATTTCCTTACCTGGTTATGGCAAACCAAAAAATCGCTTCATTCAAAAATTATGCTGCATCAGCCCAAAATTGTTACAGCAAAAAATCCGGCGCATTTACCGGCGAAGTTTCGGCCGAAATGCTGAATTCAATAGGAATTAAATATTGTGTGCTTGGCCATAGTGAGAGAAGGGAATATTTTAATGAAAGCAACCAGATGCTTGCTGAAAAAATAGCATTATGCCTTGAAGTAGGGATAACACCCATTTTCTGTTGCGGTGAACCTTTACATATTCGTGAAGCGGGCAATCAAAATGAATTTGTGGGAATTCAACTCAAAGAATCACTTTATAGTTTTAATGCAGATCAGTTGCAAAAAATTGTAATTGCCTACGAACCTATCTGGGCAATCGGAACGGGTAAGACTGCGACGACGGAACAGGCACAGGAAATGCATGCACATATAAGGGCCGTACTGGCAAAGCAATATGGGCAGGCTGTCGCTTCCAATATTTCTATATTATACGGAGGAAGCGTAAAAGCAAATAATGCAAAAGAATTATTCGCCTGTACTGATGTGGATGGAGGACTGGTAGGCGGAGCATCACTCGTGGCAAAGGATTTTATCGAAATCATTAAAACTCTGAAATAAACCGATGATTTTGCTTGGCTTATTTGCGAAAATTTTGTTGGTGAATGAGAAATATTTTGCTGATAAAAACTGGTGCGGCCGGAGACATCGTCCGGACTACTGTGTTATTAAATCTGCCGGATATAAAAATTACATGGGTACTTAAAGATCAGTATAAGGATATCCTTCCCGGAAATCACCCCCAGCTTTTCAAAATAATTTCACTGCATGATGCTGAAAAGATATTGCATAATGATGTATTTGATCTGACACTTTCATTGGAAGAAAATATGGAATGTGCGCAATTGGCCGGCAGCATACAATCTAAAAAGATCATTGGTGTTTTCAGTTCTGGCAATCAGATTGTTTATTCACAGGAAGCTGCCGGATGGTTTGATATGAGTTTGCTATCGTCGGCGGGCACCGGCAAAGCCGATAATTTAAAATTTGCAAATATTTACCCCTTTCAATACTGGTTATTCAAAATGTTAGATGTTTCATTTTATGGGGAGCAATATCGTATTTATAGAAATGAAAAGATTGTCAGGCAAAAACGATTGATCGGTATTGAAAAAAGGGTTGGGGATCAATGGCCAAATAAATCCTGGTATGGATATGATGAGTTGTCAATTAAATTGAAATCAAAAGGGTTTGCTATAAAAATATTGGGTCTCCGTGAAAACATCCGGGATTATTTTGATGACATTGCAGAATGTGGCTTTATTATTTCCGGGGATACTTTAGCTATGCATGTGGCGCTTGCTTATCATATTCCCTGTGTGGCCATATTCAATTGTACAAGCCCTGCTGAAATTTACGATTATGGCATTTTGAAGAAAGTGACCAGCCCTCTGCTTCGGGATGTATTTTATAAAACTACATTCAATTATGAAGCGATAACTGCTATTGGTATTGATGAAGTGGAATCAGCTTTTGAAACATTGGTTTTGTCTCAACCTATATCCTGAAAACACCTGGATTTCTATCTCTAATGCATTCTATCGTATAATTATTCGAATTTTCAATTGCTTTATTCTGCAGGTCAAGATAAAGTTGGGGGTAAACTAAAAAGCTTTTTAAATAATTAATAATGTTATCAACGGTTTCATAGCGAAATGCACTCGATTCGAGAAATTTATCAGTCCTTAATTTTCGCGGAATGATAAAAGGAACGGCATGTTTGATAATGTCAAAGATGTTTCCTGAACAAACCGTAGACCCGTATTCTTCCATTATACCATCTTCCAAAAATGTTTGCTGTAGTAGAGGTGACCACACAAAATGCGAAGCATTCATTATCCTGTCGAACTCAGGCTGATCAACAACTTCAGTGTCATAATATTTGAGGTTGTCGTATTGTTTTGCATATTCTTTGCATCTTTGAATAACCTGCTTCCCTTCTGCAAAATATGCACCCCCTAATATTGTTACAGTAACTGGTAAATTCGAAGCATTGATTTTTTTTAGTAAATCAAATACCTGTTCGTAATTTCTTCTACGGATATCCACAGAGCCCGGTACTACTATTTTTATTTCTTTCTTTTCCAGATTCCTTTTTGTGGAGATTTTTTCTTTTTCGAATACTGCACCTGGAAGACAATGGATTTTTTTGTGTAACGGGATCTTTGCTCGGAGGATATCAGTCATATCAAGCCCGACCACATTAAATTCATTTGCAGATTTTATTAGCCATTTTTTCCCGTTACTTCTTATTATTTTTTTAATGCTCCAGGCCGGGGGTGGGATGAAATAACTATTGATGCTATGCAAGGTAATTATAACGCGAACACCTTTCAGTATTTTTATCAATAATGAATAGGAGTGATAGTTGTTTGACACCGTATTGAGATATAATAATTCGATTTTTCTTTTTTTAACTTCACTGAGTATTTTATAGATGAACGCATTTTTGTTTGCCGCTTCATTCTTTATAAGCCATTCATATTTTACAAGATCATGGGCGAATAGGAACTTAAACTGGTGGAAGCAATTTTCATAGGTGAAGACGGTAATTTTGTTTTTCCCGTTGTCGAATAATTTTATTATTGGATATGCTCCTTCAAAGTGTATGGTTTCGAAAACGCCTATATTCATTTGTTGCAAAGCTTTCGGTTATAAAGTTGTGCTAAATATAGTTATGTTTGTGTGTAGTCAGAAAAGCTTTCAAAATTAACAGCCTTTGCCGAGTTTAAAGAAAAACCTGTTTTATAATTTCATTTTGTCAGCCAGTCAGCTTTTGTTGCCATTGGTTTCAATTCCTTATGTGTCGAGGATTCTGCGACCAGAAGGAATTGGGAAGGTCAGTTTTATTGATTCATTTACTTATTATTTTATTTCAGTGGCTGAATTTGGAGTCGTGGTATATGGGATGCGTGAAGTGGCGAGAGTAAGAGATAATGCTGAAAAAAAACAAAAGCTGGTTTCAGAATTATTAGCGCTTCATGTTATTACTTCTTTATGTTCGTTACTCCTATATATTGTTGCCATTTTTCTTGTATGGGATAAGATACAGGATATCAGGCTTCTCTTTTTTTCACTTTCATTTCTGCTGGTGAATTTTTTTTCATGTGAATGGTACTTTCTGGGAATGGAGGAATTCAGGTATATCACTTTGCGTTCCCTGACAACCCGGATGGCCGGGCTCGTTTCTATTTTTTTACTTATTAAATCTCCGGCTGACTATTACATTTATTATGCCATTATTGTAATCAGTGCTATTGCAAATAGCATCTGGAATAATATCCTGCTTTTTAAAAAAGTTGGGATATCGTTTGCCGGAATTAACTGGCAAAGACATATTAGGTATATGTGGATAATCTATCTGTTAGATATCTTTTATAGTATTCCACTTATGCTGGATAACCTTTTTTTGAGATTGATGAGTACAGATGCTGCTGTGGGATTTTATGCACTTTCAATCAAAATGGCAAAGCTTTCTTCAGTACTGATAACAGATACATTGATTGTCTTCTTTCCCAGAATTGTAGCGCTGATCAAAAGTGAGAATCAAAAGCAGTTGCAGGAAACCATATTGCAGAATATACAGCTTATTATACTTTTTTCAGTTCCGGTTTCTTGCGGTATATTTTTTTTATCGGATAAAATTATTAACGTTTTCCTGGGAAAAAATTTTTCTCCTGCAGTCGCTGATCTCAAAATTCTGTCAATATATCCGTTTATTAAATCTTATAGCCTTTTTTTAAGCAAGCAGATACTTATATCCCATGGTAATGAAAAACTTTTCCTGAAAAGTACTGTAATAAGCTCCATAACATTCGTTTTTTTGGCACTGATCCTTTCATATTATTTTGCTCATGTAGGTATTTGCTTCGCCGTTATTATTGTTGAAATAATCGGCTTGCTCATTAACTATTTTTATGTAAAAAAAATCAATGTGCAGCTAAAAGTGTTTAGCTGGTATTATTTTTTCCAGGCATTAGCAGGCACCTTATTATTTATCCCAATCATTTATATAATTAACAAAATACTGGTGTCATATATATACATAATTATCTTGTCGATTTTATCTTGTTTCATAGTTTATATATTTTTCCTGGCTTTTGTTTTCAGGAACAAATTTTTGTTGCAGGTCAAAACCGATGTTGGAAAGTATTTTTTGAATAAACGAACCCATCAGTGAAGTTTAGTAATAAATTAGTGGAAAACAGGCATGATATTTTTTTTGTTAGCGAGCATAGCTACAGTGAATTTTATCATGGAGGTATTGGTAATGTTGATATAGAAAAAATTTTGTTGAAGGAAGGTTTTACTCCTATATCATTCCCGTATCATTTCAGTTTTTCCATCCGGGCCAAATGTGCCAGACTTATTTTCCTGATAAAATTATTGCTCTCTTTAAGGAAAGGATCAGTGGTTATTGCGCAGTTTCCTTTATATGCAAAAATGAACAAACTTTTGCTTTGCCTGATCAGCAAAAGAAAAAGTATCTCGGTTATTTATATAATTGCGGATATTAATGGCCTGAAGGATGGCAATGACCTGTTGCTTTCAGAAGAACTAAAAGAAATGGGTCGTTGCTCTTATTTTATTCTGCATAATGAAAATATGCATCTATGGTTAAAGAAACATATTTTTTCAGCCAAATGTTCACTGCTTTATTTTTTTGATTTTCCTGCCCCTGTTAGCACCAGTATTAAAACGAAAACCTCAACTGTTGCATTCGCCGGCAATCTTTCTAAAAGCCTTTTTCTGGAAAAGCTTGACAAAATTAATTCTCAGAATTTACAATTTCTTTTATATGGCCCTGGTGTTACCGAGACTATGAAAAGCCAGAAGAACGTTTATTATAAAGGTGTATTTCCGCCGTACAAGTTACCACAAAAAATTGAAGGATCCTTTGGATTAGTCTGGGATGGTAATTGCGTCGATGAACCCTGCGGAAGCATCGGGTATTATATGCATTTCATTACACACCATAAAGTATCATTATACATTTTAAGTGGTATGCCCATCATTATTTATGCAAATGCGGGTTCTGCCGCGCTAATTACACAATATAAAATCGGGTTTACCATTAACAGTTTGGATGAAATTGAACAAAAAATAAGTTCGGTTACTGAAAAAGAATACCAGGACATGATTATAAATACAAAATTCCTGGCTAAAAAAATTGCCAGTGGGAGTTTTCTGAGAGAAGCTATAAACAGGATATTCGAACAAATAAATATTAATAATTCAGAGTACCGGAAATTAAACTGACTCCCTTTTAGCAAACTTATTTCAGGATTTTAATTTGTTTACCAGATTAATATATTCATGCATCATAAGATCTTTTGACTTTCCTCTGAGCGATGACCATGCATCGTATTTGGCTTTAGCAACAAAGTCGAATGGGTTGGAAGGAGGGTCAATATTAATATCTCCAACAGTGGCTTGCTTATACAGAGAATATAATTGTAATAAAGTCTCATTACTTGGTCTTATACCCAGATTCTTGCTTTCTTCAGCAGCCTGCTCAAATTCCTGCATCAATTGTGTAGCTGACATAGTTGTTTTTTAAAAAAATAAAAGGTTTATTCCATGTAGGCTAAAGCAATTTATATTAGAAACATTATATAAGACTTTTAATCATTTTAAAATGCTGCATGGATTTCATATTTAATGCTTTTAGTGATTGTAATGTTAGATTATAGTACCTGTAATAGTATTTTTTTGCAGGTAATATTTTTTAGGCAAACTGTCTGAACGAAAAACCACCGGCATTTACCGGTGGTGTAAGGCTTCATCACACATAAATTTCTATTTAAAAAATATTTTTATTATCTCCTTGTCATTGTTCAGCATGTTTTGAACAACAAGGAAATAAATGCCTGTTGTTAAGCCTGATTTTCGTTGAATTGTTTTTGTCTCGCCCGGGCTAATTGAATAACTGCCAGTCATCACAATCTTGCCTTCCGGGTTTATCAGATTTAGGATATAATTTCCTGAGGCCGATTGGCTAAACCTGACATTAAATGCATTTTCGACAGGATTGGGTGTTACGGAGGCATTGGCATTGGCCCCTTTATAATTGATCTCAATAATATTGGTATAGGTTGGTAAAGAATTTGCCTTGACAATGCGGAGGCGATAGAAATCTTTCCCTGGCTCTGGGCTTGCATCGCTGAATAAGTATTGGCTTGATGTGAGATTATCACTGGAAGCAGCAACGTTTCCAATAGTTTCAAAATTTAATCCATCAGCACTTCTTTCGATAAAAAACTTATCTGCTTTGAATGATGGGGCTACCTTCCAGTTCAGGTTAACATGGCCATGCTCCAGCGCTCCGGTGAAGTTGATGCCGGTTATGGCAAGCGTTGTCATGCATATTCCATCAACATAGTATGTTGAAATTTGAGTAAGGCAACCTGCATTCACCGATTCAACATTTACATAGGTTCCTGTGTCCGAAACTGATAAATAAGGTATGTTGTAAGTCGCACCAGTGCCTACCATTACACTATCGGTTGGGCTGGTTTTTTTGTACCAGGTATAAGTTGCATTAGCGATACTATCAACTGCCAGCACTGTATTGGTGTGTATGCAATTCGATGTGGCTTTTATAATAATATTGGCAAGAGGCAGGATACTTGCATCGTTGATGGTCGCGTTTCCACAGGCATCAATGGCCCTGAGTCGGACAACCGAATAGGCATTGCCGTTATTGATGGTAAACACAGGTGAAGCTTGTGGCCCCTGGATAATACTTGGCAAACTGGGTAAACTACCGATTATCGCATATGTATATGGTGTGATACCTCCGGTAACTGCCGCACTAACGCTAAAGCTGTTATTATTGCACTGGTATACTGCCGATTTATCTAATGAAGGGAATATATAGGGCTTTAATGTAAAAGTATCATAAAGATAATTGGAGCATCCCTGCAAGCTATATTGAACAATATATATTGCCGGGCTAAGGTTAACAAATGTATAAGTGCTGCTGCTTACACTACTGTAATTGATATTCACAGCAGAACCATCTTGTGAGATAATTTTCGGCATAATAGTTCCTCCATTATAAACACAGGTTACAAAAAGATCTCCGAGTCCGTTTTGTGAACTGGCTCCCGGGCATTTTGAAACAGAGGTAATCGATTTGGTAACGGTGGAAGCTTTGGCTGTGAAAGTAGTTGAATCGAGGGAGCCGCAACTGCCTGCAACTACTACCTTATAATTGATGCCACTGCCGGTAACCGGTAGTGCATTTGCATTGGATGAATTGTTTGAAGTATAATATGTGCTTAGTAAATTCCCCTGGTCGTCATAAATTGAAATAATATAAGGCGAATTGCCGTTGGTAATTTTGACGTTTACATTTGTGGCACCTATCGTACACGAAGGGCCGGCGGTAACATTTAGTGAGGCAGGTATGGCGCTTGCTGTAAAACAACGGGTGATGGTTGTGTCATAACAGGTAGAATCGTTTGTCATTTTGATGCAATAAGAACCGTATGCGAGATTCGTGAATTGTCCCGTTGCATTGCATGTAATTTGGTTATTGGCGCTATCATACAAACAGAATTGCGGATTTGTAAGATTACTTTGCCCACCTAGATTTGCAGTAAATGTATTGCAGGTATATGTTATAGAAACACTGCTGTTTACAGACGGAACAGATTGTGATACCGTAAAGCACTTAATCATTAAAGTGTCGTAGCAACTGGCGTCATTCTGTACGTGTACACAATAAGAGCTATAAGCAATATTGTTAAATACTCCGGTGGTATTACAGGCAATCACGTTTCCGCTGGTATCGTACAGGCAATACTGACCATTGGTGACATTACTCGTTGCAACAGATACAGAGAGGTCAGAACAGGTCTTGTTTGAAAAATTGATACTTCCTATTTTTGGAATAGGTTGAATAGCTGTAAAACACCTCGTAAATGTAGTGTCGTAACAATTGTCAGTTATATTAATACAGTAAGAACCATAAGCTAATGAATTGAAAGTACCAGTAGTATTGCATGTAATCAGCGTATTGGATGCGTCATATAAACAAAACTGTGGGTTAGTGAGATTTGTTTGACCTGATAATGTTGCTGTAAAACTGTTACATGTTTGATTGCTAATGGAAACGGTACTGTTTACTTTTGGAACGGAATTATCAACCCAACCGGAAACAGCTATATTATTGCACGGATCCTTAATAACAAAAGCAGCTGTGCGTGCCGTGCCTTTATAAAAAGTAAAAACATAGTTTGACGACCACAAAGTGTCACCATTACTCCTGATATATCCATATTGGTAGCCTGCGAAATTAGTACCCGATGTATTTACATTGCCGTAATTATCAGTAACGGTTAATGTGACTGTAGCACTATCGCAGTTTAACTTTGTAACACTGGTGCCTGTAATTGACCAGGTGTAATTGGATATGGTAATAATTCTTGTTTGTAATCCTCCGCAGGAATCGGTTAGCTGAACGGTATAATTTCCGGGTAATAAATTGGTAAAAACTCCGGTAGAGTTTGTCGTGCCGACATTTGAAGCAGAAGGAGCAACTATAGAATAACTAAATGGAGATTTGCCGTATTGAACGTTTCCCACCGTTATTGTTCCATTGGCTGCGCCATTGCATGTTACATTTGTTTCGGTAAGTATAAAACGCGGATCCTGGTAATTTCCTCCCACAGTAATGTTATTCAGTTGTACTGAACAGTTATTGACAATATCTTGCACAACTACTGTATAAATTCCTGCCTGAAGGCCGCTAATAACATTACTGGATGTGGTTGAATTATAGTTGGTGCCTGTAATTGTATAGTTATAATTTCCTGATCCGTTTTGGGCAGTAACAGTAATAACCCCAGTTGCTTTACACGCTGAAGCTGTAGTCGAAGCTGTTGCTGTTAAAGTACAAGAAGATTGGGCTTCCGACCTGGAAGAAATTAATAATACAGATACACTGAAACATAAACCAAGGATAATAGTTTTCATTTCAAAGGGTTTAGATTCCTCAATATAGAATGCTTCAGCCTTTCACGTGATATGGAGATGGGACGATACTACTCTGCTAAATATTTGCCATTATATCAACACCTTATACTTCATTTATTTACAGCATTGAAAGTAGATGGCTTTTTCCCAAAAAGGTAATTTTTTGCCCCACAATGGGATGCACAGATTTAACTTTTGATTAGAAGACGGATTATGAAAACCTAGTTGAATGGATTTGATTTTGGGATTTATTCTTGAGCAAAAGAGTTGACAGTTTGTCAACTCTTTTGCTCAAGAATATCATTTTAATATTTTGAACGGTACTTATTCATTTATTTCCTTATTTTCTTTGTCAATGTAAAAAATTTTATCTGCCTTCATCACCCTTGCTTTTCCATTTTCAAAAGCATTGGCAAATACATAGGAAGGTTTAATAACCCAATTACCTTTTGTATCAATATATCCCCACGCACTTTTGGAATTAGCAACGGCTGCAAGTCCTTCTGAAAAGCTTTGTGCATTTGAAAATTGACATGGAATTACTACTTCTCCCCACTTATTGATAAATCCATAAAGGCCATTTTTAGAAACAGCAGCTAACCCATTGTAGAAATTCAGGGCATCATCAAAGATAGCTTCCGTAATTTCTTTGCCGGTACTGTCGAGATATTTCCATCGCCCCCCCGTTTTTACGGCAGCAAATCCTTCATTAAAAGCCAGCCCGTCTTCATATTGAGGTTTGATGATTTCAACGCCTTTATTACTGACATAGCCGATTTTTCCATCTTTTTTTACCTTGGAAAGACCGCAGATGCAATTGTCTACAAAATCATAATTCTTCTCCCATTTCTGTGCATAAATACCTATCACAGGTATTGACAGTATAAATAAAAATATTTTTTTCATACCATTATTTTTAAGAGATGATAAATTAAAACCGAGCCTCAAATTATTTTGTTTTAATGGCGAAATCGATGATTTGGATAAGCTGATCGTATGATATTGCTCTTTCAATGCGGCAATACCGCATCATTCAGAGAATCGAAAGAAAAAGAAGGGAATTACAAAAACTGCCAGAGTTAGTGCGGCAACAATAGTGGTGATTGCAAACGGGCGTAGGGTAGGAGTAAGCCTGGATGATGCCAGCTTTTTGTGTTTTGTGGCTGTGCCATGTTGTATAACCCTGATCATGAAAGTGGAATTTGCAACTGGTTTGTTTCCGTATATAAAGATGAGGAAGCCAACCGGCAACAACAATAAATGCCTAATGCTGAATAGGAAATTTTATGCGATGGGATGCGTATTTTCCGGAAATCCATAAATGTAGCACGGATTTATTTTCTGATTTAAAAAATTTCAGGTAAAATTCGATTTGTATATTTATAAATTATGCTTTTTGTCGAAGTAAACTGCTTCATTTAATTATTCATGAGCCATTCATTATTATTTCTGATCATCATCATTTATTTTTTTCTGTTGATGATGATTTCAAAATTTACGTCACGGAAAATAGGCGACACTACTTACTTTGACGGCAACAGGCAGTCTCCCTGGTTTTTGGTGGCATTCGGTATGATAGGTTCAGGCATCTCGGCAGTATCGCTTGTTTCCATTCCCGGTAATGTTGGTAACAATCATTTATATTACTTCCAGTTTATATTAGGTACAATTGTTGGCTATCTTTTTATAGCTTTTGTGCTCACGCCAATTTATTATAAAATGCAACTGGTTTCGATTTACACTTATTTAAAAATCCGTTTTGGAAATACTACTTATAAAACAGGCTCTTTATTTTTTCTGGTATCACAATCTTTCGGCGCAGCTTTGAGGTTGCTTATTTCTGTAAAAATCCTTCAGTATGCCTTTTTTGACGCATTGCATATTCCTCATTACCTCACAATTCTGATGGTATTAATATTAATCTGGTTGTATACCAATAAATCCGGAATAAAAACTATTGTCTGGACTGATGCTTTGCAATCTTTATTTTTAATTTCTGTTATTGTTATTTCCATTATGACCATCAAGCACTCGTTGCATTTTTCCGTTCATGAAATGATAAATGCCGTAATCAGCCATCCTTATGCAAGGCTGTTTGACTGGGATATTCATTCCGGCTCTAATTTCTTTAAACAATTTATTTCCGGCTTACTTATTACTGTTGCGCTTGTAGGGCTTGATCAAAGCATGATGCAAAAAACACTTACTGTAAAAAGCGCAATTGACGCAAAAAAGAATGTACTCAGTTTTAGCTTTTTTATAGCTTTAGCACAAACTATGTTTCTTGGGCTGGGGGTACTGATTTATGTTTTTGCAGAAAAAAATAAAATCCCCTTGCTTGTGCATAATGGACAAATTGAAAATACCGATGGTTTGTATCCCCTGCTGACCTTACATTATTTTGGGAAAATAGGTGCAATTGCATTTTTGATAGGTGTGGTAGCTTCTACTTTTGCAAGCATTGATGCCTGCATCACTGCATTGACCACTGCATTTTGTTATGATTTTATGAATATTGAAGCACAGCCTCACGTAAAGAAAAAGCGCATCAAGAATACTGTTTTGTTAGGGGTTAATGCAGTGATGTTTTTGATCGTAATCTCATTTTGGAACAGTCAGGGAGCTGTTATTAATACCATTTTTAAAATAGCAGGGTATACTTACGGGCCTATTTTGGGATTGTTTATCATAGGTTTATTTTTTAAAATAAACTTAAAGGAAAAGTCGGTTCCTCTTGCCTGTATAGCTGCAGCTGTTATTTCTTTTCTATCCAATGAATATTTTATCAGGGTATTTCAATTTGATTTCGGATTCATGAATATATTCGTAAATGCTTTGCTGACAGTTATTTTTTTATTCATAATCAGACAGAAAAAGTAATTTGAAAGGGAAATATGTTGCAGATATCACAAACTACTGATAATAATAAAATAGGGATTTGCGCAAAGATGATGAGTGCAACTGAACCATGGATTACTTATGGCATGGGTTATGAACTTTGTCTGAAAGCATTTGAGGGAGATTTCAGGGAAATATATGTGCTTGAAATAGATGATAAAATTGGAGGCTTCGCAATACTCCAGATGCAGGGTACCTTCAAAGGGTATATACAGACTCTTTGTATTAATGAAGGACTCAGAGGTAGAGGACTGGGGAAAAAAATGTTACGGTTTTGCGAAGAAAGGATACTGAAAGTTTCACCTAATATTTTTATTTGTGTTTCTGAATTTAATAAAGGGGCACTAAAATTATACGAAGAAACAGGTTTTGAATTTGTTGGCTCATTACATAATTTTTTGCAACCAGGACTAACGGAATTACTGTTGCGCAAAACTTTTGGGCCAATTATAGGTTACGATAGCCCTCCAGATTAATTTTTTATTGGTGATCCTGTATCAATTCTATATTATGAACATCGGCATCTTTTGTAATTATTTGTGTTAACGTCAATGCATATCTGATATTAGGCATAGTGAATAATAAATTATTTATAAAATATATCACTGTGTTTGCTGTAAATACATTAAATTTAGTCTTCTCAAAACGATAATAAATATTGCATATGAAAAAAGAACTTCTCTCTCCGGAGAAACATAATTCAAATCATTCATCTGTTGATTCGCATGCCGGCCTGAGCAGGCGGAAATTTGTAGGAACCATGGCTACATCAGCATTAGCGTTTACCATTGTACCTCGACATGTACTTGGTGGCAAAGGTTATATAGCTCCAAGCGATAAGGTGACCCTGGCATATATAGGGATAGGTACGCAGGGAATCAGAGAATTATTACCCCTTCTTGCGAACACGCAATTTCAGGTTGTAGCGGTTTGTGACCCAAACAAAGAAGCAATCGGCTATAAAGATTGGGCCAAAGACTGGTTAAAAAACGAGATCAGGAAAGCGATCAACAAACCCGATTGGGAGCCAGGCGGAGACAATATGATACCCGGTGGAAGAGAAAACGGGAAATCCATAGTAGATAATTTTTATGCTAATGTGCATCCGGAATTGAAATTTAAAGGCTGTTCGGCCTATGCTGATTTCCGGGAGCTTCTGGAAAAAGAAAAAGATCTTGATGCAGTAAAAATTATGACACCCGACCATTTGCACGGCTTGATATCAATGGCTGCTATCAGGCGCAATAAGCACGTGCTGGTGCATAAACCACTTTCGAACCGCTTACTTGAAGGGAAAAAAGTGATACAGGCTGCGCGTAATAACCCGAAAACGATTACGCACCTGATCCCATGGGATTCCAATGGTTCTATGGAAACAGTGATGTCGTGGATTAACGCCGGTGCAATCGGTATGCTTATGGAGGTGCATAATTGGACCAATCGGCCTGTATGGCCGCAGTATTCTACGATTCCAACTGATACGCCTCCTGTTCCTAATGGTCTTGATTGGGATCTTTGGCTTGGTCCTGAAGCCAATCGTCCGTATCACCCTAATTATACCAATATGGTTTTTCGTGGATGGTACGATTTCGGTGGTGGCTCAATGGCTGATATGGGTCATTATAGTTTATGGACGGTTTTTAACGCGCTGCAGTTAAAAAAGCCAACAACAGTAATACCTAACCTAAGCCATGTTTGCGGTATGCATGATCCTGTACCGTTCCAGATTCAGAATAATTTTTCATTTCCGATGGCAAGCACGGTAAGATTTAAATATCCTGCCAATGGATCAAGGCCTGCTGTTGACCTCTGTTGGTATGACGGAGGTATGCGTCCGCCTATCCCCGAAGAATTAATGGCTGATAACAAAGAATTACCTGCGGAAGGAATGATGTTTGTGGGTGATAAGGGAAAGATACTTGCCGGGTTTAATGTTCAAAACCCACAAATTATTTCCGGTAAGAAAATGGAAGCACCATCCGGGATAACTGCTGATAAAAGAAACCAGGTGGAACAGACTTCGGCAGCGTTGCCATTATTTATTAATGCCTGCAAAACAGGTAAGCAATATGCCGGAAATTTTTCAGAGGCAGAAGATATTACTGAGGCAATCAATTTGTATGCTGTTGCTTTAAGAACGGGGAAGCTACTAAAATACGATGCTGATAATTATAAAATTACCAACCTTGCTGATGCCAATAAATACCTTGACCGCGAGTACCGACAAGGATGGGATATATCATCGATCTGATAACAGTTGTTTTATTTAAAATTTCATGTCATGAAAAATATGAACAGAAGAAAATTCATTGGAAATACTGCGAAAGGGCTTGTGGGTGGAATTGCTGCACCGCAAATAGCATTGCTTTTACAATCATTTAAAAAAATAAGCGGAATGCCGATCGGATTCCAGACATTCCCTATAAGAGATATCCTGGCCAAAGATTTTGCGGGCACTTTGAAAATGATGGCAGGCATGGGGTACCAGCTTACCGAAATGTGTTCACCTCAAGGTTATGCGGCCATTGGTTTTGGTCCATTGGTGAATATGAAAATATCCGATATGAAAAGTATTATTAATGATTCTGGCCTGAGTTGCCCGAGTTGCCATTTTGGATTTGGAGAACTTACCGATCATCTTGATGATCGCATTGAATTTGCACATCAGTTGGGGCTTTCACAAATGATATGTTCAACTTTCTGGCTTCCAAAATCAGCAGTATTGAAAGATTATATGGAAGCTGCAGATAAATTAAACAAAGCGGCAGAAAAAATAAAGGCAGCCGGAATGCAGGCAGGCTTTCATAACCATGACTTCGAATTTTCAAAACTTGAAGATCAGCTGATTTATGAGGCGCTGATGAACCGATTCGATCAAAATTTGGTAAAAATGCAATTTCAGACAGAGGTAATCAATCTCGGGTATAAAGCTGCTGATTATTTTAAAAAATATCCCGGAAGATTTATTTCTTCTCATTTATCTGATTGGACTCCTGAAAAAAAAGAAACGCCGATCGGAAAAGGGGTAATTGACTGGAAGGAATTTTTCGCTGCAGCAAAAACCGGCGGAGTCAAAAATTTTTTTGTGGAAATGAATCTGGATAAATTTAAAGACAGCGCCGCTTATATTCATGGGCTTGAAGGCTAGGTATACCGTACTGTGATATTTTTATATTTCGGTTATAATAGTAAACGCTAATACATAACCGAAATTTTAATTTTTGTAACGTTAAAGCTTAAGAATATTTGTATATGCTGATGCGTAATACCCTGATATGTTTATTCTTCATTTTCATTTGCCCGATTGCTTTAAATGCCCAAAAAATAAATAACCAGAGGTTAATTACTGAAATTGACAGTATCCTAAATGGTGAAGTGGATGCTGACAAAATTCCAGGGGCAGTGGTACAAATAGAAAAAGACGGAAATGTCGTGTACGCTCACGCTTATGGGTATGCGCAAAAATATGACTTCAACCATCACTTGCTGAACCATTCTGAGAAGATGACTGTTGACCATCTTTTTGACCTGGCTTCATTAACCAAGGTTGTGGGTACCACCACCTCAATTATGTTATTGCAGGATAAGGGCCTTTTAGATGTTGATGACCCGGTCGGTAAATACATACCTGCATTTAACAGTAATGATAAAAATTCAATCACCATCCGTCACTTGCTAACACACACTGCCGGTTTATATGAATGGTATCCGCTGTATTATCGATGCACAAACAAAAACGAGGCATATAAACTGATTGGCGGACTTCCTTTGAAGTTTCCTGTTGGTGCACAACGCAGGTACAGTGATCTTGGTTTTGTGATTCTTGGTGAAATTATAGAAAAGATATCCGGGCTGGCACTGCAGGAATTTATGCAGAAAAATATATTCGGCCCTTTAAAAATGAACAATACAACCTATAATCCGCTTCGAACAAAAAAGTTTACAAAAATTGCTGCTACCTCGCATGGCAATCCTTACGAATATAGAATGGTGCATGATTCTGCCTTAGGGTTTACGATCAGAGAAATAAATCCGGATGCATGGAACGGGTGGAGAAAATATACTTTGCGAGGTGAAGTGAATGATGGAAACGCATGGTATGCAAATGGAGGTATATCTGGTGCTGCAGGATTGTTTTCCACTGTTACGGATCTGCAGAAGCTGGTAAACATGCTGATGAATCATGGAAAGGCAGGATCGCGTCAATTTATTTCTGGAAAAACCATTCAGAGGTTCTTAGAGCAGGATAAATTTAAAAACGGTCTTGGATGGATGATGGACCCTGCCAACCCGGTTATAAAAAACGGACCTGAAGGTAGTTTCGGTCATACGGGATTTACTGGTACAAGTATTGCAGTAATACCTTCCCGGAAACTGTCTGTTATCCTTTTGATCAACAGGCAGAATAATGGGCTGCTTAAAACAGGTGAGTATTATAATGTTGGGCCAATCAGGCAGCAGATTTTTGAAACAGTGGCTAAAACACTTCTATAAAATAAATTTCTGCATCTTTCCCCGGTACACTACCTCATAAAGGGTATTGTGTGTTAATCAAAAGCTTCATAATTTTTCATATTGAATTAATAGCAGCAGGTCGTTTTACAGACTGGTCAAATGTCAACCACATAAATATTTTCCTTCTTCTAAATAAAATTAAAACGGAGAAAGCTGAAAATCCGGAACAGAGTAAGCATTAACTTAAAAACTATCATCCATGGCTACTAAAAAAACCGTTTCAAAAAAAATAAATGAAAGTGCTGAACATATTCGCATTGCGCCATTACATTATCCGAAACCACAGGTTCAGTTGTCCGAGTTGGGAAAAGATACTGAAGACAGTGAATTGTTTCAGGGACATCCGCATGCTATACCGTCTTCTGCACATTTGACATATTATGGTGGGCCTCTGCTGACCAATGTGAAAGTGTATACCATTTTCTGGGGTAAGAATTGGGCAGGTATAGCGTCATACATTAAGCTGAAAGATAAAATCAACGCTTTTTTTAAGACTATACTTGTGAGTCCTTTAATAGATCAGTTGCATGAATACAGTGTTCCCGGCAAAACAATTGGTCATGGCAGCCTTATCGGCACAAAAGTGATTACTGCAGCAGCGCCAGGCTCAAGTATAACAGACACGGCTATAAAAGCAAGGATTAAAAGCTGGATAAGCGCCCACACCATTCCTGTGCCTGGTTCAAATACTTTGTATTTTGTTTATACCGATATTAACGTGAAAGTGATTATGGGAGGAGGGGGGTCGTGTACATCTTTCTGCGGATATCATAATGATATCAGCAAAAAAATATTTTATGCGGTAATGCCATTCCCTTCCTGCTCCGGTTGCCTTGGCGGCTTGTCTGTTTTTGATGCGCTTACCGGAACAAGTTCACATGAGTTGTGTGAAGCCATAACCGACCCAATTCCCGGGAAAGGCTGGTACGATGCTGCCAATGGAGAAATCGGTGACATTTGCGCCTGGACTTTTAAAACAGTAAGTGGATATAAAGTACAAAAAGAATGGAGCAACGCAGCAAACGCATGCATTTAATGCCTGGACTGTTATGAAGCTTTTGTGAATTTATGCATCAAAGAAGTCTTATGCTTTTGCGGTTATACGTTGATGTTAGTAATTTGTAAAAAATGAACTCAATCGGTTACTTCGTTCTTCAACAGCAATCCTTTTTCAAAATCAGAGAAGTTCATGAGCGTAGTTTTTACAATTTGCTCCAATGCCTCTTTAGTAAAAAAACCCTGATGAGCGGTGACGAGTACGTTAGGAAAAGTCATTAAATGAGTGAGCACATCATCCTGTATAATACTTTCGGAAAGATCCCTGAAAAAAATTTCAGCTTCCTGTTCATAAACGTCAATACCGAGGTACCCAAGTTTTTCTGATTTCAGGGCATCAATCACGTCTTTAGTATTTATGAGCGCCCCCCGCCCTGTATTGATAAGCATGGCGCCTGGTTTCATTTTTGAAAGCGTAGCGGCATTAATAATATGCCTGGTTTCGGGTGATAAAGGACAATGCAACGATATAATATCGGACGATTGTAACAGTTCATCCAGCGATATATAAGTTACGCCCGCTTTTTTTAGGGCTTCCGATTCAAATATATCATATGCCAGTACCTTACATCCGAACCCTAACATGATTTTACAGAATGCTGCGCCGATTTGCCCTGTACCAATTACGCCGATGGCTTTTTCATAAAGATTAAATCCCATTAATTTTTCAAGAGAAAAATTATTTTCACGCACCCTGTTGAATGCCTTATGCGTTTTCCTGTTCAGCGTCAGGATCAGGGCAACAGTATGTTCTGCCACCGCATGCGGGGAATAAGCAGGTACCCTTGCCACTTTTATTTTTCTTTCTGTTGCAGCCCTGATATCAACGTTATTAAATCCGGCGCATCGCAGACCGATAATTTTTATATCATAAGAGGCAATTTTGGCAATGGTATCTTTGTTGATTATGTCATTTACAAAAACACACACACCTTCAAAACCCTTAGCCAGTATGGTAGTGTCAATGTTTAATGGCGAATCGAAATAGGTGATTTGATGTTGCGCCGGATCATTGAATTTTTCAAAAAATTCCCGATCGTAGTTCTTGGTGCTGAATACTGCTATTTTCATTAATTCTTTTTTTACCAGGATCGGGTTTATTTTGAATGCAAAAAACAATACATTATGTTCTATGCTTCTTGTTAATCCCGGTATTTTAAAATCTTTTAAATAAATTTAGATGGAAATTCATCACTTGACAAAAATTTACAAATGTCAGTTATTAACAATAAAAAAATATTCAGCCTGTCTGGTCCGTTTCGAAAATTCAAAAAAAATATCGGCAGGTGTCTTTCTACCTCTTTTTTATCTCTGCTTTTGCTGATTGGCTTTGATGCAATTGGTCAGAAAACAGAGGCAAAACTTGAAAAACAGATTAAAGATCTTATAAAAGGTTTTAACGGCGATATTGGGGTTTATGTGATTGATCTCAACAGCGACAAAGTTGCTGCAATACATGAGGACACTGTTTTTTCAACGGCCAGTATTGTTAAGATCCCCATCCTTCTGGGCATTATGAATAAAATGGAAAACGGAGAACTGCAATATCATCAGCGGCTGACCTATACGGATTCTTTGTATTTTAACGAAGGAGATGATATCCTTTCTGATTTCAAAGGCGGCAGCACGATTGAATTGAGTAAGGTTATGATGCTTATGTTAACCATAAGTGATAATTGCGCAAGTTTATGGCTGCAGGGAATTGCCGGTGGAGGGGCTACTATTAATAAAATCCTCGATACCCTTGGGTTTTATAACACAAGGGTGAATAGCAGAACACCCGGAAGGGAATCTTTCCATGAATTATATGGATGGGGGCAAACTACACCAAAAGAAATAGCTTTAATCATGAAAAGCATTATTGAGGGGAAGATATTCAGTAAACCCGCGAGCGATAAAATGCTTCGCCTGTTGAGCCGTCAATATTGGGATGAAGAAGCGTTGTCAGTTATACCTGCAGGTGTTTTTACAGCAGACAAAAACGGGGCGCTTGATGCTAACAGGAATGAAGTTTTGTATGTAAACGGCAAAAAACCTTATATACTAAGCGTATTTACGAAAAACAATAAAGATCAAAGCTGGGATAGCAGCAATGAAGCATGGGTGCTTATGCGAAAGCTTTCTGCCTTGGTTTGGAGCTACTATAATCATTAGCTGAATTATTCCCCAGTGATTTTTTATTTAGTCGTCTGGGAATACCCTGATATTCGGTTATACGAATACGTTAATAAGCTCCATCGTAAAGGCCGGGTTTATTTTCCATACAAATCTTTCCATGCCGGTTCGTATTTGTCGCCTTTATCCCACATGGGCTGTATCGGATTGTCGGCAATGTATTTTGCAGCAAGTATAAAGGAATTGATGTATTTCATTCCGTAATTCAAATTAAAATTGCCTACTTCATCGCTTAGCTGATGGTATCTCTTATTTATTTCCGCATCAAATTTTTTAATACCCAGACTGAAAGTCGGTGATGGAATTCCTTTATCTGCAAGATTAACATTGTCACTCCTGTCAAATAAATTCTGCTCAGGGGCGGGATCAGGCATTGCTGTCAGATGATAAGCTGAACACGCTTTTTTGATATCATCATCAGATGAAGTCCGGCCAAGCCCGACTACAGTGACAATACTGGTATCATTATAGTTGGCATTATCAATATTCAGGTTATAAACAAGCTGTTTTAACGGTACAACAGGATTTTCAGAAAAGTATCTGCTCCCGATTTCGCCGATTTCTTCGGCGGTGTAAGCAATAAATAATATGGACCTTTTCGCCGGGTGTTGAACAAAATATCTGGCTGCATCAATTACTGCTGTGGTACCGATCGCGTTATCCCTGGCTCCATTATAAATGCTGTCCGGTTTGCCTTCTTCCATTTTTGGTTTTTTGGCAACGCCGAGGTGGTCATAATGCGCTGATAAAACGATAAATTGATTTTTCAATTTCGCATCAGTGCCTTCTACCCAGCCAAGTACATTTTTTGCAGGGTTTGTTTTTACTTCATCATCAGTGATATTAATGCTTACGCTGCCGGATAGATTTTGAATTACAGCCGGCAGATCTTCATTGATTAAAAAGGTCCCGAAATTATTTTTATCTGTTTGCGGGCGTTCGTTTACAAAAAATTGTTTTACTGCCTCCCAGGGATAACCCACTGGCCTGAATTTTTCAATCAGTGCAATACCTCCTCGTTCCTGAATCATTTTTCTTTTTTTTCTCATCAGGCCGAATGATTCCATCAGGCCGGTAGAATCATTACTGCCCATTCTGGTAACCACAATTTTCCCTTTTATATCTAATTTTTCAAGCTCCTCTTTTGAACCGAAACCTGCAAATACTATTGGTGCATCCACGTTCATATTTTCCCCGCCAATCTGTATGATATCGTCACCCATTTTATATGTCTTGTCGCGGATGTTCAATGTTCCCGTTTTTCCGGGCTTCACCATTTTGATATCGAAGGCCTGGAAAAAATCAGGCGCATCCTTGAATTCTTTTACACCGACACTCCTGAATTCTTCACTGATATATCGTGCCGCAATATGTATTTCACTTCGGGTGTTACCTCGGCCCATTAATTCATCAGAAGCCAAAAACCTGAGGGCCGAAAAAGCAACGGCAGGGGGATTGGCCAGATTGATTTGCTGCACTACATTTTGTTGGGCGTAACTATTGAAAATAATAAGGAACATGCATGTAATGAGCCATATCTTTTTAGTGAATAAAACAACTTTCATAATATGAATTTGATTAAAGCAAGATGAATTGAAATGCCGTGCTCATAAAAGTACATTAATTCCGGAAAGCGGGCACGTAATACATGATATAAAAAAATGCTTCAGGAATTCCTGATTAGTTCTTTGAATGATTGTATAAAGTGTCTGAAATCTTTTTCTGTTTTTTCATCACTGATCATGCCATTATCATTTATTTTACCTTTCACTCCCTGTATCAGCAATGTGGTACCGGCAGTGAATTTAGCATCGATAGTTTTCATGATCAACTGTAACTCTTCATGCCCTTTTTGCCCGTTGGCAGATGCTGTAATCATTCCAATCGGTTTATTTGAAAAAATTGTAGTGGCCACACACCATTCGATGGCGTTTTTCAATCTGCTGGGAATGCTGAAAATATATTCAGGTGTGCATATTAATATCCCGTCGGCATCATTTATTAACCTCCTGAATTCAGTGATGTTCGCCGGGACATGGTTAATAGTGATATCTGCATCAAAATGTGGCAGGCTTTGTAACCGGCTGAAGATGTTTACATGAAAATCATCTTTGGTTAATATTGCAAAAAGATTCACGAGCTTCAGGTTTGCAGAATCTGAACTGGCGCTTCCAACTATAGCGAAGATATTTTTTTGCACTTTATTTAATCCGGGTTGAAATTAACATAAAATGTTACTCCGTTAACGATTCAATTTATTGGTTTTGTTGAAAAGTATATATTACGCTGGTTTTTTCCCCAGCATCTTCATTATTCTGAAATGAGAAGATACCGCCATAGCCATACTTGGAAATTCATTATAAGTGATGTTATGCAGTTTGCATTGCTGCTTTACGATTTTGTTAAGCGCATAGTAATGCACATGGCTAATGCGTGGAAACAAGTGATGCTCAACCTGGAAATTCAATCCGCCAACAAACCATGAAACAATTTTGTTTTTTGTGGCAAAATTGGCAGTAGCTTTTATCTGGTAAACCGCCCATTCACTTTCAATTTTCATGCTGTCACTTTTCTGAACATATTCAAATTCGGTATGCTCTACCACATGTGCTAACTGGAAAACAATAGCAAGCGTAAAGCCCATTACAATATGGAAGCATACAAAGCCAATTGCCCATTTGGCCCAGCCCACAGCTATTACCGGGATGATTATATAAAAAAGTATGTATAAAATTTTTGTAAGCCAAAAAATAAAGTGTTCCCGTGTATCCATTTTTTGCATTGGGGTATCCACAATTTTTCTTTTAAAATATTTGATAAAATCAAGGATGAATACCCAGGCAAATGAAGTAATGGCATAAATGATTACTACATAAAAATGTTGCAGCCGGTGAAAAGGCAGCCATTTCTGTGTAGGGCATTGCCGCATTAAAGGGCTTTTTGCAATGTCATCATCCATTCCGTCTACATTCGGGTAAGTGTGATGAATAATGTTGTGCTTGAATTTCCATATAAAGGCATTTCCGCCAAGTGCGTTCAGCGTAAGTCCCATAATATTGTTAAGTTGCCTGTTGTCTGAATAGCTTCCGTGACAGGCATCGTGCATAATGTTGAAGCCGATACTGGCCAGCACAAAACCTAAAAGCCCGCTCAAAAAAATTCCTGCAATCGCAGGTAATTTAAAAGTCAGTAGAGAAATATATATTAAAATCGCTGATGGGATCAGTATAAAAGTTTTGACGAATAATTTTTCGTTGCCTGTTTTTTTCAGGTTGTTTTTTTGAAAATATTCGTCAACGGATAATTTGAGCGAAGTGTAAAAATTTTTTTCCCTGTTAGCAAAAGTCACTCTGGGCATAGTATGATTTGAGGTGTTTGTTATTAAACGTTAATCAGAAAGCCTGGTGAATGACAGGCCATTGAAAATCCTGGTCAGGTTAATGTCTTTTTCTATTCTCCATTTTTCTTCGTTGGCTTTACTAACCACACGCCACAGGTTTTTTGATTTCAGTTCATGATAATCGTTGGCGTAAATAAAAACACCCTGCACAGTGCTGCGTTCTTTAAAATGTATGTTCACAACCGTGTCTTTTCTACCTTGGTTATTTATAAATTTTTCAATCCCTTCAATAGTCATACTTGTTTTTTTATTGATGAAATGTAAAGAGGGTCCACAAACCCTCTTTACTTGAATTTAATAGCGGCGTGAAGAATAACCATTATTATTTTTTGGCCTTGCTTCGCTTACTTTAATGGGGCGGCCATCTGTCATTTTTCCGTTCAGCTCCCTTAATGCTTTCTGCGCATTCGCTTCATCCGGCATTTCTACAAACCCAAAACCGCGGCTTTGACCTGTTTCACGATCCATAATCACTTTTGCAGAGGAAACGGTGCCGTATTCAGAAAATAAGTTTTTGAGGTCAGCATCCTGGATGTTGAAACCCAGGTTTGAAACATAGATGTTCATTGTTAAGAAATTATTGTTTAATAAATATACTTGAGAAGAAAGCAGGTGTAAAAGAAAAATACCTGGCGATATAAGACTGATTATTCGCTTACAGAAGCTGTTAAACTCAAATTATCGGGGTAAAGATAGTATTTAGTTTGCAAAGCTCGGGTTTTATTAATGGTGTTTACCTGGGTTTGTTGACAAAGCATTATCTTGTATTTTCAAAAACAGTATGGCTGCCATTGATGATGAAAATTGATTTGCCATTGCGTCAGCCGCCTTAAGCTTAACAGGAGCATTATGGATGAAAGTACTGCGACGCAGGAATGCTGAATAGGATTACCCATGCCCGTTACATAATCCAAAAAAAATTTACTTTTAATGCCTATTTGAAAATTATGAGAATTCTTCCTTTTTCAATTTGCCTGGTTATAACGGTATCGCTTGTTGTTATCCTGAATAAAGAATGGCAGGTGGGTGATAATACATTACCTCCTGTCGGAAAGTTTATGAGCCCGCAACAGGGTTTCTGGCAAAATGCAGAACCGGTAAATAAAGATTTTAATGCGTCGGTGGTTTCTGATTACCTGAAAGGAAAATCTGAAGTATATTTCGATGAGCGCATGGTTCCGCATGTGTTTGCGGAAAATGAATCGGATGCATATTTTATCCAGGGCTACCTGCATGCTAAATTCCGCCTCTGGCAGATGGAGTTCGAAACGTATGCCGCAGCCGGCCGCATCAGCGAGCTGATTGGAGAGAAGGCGATCAACTTCGATCGTGAACGCAGAAGGCTGGGCATGGTATATGCTGCTGAAAAAGCGGTAGAGGAAATGGAAAAAGATTCCATAACCAAAGCACAATGCGATGCATATACGGCAGGTGTGAATGCGTATATCAGCAGTATGAAAGAGAGCGAACTTCCGGTAGAATATAAATTGCTGAACTACGAGCCTGAAAAATGGAGTAACCTGAAAACCGCGTTGTTCCTGAAATATATGTCGTATGAGCTTGCCGGTTATGAAAGTGATTTTGAGAATACAAATGCAAAAAATGTTTTCGGGCTGAAAGATTTTGATATCATGTACCCTTTGTCGCAGGATTCGCTTGACCCGATTATACCGAGAGATACAACACATCTAAAACCTGGGCTCTCGTTGAAAACCCCTCCTACAGCCGACTCATTATATTTTTCAAAGAATGACTCGTCCGACATTCTTCATGATAAACCCAACCCGGAAAACGGGAGCAATAACTGGGCAGTGAGTGGTAAAAAAACAAAGAGCGGTAAACCGATTTTGTGCAATGATCCTCACCTTGGATTGAACCTCCCCTCACTTTGGTTCGAGATGCAGATATCTGTTCCGGGAATGAATGTGTATGGAGCAACATTTCCCGCTGCGCCGGGAATCATAATCGGTTTTAATGACAGCTGTGCGTGGGGCGTTACCAACTCGGAGCGCGATGTACGGGATTATTATAAAATAAAATTTAAGGATGGGAGCATGAAAGAGTACTGGTTCAACGGTGAATGGAAGCAATCTGATTTCAGGTATGAGCACATCAAAATAAAAGATAAGCCTGAAGAAGTTGACACGATTGCTTACACAGTTTTCGGCCCTGTGATGTATGATATGCATTACCGGGGCGGCAGAAGAGATGGGAAAGATGACGGAAGAACAGACGGAGGATATTATGCCGTGCGATGGAAAGCGCATGACCCTAGTAATGAATTGATGGTTTTTAACAGGCTCAATCATTCCGGGAATTATGAGGATTACCTCAATGCAATAAAATGGATGCACACACCGGGACAAAATTTTGTATTTGCCAGCAAGAACGGAGATATTGCCATGTGGTGCCAGGGTGAGTTCCCGGCGAAATGGAAACATCAGGGGCAATTTATTATGCCCGGAACGGACAGCAGTTACATGTGGCAAGCTGATATTCCGCAAAATGAAAACCCGCATATTAAAAACCCTGAAAGAGGTTTTGTGAGCAGCGCAAATCAATTGCCTGTTGATCCTAACAGTTATCCCTATTATCTTGGAGGCTCATTTCCGCCTTATCGTGGTATTAGCATGAATAGATTTCTCGCAGGGATGAATAATATTGAACCGGCAGATATGATGCAACTGCAAACAGAAAATTATGACGTATTTGCAGAAATGGCAAGGCCGCTTTTTTTGAAGTATATGACTGTTGACTCATTAGATGAAACGCAAAAGAAGTATTTTGACATAATGAAGTCGTGGAACCTTAGGGATGACTATCAGGAGAAAGGAGCAACAGTTTTTAGTCTTGTTTGGGATTTTTTTGAAAAAGAAATCTGGTATGATGATATCTCAAAAACAAATTTACCTGTTCCACGGCCTCATGAAAGCACTTTGCTGGAAGCACTCTTAAAAGATTCTGCATTTAAATTTATTGATGATATTAATACTCCGCAAAAGGAAAGCCTGCAGGATGAAATGCTGAAAGGCTTCAGGCTTGCGGCTGATTCTGTAAAACATCTCGATGCAGTAGGCAGGCTAGAATGGGGAAAAGCAAAAGATACCAGGGTTACCCACCTGGCAAGGCTTATTCCATTCAGCAGGTTACATTTGCAGATCGGTGGGGGCAAGCATTGTATCAATGCAGCAAGCGAGGACCACGGCCCAAGCTGGAGGATGATTGTTTCGCTAACAGATGTAACGCAGGCTTATGGCGTTTATCCCGGCGGACAAAGTGGTAACCCCGGAAGCCCTTATTATGATGATTTTGTTGATGAATGGGCAGCGGGAAAATATTATCCTTTATGGATGATGAAAAAAGGGGATGAAACAAACGCGAAAGTAAAATTTAAAATAGTATTTGGAAAATAGCCAATCATCATTAACTTATAACAGTAACATATAACCGAAAAACGATTGTCACATGAAGTTTGTCTCATCCATATTCCTTACTGCATTATTAAGCTTTTTTGCCGGATTATATTTGCCATGGTGGTCTGTAGCGCTCTCTGCTTTTGTAACAGCTTTGCTGGTACCGGAGAAGCCATGGAAATCTTTTGTAGCTGCATTTGCCGGTGTGTTTATCTTGTGGGCCTTGCTGGCTGCAGTTATTGATTCAAAAAATAGCCATATCCTTTCTCAAAAAATAGCCCATATATTTCCTCTTGGCGGCTCTTATTTCCTGCTGATATTGGTAACAGCCTTTATAGGGGCATTGGTAGGTGGTTTTGCAGGCCTGACTGCCAGCTATGTCCGGAAAAATACCTGATAAAATTAGCATTAGTCGAATAATGTGTAACATTTTGGCTCTTTAACATGCTTTCACCTGTTGTGGAATGAATAAAATGTTTTTTGATTAAAAGATTACACAAATAAAAAGTATGTGAAGAAGTATCTTAACCAATTGCGTTAATATTCTCCGGTGCTGAAATTTTAACACATGCATACTATGGGCCAAAGCTATCGGAAGCCTTTTAACCTTATTTTCGTATCAGCTTGAAACTTTCCATGAAACATTTTTTATTCATCATAATAACCAGTCTTTTCTCTTTCTATTCTTTTGCCGGAAAAGTATCTGGAACCGTTACTGATGACAAAGGACAATTACTTGCTTATGCATCTATTTTGGTAAAAGGGACTGCAAAAGGGACTACTGCAAATAATGACGGGAAATATTTTTTGAACCTGGAACCCGGAACATATACTATCGCAGCACAATATGTAGGTTATGAAAGAAAAGAGAAAAAAATAACGATAGGAAATGAAAATATTACTCTTGATTTTCAACTTTCACCGCAACAGCTATCTTTAGCGGAAGTGGTGGTGAAGCCGGGTGGTGAGGATCCTGCTTACGAAATTATCCGACAGGCTATCAAAAAAAGGGAATATTATCTGCAGCAACTTGAAAAATTCCAGTGCGAAGTTTATATAAAAGGCCAGCTTCGCCTGCGCAATTTTCCCAAATCATTTATGGGACAAAAAGTAGATTTCGAGGATGGGGACACCAGCAAAAGAAAAATTGTTTACCTGTATGAAACTCTTGCCAAATACTCCGTTCAGAAACCGGGTAAATCAAAAGTAGAGGTGTCCTCTACCAGGGTAAGCGGGCAGAGCAGTGGTTTTGCTTTTCTCAGTAACCCGCAAATCATTTCTTTTTACCAGAACAATATGGATATTGCGAGGAACCTGAATCCCCGCGGTTTTATCTCTCCTATTTCAGATAACGCGCTGCATTATTATAAATATAAATTTGAAGGTGTTTTTTATGAAGATGGTAAAGAGATCAATAGAATAAGAGTTATCCCAAAAAGAAAGTTTGAACCACTTTTCAGCGGTTATATTAATATAGTAGATGGAGACTGGCGCATTCATAGTGTGGACCTGATGCTTACCAAGGAATCGCAAATGGAGTTTCTTGATACATTCCGGGTGGAACAATTGTACGTTCCTTTTGAAAAAGATGTTTGGGTAATTAAAACGCAGGTTATCTATCCTTCCATAAAATTGCTTGGTTTTGATGCTTACGGAAGTTTTGTGAATGTATATTCAAAGTTTGACCTCGATCCGGCTTTGCCAAAAAAATTTTTTAACAATACTGTATTGAAGTTCGACGAAGGTTCCAACAAAAAGCCGGCAGATTACTGGGACAGCATCCGGCCGGTTCCGTTGCAGTTAGATGAAATAGCAGATTATCATAAAAAGGACAGCCTGGAAAAAGTAAGGCAGGATCCGCACTATCTGGATTCTATCGACCGCATCAGAAATAAATTAACGGTGATGGGTATCCTGTTAACCGGACAAACCATAAATAAAGAGAAAACAAGGTCTCAATTTACCTTTCCCAGCCTGATTTCCGTATTAAACAGTTACAACACAGTTGAGGGGTATACGCTAAATTGGCGAGGTACATACAATATGCGTTTAGACACCCCGGCATTTTCACGCAGAAGTATATCTGTAACCCCTGATCTGCGCTACGGCTTCAGCAATCATCATTTTAACGCCTATGCCGTAGTAAATTATGTTTATGGGAAGAAATATTTTACTTCATTTACTATTGCCGGTGGCAAACGTGTTTATCAGTTCAATAATGCCAATCCGATTGCCCCGATTTATAATACGTTGTCAACTTTGGTCTGGGAAAGCAATTATATGAAATTATATGAGGCATTGTTTGGGCGGATCAAATTCAATAAATCAATTGGCGATGGATTGACGATAGGCATCGGGCTGCAATATCAGGACAGGATGCCTCTTGAAAACACCACGAGCTATACCTGGAAAAACTGGAGTACAAGAAGTTTTACAGCAAATTATCCGGTAGAATTATTATCTCAAAATATTCCACGCCACCAGGCATTTATTGCCAGCGGCGAAATTAGCTGGAGGCCGGGTGCTCAATATATTGAGTTTCCCGACAGGAAGATGATGGTCCGTTCAAATTATCCGCATTTTCAGCTGAATTATTCACAGGGAATTCCTGATATTTTCGGAAGCGGTATTGATTATTCAAAATGGAAATTTTTAATCAGTCAAAACGTAAACCTGAAATTGGCAGGTTCGCTGGATTATAATATTTCCATGGGAGGATTTATATACGCCAATAAATTGTATGTACCTGATTATTATCATTTCAACGGAAACCAGGTCATTATTGCGTCTGATTATTTAACCAGTTTTCAGTTGCTGCCTTATTATAAGTACAGTAATAAAGCGCCTATTTATGCCGAGGGGCATGTGGAATATCATCTGAACGGGTTTCTTACTAATAAAATTCCTTTTTTACGTAACCTTAACTGGCACCTTGTTACCGGCGCCAATGGGTTTTACATCGACCCCTTTACCCACTATATTGAAGGTTTTGTGGGATTGGAAAATATAGTGAAATTATTCCGAGTGGATTTTGTGTGGGGTTATGAAGAAGGAAAACAATCGCTGATGGGTTTACGGATAGGTATTCCTGTTGGCCTGGTTGGAGGTAACCCGAATGATTAGGCTTTTGCCAGATGTCAGGCACTGCAACTCTTTGCTATCTTTAAAATAATTTTATTAATACCCTTCCATGCTTTCCGTAAATTTTGACCCTTTCCCGGAATTGTATACAGCGCGGCTTGTGCTGAGGCGGGTGAGGAAATCTGATGTAGCAGATCTGTTCCGGCTTCGTTCTGATAAAAGAGTTATGCAATACATAGGAAGGCCCATCACTTTACATCTCGATGATGTTATACAACTGATTGATGTTATTGATGACCTTTTAGCTAAGAACAATGGCATTACCTGGGCTATTTCATTAAAAGAAAAAGACCAATTATTAGGTACGATAGGGTTATGGAGAATCGTCAGGGAACATTACCGCGCTGAAATAGGTTATCTGCTTGATCCATTATTGCAGGGAAAAGGCATTATGCAGGAAGCAATGGAAGCTGTGCTGGATTACGGATTTAAAAATATAATGCTTCATTCTGTCGAAGCACATGTTAACCCCGGCAATGAGGCGTCAATTAAATTGCTTGAAAGAAACCATTTCATCCGCGAAGCGCATTTTAAGGAAAATTATTTCTTTAACGGAAAGTTTCTCGATTCTTATATTTATTCCCTGATCACACCGTATCAGTCAATCACAAAATAAAATCTTCATCATGCCTCAATTTCTTATTCTTGCTGACGATTATAAAGATGCAGCTGCTTTGAACCGCAGGCTTACTGTTCGTGATGAGCATTTAAAGCGTGTCCGTACGGATAAAACGAAAGGAAAATTTATTATTGGCGGGGCAAAGCTAAGCGCAGATAATAAAATGATTGGTTCTATGCTGATCGTGCAATTCGACAATGAAAAAGAAGTGCATGAATGGATAAACATGGATCCTTATGTTACCGGTAAAGTCTGGGAACATATTCAGGTTTTGCCTTTCAGGGTTGCAGATGTCTAATAAAACTATAAAGCATGAAAGCTTCAACGGTAAATGAACTGAAGCAGGAGTTGCGGCATTTGTCTGTTTCGCAATTAACGGAAATTTGCCTTCGTTTGTCAAGGTTTAAAAAAGAAAATAAGGAATTGCTCACGTATATTCTTTTCGAAGCACATGACGAGCGTTCTTATGTTCAAAGTGTGAAGAAAGAAATGGAAGGACAGTTTGCAAACATCAACAGCAGTAATATTTATTTCGCTAAAAAGACAATCCGGAAAATATTAAGGATAACAAACAAATACATCCGTTATTCCGGAGCTAAAACCGTGGAAGCTGAATTGTTGATTTGTTATTGCCGCTTGTTGAAAGATGCTGATATTGAATTCCAAAAAAGCACAGCGCTCGTTAACCTGTATGGACGCCAGATTGAGAAAATCAACAAAGCCGTTAAAACGATGCATGAGGATCTTCAATACGATTATCTCAGAGAAGTAAAGCAATTAAATTTGGCTTAACTTTCCGGCATGTCTTCCCTGCTTATTCAAAATATACATCAGCTTGCAGGAGTAAGGGTCAAAAGCCATATACTTCGGGGCGAAGAGCTGGCCGAACTTCCTTGCATCGCAAATGCCTATCTTATTATTGAAGATGACGAGATTGCCGCTTATGGCAGTATGGAAGCACTCGGAACAAAAACCCATCAATTGGAAACTGTAGATGCTTCCGGTCAATTCATTTTGCCCGCCTGGTGCGACAGCCATACGCACCTGGTTTTTGCAGGCAGCCGGGAAACGGAATTTGTTGATAAATTAAAAGGATTAAGTTATGCTGAAATTAATGCAAAAGGCGGGGGAATACTGAATTCGGCTGAAAAATTAAATGAAACTTCGGAAGACCAACTTTTTAACCAGGCGTGGAAGAGACTGGAAGAAATTGCCAGGCTTGGTACAGGCGCTGTTGAAATAAAAAGCGGTTATGGATTAACGTTAGAAGGGGAATTAAAAATGTTGAGGGTAATAAAAAAGCTGAAAGAAAAATCCGGTCTCGGAATCAAATCAACATTTCTCGGGGCGCATACTTACCCGATAGCATACCGGGATAATCACCAAGGCTACATCGACTTGCTTGTTAATAAAATGCTTCCGGTTATTGCCCGGGAAAAATTAGCTGATTATATTGATGTGTTTTGCGAAAAAGGATTTTTTTCTGCTGAAGAAATGAGGGCCATCTGCCAGGCAGGAAGCAGGTATGGATTAAAGCCCAAATTACATGTAAACCAATTGAACAGTATCGGAGGTATTGAAACAGGCATTGCTCTTGGTGCAGTTTCTCTGGATCATTTGGAAACTATGAATGAGCAGGAGGTTAGTATGCTGGGCAAATCTGATGCGATAGCCACACTATTACCCACAGCTGCTTTCTTTTTACGGATGCACTTACAGCCTGCCCGGGAATTGATTAATGCAGGGGCTGCAGTAGCGCTTGCATCAGATTTTAACCCGGGTTCATCTCCAAGCGGTAATATGAATTTTGTGGTTGCGCTGAGTTGTATTCAAATGAAAATGCTGCCTGAAGAAGCGATCAATGCTGCAACAGTTAACGGAGCATATGCCATGGGGCTCGGTGATAAATTCGGGAGCATTGCTGTTGGCAAAAAAGCGAACCTTATTTTTACAAAACTGATTCCATCTTTAGCTTACCTGCCTTATTCATTTGGCACAAACCTGGTAGATAAAGTAATGATCAGGGGCAAATTTATATAGAAAGCTTCTGATAATCTGAGACTACATGGCAGGCGCAATATCAGTATACCTTGTATAATCATCGGCATTCACCTGTTTGAATGTAAATTGTTTTCAAACTGGCATAGAACTTGACATAAATATGACAATGCTTTTTTTTAACAGGCAAGAAAAAACTGATTTTATTGCAACAGCGGCCCAACGCAGTTCTGTTATTAATATAGATGACAAACAAGCCGGTTTACATTTCCTCCTGTCTTTTTTTTCTTCTATCCGCCCCTCAAAAAATAAAAGAAACCCTGCGGTGAATATGCAGTTTGTCATTCGCGAGTTGCATCATCACCCTATATTGCTGAAAAACCTGCAGCATGCAATAATATCTCAGTTAATTGATGCAGATTTGTCTGCGGCCTTAACGGAAAGCGGAATTCCTCTGGCGAAAGGTTTCTGGCAGGAGCTGTTCGGCCGCATACGTCATAAACTATTGCCCCCCTTACAATCTGAAAATGATTTTTTATATGTAGTCAACCGTATTTTTTTTAAGAAAAATGATTATGAGTGGGTCGAAAATATTCCTTATGAAACCTGGGTGCTTTTTTTTGAAACCATTGGCCTTTCATCTCAGACTGATGATAAAGGAATATTGATTCAGCTTCTGCACGCTATGAAAATACTGGTGTTCCAGGTTTCGCAGCTCAGCCTTGAAAAAGAAGTGTTCAATTACCTTCCTCAGGAAAGCAGGAACAAAAACCCGTTTATACAACAAAACTATCTTTTCCACGAACTTGAAAGGTTAATTATTGAGGAAAACCATTCTCCGGAATTACTGGAGGTGTCAGCGCAACTAAAATCAACAATGCAGCAATGTTATGATTGTATTAATTACATACGGGGAAACCACCCGCAATATGGTACGAGCCTGCATCAAACGTTTACTGTAGTTGTTCTTGAAAACAAAATTGACCGTATTGTTTTGCTTGCAGATGTACTTGACAACGACCGTTATTTTGATACTTCGAAGTTTGTATTTTTTTTTAAAATACTGGTAAGAAATGAAAACCGGAAAAACAGTTTACGTGAATTCCTATCACAATGCCTGGGATATATAGCTTACCAGATTGCTGAACACAAAGGTTCAAAAGGAAATAAATACATTACCAGCTCCCGTTCAGAGTATAGAAAAATGATGATTAGTGCAATGAATGGCGGAGGGATTATTTGCTTTATTGCTGTTATCAAAAATATACTTACCAATCTTGAAATGCCTATCTTCTGGCATGGGTTTCTCTACAGTATGAATTACAGTGCAGGATTTGTTATTATTGAAGAAAGCCATTCAACTCTTGCTACAAAGCAACCAGCTTTCACTGCAAGTGCTGTGGCGGGCTCTCTCGATACAAGAAAAAACACCCGTCAGCCCAATTTATACAACCTTGCCATAACTGTAGCCAAAGTTTCACGCAGCCAGATCGCATCGTTTGCGGGGAACCTTATTACTGTTTTTCCCGGCACTTTTTTGCTGGCATGGCTTTATGATATTTTCACAAAAACGAAAATCACTGAAGGTAAAGCAGCGCTGGCACTGCTTGACGGTCAGCATCCATGGCATAGTTTTGCATTGTTATATGCATGTAATACCGGCGTTTTTCTTTTCCTGAGCGGTATTATTGCAGGGTATGTGCAGAATAAAATTCATTTTGGCCGCATATCCGAGCGGTTGCGGACACATCCTCTATTACGCATATCCATCCCCGTGCAAAAACTACATAAAATTTCCGTTTATGCCGAAAAGCATGCCGGTGCGCTTATAGGCAATATTGCACTTGGTGTTATGTTGGGCATGTCGAGCATAGCCGGAAAATTATTTGGTGTTCCCTTTGATATACGGCACATTACCATTTCTGCAGGTAATGTAGCTATCGGGGTTTATGGAATCGGCATCAGTAATATCCCTCTTTTATACCTGCTCACGGTAATTTTTGGAGTGCTGTGTATCGGCTTTCTGAATTTTCTGGTCAGCTTTTCACTGGCATTTATTGTTGCCGTTAAATCGCGTGGTGTCCGGATGAAAGATTACCCCGAATTTATCGGCATTTTGTGGCGTTATTTCAGAAAAAACCCGCTCGATTTTGTCCGGCCGCCACGGCGATCAGTTGCGGAAGAATAACTTACTTTCCTTAAATTGGTGCTTTATTTTTTGTGTACCGGCTAATGAATACTATCGGGCATTGTTGCGTCGCACACTTGTACGGCAACTATGCTCTTCAGCTATCCGAATTTCGTATCCTGCACCCCGTATTTCAAATCAAACTTTATTATGCAACCAATTATCGAATGCGTACCCAATTTCAGCGAAGGAAATGATCTCGGCATCATCAAACAAATTACCGGTGAAATTGAATTGGTAGAAGGAGCGAAGTTATTAAATGTTGATCCGGGAAAAGCGACCAACAGAACTGTTGTAACGTTTGTTGGCTCGCCGGGATCCGTGGTGGAAGCTGCTTTCAGGGCAATTAAAAAAGCCGGGGAACTCATTGATATGAGCAAACACAAGGGTGAACACCCGCGTATGGGCGCTACTGATGTTTGCCCCCTGGTACCTATTGCTGATATTTCCATGGAAGAAACGGCGAAATATGCACAACTGTTGGCAAAGCGGGTAGGGGAGGAATTACACTTGCCGGTTTATTTGTACGAAGCTGCACAATCAAAAACAACAAGAAGCAATCTTTCGGTTATACGTGCCGGTGAATATGAAGGCTTTTTTAAAAAAATAAAATTACCTGAATGGAAACCCGATTTCGGCCCTGCCGAGTTTGATGCCAAACGGGGCGCAACAGTAATCGGCGCAAGGGATTTCTTAGTTGCTTATAATGTAAACCTCAACACTACGTCTGTTCGCCGTGCAAACGCAATAGCTTTCGATGTACGTGAGGCAGGGCGTGTGAAAAAAATAAATAACAAAACAGTTCTTGATGACCATGGAAAACCCGTTACTGTGCCCGGCAGCCTGAAAAATGTAAAAGCAATAGGGTGGTTTATCGAAGAATATGGTATTGCCCAAATATCCATGAACCTTACTAATATTAATATAACACCGTTGCATATTGCATTTGATGAAGTCTGTAAAAAAGCTGATGCAAGGGGTATTCGTGTTACCGGTAGTGAATTGGTGGGGCTGATCCCTCTGAAAGCAATGCTTGACGCAGGAAAGTATTTTCTGAGAAAACAAAAACGTTCAGCAGGCGTATCCGAAAAAGAACTGATTAAAATTGCCGTGAAATCGATGGGGTTGGAAGAACTTGCTCCGTTCAGACCAGAAGAAAGAATAATTGAATACATGCTGGCGAATAAAGCAGACAGGAGGTTGGTAAGCATGGGACTCTCGGATTTTGCTGATGAAACTGCAAGTGAAAGCCCGGCGCCCGGGGGCGGTTCTATTTCCGCATACATAGGGGCATTAGGTGCATCACTTGCCACAATGGTTGCCAATCTTTCATCACATAAAAAAGGATGGGACGAACGGTGGGAAGAATTCAGCAATTGGGCTGAAAAAGGAGAGCAATATAAATCTGCATTAATAAAATTAGTTGATGCAGATACAAAAGCATTTAACCAGATAATGAATGCCTTTGCATTGCCGAAAGTAACAGCAGATGAAAAATCGGTCCGTGCAAAAGCGATACAGGATGCTACAAAGTTTGCTATTGAGATTCCGTTTAAAGTAATGCAAACGGCTTATGCAAGTTTGGAAGTGATCAAAGCAATGGCTGAAGCAGGCAACCCCAATTCGGTTTCTGATGCAGGTGTTGCGGCGCTTTGTGCACGCAGCGCCGTGATGGGGGCGTTCATGAATGTACGCATTAACGCCAAAGATTTTGATGATACGAAGTTTACAGAGGATATCATATCTCAGGGCAGGGAAATAGAGAATAAAACGATAGCGGCAGAGCGAGAGATTTTGGAAATTGTGAATACAAAGATTGGAATTTAAGTTTTGATTTACAAAGAACCCGGAGGCACTCAATAATCTCAGGAGGTTCTTTGTGATAACAATATCAATATGCAACATCTAAAAATTTACAACAAACAGGATGTCCTGTCGGTTACACAAATCCGCCGTTTCGAAACGAAATTAGGGGAACGTATTTTAGTAGTCAATAATGCAAAAGATATTGAGCAATCGTTGAAAGAAACAACGGCGGAATATGTTTTGATCGGTATACCGGAAGATATCGGAATCAAAGCAAATGGACAAAGCGGCGGGGCTGATACTGCCTGGCTGCCTTTCCTGCAGGCATTTTTGAATATTCAAAGCAATGACTTTTTGGAAGGCAGCGAAATATTATTACTTGGGCATTTTGATTTCGGCGATATCCAGTACCTTATTGAAACCAATGCACATGGAGGTTCAGAAAAACTGGAGGCGTATCGTCATGCAGTGAATACCATTGATGCAGAAGTGGAAGATGTGATCAGAACAATCACTTCATTACAAAAAATCCCTATCGTCATTGGCGGTGGTCACAATAATGCCTATCCGTTAATTAAAGGATCTGCAAAAGGTTTGTATAAAGCTGGCTTAATACAGCTGGCGCAGATTAATGCTGTAAACCTGGATGCGCACACCGATTACCGGCCGGCAGAAGGAAGGCATAGCGGTAATGCATTCCGTTATGCCGAAGAGGATGGGTTCCTTCAGAAATATTGTGTGATTGGTGTGCATGAAAATTATATCCAGCAGAATGTGTGGCTCGATATTGTAAATAACCCCTTTGTTGATATCATTTCCTATGAAGATATTTTTCTTCTTGAGAAAAAGAATTTTACCCAGGCTGTGGCACATGCAACAGGTTTTACTGAAGATAATTATATTGGCCTCGAACTCGATATGGATTGCATTGAAAATACTTTGGCGAGTGCAATTACACCTTCAGGCATTACAGTGTTGCATGCAAGGCAATATGTTACATTTGCCGCAACGGATTCAAAAATTGCATACTTCCATATTTGTGAAGGGGCGGCACAATTAAAAGATGGCAGAAGAGATGAAACTACAGGTAAGCTTATATGCTATTTGGTAAGTGATTTTGTTAAGGCCAGAGAGTAATAGCAAAAAATACCGGGCGTATGTAAATTCCGCACAAGTCAATTAGTCAAAGTAGTTGCTGGTTTGTGCAGCTTGACGAAGCAACCTGTGTTACATATATTCATTTTGTGCGCTATTCTACAGCAGAGGGCTTTGTTCGGGGACTTGAGGTGCTATATCTAATTGTTTTTATGTTTCTTTAATCCAGTTATTACAGTGCTGCCGATAAAGCTTTTTGTACAGGGCTCACATGAAACGGGTAATTGCAATTTCGGATGTTAACTCAAAATTCATATTCTTAAGTACATGATCACTTTACCGCTTATTCTTTAAAACGGTATCCCGATATTAACATATCCCAACACTCTTTTCGACTGATCACAATACATGGCACTTATTTCGAGAGGCCCTAATGCAAAATTATAAGCGAAGGTGAGGGAATAACCAGACAAGAAATCAGGATTGGAAAAAAAACTGCTTGTGCTGATGAAGTTATTAAAAAGCACATTCGCCTTTGCGGTTAAATATGCACTGCTGAAAATTTGTTGCCGGAAGCCCATTTGCAATTCGGCAACACTTGGAGAATAAAAGCTTCCTTCTCTTAATCCTGCAAAAGTGATTTGATTATGAAATTGGTTTATTAGGCCGCCAATTGAAAATTCATTCATAATATTATTTTCATAATTAAAATTCAGTCCGGATTGAATATTCAATAACAAAACAGATTTAGTACTGAAAGGAATATAGTTTTCAAGATTAAACAGCGCCCTTGCATAGGCGCCGGATGCAAAAAGGGTGTCATGGAACGAGCCTGTGGAATGTGTTTCTACATCGGGGTGCTGTGTATAAACCCAGTCAATTTCTGCATCAATTTTTAAGCCTTTTTTTGGGAACAATACACGGTCGAGGGTATTATGTTTCAGGAAAGCATAGCTTGTGAAGAAATTATTCCTTCCCTGGAATTCCAGGGAAGAGCTGATGGAAGGATTATATTTTATCCATTCGAACCTGGTTCCAACTCCTGTTAAAATATTTCTGCTTGTGGAATAACCGAGCCTGGCATCCCCCCTGAAATACCCCTGGTTGTAAATACCTTCTTCTTTGTAATTACTGTATGAAGTTATATTGAACTGATCGAATTGTGCCCCGAGGTTCAGTGCAAAATTACTGATCCTTCCCAGGTATTGTAAATGTTCGGCACGTGCCCTGAAATTCTGACCAATATTTAATGTTACCAGGCTCCTTGAATTCGGTGTAAAAAAATCCCGTGAGGTAATATTTAATATGGCGCTGATGCCGCTGAATTGGTTATAGTTCAGACCTATTTTTGCAAAAGTCAAAGGATTTTCTTCCACTTCAAAAATGGCATTGCATGTGCTGTCATCAATGGATTGCAGCGAATAGATCACTTTGCTGTAATATCTTGTGCCGGAGGCACGCCGTACCATATGCGATATATCTGCTGCAGTATAAAAATGATTGGTGTATAGGTTGAGCTGATGAATAAAAAATTCTTTTGAAGTATGCTGCAGGCCTTTTACTTCATAAGTAACTATTTTAATACGGTTTTCATCGGGAAGTTTCTTTTGTATAGTATCCGTGTTCCCGTAAATGGCATTCAGAGAATCAGCGAGGTGTTTGAATACGGGGTATAATTTTCTTCCTTCCACGATACCGTAATCAATAATCTCGTCGGAGTTGCCGAAACTCAACATGCTGTATTTCTCAAGCGGCATACCAACATAGATGTTACAAAGCGGCACCTCTTCCCTCGTATCTTCAGCTTCCCTGAAAAAAGCCACCTGCATCAATACCTGTATCGCATTGACTACTTTATCAGGGGCCAGCAGTGCACTCGAAACATTGCTTCCGACTACGATATCTGCGCCCATATCTTTTACATCCTTTACCGGGAAATTCCGTACCACTCCGCCATCTACCAATTTTTTCCCGTTATATTCAACAGCAGTGAATAATGATGGAATGGCCATACTGCTCCTGATTGCCGAAACAATTTCTCCGGAATCGAGTACAACAGCTTTTCCAGTTGAGATATCGGTAGCAATGCACCTGAAAGGGATTGGGAAATCATTAAAATTTTTGATCTTATGCAGAGGAAAAAGGAACTCGGATAACCTCAGCCACAACTCCTGTCCTTCGAGGACACCGGTAGAGATACGAAACCAATTGTTCACCCAGGGCAGTTCTACATCGTACTTATAATATTCACTCTTTTCTTCCATGATAATGCTTCGTAATGACATTTGATTGGATAATAGCAGGTCCCAGTCAATCTTGCGTCCGATTTTCTCAATCGAATCAGCAGAATATCCGGCAGCATACAATACGCCAATTATGCTGCCCATACTGGTTCCCGTTACATAGTCAATTTTAAGCCCTGCGGAATCGATCGCTTTCAATATGCCGATATGTGCAAGTCCTTTTGCGCCGCCGCCGCTCAGCGTCAGCCCTATCTTGGGCCTTTGATGAACAACAGAATCCTGTGCATTCAGATAAGTGAATAAAAAATATGAAACAAAAACAAAAAGAAAAGATTTCATGAAATGCAATCCGGAACAAATCCGGCATGGTTAGGAAAACGAAGTTAGGTGATCTTCTTTAATCCGGCCCTATGAAATAAAATTTGCTAGATTAAATCTTTAAGAGCGCAGCACAACGAACCTTTTTATGCAGGATAGATTTTTTTGGCAGCGATGATGAATAGTGTTTTGCCGGATCTTTGTAACAGTTATAAGAAAATAAAAGCTGTGGAAATTTCCACAGCTTTCATATGCTTGTTATTTAAATCCTGATATGCTAAGATTGCGGACTTAAATATTGTGAATAAGCGTAACCTTCCACTCCGCTATCTGTCTTGATAAGCCACCACTGGTCATTGGTCTTACTGACTAATGTTATCATTTCATTGTGTGCAGCTTTGCCGATAACGGGTTGGTCAGTGCCCGGGCCTTTTCTGATATTCAGGTTGCTGCTTTCCGTAATAACTTTTGCTTTTGTTCCCGGGTTTGCAGAAACATTTACATTTAAAAGCAGGTCGCCCGAGCGGTAATCCGGATCAATTTTGTTATATACTTCCCATAATTTATCTTTTATTGCCCCGGTTGGCGCCTCTCCGTCAATATGCAGCACATTGTCTTGCTCCTGCACCTGTAAGCTAGTTACTCCTGATGCATTTGCCACATCAATAAGTTCTTTGTATTTATCTTGTAATGCCATAGGTTTTTATTTAAGCGTTAACTTATTGTCAATCTTTTTTGGTTTGAGTGTACTTAGGCTTTGTAGCAGTTTAGGCAAGCTGTTTCTTTTTAAATCACCGGTTAAGGTGATCATGCCGTCGGCTACATCAGCCTTTACAGAAGGAAAGTCTTTGGTTGCATCAGTAACCCCTTTTTTCAATGCATCATCAGTGCTATCGGTAATTGCCTGAACGGGTGGCGGCGGGGCGATGGTAATGTTGCTGGCAACACTTTTAACTCCTTTAATTGCTTTTATTACAGTTTCGCAGGTGGCTTTCGCTGCATCATCTTTTACTTCACCTGATAGTGTTACCACACCATCTTTTACCGCAGATGTGATGCTGCTTAATTCAGGTGTTGTTTTTGTGGCTTCAGAAATTTTTTCCTGAATGGTTGAATCTTTTACTCCACAGGAGGTGATGCTTGCGAGCAAAAAAAATATGCTCAGTAAAATCGCAGCCCGCTTTAATGGTTTTTTGTTCATAATAAATATTTTTGTTTAGAAATAGGGCGAAAAGTTAGAGTAAAAAACAACCACCAATTATGTCGTAAAAAGTTTTTGAAATAATTGGCGGTTAATGGGTAAAAATAAAATGAGGGCTAATAAATTATTTTTGAGTTCTTTTGGCGTAGTATGAATAGCCAGGCGCTTACTGATTGGCTTCCATCTGCATCATCTTTTCAAATACTTCTTCATATTGTTTGTTTGCTGACTCAAGTTCTTTCACAGTATTGGAGAGTTTTTTTTCGGTTTCAAGAAATTTATTTTTATCTGAATACACATTGGCATCAGTGAGCAGTTTTTCCAATTCTGTTTTCCGATTATTGAGCTGTGCTATTTTTTCTTCCACCTGTTGAAATAACCGTTGTTGTTTTTGCAGTTCTTTTTTTGCCTCTTTACTGATCGGGGCATTATTTGTTGTTTTTTGTGCAGGGGTTTCCGTGCGTTGGTCTTTGTCGGGTTTCGTTTCCGGCTCCAGGCTGTGAACTTTTACTTCAGCATTGCCCATTCTTGCTTTCCAATCCACCCATTCTTCATAACTGCCTTTAAATTCCTTGACCTGGTAATTTTCGATCTCCCAGATTTTATTGGCAGTTTTAGAAATAAAATAACGGTCGTGGCTAACCAGAATAAAGCTGCCTTCATATTTATTCAATGCTTCAATCAACAAGTCGCAGGAATGCATATCGAGGTGATTGGTTGGTTCATCGAGCATTAAAAAATTGGCACGGCTCACAATGGTTTTGGCCAGTGCCACCCTGGCTTTTTCGCCTCCGCTGAGCACCTTGATTTTTTTATCAACATCTTCGCCGCTGAACAAAAAACAGCCCAGTAATGTTCTCAGTTCGAGTTCATTTTTCTGGCTGCCACATGATTTCATTTCATCAAGAAGTGTATTGTTTACATCTAATGCTTCAAGTTGGTGCTGTGCATAAAAACTTTCTTCTACATTATGTCCCCAGCTTCTTTCACCAGTAAAACTTTCTGTTCCGGCAATCATTCTTAATAAAGTGGATTTTCCTTTTCCGTTAGCGCCTATTAGTGCGATTTTATCCCCGCGTTCTATCTCAGCAGATGCATGTTCAACTATTTTAATATTGCCAAAGCTCTTGCTCACATCCTTCAGTGTAACAAGTACCTTCCCGGGTGTTTTATCCACCCGGAAATTTATTTTGATATTCGGCCTTTCAATCTCGACATCTTCTATTCTTTCTAGTTTATCCAAACGTTTCATGGCGCTTTGTGCAGCAGCAGCTTTACTTGCCTTGGCTTTAAAGCGTTCGATGAACCTTTCCTGCTGGCGAATATAATCCTGCTGGTTTTCAAATGCGCGTTGCTGTAATTCTATGCGCAATTCTTTTTCTTTCTCATAAAATGCGTAATTGCCATTATAGATGTGCAGTTCTTTTTGGTACAGTTCTATTATCTTGGTCACCATCCTGTTTAAAAAATATTTATCATGGCTTACAATAACTACGGAGCCCTGGTAATGCACCAGGTATTTTTCCAGCCATTCAATCGATGGAAGGTCCATATGGTTCGTTGGCTCGTCGAGTAATAACAAATCGGGTTTCTGCAGAATCATTTTGGCAAGCAACACACGCATGCGCCATCCTCCGCTGAATTCCCTGAAAGGCCTCTGCAAATCGGTGTTCGAAAACCCGAGGCCCTGCAACACTTCTTCCGTCTGGTGATGGATATTATAGCCGCCCAGCACATCCATTTCATGCAGCGCATCGGTATATTGAAGAAGAAGGTTCTCGTCATCTGCATTTTTTTCAAGTTCGTGCCCAAGCCGTTCAATTTCTTTTTCCAGCCATAATACTTTTTCAAAAGCACCCATAGCTACTTCGAGAATGGAGCCATTGGTGTCAAAGCTCAGCAAGTCCTGATGAAGGTAACCGATAGTAGTACTCCGGCTTCTTTCCACCGCTCCGGCTGATGGCTGATATTCACCCGCCAGTAATTTCAATAAAGTTGATTTTCCCGTTCCATTATAACCAATAAGCCCGATACGTTCATTGGGTTGAATATGCCAGGTCGCATCTTGTAATATCACTCTTGCACCAAATTCAAATGTTATGTTTTGTAAGCCTGCCAGCATCGCTGTTAAAAAATTTTTGTTAAATGAAGCCGCAAATTTAATGCAAAGAACCGGGATAAATTTTAAGGGTTAACTTCGTGGGGCATTTCATGTAAGGACGACATGATGTTATTGCACTCTTCCTTCGGCATGAAACAGTTAAAAAGTATGTATGAAAAAACTGCTGCTGATTATTATTGTGGTTGCTTTGGCCGGTTTCGTTGCCTGGCAATTTTTTCCGCGTAGACAAGATAAGCCCATTGAAGAAAAGAAGGATGAGCCTCTGGCAATCGGAAAAAATTCTTCTGCTTTCGACAGGGCCTTTTCAAAACTCATGAATGATTATTATGCTGTACATGATGCGCTGGTAAACTGGGATACGGCCCGGGCCGATAAAGCCGCATATGCATTACAGTTAAAAGCCGACAGTCTCCCTTTCACCGATCTGAAAGGAGATTCGACGGTTATACTTACTGCGAAGAGTTTTGCCACCAGCATTAGCAGTGAGATGAAAGGTTTTGTTGGTGAAGCAAATATTGAACAAAAAAGGCGTGCATTCAATATGCTTACCGATGAAATGTATAATATTATACGCACGGTGCAATACGGCGGCAGTATTATTTATCATATGCGCTGCCCCATGGCTTTCAGTGATTCTACTGAAGGTTATTGGCTTTCTGCTGTAAACAAGGTGGTAAACCCGTATCTTGGTGACAAGCACCCTGCTTACCAGGATAAGATGATAGGTTGTGGGGAAATGGTTGACTCGCTTGATTTTTCAAAGAAGTAAATTGGTTGCAAGCAGGAGTAACTCCGGTTGAAACTCGTTGCGACGCTCCATTCAACCGTTGTGCCGCCACAGAGCTTCAGGTTTCGGATACATATGTGTAAGCAATTTTGAAAAGGCTAAGTGCCTAGGTCCTCCTGGAGTTTGACTTCGGAAATAATGCAGGGTATTGGTAATATTTATCGAACGGAAATCAGCTATGAGGATGAAAAAAATATTTTGTTCACTTATTGTTTTACTGATTGTACAGATAAGCTTTGCCCAAAATAAATTCACACTTTCCGGTTATGTAAAAGATTCGCTTTCCGGTGAAACCATGATTGGTGCTGCTTTGGCAATTGACGGTAAAAACACAGGGGTTAACAGTAATCAATACGGGTTTTATTCCATAACGCTTCCTGCAGGAAATTATGTGATAACCTGCAGTTATGTAGGTTACCAGTCGCAGCGTGTGCAGGTGGAACTTACTAAGAATGTGATCTATTATTTTCTGCTGCCTCCAAAAATTTCTACCAGTCAGGCAGTAATTGTGTATTCCAGGAAACGTGATGCCAATGTAAAGAATACGCAAATGGGCCAGATTTCCATCTCTGCCGACCGGGTAAAAACATTGCCTGTTTTATTCGGGGAAGTCGATATCATGAAATCGTTACAGCTGATGCCCGGTGTGCGTAATGCTGGTGAAGGGAATACCGGTTTATATGTTCGGGGAGGCGGCCCTGATCAAAACCTGATTATGCTCGACGACGCGATTGTATATAATACTGGGCACCTGTTTGGTTTTTTTTCAATTTTTAATTCGGATGCTATAAAAAATATCACGCTTATTAAAGGCGATATGCCTGCGCAATATGGCGGCCGCATTTCATCTGTTGTGGATGTAACAATGAAAGAAGGAAATATTAATAAATTCCAGGCAGAAGGTGGTATTGGCCTGATCGCATCGAGGTTATCCATTCAGGGGCCGATCAAAAAAAATAAAGCGTCGTTTATTGTTTCTGCCAGGCGCACTTACCTGGATGTGCTTATTAAGCCATTTATTCCGAAGTCAAGTAATTTTTATGGTTCAGGATATTATTTTTATGACCTGAACATGAAAGTGAATTATATTTTTTCAGAGAAAGACAGGTTATATCTCAGCGGCTATTTCGGGCAGGATGTTTTTAATTTCAGGAATTCCCAACAGTCGTTCAGCGCCAATATCCCCTGGGGTAATGCAACAGCAACTTTAAGATGGAACCATGTATTTAATAAAAAATTATTTGCAAATACCACTCTGGTTTACAATAAATATAATTTTGCATTCGGGGCCACTCAACAGAATTTTTCATTACGGCTTTCTTCGGGTATACATGACCTTAATGCAAAAACTGATTTTGATTTTTATGCAAGCCCGAAACATAAAATCAAATTCGGCGGTTTGTATACTTATCATACGTTTACACCGAATATTTTATCCGGTCAGCAGGATACTACCGTGTTTGCACCAAATAACAGCAATAAAAAATATGCCAATGAAATGGCTTTATATGTTCAGGACGAATGGGAGATCAGTGATAAACTGAAAATAAATGCCGGTTTGCGATGGAGCGGGTTTTCGCAGATCGGGCCTTATACTATTTATCAGACTGATTCCAATGGCAATAAATTGGACAGCACTTATTATGGCCGGGGAAAATCTTTAAAAACCTATGGTGGTCTCGAACCAAGGCTGATGGTCCGTTATGCATTAAACGATGAAACGTCCATCAAAGCGGCAATAACTCACAATTACCAATATATACATCTGGTAAGTAATGCCGGCACCACATTGCCGACAGACTTATGGGTGCCCAGCACCTTTCGGGTGAAACCGCAGATCAGCTGGCAGTATTCCGCCGGCGTATTTAAAAATTTCAAGGATAATATGTTTGAAACCTCCCTGGAATTGTACTACAAGGTAATGCAGAACCAGATAGAATATAAAGACGGTTATACGCCTTCGTTAGCTGACCCCGAAACTCAATTTGTTTTTGGAAAAGGCTGGAGCTACGGTTCAGAATTGTATATTAATAAATCAAGGGGGAGGCTCACCGGTTGGGTCGGTTATACATTATCGTGGACCTGGAGAAAATTCCCTGACCTGAATAAGGGAGAAAAATATTATGCGAAATACGACCGAAGGCACGACCTTTCTGTAGTGGCTACTTATGAACTGAACAAACACTGGAAACTCTCTGCTGTATTTGTATATGGAAGTGGTAATGCAACTACTTTGCCTACGCAGTTTTATATTATTAATGGTGTGCTGACGCAGGAATACAGCAAGATCAATCAATATCGTATGCCGGCCTATCACCGGCTTGACTTTTCTGCAATTTATACACCTGCTTATAAGCCTGATAAAAAAATTCATGGCAGCTGGGTGTTCAGCATTTATAATGTGTACAGCAGGCTTAATCCTTATTTTATTTATTTCAATCAAACCGGCAGCCCTTATGACGGAACATTGAAAGTGGAAGCAAGGCAGGTTTCATTATTCCCGATCATTCCTTCAGTGACGTGGAATTTTAGGATGTGAGGGGAGATGACAGAAGAAAAAATATAAAACTTAGCATGAGGGTTTTCTAAACCAGAAAAATTCTTGTCCGAGCGGGTTTGGCGCAGCAGCCCTTGCATACGCATCAACTTCATCACGCAGCATCCCGAAACTGCACTCAACCCGCAGCGAAGACCCTGCTTTGACAGAAATCTACCTCCCTGCTTTTTTCTCCTTGCTTCTTCTTATTTTTAATTCTAATTTTAATAATGAACCGACTGCTTTTATTTTTATTAGTTCCCGTTATTTCATTTGGTCAATATGTAAGCCCGCAGCAAATTAGTGCATGGCAACTGGAAGCTGAACAGGTAACTATCGTTCGCGATACCTGGGGCATTCCGCATATTTATGGCAAGACAGATGCAGATGCGGTTTTCGGTTTAATGTATGCAGAATGCGAAGAAAATTTTGAAAGGGTGGAAAGAAACTACCTCGAAGTGATGGGAAGATTGGCTGAAGTAGATGGCCCTTCGAAATTGTATGATGATTTGCAAATGCAACTGATTTATGATTCAGCGGCTGCGAAAAATGATTACACCAATGCATCGGATGGGTTCAAAAAGTTATTGAACGCTTTTGCAGATGGCGTAAATTATTATATCTACAAACATCCTGGTGTCCATGCACAGGTACTGAAACATTTTGAGCCATGGTTTGCATTGATGTATACTGATGGGAGTATCTCGGCAACCGAAACGGGCGGGTTAACTACGCAAGACATGAAAAACCTCTATCAGCTTGGAGATGTTCCGGCAACAGTCATGCACAACCGGAAAGACGAGGAGGGTGAAATAGAATGTCTGACCGGTTCCAATGGTTTCGCATTTGCGCCTTCAAGAACACAATCCGGTAATGCGATTTTGTATATAAATCCCCACGTTACCTTTTATTTCAGGATTGAGGCGCAAATGTCCAGCGATGAAGGATTGAATGCTTATGGCGCTGCAACCTGGGGGCAGTTTTTTATTTACCAGGGATTTAATGAACACTGCGGTTGGATGCATACTACAAGTTATGCCGATGTAGCAGATTTATTTGAAGAGAAAATAGTATCAAAAGGAGATTCCCTGTTTACGGAATATGATAACACACTGGTTCCTGTACAGGTAAAAGCAATTATGCTTCGGTATAAAAAAGGAGATAGCATTGCAGCAATACCGGTAACCGTGTATTATACTCATCATGGGCCTGTAATGGGCAGCCGCAATGGTAAATGGCTTGCTTTAAAAGAGCACAATCGTTCTTATGCTTCATTATTGCAATCCTGGCTGCGGACCAAAGCAAACGGGTTTGAAGCGTTTAAAAAAATTATGGACTTGCGTGCCAATAACTCAAATAATACAGTGTTTGCAGATGACAAAGGGAATATTGCTTACTGGCATGGAAATTTTATGCCGAAAAGAAACCCTAAATTCAACTATGCGTTACCGTTAGACGGTTCGGTTGCTGCAACTAATTGGAACGGCATCCATGCACTTGATGAAACAATCCATATTTATAATCCCGAAAGCGGTTTTATACAAAACTGCAATTCCACACCATTTTCGGCTTCCGGGAAAAGCAGTCCAAAAAAAAATAATTACCCCGCATATATGGCTATGGATGGGCAAAATGGCAGGGGGTTAAATGCTTTAAGACTTTTCGATAATGATCAAAAATTTTCTCTGGAAAAAGTGATGGAGGCGGGCTATGACCATTATCTTTCCATATTTGCTATTCTGATACCTCCACTTGTTGATGCATATAAAAAAACTGACGAAAATGATTCTGTAAAAAAACAAATTTCGGAACCTATGCAGGTGATGCAGTCATGGGATTATTATTCGTCTGTGAATTCTGTGGCCACAACAATTGCTGTGGAATGGGGGAATTTAATGGTACTTAAAATCCAGCAACTTCGCGAAGAAGAAAGTGTGGATGACCAGGTTGAATTGTTTAGGTTACTCGCCAAAAAAATACCCGCAGAAGAACAATTGCATTTATTATCAATGGCCATTCGCAGCCTGCAATCAAAATACGGAACATGGAAAATTGCCTGGGGTGATATTAACCGTTTTCAAAGAAACACGGGCAAACTGAAGGAAACATTCAGTGATGATTTGCCAAGCCTGCCTGTTGCCATGACCTCATCCGTTTGGGGCAGCCTGCCTGCATTTACGAGCAGGTCTTTTAACGGAACAAGAAAGATGTACGGGGTTTCAGGCAACAGTTTTATTGCGGCAGTTGAATTCGGGAAAAAAATAAAGGCAAAAACAATATCCACCGGCGGGGAATCTTTTGATCCTCATTCACGGCATTTCACCGACCAGGCAGAATTGTTTGCGGAAGGGAAGTTTAAAGATATTTTTTTCTATACGGAAGATGTAATGAAACATGTAGAAAAAAAATATCATCCCGGAGAAGAATAAATAATTTGCCGATGTAAAAGTGTAGAGATGCGTGAATTGAAGAATAAAGAATGTATTGGGATGTTTCGGCTGGCACAGCTTTCAGGCCGGATTCATATTGCCCAGCATAAAGAACCGGGAGACAAAACAAAACGCTGTTGCCTTTAATTTACCTCCCGGCTCAAAACGCTAAACGGCATTATTGTTTCCACACATTATTGCTCTCATCTGCATCCATCCAGATGCTTCCTTTTAACTCAACCTGTATTATTTTCTTTTTCGACGGGATGGTTACAGAAGTTTGCTTTTGGTTTTTTTTCCAGATGGCTGGGGTTTGATGGAAGTTTTCTGTACTTCCATCGGCATAAGTAGCCACTACATCTACCGGTGATGCATAACCGCCGATATTTTTAATATCAACAGTATAGCCTGAGGCCGTTTTTGTGACTTTGTCAACGGCAAGATCAATATAATTATTTGAGAAATACCAGTTAGACCAGAACCAGTTCAGGTTCTGTCCCGATTCATCATTGAAGGTATAAAAGAAATCCCATGGCGTCGGATGCTTTCCATGCCAGCGGCTGATGTATTCATGTAGGCATTTTTTGAACACTTCGTCACCTAATAAATCTTTCATGGCAAGATAACCCAGTGAAGGCTTACCGTATTCATTATTGCCAAGACCGATACCATTCATGGCATTGCCGGGTGTAATGATCGGTAAATCTTCTTCTGCAGAAGCGTCTTTGATCCAGCCATTCACACGAAACTGTTTGTATAGTTTGTCGGCCTTTTCTTCCCCTACATCTGCCCGGCCAATCAGCAGTTCAAAAGTAGTTGCCCAGCCTTCATCCATGAAACCATATTTTGTTTCATTAATGCCCATGTAAAACGGAAACCATGTATGTGCAATTTCATGCTCCACCACAAAACGCGAAAAGTCGAGATCGGGAGTAGTGTTGTCATTGACCATCATGGGATATTCCATATCTGCAAACCCTTGTACAATGGTAGTTTTTGGAAACGGATAAGGAACACCGGGCCAGTTATGCGACAACCAGTCCAGTGCATGTCGTCCGAATTCAACCATATGATGATAATCCTGTGCATTATCAAGAAATGCAGCCTGTACACTTGCACGCCGATGATCAGCGTCGTCAACAATAACACTTGACGCATCCCAGATATAATGATCACTAAGTGCACATGCCACATCCGTAATATTACTGGCGGCCCACACCCAGGTATTAACCTCATTTTGTGCAGTAACATTTTGTGCAGCCAGGTCTTCTTTTGCGGCAACATGAATGACTTCGTCAGAATTCATTGATTTTTCTAAGCGGTCTTTATAAGTTGGCTGAAGTACATTTGGGTTAAGTAAAGTACCCGTTGCCCACACGATATAGTTTTTCGGAACATTTACCCTCAAAGTATAATCATTAAAATCATTATAGAATTCAAGCGCATCGTTGAAGTCCATTCTGTCCCAGCCATAATAATCGTCAAACACAGCAACCCTTGGATAAAAATAAGCAAGGAAATATGATGTGGAATCGAGCATTCCTTCACGGTTACTTTGTAACGATATCTCATAGTTCCAATCGAATGTGAATTGTACCGAATCATGCGGCAATAGAGGTTTTGGGAGGGTAATACTTTGCCAAGTGCTGTGAACCCGGGGTTCATGCCAGGTAGCCGACTGCCCGTCAATGGTAAACTTCGTTATATGCACGCCAGGGGTAATATAATCGGCAGATGCATCAAAAAGCCTTACTGCACCGGGTTGGTGAATATTTAAAATCAGTTTGATTACAGGATGATTGATGGTGTCAGGGCTGTTATTGAAGTAAGTTATTTTTTCACTCCCTTTTATGGTTCTGTCTGGCGGCATTGCCGTTATTGTAATATCGTAAATGCCATGGTTCTGCCAGTATTTTGGTCCGGGGTTACCATCCATTGACCGTGTTCCTTTTTTATATGCTTCCCGGATATTGCGCGGCATATAAAGTTGTTGTGCACCCACGCTAAAGGCCCACGCCAATACAAGAAAGGATACATAAATTTTCTTCATAAAGATTAATTTGAAATTGAAAGATAATGATAAATGAAAATAATCATGGCTGGTTTTGATAAGCGGAAATGCCATGTAACTTGAATAATTTATTTTGGTTTATAGATAAACCTCACTGCAGCGCTTTTCTGCTCGGTTGATGAAAGATATATTTCGAACTTCTGATTTCCTGTCGTCACTACCATCAACGCGGTATTGGGTGGAATAGAGCCCAGGTTATCTGCATACATGATGAGCTCGTATGGCGTTCCCGCAAAAGCGTTGAAATTTATATTCAGCGGTTTTTCGGTTAGGCATTGACGGTAAAGCAATAATTTGTTGTTGACAAAAACAGTAATGGTGTCATTATCGATGGTTGCATCATCATAAAAAGCCAGTTTAATTTTCGGTGAATCCACAACAATTGTTTTTTTCAGATCAACTGTCCTTTTTTCGAGGTGTATTTTTTTCTGGATTTCGGCCAATTCATCGTTCTGTTCTATATCAACAGGGAAATCAGAATAGAGGGATTTTTTCAATATCAGTTTTCCGGGCGGGCAGGCAATTTTCTTTTCAGAAGTATACCCTTTCCAATCACCTTCTAAAGTTTCTTCGCCATTTTTATTTGAATAGGTGAGACTGTAAGTTTTGATACAAGGCACACAGTCGGCAGGTATTTGTGAATGCAATACTTTGTTTTCTATCAGCACCAGCCGGTGGTTTAACGGATTGTATTTGCCGGTAAAACCAAGTTTCACAAATTTTGAAGTGTCATAATAATCGTATACTTTGCCGGTAATATTATTATCAGCAAAATTGATCTGGATTTCTAAAAAATACTTTGGGTAGCAACCGCCAGGTTCCTGTGTTAATGTTCCTTTCCAGATACCGTTAAGGTCTTCGCTGAAAACAAGCCCTGGACATACTATGATGAGCAATAACCAAAAACGCATTTGTAAATTTAAAGGTAAGGAAGGAGTTAGAAATATGTGTTGGCAAAATTTATTTAAGCGGTAGAAAATCCGGGAAGTGGGAGAAGGGGAATAATTTTTTAAAAAGCTGCATTAAAAATTTTGAGATTACAATACGAACAAATGGTTGGCGCTGTCATCCACTATCTCCCTCATTTTGTTTTTCCGGATCACTGACTCCACGGTATAATATTTACTTCTTCTCAAACTTAAACACCACAGTAGCATTTTTCTGCTCTGTAGAAACAATGCGGACCTCGTATTCTTTATCCCCGGCTTTCACTACCATTAGTGAAGTATTAGGAGGAATTTCCCCTTCATTTTCAGCAACCATAACTACTTCATGATAATTATTATCATCATCAAGATGAAGTTTTACGATGATCGGTTTATCAGTAAGCATAGCGTGATTGATGACATTTCTGTTATCCACAAAAATCGATACAGTGTCATGGTCGATGGTGCCATCATCATACACTCGAAGCTCCACTTCGTTGGTGGTTACGCTTATGGTTTTTACCAATTCATTTTTTCTGCTGGTTAATACTTTCGGGAGTACCAGGTCAGGAGCAGTCTTCCTTTCAATTTTATGTGAAGAATCGACCATAACCGTTGTTGTGTTTTGTTTAGCCACATCTGCTTTTACAATTACAGGCTTTGGTGCAGGTTTGGGCAGGTTATGGCCCGGATTGTTTTTTTGGGGAACAATATTTTTTTTGGCAACACTATTATCTGACTTGTTTGCAGGAATTGTCTTTTTGGATGAGGTTTTGGTGCTAATACTTTTTTTTGCAACTGATGAATCTGTTCGTGTGGCAGGGGCACTGTGCTTTTCCCTTGCAATTTCTTCTTCACGTTTTTTGACAAAAGGCTCTTTATAAAAATCCGAAGTAACTACTCGATGCAGGAATACGGTTCCCTTTTCGCCTCTGCTTGAATCTTTAATGTTATAACTTATATAAGTACCCTCCAAAAACTCTTCGTTGCCTAATTTTGAGTATTTTAAAAAATAATCCATCGCATATACCTGGCCGCCATCAGTCATTCTCACTTCCAATAATTTCAATTCACGAAAGAAAACTTTTTGAGATGATGAATTTATTGTTCCCTCGGCGCTTGCCTTGGCGTAAAAAACGGTGCTTTTGTAAGAATAAGTAACGCCATCAAATCTGTTTCCTTTTTGAGCTATTTGCACTTCAATTTTGTAGCGATCATCATATATCGGCATTTTTTGAAAACTACTGTTGCTCTGAAAATGTCCACGCCAGATGCCTGTCAAATCCTGGGCGTACAAACCCTGCCAAATAATCGCTACACAAAAGAAGAAAAAGAGTTTTTTCATTACAGCATTTTTCAATTTTGCAATTTAGAACAAAAAATTTTCCTGCTGAATCCATTCATACATGTTATCTGGCAAGAGTTTGTTAAATTTGCAGGATTTTTAAGAAGGATGAGGAAATATAAGATGCAAGATATGCATGTTTCGAATTTTGTCCGGCATCTCATATATCCGAATCTTATATCTCGTATCACGTTTGTATACATTTACAATGATTAAAATTACTTTTCCCGATGGTGCAGTCAGGGAATATGCGGAAGGCATTACCCCGCTCGAAATTGCAAAGTCGATCAGTGAAGGACTGGCAAGAAAAATTCTCGCAGCAAATGTAAACGGGCAGGTGCAGGATGCTACACGCCCTTTGTATAACGATGCTTCCTTAAAGTTGCTTTCATGGACTGATGATGAAGGCAAAGCAACATTCTGGCATTCTTCGGCACACTTAATGGCGGAAGCGGTAGAATCTTTATTTCCGGGCGTAAAATTCTGGGTAGGCCCGCCAACACAAAACCCTCCCGGGTTTTATTATGACATGGATCTTGGCGGCAGGCAAATCAACGATGAAGATTTGAAAAAGCTGGAAGCCAAAATGGCTGAGCTTGCTAAAAAAAATGAAGTATACCTGCGAAAAGAAATGCCTAAAGCTGAAGCTGTAAAATATTTTACAGAAAAAGGTGACGAATATAAACTGGACCTGTTACAGAATCTGAACGACGGTGAAATTACTTTTTATACACAGGGCAGTTTCACTGATCTCTGTCGTGGCCCGCATATTCCAAACACGGGATTTGTTAAAGCCATTAAACTAACCAACATCGCCGGCGCTTATTGGAAAGGAGATGAAAAAAATAAACAACTAACGCGCATTTACGGGGTTACTTTCCCTTCTCAAAAAGAATTGGACGAATACCTCGCTATGCTGGAAGAAGCAAAGAAACGTGACCATAGAAAATTGGGTAAAGAACTGGGCATATTTACCATGGACGATGATATTGGTCCGGGCCTTGCCTTGTGGATGCCCAATGGCACTGTTATTATCGAGGAATTGGAAAAACTGGCCAAAGAAACAGAATTGGCGGCAGGCTATAAACGTGTAGTAACTCCGCATATAGCCAAAGAAAATTTATATATCACCAGCGGGCATTTACCTTATTACCAGGACAGCATGTACCCGCCGATGGAACTGGAAGGTGTAAAGTATTACCTGAAAGCGATGAACTGCCCGCATCACCACAAAATTTTTGCTGCCGAGCCCAAAAGCTATAAAGACTTGCCTTTGCGCCTCGCTGAATACGGTACCTGTTACCGTTATGAGCAAAGCGGCGAACTGTTTGGTTTAATGAGGGTACGCTGCCTGCACATGAATGATGCGCATATTTACTGTACAAAAGAACAGTTTGCTCAGGAATTCAAGGCAGTGAATGAAATGTACCTGAAATATTTTAAAATTTTCGGGATTGAAAAATATGTAATGCGTTTGTCGTTGCATGACCCTGATAAGCTTGGTCAGAAATATATTAATGAACCGGAGCTATGGGTGGAAACAGAAAACCTCGTTCGCCAGGTGATGATTGAAAATAAAGTGCCTTTTGTAGAAGTAAAAGGAGAAGGTGCGTTTTACGGACCAAAGATTGATGTGCAGATATGGAGCGCTATCGGAAGAGAGTTTACACTGGCTACAAACCAGGTGGACTTTGCACAAGGACGCCGCTTCCATCTGGAATATACAACAAAAGACAACCGTACTGACACACCATTGATTATTCACCGTGCGCCACTTGGCACACACGAGCGGTTTATAGGCTTTTTGCTGGAGCATTATGCCGGTAATTTCCCCACCTGGCTTTCGCCTTTACAAGTAAAAATTTTGCCTATTAGCGACAAGTTTTTAGATTATGCACAAACTGTTTTGCAATCGCTGAAAAATGCTGATATTCGTAGTGAGATTGACGATCGCAGCGAGAAAATCGGTAAAAAGATCCGTGATACAGAATTAGCCAAAGTGCCATACATGCTGGTGATAGGCGAGAAGGAAATGAATGACGGAAAAGTTTCTGTTCGTAAGCATGGCAAAGGAGACCTGGGAACAAAAAATGTAGATGAGTTTTTAACAGAAATAAAAAAGGAAATTGTGAATAGAAATAGTTAGTAGTTAAGTAAAAGCTATGGGATACAGGATTGGGGTGGTAATAGCTGTGTAGAATGGATGCCGTTGAAATATGCGATGAAATGATGCTGCATGGAAAAGAATGCCGGATACCCAAAAAACTTTTAAAAATAAAAGCTAAAAATTAAAATACGACGTTGAAGTATTCAACTATATCTGAAAACTAAGAACCTCTTTCCCTACATGAGGTTGATATATGGAAAACAAAAAATGGATAGCTTCTTTTAGGGATGGAGCTTCACTTAAAAAACATAAATGACATTTCAACAAAGACCGCCAAGAGGCAATTTTAACCCGAGATTCAGAAAAGAGCAACAACAGGAGCACCGTACCAACCACATGATCCGTGTGCCGCAAGTGCGGTTAGTAGGCGATAATGTTACAGTTGGGGTTTACTCTGTTCAGGAAGCGTTGAAAATAGCTCAGGAACAGGGGCTTGACCTTGTGGAAATTTCTCCCAATGCCGACCCCCCTGTTTGTAGAGTAATCGACTATAATAAATTTTTATACGAGAAGAAGAAGAAAGAGAAGGAAATGAAGGCCAAAAGCAAGGCCAGCGAGGTAAAAGAAATCCGCTTTACACCGAATACTGACGATCACGACTTTGATTTTAAGGCGAAACATGCAGAAAAATTTTTGAAAGAAGGCAATAAGGTAAAAGCTTATGTGCAATTCAAAGGGCGTGCCATACAGTTTAAGGAAAGAGGTGAATTGTTATTATTGAAGTTTGCTGAAAGGCTTAATGAAACGGGGGTCTTGGAAGGCCTGCCGAAAATGGAAGGCAAAAGGATGCTTGCTATTTGGGCACCCAAGCCGCAGAAAAAGAAATAGAAAATGGATAATTTGTAATAATAAAATTGAAAGCCGCATGATGCGGCTTTTTTATTTGCAGAGCAAAGCTTTTGAAAATGTTACCATTTATCCAATCCTAACAATTTTCTTCCTAATGCTGAAAGCGCTGCAGTTGTGTATTTTGTTTGTTCCCAGTTACGCGGGTCGCCGGGAAATGCATAGCCTTCGGGAGCAATCCGGCTCTTCCATGAATTGATCCTCCATTCACGCAAAGGTTCATTATCTTCTTCAGCCGGCATCATGGAAATGTACTGGGCAATACGAACTTTGTTGCCACTCATATTGGCACGAATGCCATGAGGCTGAAGGCTGTTAAATATCAGCAGGTCGCCTGCTTCCATTTTCACTTTTGTTGGAGTGAACCCGGCTGTATCCGGTTTAAAATGATCGCGGTCTTCGGGTTGTGTAAGCTTCCATGTATCATAACTCCTGAATAATTCAGGTATGCATTGAAACCCTCCCATGTTCTCATCAGTCTGGTCTGCTAAAGCCAATACACCCTGTACCTGCTGGGGCTTGGTTTCAGGATCATAATCCCAGTGAATAAAAGCTTTGTATTCAAATCCGGGCCGCAGGGGGAAATTCAGATTGGCACGATCAATGGTACACCACAATTTTTCTGTTCCCCAAATATCAGCGAATGCAGCATGTATCCTGGGGCTTTGCCTGTTGTCCCAGAGATACTGATGATTGTATACTTCCACCATTCCTGTATTTGTAAGCTCCTTCATTTTGATTTCAGCTCGCGGGGCTGAGTACCATGTTGAAGGATCATTGGGATCCTTCTCTTCAAATTCCCATAAAAAATCAGCAGTTTTTTTTGCCTGTTCTTTTGATATGGCATTTTTAATAACGATGTAACCATTGTGTATCCAGAATTTCCAGTCTTCTTCACTAAGCACACGCAATGGCCTGCCATTACTCCTGTCATTTAATTTTATTGAACTGCTTTTTGCAGTAGAAGGATTGCCGGGAATATCTTTATGGGCATTGTTAGATACCATTGTCGGGGCCATTGTTTGTTGGTTCATACAGCAAATTTTTTGATTGAATGATGATACAAAATTGCACATGATGGGCATTGTGACCGTTATCTGAAATGACAATTTTTTGTTCTCTATTGACTAATTTGTAAATATTCCAATCAAAAAAATAACTTTACAGGAAATTTTACTTGGTGAAGATTCAATTGGAAAAAGTACCGTTTGAAAGAGGAAAATCATTTCGCCTGTTTATGCCCAGCCTGCGGAATTATTTTTACTGGCATCATCATCCTGAATACGAACTGGTATATGTGGAAGCTGCAACAGGCATCAGGCATGTTGGCCAGCATGTTTCCAGCTATATGGAAAGTGATCTGGTGTTCATTGGTTCAAATATCCCTCACCTGAATTTTGATTATGGACTGAAGACTGAATATAAACAAATCGTTGTTCAGCTAAAGGAAAATTTTTTAGGCCCGGCATTGGAAACTACGCCCGAACTTGATGCCGTACAGAAATTATTTCACAAATCAGTTTATGGATTATCATTCGGCGGCAAAACCAAAAAGCTGGCTATAGAAAAATTAAAAAGAATGCAAAAGCTGAATCATTTTCAACAGTTGCTTTGCCTGCTGGAAATTTTGCAGCTGCTTGCTAAATCAGACGAAGTAATGGTGCTGAACGATATTGACACCAGTATACGGATTTTTTTTAACGATAAAATCAGGATGGCTTCTATTTATGAATATATCCATGCTCAGTATAATAAAAATCCTGATGTCAATAAGCTGGCTAAACATGTTCATTTAAGCACTCCGGCATTTTGCAGGTATTTCAAAAAACAAACTAAAATGACATTTACTGATTTTGTAAACCAGTACCGGGTCAATCAGGCAAAAACTTTGCTGTTGGAAGGGGAAAATATTTCTGATGCCGGCTACGCCGTCGGGTTTGACAGTATTTCGCATTTCAGCAAAGTTTTCAAAAAAATTAATGGAGAAAGCCCGTTAAATTTCAAAAAAAAATATTTGCAGGAATAACAGAATTGATAAAAGGGTAGCTTTTTTTCCGGGGCAAAGCAAACCCCATCGGCACTAAGGTTACCATCAGCTTTGTTGTTGTCAATGTTACAGTTATTTTTTTGCAAGAAGATGAAGAATAAGGCCACAAATAAATCCATGCACCATTTGTTTGTCCTTCCACGGAAATATGGGATGAAACATATACACTTTTTTTCTTTGCTACTGTTTTATTAAGAAGAGATATTTCTTTGAAGCGCTATTGATGGCAGGCAAAAAATACAGAAACTGTTTATGAATTGATTTTTTAAAAAATCAGCGGCCTGAAGTAACAACCTTCTTTATTGAAATATATCTTCAGGGTATGTGTTCCTTTTTTTAAAATGAGCAATGTGAATAAAAGAATAACTTAGTTAAGTAAATTTTTTACCAGATAAGAATATTTTAAAATATCCATGAAAAATGATAATGACTGGCACCAACAGCAGAAAATTCGATAACAAATTATCTTACCAGTATAAAACTGCCCTTTGAAATAATTTTACCTTTTGAATCGGAACCCCTGATGACATATACATATACTCCGGCGACCTGTTTTTTACCGTTCAGGTTTCCATCCCATCCCTTGCCGATGTCGGATGTAGTGAACACCCTGTTGCCATTTCTGTCAAAAATTGAAAACTCTGATAGCTGGAGATTGGTATTTGCAGGTATTTTGAAAATATCATTATGACTATCGCCGTTGGGCGTGAAAGCATTGGGCATAATAATATCATGAAAGATGTGAATGGAAATTTTCCTACTGACCGAACATCCATCCATAGTTTGGGCATTGAAAAAATAATCTATTGGAGAAAATAATGCTGTTGTAACCGGTGATAAGGATGATGCATTACTGAGGCCGGAAGATGGCTCCCAGCTATACGATAACAGATTGCCTGAAATAACGGCTTTTAGCTGCACCATACTTCCTGCTGCAACACTGGTATCGGAAGGGGTAAGGGTAATTAACGGAAGCTTTTTCACTATAATACTGATGATATTAGAATTAACAGGGTCGGTAGAACAACCTCCGCTATCTACTAATATACAGTAAATCTCATCTCCGTCCTCAAGGCTGTTTGTTGCATAGTAAGGTTTGTTACTTACTTCTTTTTGGTTTAACATCCATTGAAAAGACAAATACGTTGATGTACTTTCTGTGGTTGAATTAAATGTTACCAACGTGCCAGGACAAATATCATTAGCTGAAGCGGAAATAGTCATTGAAGGAGCTTGTGATGCTGAAACAGTCATTACAATGCCATATGATGAAACCTTATTCGGAGAAGCGCAAGCGAAGGCAGGGTCTGTTGTAAGCGTACAACTTACTACATCTCCATTGTTTATTTGCGATGTTCTGAATGTGTCACTGTTGTTTCCTGTTTTAATGCCATTTATTTTCCATTGATATGTCGGGTTAGCTCCGCAATTGGTTGCTGTGGCAATAAAAATTACAAGACTGCCTGGGCAAATAGCAGTTGATTTGGTAAATATGCTGATAGTGGGTTTTACTGTTGGCCCGCTGCAGGTTTGCGAATGAAGGGTGCCATAATAAAAACAGCCAATCACAGTCAGGATTGTGTTCAATATCAATAGGACCTGTCTCCCGGATGTTTTCATAGCAGTATAGTTCCTGTGCAATATTAATATATTAAATCCAACATCATATTAGATTTTGAAAGTACATTCGTAAAAAATTATGGGCATAGCAGATAAATTATTCCAGCTGAAAAATGAAAAAGCAGCGGCGAATCTGAAAGCGGGTGGGGACTTTCTTGAAAAAAACAAGCAAAAGGATGGTGTTGTCGTATTGGCCAGTGGCCTCCAGTATGAAGTGATGACTACAGGGAATGGCCCTAAGCCATTAGTCACTGATAAAGTTACTTGTCACTACCACGGAACTTTAATTGACGGGACAGTATTCGATAGCTCGGTAAAACGGGGCCGTCCGGCAACATTTCCGCTGAATATGGTTATTAAAGGATGGACTGAAGGACTGCAACTAATGCCTGCAGGCAGCAAATGGCGGTTCTTTATTCCCCCTCATTTAGGTTATGGAGACAGGCAGGTAGGCTCATATATTAGCCCCAACAGCACCCTTATTTTTGAAGTGGAATTGCTTGATATAAGCTGATAAATATTAACCAGCATCAGTTTTACGGTTTTCAACTCAAAGTTTTAAACGATTAATGTATGCATATGAAACCAATTTCTGATTTGCTGTTGGCTTTTTGCACTTTGATATCTGTTTCGATCTTTGCTCAAAACAAGGTTAAACTTTCTTCTCCAGATGACAATATCGTTTTCAATTTCCAGGTAACAGCTCATTCAGCCAGCTATAGTATTTCCTATAAAGATAAAAGCATAATTCATGAAAGCAGGCTTTCATTAAAATTTGCAGATGCTGATTTTTCCGATAATCTTCACATGCTCACCCCTTATTTTCATGAAGGCGATGAAGCATACGAATTAATTGTAGGTAAAACAAAAAAGGTAAATGAGCATTATAAAGAAGCATTAATACCGGTTATTCAAACGTCGATGCCTAAACGTAAACTAATTTTTGCAGTAAGGCTGTTTAATGATGGAGTTGCATTTCGTTATGAATTTCCTGATGATAAAAGTGTACACCGTCTTATTCTCACCGATGAGAACGATAATTTCAATTTTGACGGAAATACGGTTTTACGGGGGTTGTTTCTGCCCGGCTATACAACATCGCATGAAGGAACTTATCAAACACTGGCTATTAACCAGATTAAGGAAGATACCTTGATTGACATGCCTGCACTTTTTGAAACGCCAGACCATATTTTTGTAGGCGTTACTGAAGCGGACCTGATGGATTATGCAGGGATGTATTTAGTGAAGCATGATGGGATAATCAGAAGTATGCTTTCGCCATTACCCGGTCAAACAGACATAAAGGTAAAGGCGTTATTGCCACATCAAAGCCCATGGCGTGTAATGATAATCAGCGACAGGATAGGAACCCTCATAGAATCTAACCTGATTACCAATTTGGCTGAGCCCTGCAAAATAAAAGATTTGAGTTGGATTAAGCCAGGCAAAACAACTTTTCCCTGGTGGAATGGCAATGTGGTTCATGATACTATTAATGCTCCTGGAAATAATTTTGTTACCAATAAATACTATATCGATTTCTGTTCCAGAAATAACATCCCATATCATTCTGTAGTTGAATATGGCTTGCATGAATGGTATACTAATGATGGGGCCGGATTTGTTCCGGGGCCTCATGCCGATGTTACTAAGCCTGTTCCAGGTCTGGACATGCAGGAAGTTTGTGATTATGCAAAGTCTAAAGGAGTCGGTATCCGGGTTTGGGTGTATTGGTCTGCTTTGTATAAAAAGCTGGATTCCGCGTTTGCTCAATTTGAAAAATGGGGCATCAAAGGGATGATGGTCGATTTCATGGACCGGGATGACCAGGAGATGGTCAATATACAAAATGAAATACTGGAAAAAGCAGCTGCACATCACCTGCACATCCAGTTTCACGGGGCCTATAAACCAACAGGGCTAAACCGTACTTATCCAAATGAATATACACGTGAAGGAACACGGAATTATGAAGTGAATAAATGGGGGCCCGGACTTAGCCCTGATCATGATATTTATATGCCATTTACAAGAATGCTTGCCGGTTCAACCGATTATCATCTTGGTGGTTTTCGTGCCGTTCCCGATTCACTTTATGTTGCCCAATACACGCGACCATTAATGCTTGGTACAAGATGTCACATGTTGGCAATGTATGTTGTTCTGGAAAATTATTTGGGGATGGTTTGTGATTACCCGGCCGCCTACGAAGGACAGCCTGGTTTTGAGTTTATCAGGGAAGTGCCCACTACCTGGGATGAAACAAAAGTGCCCATTGCCAAAGTTCAGGAATATATAGCTATTGCAAGAAGAAGCGGTAACGATTGGTATGTGGGTGTTATTAACAATCTTGAATCAAGGACTATCAACATTCCATTGTATTTTTTAGATGAAGGGAGTTATAGTGCTGAAATTTATACTGATGCTACAGATGTAAGTACTCAACCAAACCATCTGATAAAAGAAAAAAAAGAGATGAAAAAAAATGATCACATTCTTGTAAAATTGGCAAGGGGTGGAGGGGCTGTGATAAAGATAACTATGAAATGAAAAGGTGATCCGAGCAAAAACTTCAATTTAATGTATTTTTATATCTCGTCATAATAACTGTTTTCGCGATAATTCGGATAATATTGATACAGCTGAGATAGAATGCCCTTATTAGCAAAATCTTTTTTTTGTTTTAACGTTATAATAAGTCTTGCAATAACCTTCGGCGAAAGTGAATCATGCAAAAACGACTATTGATATTAACTTTTTTATTTCTTTTTGTACAAAATTCCTTTGCTCAGGCGAATGATAACCTCACTTCTGTTTTTATCAGGAAGCTCGACAGTACCACCATTTCATCAGGATTTATTGATAGTACGATAACACAACTCATGGCCGGAGCAAATGTGCCGGGATTTTGCATCAGTATCATTAATGATAATAAAATTGTTTATACCAGGGCATATGGTTATAGGGACAAAGAGAAAAATGAAATGCTCGATACATCAACCCTGATATATGCAGCTTCTTTTAGCAAAGCAGTTTTTGCCTATATAGTAATGCAAATGGTTCAGGAAGGCATTATCGATCTCAATAAACCTGTTTGGGCTTACTTGAATAAACCATTGCCTTTATATGAGGGGTATAATGATCTTGCTGACGACCCCAGGTGGAAGCTGATTACCGTTCGCGATTGTTTAAGACATAGTACCGGATTTCCTAATTGGCGCTGGTTTAACCCGAGAGGTAATAATGAACTCCAGATTTTTTTTAATCCTGGGGATATGTATGCTTATTCCGGCGAAGGAATTGTTTTGTTGCAATTGGCTGTGGAAGAAATAACGGGGAAAAAGCTGGAAGATCTGGCAAAAGAGAAAGTGTTCAAGCCACTGGGTATGATAAGAACAAGTTATGTATGGCAACCTGAATTTGTTAATGATTGTGCTTTTGGATATGATCAAAATGGGGAAAAACTGAAAAGAAAAATGAGATCCAAAGCAAATGCGGCAGGTTCGATGGAGACGACTATAGCTGATTATTCCAGGTTTATTGAAGCCGTAATGCAAGGGAAAGGCTTGAATGATATTTGGCGAAAAAAAATGATATCCCCGCAGATAGCAATTAAAACAAAGCATCAGTTTCCTTCGCTCAATACAGATACAGCAGAATATCCTTACAAAAATATTAACCTGTCCTACGGACTTGGTTGGGGAGTTTTTAAATGCGATTATGGTAACGCTTTTTTCAAGGAAGGCCATGACGATGGGTGGGCGCATTACAATGTAAATTTCCCGGGAAAAAAAATATCCCTGATCATGATGTCCAACAGCGTTGTTGCTGAAAGTATTTTTAAAGAGGTTCTGGAAAAGGTAATTGGAGATGTTTATACGCCTTGGGATTGGGAAAATTATCAGCCATATAAACCCTCAGGGTTGCCAGTTATAAACAACATACCAATAGCTGTTGACACTTCCTTGAACCAGTATACAGGAACTTATGCTGCGGACACGGTAAACGCAGTGGTTACATTGGAAAATGGCAGATTGAAAATTGCACTTGATAAAGGCGGGCTTCAAAAAACCACGATGAACAGGGATAAACCAGATCTGTTTTCCCTGGAAACGGCGGCTATACAGTTTCAATTTGCCAGAGATGCTAATGGTAAAATAGAGAAAATGATGATCATCAGTGGTAAAGAAAAACATGAATTCCGGAAATTGAAATGATATGAAGCGCTTCGATTGCCTTTCTTCACCGGAAGAGGAAAATCTCCTGAAGTAACTTTCTTTTAGTTTACTTATTTAAATTTCCCGCTATTTATCTTTGTGAAAAGATGATATGCTTACGCCGGAAGAAAAAAATTTTATCGACTACTGGGAACGTAACCGCGATAAACAAAAAAAAGCGTTCAGGCAATTCCTGATCGGGATCCCGATTGGGTTGATATTTGTCATACCGATTTGTATTAATTTTTTTGCCGGGTGGTATAAACGTGCCGATATGGTCATGAACACCGGAGAATTCAATCCGCTTGTTTTAATTATAGCAATACTTGTTATTACCGCGTTTATAGCCATCTTTTCCAAACGGCATCAATGGGAAATGCACGATCAAAAGTATCGAGAATTATTGTCAAAGCGGGACAAGGAAGAAATTTGAATAATTGTTGAAATAAAATAATTTGTCTTTGCAGCATAATCGGATACCTTCTTGTCTATTGTTTCAACTTGTATTTTTGCAGAAACTTGTTGCATGCGGAAAATTGTATTGTTATGTTTGTGCATTTGCGTGTCCTTAGCTTGGTTTTCGTGTTTTAAGAAAGACAGTGGTTGTAATTATCAAACCGATAATACAGTAGCTACCTCAAGCGAACAAAGTGTTTTAAAAAAGTATCTTGATTCATTGGGAATCAGCGCAATGTTGGATTCAAATGGATTTTATTATCAAGTAATAACCAAAGGTTCCGGTACCATTCCCGGGGTTTGTTCAAGGGTGATGGTAAGTTATACCGGGCAACTTACAAACGGATATGTATTTGACCAGCAAACCGATGCCCTGTTTACGTTAGGCGGGTTAATCCCCGGATGGAAACAAGGCTTACCTCTTATTTCAAAAGGCGGCGAAATTAAACTATACCTTCCGCCATCTTTTGGATATGCAGGAGTGCCGCAAACAGACAAAAGCGGCAATGTTATAATCCCGGCGTATTCAATTTTAATCTTTGATATCAATTTAATCGACGTTCAGTAACCGTAACTATTAACTACCTGCTACTTAGGCCCCGTTCTTCTTTTCGGGGCATTTTTTTTAATATTACCCGTAATTACAGGTTAATCGTACTTATGAGGCGATTAATGTCTGCTTAATCAGCTGATCTGTGGCTGAAAAATAGTTTCGTAATTTTGATTTAAAATCTATTTCTTGCCACACGAAGCGATTTCTGTTTTTGATATTTTCAAGATTGGTATTGGTCCATCGAGCTCGCACACATTAGGTCCATGGCGTGCTGCGCAGCGTTTCCTGGATTCTCTGAAAAAAAACAGCGCAATTACTGATGTAAAACGTATAGAGGTATTACTATACGGGTCTCTTGCCAAAACGGGTAAAGGGCATGGAACGGATATTGCCATTCAATTGGGGTTGAGCGGAGATGACCCGGTTACATTTGATGTGAGCAGAATTGCTGAAAAGATTGAAGCCATTAAAAAAGAAAAAAAACTATTGCTCAATGCCGAACATGAGATAAAGTTTGATCCTGAAACAGAAATTCATTTTTTATTTACCGAGACGCTTCCATACCACCCGAATGCTGTTACATTTTTAGCTGAATATCAAAATGATGAAAAAATAGCTGAAACTTATTATTCAATAGGGGGAGGTTTTGTAAAAAAAGAAGCTGAGGATGATACAATTGGATTTTCAGTACAGCTTCCATTTCCGGTCGATGATGCGCATGGCTTATTGCATTGGTGTATAAAAACAGGCATGAGTATAAGTGAAGTAGTAATGGAAAATGAAACAGCATGGCGTAATGAGCCTGATGTAAAAATCGGCATATTGAATATCTGGCAAATTATGTACGAGTGCATATTTAGGGGTTGTCATGTGCAGGGAATGTTGCCGGGGGGGTTGAGTGTGAAGAGAAGAGCTGCAGATCTGAACAATAAATTACTAAAAGGAAGGAAATATAATGACTATAATTCGTGGATTGCTGCTATCCGTGAAGGCGGGGCTGATTTTAAGTACATATTGGATTGGGTTAGTTGCTTTGCTTTAGCCGTAAATGAAGAAAATGCTTCATTCGGGCGTGTAGTTACTGCGCCTACCAACGGAGCCGCAGGTGTTATTCCGGCCGTGCTTCAGTATTTCGTTGCATTTTGCGATGGCCACAAAGAAGATTCAATAATTCAATTCATGCTTACCGCAGCAGAAATTGGAAGTATTTTTAAAAAAGGCGCTACCATTTCGGCAGCTATGGGTGGCTGCCAGGCTGAGATTGGAGTTTCTTCAGCTATGGCTGCTGCTGCATTAACTGAATGCATGGGGGGCACTCAAAAACAAACCCTGATGGCTGCTGAAATTGCTATGGAGCATCATCTGGGATTAACCTGTGATCCGATCGGCGGGCTTGTTCAGGTGCCTTGTATAGAACGAAATACTATGGGCGCTATCAAAGCGATTACTGCCAGCCAGCTTGCTTTACAAAGCACTCCTGATTTTGCAAAGGTATCGCTGGATGCAGTCATTAAAACCATGTGGGATACTGCGCTTGATATGAATAGTAAATACAAAGAAACTTCAGATGGAGGGCTTGCTGTTCACATTCCCATTAGTTTAAGTGAATGCTGACTTGAGGGCGAAGCATTAATAAAACATCTTTATAGTCTATTTTTAAATGAATTATCAATTTTATTTGATTATTAAATTTAAATTTTAATTCAAAATATATTTTATCTTACAAGTTCATCTTATAAAGCACTGCGTTGAATTATAAAATTTATTCTCTTGGGGATTCTGGGGCATGTATTGAACTTGGTAATCTTATTGATGAAGCTATCAACAAAAAAACCATTTCGATACGTGATTGGTTAAATAAAAATCCATTTGAAGGGCTTAAAGATATTATTGTGGCGTATAGTTCTGTTTCGTTGTATTATGATCCGGTGCTGGTAAGAAAAAATAGCGCAGTATCAAGAACGGTTTTTGATTTTATTGCAGATAAACTTGAAGCCGCGTTTCATCAATCTCATATCGAAGAACAATCCCATAAAAACATCATAAATATCCCCGTTTGTTATTCAAGTGATTATGGTATCGATATCGAATTTTTAAGCAACAAAAAAAACATTTCGAAAGAAGAAATTATTCACTTGCATACGTCTAAAATTTACAGGGTTTACATGATTGGTTTTCTTCCCGGGTTTTCTTATCTCGGAAAAATTGATGAGCAACTTGAAATTGCGAGAAAACCCAAACCTGTTCCCATACCGCCGGGAAGTGTTGGCATTGCCGGTATGCAGACAGGTGTTTACCCATTTGCATGTCCGGGTGGTTGGCAAATCATTGGACGAACACCGGTGAAATTTTTTGAGCCAGGTACGGCTGTTCCAACGCGATTACATATTGGGGATTATGTGCAATTTTATGAAATAGGCAAAGATGAATTTAATGAGCTTTTGAATAACAACTATGTGAAGGTAGAAATTGATAACTAAGTAGTTTCAATTCATACCTCAACAACTTTATAATATTACAAATCACAAATATTAATGTCTTTTTCTGTTATTAAACCTGGCTTGCTTGATACTATACAGGATATGGGCAGGTATGGCTATAGCCATTGGGGAATAAACCCCGGCGGTGTAATGGATCGTTATGCAGCCCAGGTAGGTAATATGTTGGTCTGTAATAATATTAATGAAGCTGTCATTGAAATTCATTTTCCCGGTGCACAGATTTTATTTAATCAGAATGCACTGATTGCTATTACCGGTGCAGACTTCTCGCCATCAATAAACGAGCAGGCAATACCGATATGGCAACCGGTAGTAGTCAGAAAGAATACTGTTCTCCAATTTCCGAAATTGGTATCAGGATCGGTCTGTTATCTCAGCATTCATGGTGGTATTTGTGCCGATAAGTGGCTGAATAGTTATAGTACTAACCTGAAGGCATCAGCTGGCGGGCTTTCCGGAAGGCCATTTAAAAGGAACGATGAAATATTTTTTAAAGAAAGCGCTATTTATTTTGCCGGTTTGTTAAAGGAAAATACTAATCTACAAGTGTTGCCCTGGCGTGCAGATGTACGAAAGACTTATGATTTTCCGCATGAAATTTTCATAATAAAAGGAAATGAATGGGAGCAGTTAACAGGCAATTCTCAATATGATTTTATTGAAAATAATTTTACCATTCATCCTTCATCAGACCGTATGGGTTATCAATTGCGAGGTGTGCCCTTGCAACTGAATAATAAGTTCGAGATGATTTCATCTGGGGTAAATTTCGGCACTATTCAGTTATTGCCGGACGGGCAATTGATCGTTCTAATGGCTGATCATCAGACAACGGGCGGTTACCCGCGGATCGGGCATGCGATTGCTGCGCATTTGCCCAAACTTTCCCAATTACGCCCAAGCGATTGCGTTACATTCCGGTTAGTAGATATTGAAATTGCTGAAGAAATGTTTTGCCAGCAGCAAAAGGACTTACAGATATTGGAACGCGCCTGTAACGATCATTTAAATGCTGTTGTATGTTAGGTGTTGATTTGAATTGTGATATGGGAGAAAGTACTGGTCTCTGGCATTATGATATCAACAAGGATATTGAACTATTGAATTATGTTAGCTCCATTAATATTGCATGCGGTTTTCATGCAGGAGATTCAGATACCATGCAGCTTTTAACAGGAATTGCTATAAAAAATAAAGTGGCCATCGGCGCTCACCCTTCTTTTCCCGATAAAGTTAATTTCGGCCGGACAAATATGGAGCTTTCACGGCAGCGTATATACGAAATAGTAAAAGAACAAATAATAATATTAAATGAGATAGTAAAACGCCAGGATGGTAAAATGCACCATGTTAAACCGCATGGGGCCCTCTATAATATGGCCTCGAAGGACAGGATTATTGCAAACGCCATTTGTAAAGCAGTACATGATATTGATGCTTCAATTATTTTATATGGCTTGTCGGGCAGTGAGTTGATTACTGCAGCAGCAGAAAATAAACTTAAAAACTACAGCGAGGTATTTGCCGACAGAACTTATCAGGACGATGGGAGCCTGACACCAAGGACAGCAGCGAACGCACTGATGCGCGATACCAATCGCGTTGCAGCACAGGTTATACAAATGATTAAGCATAAAACGGTAACATCTTTATCAGGACGTGAAGTTCCTATTCGGCCAGATACGGTATGCATCCATGGCGACAGTATCCACGCTGTTGAATTTGCCAAAACCATTTATTCGGTATTAAAATCAAATGATATCAGGATAAGTGCAGAGCTGTAAAAATTCTTTTAAGTTTTCTTTTGCAATTTCCCCGCAATTATTCCGTTTTTCTCTTGTTCCCGCTTCAACCCATATTTGATTATTATTTACGCAATTAAACATTTATGGCTGCTAATAACAATGGCAAGCTCAACGGCTTGTACTCCTACGATTCATTTTCCGGGAACACTAAAAAAAACGACTCTCATTTTTTATGGTGGTGTGCCGGGGCGCATCAGCAATTATTAAAAGAATATCCTTCTGAACATACAAAATATGCAGGGCTGGGTGGAGTAATACTTGCCACGTTTGCATTGGCGTCCCTTTCTGCAGGTTATGCCATTTACAGTGTGTTCAACAACTGGATGTGGGCAGCAGGTTTTGCGGTTTTATGGGGGCTCATCATTTTTAATTTCGACAGGTTTCTGGTTTCTACCATGAGGAAATATGGAGTGAGCAGGGGTAAGCAGTTGTGGATGGCTATTCCGAGAATTGCGCTGGCATTGTTGATAGGTATTACCATTGCTAGGCCGCTTGAATTAAAGATTTTTGAAAAAGAAGTAGATACTAAAGTGGCTGAGAACCTTCATAAAAAGGTTTTGCTGAACGACAGCCTTTTACAATTGGAAAGCAATGTGTCTATGCAAAATGCTGTTATGGAAAAAATGAATTTGATGAAAAGAAAATCGGCTATTGAAGATACATTGCATAAAATGCAACAAGCCTATGTGCAGGAAGCTGATGGCACGGGAGGTTCTTTTCAACGTGGCATCGATAAACTTACACGATTGAAGCAAGATGCTTATAATAAGGTACTGGTGCAGTTTTCACCGGAACTAAAAGCCATTGATGATAAAATAAATTATCAGGATAGCATTCTGAATAATGCCAAAGCAAACCTTGAGGCCCGGCATAAACAATATGAGGCAACAGTTGCTTCAAAAGTCGGTTTCCTGGAAAAAAATAAAGCTTTGTCCGATCTTTCTTCAGAAGAGCCAAGTGTTTTCTGGGCTGAATTATTCATTTCTCTGCTCATTATTCTGATCGAGATCGGCCCGATACTGTCAAAACTCATAATGAGTGTTGGTCCTTACGACGTAGCACTTGCCAAAACAGAATTGATGCAAATGGCGGAATCGGAAAATGAAATGCGTCGGGACAAACATCTGAAATTTGATAAGCTGGATGCGATTTATAAAAACAAAAAAGAAACGAGTGATGAATTGATGCAACAGGTAAAAACTTCACAGCAGAAACATATCAAAGAAGCATTTGACCGCTGGGAAAATGGCGGATCAGTAAGCGACAACCGGAAGGCATCAATGGATGCACTTGTTAAAAATATCAGGCAGCAATTCGATTATAAAGATGAAGACGTATTGTAATAAGTTAATGGCTTAGATAAATTAACGGTTAGCGGGTAAACCGATATTGTGCAGTTTGTAAAACGATAATTTATCCCAATATCCGCGCTGGAAAATAATTTTTTCATTCTTAATCTGAAAAAAACCGCAACCACGTAAGCCCTTCGGGTCCTTCCATTCAAGAATAGCCCACTCACCATCCTGGAAAATATTTTCAGGTATGCAAACCATTTCCGCGTGGGCAAATTCATTCGCGAACATTTCTTCAATAGCTTTTTTGCCGATCACTGCATCATTAGCTACCTGGTGATTGATGGCTTCGTCATGATACAACTGGGCAATGAGTTTTGCATCAGCTTTGTTAAAAGCTTCGATCCACTTTTCCAGAACTTCTTTGGGTGTCATAATTTTTTATTCTACGAAATGCCAGCAAACACCGGCTACATCAATAATATTTACTTCAATGCCGTAAGGCTGCTTTATAGGCTTGGAAATGCGGATACCAAATTTCTCCGGCAATTTTTTATCAGTAACATATTTCCAAAACGTTTCTGCGTTTTCTATTTTAACACTCAGCATAAAATTTTCGGCGAAGCCGGGTTGATAATAATTCTGAAGAACGAATTTCTGGCCGTCTTTTTCAAAACCCACATAGTTGCCGGCATCCCATTTTATTTCGAAGCCAAGCTCGGTAAAAAACTGTTTTGATGCTTCGAAATTTTTACCTGACGGAACAAATGGCTCAAGCGAAAGAAATTTCATTGTTATCGTTTTAGGGTATTGTTGTACCAAATGATAAAGTTAATCAGTAATTGTCCAGAAAAATCTTGGCATTCTTTTTTTCTTCTTCTAAAATTTGCTGGTAATAAAAATTTTCAGTCGGTATGCCTTTGAAAGTATTTTTGAATTTATCTACCCTTGGGTTAGGGTGGTCATATATAAATTGAAGCATATTTCTTTCTTTAAATTTCGATGGGTATGGTTCCGGCTTAGTCAAAAAAAGGTTGGCATAAAGAAGCAGGAACGGAGAATAATAAACAACATTGTTAAGTTTTATTTTGGGTATAATAAATGTAAGCACGAACGGCATTGGCAAAAAAATAAAACGCAGATAACCTGTTAATTTGATAAAAACGAGGCAATAAAAAAGAACCAGCAATAAGGAAACTTGTTTCTTGTTTATGTTGGCGTATTGTTTTTTGCTGAAAATTTCCTTCCTGTACAGGAACAATAAAATCAAAAAGAAAAGAAGCGGATAAAGGCCGTAGGAAAAAAGTCTGAAATCAGCAGTGCTTTTGCTAAACAGTTTGATAAAAATATCCCCTAAAAAAGCTTTTACTGTAAGCACAGGGAACAAGATGATTGAGCAATTGAATAAAAAGAAGTATAAGATAAAAACCCTGATATTTTTTTTTACGGTATTTTGATCGATCAGAAGGACTACCAACGGAAGAAAAATAATAGAAAGAGATTTGATACCTGTTGCCAGCGCAAACAAAACAATGTTTTTTTTCTCGATTGACAGCAGCAGAACATAAAACATCAGCACATCTAACCTGAATTCAGGTATTACCTTGAAATATTCCATCAACACTGTACCAATCAGCGCCGACCATAACCCTTCTTTGCTGTCGAAAAACAAAATAACGGCTGCTGTCAAAGAATAATATGCAATTCTGAAAGCTGCTATTGATGAATAAGTCTGGTCAAGCCATATGGTTACGATATGGCTGAATGTTAATGGATGTAATACCGCGATGCTATTCAAGGGAAGGCTGAAAAGATTCACGATGAACTCGCCGCTCCATTGCTGGCTCGATGGGGCGAGTAAAAGTATCCTTTCAAAAATAAGCTGAACCAGTTTGGGTTCATCAATCGACAATATCGTAGTTCTGTATGCATAAACACAAATTGCCATTGAAATAATCATCAGCAATTTTATCCGCCAAAAACTCAGAATGCTTTTAACCATTATATATTGTTTAATACAGATGCTTCGGAATATGTTCCGCAAATTGTGTTTTGCTAAAATAGGCAGATTTGTAAATATGCCGGCACAGATGCAAACCCCGGCTGTTGCGGGCACAAAAATCTTATGGAAATTACTGCACCAGGCTCGGGCTACATATATGAATATACTTCGCCACCGCAAAGCCGATGAAGAATTGCTGACGATCCGGAACAATAAATAATTTTTTGGTAACCGGCGGTTGAATATTTGTTAAGCATCCTTGTCTTCGATTTTTCCATTGGAAGAAGGGCTCACTTGACTGCAATAATGCTATTGAGCGGTTTTAGCGTGTCGCGGTTTGAAGCAGTGTAATGTTCAGGCGACCAACAATATTTTTATCGGTTGGAGTCTTCACCAACCGATATTATTTTGAATTAGCTGCGAAGCTTTTCCAAA
>DATKNN010000044.1:0-90968 GCA_035541355.1 Puia sp. | reverse complement strand
TGCTGGTCATGGTTGAGGTCAACAAACGCTTTATCAAAACGTTTGAAAGACTCCATATCTAACCAACGCAACCCGCCACGCAAAGGGGTTTGATGTTCCGGCATATCTTTTACAATGAATTCAATAAAATCCGGAACTTTAGCATCTGTGGCGCTTCCGCTCACATCATCTTTTGGGATGATAATATCTGCCAGCACGGTAATGGTAGCCATTTCATGGGGGGTAAAAAATACAGGTTCTGCCTGAAGTTTTTTCATGTAGTCCAATTCCTCCTGCATCCTGTTCATACTTCCCGCTGCAGCGGCATCGGTTCCGGCAGAAGGTTTTTGATCTTCTGTTTTTTTGTCCCCAGGGGCGCAGGCATCTACCAGCATGGAGGTTGCCACGCCGCCAATAAGTAATGTTTTTATTGATTTACGTCTGTCCATATTATCTTTCGTTTTCTGTTTGTTGTTTTCGGTTGTTCATTAACGTTAGTATATCATTCAGTAATTTCTAAATATTCCTCTTCTTCATTTCATCAATAATATATTCGCTGGTGCGCATTGATAATGCAAGAATTGTCCATGTGATATTCTTATCAGCTTGTGAAACAAAGGGTCCGCCATCAACACAAAACACATTTTTACAATCATGGGCTTGTGCATATTTGTTAAGTGCTGAAGTTTTAGGGTCGTTGCCCATTCTTACCGTACCGGCTTCGTGAATGATATTTCCGGGGTTATGAAGGCCGTAATTGTTTTTTTCATTGTCGTCTCCACCCCAGGTAACCACTGCTCCCATTGCATGAAGTATTTCTGCAAACGTCTCTTTCATGTGCTTAGCCTGTTTAATCTCGTATTCAGAATGTTTTGTATCAAACCGTAAAACCGGTATACCGTATTTATCGACAACACTTGGGTCAATCTCGCATCGGTTATCCTTCCTGGCAATGGCTTCACCGCGGCCAGCCATACCTACATGCGCCCCAAAGAAATAACGGTAGTCTTCTTTCAGCGATATACCGTAGCCTCCAGGTTGTTTTTGTTTTCCTTTCACCTGGAACCTTCCGTTTATTTCTTCAACGCCCCAGTTAAAACCATAAACAGGCATTCCAAATCCGCCGCCATATTCAATATGGTAACCACGCGGGAAATCTAATTTTTTATTATCGAGCCACCATGGGGTATATACGTGCATGCCACCTACACCATCTTCATTATATCTTTTCCTGTCAACAAGCTCGGGAATTATCCCCCCCATATCAGCGCCGGTGGAATCGTGCAGGTATCTTCCCACTGCATCACTGCTGTTGGCAAGGCCATTCGGGTGGCGGGCAGATTTTGAGTTCAGCAGCAATCTTGCACTTTCGCAGGCACTTGCAGCGAGCACAACTGTTCTTCCGCTAACCTGGTATTCCTGCATATCCTCTTTATTTACATAAGAAACCCCTGTTGCAAGCCCTTCGTTATTGGTCAGTATTTCTCTTGCCATTGCATTCGTTACCAGGTCAACATTTCCTGTTCTTACTGCAGGATGCACTAAAACGGATGATGAAGAGAAATCACCGTAGAATTTACAACTGCGGCCACATTGCCCGCAGAAAATACAATTCCTGTCTCCGCCGCCGGGTAACGGAATTGGTTTGGTCAGAATAGAAAGTCTTGAAGGAATAACAGGTATGTTTATACTATTGCCTGCTTTTTTAATAAAAAGCTCGTGAAGCCTGGGTTTTGGAGGAGGAAGAAAAATACCGTCAGGGTCATTCTCCAAACCTTCATTTGTTCCGAAAACTCCAAGCAGTTTGTCGATTTTGTCGTAATAAGGCTTTATATCTTCGTAACCAATCGGCCAGTCGTCACCAAGCCCGTCAATACTTTTTCTTTTAAAATCTTTTGGCCCGAAACGCAAAGAAATTCTTCCCCAGTGGTTTGTTCTTCCACCTACCATTCTTGCACGCCACCATTCCCACTTCGTGTCGCCGACATGCGTGTAAGGTTCACCGTCAATATCCCATCCCCAATAGCATCCGTCGAAATCGCCAAAGGGCCTGAACTTGGTGCTTGCTCCGCGGCGTGGAGACTCCCATGGGTTTTTTAATTGATTGGAATCTTTTTTCGGATCGAAATCAGGGCCGGCTTCCAGCAGGCATACTTTTAGTCCAGCACCGGCAAGTACCCAGGCCGCCATACCTCCGCCTGCACCTGACCCTACAATAATTGCATCATATTGTTTTTGTTGTTTCTTAACCTGAAGATCTCCCATATAGCATTTCAAAAAATGGTGAAATAAATGAAAAGATAAATTTAGGGGATTTGCGGAGCAATGAACAAATATTTTTATTCAAAATGAATTTGAAATTTTTTTTATTAAAGCAATTGCTTGCGGGATACCTAATATTTTTTATTATAATGGGTCAGCAATAAAAAAAGCCGGCACTTTGCCAATTTGTGCCGGCTTATATATAACATCAGTTTTTTCAGGCGGAAGTTTTTGTTTCCTGTTCCTGTGGTGTTGATTGTTTTGTGCCAAAAAGATTATGAAGCATGCTTTCTGCATTACTAAAATGTTCTTTCAAGGTGTCTGTGCCTTTTGCCTTTAGCTCATCAAAATAATCTTTGGCTTTACCTGCGGCATTTTCAGCTTCGTTTTTAAACTCGTGGGCTTTATCCTTTATATCGGATGCCAGCTTTTCTTTTTCTTCAGGTGTCATGGTCATGTACTTATGTGCTGCCAAGCCTGCTGCTGCACCTAAAAGAAATGTGGCGATATGTTTTGCGTCTACTCCCATAAAATAAGTTTTAGGTTTTGAAATTAATCCTTGCAAATTTCTGCAAATAAATCCAAACGAAATGTGAATTGTTTATCCTTTTTTTCCAAGCTCTATTACTTCGCAGTTTTTGATGTTTTTGCCATCAATAGCAAAACGGATAATGGTTTTCATCTTGTGCCACCCTTGGTTCCCGGCTGCCCCGGGGTTCATGTGCAGGCATTGCAAGTGTGCATCGTATATCACTTTCAGAATATGCGAGTGGCCGCAAATGAACAGTTGAGGTTTAGCAACGATGATTTCTTTTTTTATTGTGCTTGTATATTTAGGAGGATAGCCCCCGATATGTGTCATGAAAATTTTCACTTCTTCACATTGCCAGTGCAATTTTTCAGGATATACATCCCGAACCTCGTTGCCGTCAATATTGCCATAAACACCGCGCATCGGCTTGAATACGTTTAATTTCTCAGCCAGGTGAATATTTCCAAAATCTCCGGCATGCCATATTTCATCACATTGTTCAAAATGCCTGAACACGTTTTCATCAAGAAAACCATGAGTGTCTGATATCAGGCCGATCTTTATCATTGCGGCGAAAATGTGTAGGGTATTATAATAGATAACACGATGGTTAGTCTAATATTCCATCACGGTTTAGTTTATGTAGAATCATTACAACACCGGGCACCTGTTCGGGTTCGCATCTATAATCTGCGCAATTAAAATATCTCACTTGCCGGATTTCAGAGGAAGGGGAGGGCGTTTCGGTTAAATCATATAAATAACAGTCCTGTTCCATAATAATTCCTTTTTTTTCTCCAAAAGCGGGAGCGGTTATATGAGTGTAAAATAGCAAGTCATCTTTGTTGAGGTTAATATTCAACTCTTCCCTGATTTCGCGTACCAATGCTTGTGTTGATGTTTCTCCATGGTCCACTTTACCGCCAGGCAAATACCAGGCTTTTTTGTTGCTGCTGAAAGCCAGCAATAGTTTTCTTGATTGGATTGCCAATAATCCGGAAGTAAATATCTGCCCCATTCGGATTTTATTAAATTTGCTACTGCAATAATAAGATCAGCTTGTCATAAAATTTAAAATGCCTTTCCACAGAAACTTCACATACTGGATTGATAAAAGAAAATGGAAATTTTATTTCCTCGTACTTTCGCTTGAATTGAATAAGTAAAATAGCCCGATATGCAAATGGCTGAATAACTCAATCGAGAAATTATTCATTAATCATTCAATTTAATTTATCATGCCTTATTATTATAAGCTCGGCGATATTCCCCGCAAACGCCATACACAGTTCAGAAAGCCGGACGGAGAATTGTATTCCGAACAGCTTTTTTCGACTGAAGGTTTTTCGAACGATTATTCTTTATTGTATCATTGCCATCCGCCGACAGAAATTATTAGAACAGATCGGCCGGTTAATGTTTTTCCGAAAATTGCAGAAGAAAAAATGCTGAAACACCGAAGCTTTGAAGGGTTTAAAATAAAACCGGAAAAAGATTACCTGCAAAGCAGGAAAACGATCATGGTGAATAACGATTGCCATGTTGTGCTGGCAGCGCCACTTCCTGATTTTACTGATTATTTTTATAAAAATGCGGATGCCGATGAACTCATTTTTGTGCATGAAGGCAGCGGCGTCCTGAAAACAATGTATGGAATTTTGCATTTTGGTTATGGAGATTACCTGGTTATTCCGAGGGGTACCATTTACCAGATAGATTTTACGGATAGCCATAACCGCTTATTTATTGTGGAATCATTCAGCCCCATGCGGTTCCCTAAAAAATACCTCAGCAAATATGGGCAGTTGCTGGAGCATTCGCCTTATTGTGAAAGGGATATCCGTCCGCCACAGGAACTGATAACCGTTGATCAGGGAGGGGATTTTCTGATCAAAACAAAAAAGAAAGGGATGCTTTATGGCATTCATTATGCCCATCATCCTTTTGATATTGTAGGTTGGGATGGCTGCTGCTATCCGTTCGCATTTTCAATTCATGATTTTGAACCGGTAACAGGCAGGGTTCACCAACCACCGCCGGTTCATCTCACTTTTGAAGGAAATAATTTCGTGGTTTGTTCTTTTTGTCCGCGATTATTCGATTATCACCCTCAGGCTATACCTGCACCATATAATCATAGCAATATTGACAGTGATGAATTGCTGTATTATGTTGATGGTGATTTCATGAGCCGTAAAAATGTAACCAGGGGAATGATTACGTTGCATCCTTCGGGAATACCTCATGGGCCGCATCCGGGTGCTGTGCAGAAAAGCATTGGTGCTAAAGAAACAAAGGAGCTTGCCGTGATGGTTGATACATTTCATCCGTTAATGCTGACTGAAGATGCTTTGCGAATTGAGAATGAAGGCTACACCATGAGCTGGGCAGAATAATTTTTAGCTTGAAGTGGATGGTTATTTTAAGCTCCATATGCCTGAAACCTGTTCCGGTATTCGAGCGGGGAGAGGCCGGTGATTTTTTTGAAGGTGGTACTAAATGCTTTGTTATCGTTATATCCGACTGCATACATTACTTCGTTGATTCGGTAACGTGAACTTTCGAGTTGTTTTCTTGCCGCTTCAATTTTTAAATACTGAATATATTCGGCAGGGGAATAACCGGTAACTTTCTTAAATCGCCTTTCAAAATTGCGCCGATGCCGGTAACGTAAATTATGATAACTTAAATTGGAAATTGCACTATAGCTCAATTGAGTTATTGTGCCGTTGCGAATCAATCATAATTGGCTGCCACATTTTAATGAATTATTAGAATAAAAAGATTATGTCATCAATCCAAATTCTTGCCAAACAGTTTGCTTTACACAGCAGGCTTTTTAATAATGTTCTTGAAAGCGTTCAGGAATCACAGGCTGCAAAACGCCTGGGTGATGCGGTGAACCATCTGCAATGGATTGCAGGGCACCTTACCAACACCCGTTACAATTATGCGCAAATGCTTGGGCTTGATAAAAAATTTCCGTACAGGGATTTGTATGTTGACCCTGCTGCGCCACCGCCCGGTAACAGGGCCATTGATGTGTTTATCGAATATCCCGCGCTTGATGAGATATTGAAATGCTGGAACGATTATGCCCCCTCATTTGCAGAAGCCATTTCAAAATTACCTCATGTGCAACTCGAAACCGAAATGCCATTCAGCACCCCTATCGGTGATAAGACAGTGCTAGGTTTTTTGGGTTTTTTGGCGAGCCACGAAAGCTATCATATCGGGCAAATGAGTATCATCAGGAAATACCTGGGTTTAAGTGCGATGTCGTATAAATAAATATTTTGTCGTGGCGTAAATGCGAAAATGAAATAATATTTGCGATAAATAAATCAGTAAACCAGAACCAGCTAACTGAATTGATTATTTAAACAGGTTCAGTTACAGCACGCCTGCAGGCTCCCCGATTTTGAGTTTTTCTGCATTTGCATTTAAGAGGTCAACTCTTCGTAAGCTGCCTGTAATCCGCGTTCAATGCCATCGCCCTGCCATTCGGTAACACCCGGAATGGCTTTCTCTTTTAAAATTTCGTCTTTAGTTTTTCCTTCTTTGATTTCTTTGCCGACAAAATCCAAAAGTTTGGCAAGGTAATCCTGCATGGCTTTCAGGTCGTCTTTGTTGCCGGTAACTTTTTCAGGCTCGAAAGCATGGCCAAAAATGAAAACAGTATCGTTATCAAATGTTTTGAGTGTTTTATCGAGTACGTCTATCCAGCTTTTGATGTTGGCGCCAGCGCTTCTATCAATAAAGGCCCAGCGGCGGTTGAATACCAGGTCGCCCATGTGCGCAATGTTTGCATGTTGAAAATGAATGATGCTGTCGCCATTTGTATGTGCTGCACCGAAATAATAAGTTTTAAGTTTTTCTTTCCCGACTTCGAAAGTTTGAGAATCAACATAAGTAATGTCAGGGTATAATTGCTTGTCTTCTGTTTTCTGCTGCACCGCAACGCGCTTTTGATTAGTGAGCGAGTTTTCATGTGCAGCAACATTTTTCACTAATCCTTTAAATGCAATATTGCCTGCAGTATGATCGCCATGGTGATGTGTATTAATGAGGTAATCGAAAGGCTTGTCGCTGATTTTTTTTAACTGATCGATTAAATGTTGTGCCTGCTCAGGAAATTCTGCATCAATAACCGCTATTCCTTTTTTTGAAAGAAGGTATCCGATGGTGCCGCCTTTTTCTGTAAAGAACCCGACATCATTACGGATGATTTTCATCTTCCATGGATCTTGCTGAATAAGATTGGCTAAAAGATTTTTATTAGTAATGGAAAGCGCTCCCAGTGTAAGTGAAGCGTTGCGGAGAAATATTCGGCGTTGCATGTGTAGTTGGTTTATAATGAAAGTTACGACTAAAGTCCGGAAGTTTGAAAGACGGGAAAGCAGGTAAATGATTTATTATAATTTATTTTTATAAATATCTTATTAATTGTCTCGCTATTTTTTAAACCTGCATCAATACTCCATTTTTCTCAAACTCGGCGCCTTGAACCAGGTGATGGTTACCACAAGCAATGTCATACAACCACCGAATACCACAGAGCGCACATTGCCTAATAAGCTTGCAGCGACACCGCTTTCGAATTGCCCCAGCTCATTGCTTGAATTGATAAAGATCGAATTTACACTCATTACACGCCCGCGCATATTATCGGGAGTTTTGAGTTGCATAATGGTGCCACGCGTTACTACACTGATGCCATCCAGTATGCCACTCAGCATCAGGGCGGCAAATGAGACAAAAAATATTTTTGACAATCCGAAAACAATAATGCAAATGCCGAATCCCGCTACGGCAAAGAATAGTTTTCTGCCCTGTTGTTTACGTATAGGGAAGAACGTTAGGGTAATAATAATGATAATAGAGCCAAGGTCTGAGGCGCCGTTTAAGAAGCCAAACCCCTGGGCGCCTGCTTTTAAAATATCCCTGGCATAAACCGGCACCATCGCAACAGCGCCTCCGAAAAGTACGGCAAATAAATCAAGCGAAATGGCCCCCAATAATTCTTTTGTTCTGAAAACAAAACGTAATCCTTCTTTTACGCTTTCCCAGGTTTTCTTTTCTCCCCGCTCGTTTAATGCAGGTTTAGGTTTTAATCTGAATAAAATCATTGCTGCAATGAAAATAAGTATGGCAATTACGGTTAAAGCGCCGGTATTTCCGACCCAAGCGATTAAAAAACCTCCGATGGCATGCCCGCTTACCGAAGCAGAAAGCCAGGAACCCTGGCTCCATGTGGTTGCGTTTTGCAACGTATTTTTAGGAACAATCTGTGCCAGCACCACATTAAACACAGGGCCTGTAAAAGAGCGCACAATGCCTGTGCAGAATATAACAGCATATATACAAACGGCTATCTGGTGGCTTCGTATATGCGAAGCAGTGAAAGAAGTTGAAAGAAAAAGCAGGACGATGACAGCAGTAAAGTATAATGATACCCCCCGTAATAATAATTTTCTTTTTTCACTGAGGTCAATGACATGCCCCGCATATAATGCAAAGGAAACTGCCGGTATAAATTCAGATAATCCGACAATGCCGATTGCAATGGCTGCATTGGTAAGATTATAAACCCACCATCCTACTAATGTGCTCATCATCCTAAGCCCCATGATGAATAAAAATCTTCCTGTAATAAGATTCCGGAATTCATGTATCCTTATTGCAGCCAAGGGGTCTTTGGTTATTTGTATATCAGTCATGTCATGTTGTTAAAAATCAATATAAGGTTTAATTTTCTGCTATTGCCGTTATTGGATTTCCAATTGTGTGTCATTTAAGGAAGAGAAAAAAAGTGTTGCCCCTTTTCGTAATCTTTTTCCAAAGCCTCTATCACTACTTGAAAGTGTTTGGGGTTTCCCAAAAAATCCGCATTGCTGGCATCAATATAAATTGTTTTTATATCATGCTGCTTTATATAATTTGTATAAGCTTCCTGTATGTCGAAAAGATAGCTGTCGGGTATGGTTTGTTCATACAAACGGTTTCTTTTTTTTATGTTTTTCTGGAGCTTGCTGACCGGGGCATGCAGATAAACTACCATATCGGGCGGTACCAGTTGCTGGTAAATAATATCAAAGAGCTTTTGATATAAGCGAAATTCTTCTTCAGGAAGGTTTACTTTGGCAAATAACAGGCATTTTGTAAAAAGATAATCGGAAATAGTTACATTCTGGAAAAGGTCTTTGGTATGAACAAGCTCTTTAAGTTGTTTATAGCGTTCAGCCATAAAAAACAATTCCAGCGGAAACGCAAATTGCTGAGGGTTTTCATAGAATTTTGAAAGGAAAGGATTATCGGCAAATTGTTCAAGTATCAACCGTGCATTAAAATGCTTTGACAGCAAATGTGCCAGTGTTGTTTTGCCTGCACCGATGTTTCCTTCGATCGTTATAAAATGGTAGTTCATAAAAAACGGTAAGTCAAAAGCGGTATGTAATAAGTTCTAAACAATTAATGTTGGCAAATCGCATACAGATTACTGCTTAATATTTTAACAAAAGCAAAAATATCCGAATTGATTATTATTTAATACTTACCACTTGCAACTATATTCAGATTTTTTTCACATTCAGTTTGTCCTTGCAGTCATGCAGTAAAGTCAGGATATCTTTTTTGAGAATAGGGTGTATAAAATCTCCGGCGATTTCATGCATAGGAACAAGTGCAAATCTTCTGTTTGGGATTTCAGGGTGTGGTATTTTTAATTCCGGGAGGTTAATGATCTCATTATTATAAAAAAGAATATCGATATCAATAGTCCTTCGCCCGTATTTTTCTTTTCGGATGCGCCCCATTTTTTTTTCAATAACCAATATATTACTTATTAACAATGCGGCAGTCAATGGTGTTTGCACAAGCAGGGCCTGGTTTAGAAAATCCGGCTGGCCTGTGTTTCCCCAGGCAGCCGTCTCATATATGGATGATTGCTGAGAGATTTCTCCCAAAAGTGAAGTAATGTAATTGTGGGCCTGTTTTAAGAAATCCAGTCTGTTACCTTCATTGCCTCCTATCAATAAATATGCATTGTTCATGGATTGTGTCTTTCCAGACCACCAAATATCTTTATTTTTGACGTTATTTAAAAATAGGCTCATGAGTAGTTTTTTCAAAATGTTTTTTGCATCGTTGCTTGCATTGGTAGTAGTTGTGTTGGTTGCTTTTTTTATACTCCTTGGAATAATAGCCGGCCTTACTTCTCAAAAAAAATCGGAAATAGGAAATAAAGCTGTTCTGGTTCTTGATCTCAGTCAGCAATATCATGAACAAAAGCAGGATAATCTTTTTGCTGATTTTGGTACCGAAAATCAATACGATGTTCCTGGGCTGTATGATATCATCAGGTTACTCAATCATGCCCAATCTGATACTGCCGTAAAAGGAATTTATATAAAATGCGGTGCAGATAATAATGGCTTTGCTGCAAGCGAAGAAATTCGCAAGGCATTACTTGATTTTAAAGCCAGCGGCAAATTTATTTGTGCTTATGGAGATATTATTCCTCAAAAAGCATATTATGTTGCCAACGTGGCGGATAAAATTTATTGCAACCCGCAGGGTGGGGTTGACTGGAAGGGTTTTTCAATTGAAGAAATGTTTTTTAAAGGCGCATTAACCAAATTGGGGATTGAGCCGCAGATTTTTTATGCCGGGAAATTTAAAAGTGCCACTGAACCCTTCCGTGAAGAAAAGATGACTGATGCCAACCGCCTTCAGTTAACAGAATTACTGAACGAACTGTATAACCGGCTGATAATAACTACTGCCCGGGAAAGAAGCCTGGATACGGTGTTGTTGCGGAAATATGCAAATGAACATCTCATCAAATTTGCATCAGATGCATTGCGGTACAAATTGGTGGACGGGTTAATATACGATGACCAATTGAAAGATAAAATAAAAACCATGCTTAATGTTGGTAAATATGACATGATCAATTTCGTATCAATGGGAAAATATGAGAATGCAGTGAATTACAAAAAATCAGGAAAAGATAAAATTGCATTGATTTATGCGGAAGGCGAGATTGTAGACGGTAAAGGAGATAATGATCAAATCGGTGGTAATACTTATAGGGGTTATATCCACAAAGCGAGACTGGATAAGGATGTGAAAGCCATTGTTATCCGCATCAATTCAGGTGGGGGCAGCTCAATGGCGAGTGAAAATATGTGGCGTGAAATTACTGTGGCCAGAAAAGAAAAACCTGTTATTATCAGCTACGGTGATGTTGCCGCTTCAGGAGGATATTATATGTCTTGCAATGCCGACAGCATTTTTGCAGAAGGAACTACTATTACCGGTTCTATCGGCGTATTCAGTATTTTACCAAACATGCAGAAGTTTTTCAATGATAAGTTAGGTATTACTTTTGACAGAGTTGAAACGACACCAGATGCTGATGATCTCACCGTAACCAAACCGCTTACGGATATGCAGAAGAAATATCTTCAAAATGAAGTAGACAGTATATATTATACATTCAAATCAAGAGTTGCTGAAGGCAGGAAAAAAGATATGGCGTATGTTGACAGCATCGGGCAGGGTAGGGTTTGGTTAGGCACAAAAGGGCTGCAGTTGGGATTGGTTGACAGATTGGGCAGCTTACAGGATGCTATTGATTGTGCAGCCCGTATGGCAAAAGTTTCGGATTACCGGTTAGCTGAATTTCCCGAACCCCAAAATTTTATAGACCTCTTGTTAGGTCAGTATAAAAAATCAATGAGCATAAAAATTATGAAAGACGAACTGGGCGAGGATGGCTATAAAACATATAAATCGATTCGTAATCTGAAACAGATGTTGGGAACCACACAGGCAAGAATTCCATTTGATTTTTCCATTGAATGATTACCGGCCCCCCCATTCCCACAGGCCAAATTGTATTTTCTTGTCAACGGGATGTCCTGACTGTTTCAGGGCAAGCATGATTTGTCCGCAGTGATGTGATTCATGCGATATCAAATATCCAATGAAGGCAGTGAGGTGTGGTTTAAAACCTTTAACCTTTCCTGTGTTTGCTGTTTGTTGTATTAATATTTCAATAGCTTTTCCTGATTGCAGTAAGGCATCCTTTAATATTTTTTTGCTGATCGTTTGCTTTTCCAGTTTTTCAACAGTTTTAAGAAGGTCTGGTGCTGCTACCTTCAACCACATCAACCTTACATTATGGATATGCGCAAACTGATCGCCAACATTTCTTCCTTTGGATGCAGATTGGTCTTTAAGATTTATCTCATCAATTGCGTCAAGTAAGTAAATATTAATCCGGTTATTAATCTGGAAAGTTTCAATAAGCGCACTCATATGTGAAATTTAATATTAAATAATGAGATTTGAAATTCACAACGCGTTATTTTTGTAAACTAATAGTAAGGAAATTATGCCTCAGCAATATAATCAGCTAAAAGCAACTTGGGCCATTGGCAAGGCAACTATGCTGGCCATCTTCAGAAGCCCTCAGGCTGTATTTTTTAGTTTATTTTTTCCTATTGTTTTAATCGTGATTTTTGGTTCTTTGGGGGGAAGAGGCGGGATTTCCCTTGATATAGCGTTTGACCAGAAAACAGACACGGCGAATGCGGTTTATCAGGCCATAGCATCAACTCCTGTTTTTAATATCATCAAATCCAGCCAGGCTGATGTTGAAGACAGATTAAAGAAAGGCCGCATCACCTCTATTGTTCAAATTATTAAAACATCTGACTCAAGCTCTAAATCTCATTATAATATTCATTTGAAAACGACTTCTGCGGGTCAGAAGGATTTGCCTGTGCTGCAAACCATATTGCGAGATATTATCAATACGATCAATTCCCAGGCAAACCCTGCACGTGATGATTATGCAACAATTTCTCAGGAAGAGGTCCCTGGCCGTATTTATCGTTCTATAGATTTTTATTTGCCGGGTATGCTTGGTTTTTCGCTGATCGGTTCCGCGATATTCGGTGTTTCATTTTTGTTTTTTTCGCTTCGCGAAACATTAGTGCTTAAAAGAATGTTTGCATCGCCTGTAGGAAAAACCGCCATTGTACTTGGCGATGGTATTGGCAGGATATTTTTCAATCTTACAACAGCAACTGTACTGATTGTTTTTGGAAGATTTTTTTATCATTTCACTTTGTCCGATGGGTTGATCACTTTTCTGGAGCTCATGATACTTTGTATTCTCGGGCTGATTGTGTTTATGGGTTTTGGTTATGTAATAAGCAGCCTTGCAAAGAATCAGAACGTTATTCCCATATATGCCAATCTTTTTATGTTTCCGCAATATTTCCTGTCAGGCACTTTTTTCCCTAAAACAGCATTGCCCGATTCCATTCAATGGCTTATTAATGTGCTGCCGCTAACAGCACTCAATGATGCCATGCGTAAAGTTTCTTTCGAAGGAGCCCACCTGACAAGCTGCGGGCCGCAAATAGGAATACTGGCCATCTGGGGAATTTTGGTGTACGGAATTGCCATAAAAGTATTTAAGTGGGATTAGAAATGTTATTGTTTGTTTTTTCCCATCATGGGTAATACTTATCTGCATCGTTGTGCCACCCACTTGTGCCAATAGAAAAGTAATCAGCCATGGTACATGTACTTTAGGTATATTATCATAATTTATTAAATAATAATTGCAATAACGGCAAACAACAAGCCTCAAACTGAAAATTCGCTCATGCGTTTATTAAGATTATTCGTTATTAGTATAATAATCCTGTTTCTGGTGTTCACCGGTATTTCACTGTGGATACCCCAGCAAATAAGTATTACCCGAACCATTGATATTAAATCTTCAAAACAAAAAGTTTTAGAAGACATTAATGATTTACAATTGTGGGATAAATGGAACAAATTCACAGGAAGCCCTTTGCTTGCTCATAAAAAATATTCAAACCCGTCTTCGGGTGTTGGTGCTTCCATGCAATCCGATCAGCTGAGTGTGTTTATTACCGGTAATAAATCAGATTCTGTTAAAACAGCGTGGAAGCAGTATAATGGCAAACAATTTAACGGAACTTTTGTATTTGCAGAAATACGGCCCGGGGAAACTGTTGTGCAGTGGTATCTTGATTTCCGGTTTAAATGGTATCCATGGGAAAAATTTTCAGCACTCGTTTATAATAGCCAGATCGGGACTGTGATGGATGAATCTTTAACAGCGTTGAAACGCTTCGCTGAAAACAATCCATAGCTTTGCGTATTATTATTCATCAAATAAAATCAGGTTTATGAAAAGGCTATTATTTTTTCTGCCAGTTGCCTTGCTCGCAATTACTGCCTGCGGACAGGGGGATAAGTCAAAGCGGCCGAGCCCGCCTGCAAAAGCTGAAGGGGCCACCAGTAGTGGAACAATAATTACTATTAATTACAGCCAACCTGGAGTAAAGGGGCGTACTATTGGTAAAGACCTCGAGCCATTGCCCGGAAAAGTGTGGCGTACCGGAGCTAATGAAGCCACTGTTTTTGAAGTGAATAAAGAGGTGAAAGTGGAAGGCAAGTCATTGCCTGCAGGTAAATATGGTTTGTATTCTATCAATAATGGAGATGACTGGACAATTATTTTCAACAAAAAATGGAATCAGTGGGGAACTGAGTATTCGCAAGGTGATGATGCTTTAAGGGTAAATGTAAAAGGAAAAAAATCATCGAAATTTGCAGAGCGCATGACTTTTGCAATTAGTAAAGACGGAAAGGTTTCACTGATGTGGGGAGATAAGATGTTCGAGTTTGAAGTAAAATAATGTCGGGCAGGAATTTTATTAACCTGTCGTATGGTTACGGCAGGTTTTTTATTGTAAAAAATCAAACAAAAATTCATGAACCTGGTTTAACTGCTTTTCAGTAATACAATATGGGGGTAAAATATATACGGTGTTTCCCAATGGCCGGAGATAAATACCATTCTCCAGGGCCCTTTGTGTTATTGTGGAACTGACATTATTTAAATATCCGTCACTACCTTCTTCTATTTCAAAAGCAGCAATGGTTCCAAGGCATCTGATATTTTTAACCTGGAGGTGGTTATGACTTTTCTGAAGCCTGGCGCAAAATTGTTCCTGGAGCATGGAGATGGATTTAATTTGCTTTTGACATGCTTCTTTTTCAAATAAATCCAGGCTTGCCAATGCTGCAGAGCATGCCACAGGGTTAGCTGTAAACGAATGACCGTGGAAAAGAGTTTTGGTCCTGTCATCGCTCACAAATGCTTCAAATATTTTTTCGGAAGCAGCGGTGATACTCAGTGCCATGGTGCCTCCGGTAAGCCCTTTGCTCAGGCAGATTATGTCGGGCTTATTTTCCATGAAATCGCAGGCAAATGGTTTCCCGGTTCTTCCGAAACCTGTCATCACCTCATCAGCAATACAAATAATGTTGAGGGATTTTATTTCGGCTAATAATTCATCAAAAAGAAAGGTATCATACATTTTCATTCCACCAGCTCCCTGCAATACAGGTTCATAAATGAACCCTGCAATAGCTGCTGCATTTTCGCGGATTACTTTTTTTATATCATCAATATTTCCTTTAGTTGGGGTATCTATGAAAATTACCTCGAATAAATAATCATTAAACGACGCTGTAAAAACACTTCGTTCACTAATGCTCATGGCACCGAAAGTATCTCCATGATAAGCATTCCTGAATGCAAGAATTTTTTTCCTGCTGCTGTTGGGCATGCTTCCGGCAGCAAAAGTGTTCCTCCAGAACTGAATGGCCATTTTTATTGCCACCTCAACTGCAGTTGATCCGTTATCAGAATAAAATATTTTTGAAAAATCTCCCGGCAGTATGTTCATCAACCTTTCTGCAAGTAATACAGCCGGCTCATGTGTGAATCCGGTAAAAATCACCTGCTCCAGCTTTCGTGCCTGCTCGTAAATTTTCTCTGCTATATATGGGTGTGCATGACCGTGAATATTTACCCACCAGCTGCTTATCGCATCAATATAATTTTTACCGGACTCATCAAAAAGCAGGGCGCCGTTTGCGTGAGCAATAGCGATGGGCGGCAACATATTTTTATGTTGCGTGTAAGGATGCCAGATTACTTTTTTGTCTCTTTCTGAAAGGGATGATTCCATTAGCGGGGTTTTTTAGCAAAAGCGCAATTTAATGAGCAACTGTCAGCTAATGAATATGTGAAGCAAAAAACAATAATCGTTTATACTGAAAATGTATCGGCGTATAATTGCCGCCTTTAATCTTCCAGCAGATTATTTACTCCTTATGGCAACAACAGGATCCATTTTTGCCGCAATAAATGCAGGAACGATGCCTGCGGCTACTCCTACAAACAGGCAAATACTGATGGCCATTACAATGGTGCTTGCCGGTATAAAAACTTTAAAGGTGAACAGGGCCGAAAATATTTGCGTGAGAATTACCACTGCCAACAATCCAATAAGACCGCCGATAATGCAGAGAAATGCCGATTCAAGAAGAAATTCCATCATGATGGTGCCGCGTTTTGCCCCGATGGCTTTTTTTAAACCAATCTGGCTTGTTCGTTCGCGCACAGTAACAAACATGATATTGGCTACACCAAACATCCCGACTATCAAAGATAAAACACTGATGGCCCAGCCACCGATACTCACACTCGAAAACAAACTGTGAATATCCTTACTTAACGACTCTATATCATTTAGTGCATAATTGTCTTCCTGTGTGGGGCTGAGTTTACGAATGGAACGCATGGCTCCGGTAAGTTCGTCTTTCAATTCGGCCATACTGATATTCGGTTTCCCTTGTGCAATAATGATCGGGTTAGCATTTCTGTAATACACTATCTGTTTCATAAAGCCATAAGGAATGATAATGCTGTTATCGAAGTTCCACATCTCAGCAATACTTTGACCTTGCTTTTTTATTACACCAATGATGATTGCTTCCTTATCGCCTTTTAGACGCACAATTTTCCCCAGAGATTTTTCAGGCTTGCCAAACAGCTTTTCGGCCAGCGTATAGCCAATAACAACTGAATTTGACGCGTGGTCAAATTCGCTTTGCCTGAAATAACGCCCTTCACCGATTTCAACATTCTGAGACGTGGCATAATCTTCAGTAACGCCATAATAGGTTACGCCTGTCAATACATCATCACCATATTCCAATTTGTCGGATATATTGGTTCCATAGCTCACATTTGCGAGAACGGGTACATTTTCTTTCAGCAATTTCATTTCCTCATATTTCGGTTCCGGCCGTTTGATAAATTTCCACCAGGGATAATTATTGTCGTTACGATATTCCCATTTATCAATGAAAACAGCGCTTGTTCCTAATGATTTGATGTCATTCTGAATAGCATATTCCATACTGCTGATGGTAGACAGTACGCTGATGATACAAAAAATGCCGAAAGTAATACCAAGCAGGGAAAGGAAGGTGCGCAGCTTGTTGGATCGGAATTCCTGCAATGCCATTCTCAGACTTGTACCGATAATTTCAAAATAGCGAAACATGAAGCTAATTTATGCAATCTATCTTCAATTAACAGGGATAAATTATTCCAAAGGCAATAAGTTTTGTTAAAAGGAAAATAAAGCCTCCAAACACGGATGTTAGAATTAAGATTTTTTAAGGGGGTAAAAATAAACTGACAAAAAATAGGCATTTATACGCATATCGCCTTGTGGGCAATTGACTAATATTGTGCCCTAAACCCAGGCCATGTATACTATAGAAAACGAAGAATTAAAAGTCGATATCAGCCCCAAAGGAGCAGAGCTGCAGGGTGTCTTCAATAAGCAAACTCAGCTAGAGTATCTGTGGGATGGCAATCCTGCATTCTGGAGCAAACGTTCGCCTATACTTTTTCCTATTGTCGGCAGTTTAAAAGGTAACATTTATTACTATCATAACCGACATTACGCATTAAACAGGCATGGATTTGCCAGGGATATGGTGTTCGAAGTACTGCCCCAACAAAAAAATTCCATTTCTTTCCTGTTAAAGAACGATGAAACGACATTACAATACTATCCATTTGAGTTTGAATTAAAAATTACTTATACTATACAGCAGAACAGTCTTCGTGTAAGCTATAACGTTAAAAATGTTTCGGGGCATGAAATGTTTTTTTCCATAGGTGGCCACCCTGCATTTAAATTACCATTGCTCGCAGGAACAGTTTATGAAGATTATTATCTTGAATTCAATGAAGAAGAGACAAAGCCAAGATGGCCTATTTCAAAGGACGGCTTGATTGGAACCTGCCCTGTTCCGCTTTTGCAGGAAACAAATATCCTGCACCTGAGCAAAGAACTTTTTTCAGAAGACGCCATTGTGCTGAAAAATCTTGCATCGTCAATTGTTTCTGTTAAAACCGGCAAATCAAAACATGGCCTTGACGTCGATTTTGGCGATTTTCCTTACTTAGGTATATGGGCTGCAAAGAATGCAGATTTTGTTTGCATTGAACCATGGTGCGGTATTGCAGATGGTGTTCATGCCAGCCAGCAGCTTGCCGATAAGGAAGGTATAAACAGGTTAAATTCAGGAGACTCTTTTATCAGAAGCTGGATAGGGACTTTTTATTGACAAATAATCTGTAGTGCACAGCAAGCAGGTAATAGTAAAATACAATCAGCAAATCTGCCACTTATAAAACACCATTTATCACTTACTGCGTACTTTAATATTGAAACTCTTTTACTTTTGGGTCACTCAATATTTCATTGATAAAACGTAGATGGTTTTTCTCCGATCCTTTGGCCATCCATTCGCCGGTTATTATATCTCCTGTTTTTATTTCTCTACCGCGGTAAAATTGCAGGCTATGTTTTTTTAAAAGCTGTTCATAAAATTTTAATGTTTCATTCTGGTAACCACAAACGATTTTATAATTTCGGGTCTGATTGGCCCTGTCAATCCATCCTTCAAGTTTGCCATATACCACCAGCATCATTAATATTACAACACATCCTATTGCCGAAACCAGTTCATATCCTGCGCCAATACCCATTCCCAGGGCCGCAGTGGCCCAGATCATTGCGGCCGTTGTAATACCGCTGACACCGAAATCGCTTTTAAAAATAACACCCGCTCCTACAAAACCGATACCTGTTACAATATTAGAGGCGATGCGATCCATATTGCCGGGTGCCCCAATTAATTGAGAAAAAGCAGTAAACAAGGTTGCACCGAGGCAAATCAATGTCAAGGTCCTGAATCCGGCCGATTTACTTTTATATTCACGTTCTGCTCCAATCAGTCCGCCGATTAATATCGACAACAGCATTTTCCAAATAATGTCATCAGGCAATTGCATAAAATAGATAATTAGGAGAAATATTTTTGTTTATAGGCTTTTGCAAATTCGCTATAATCTTTTTTTACCTGTGCCGAATAACTTTCGGCGAAGTGTATAACCTTTTGTTGCCAATCCTTACTGTTGCCGAATTCAATAAGGTTATCGGCAATTGCGCTTCCCTGCCGGCCTGAACTACGTAATTGTGCAGAAGCGGTAAGCATGGCCATATCTTCGATAACCCGCTGAATATCTTTTGGCCTTTTTTTGATCAGGTCAAAATTAATTTTATCAGCTAATGGCTGCAATTCTTTTAATACGTAAGAATCATTTTTAAAGATGGTGCTGCTGAAAAATGCAGGAGGTACATTTTGCATTCTTTGTTGTACCGCAACAACTCTGTCTGCTTCACTTGCCCATTTTGGCTGCACTGTTAAAAGAAATGGTTGTACTGATGAGGGCAATGCCTGCTTCATATCCACTAAAATATATTTACCGGAATTCCGTGTTTTTTCAACTAAAAATGCATAACGCTTCACCCCGATGCTTCCCGTGCCTGCTATTCGGAAAGCAACATCAAGAATTTTAAAACCGTTTTTATATTTTTTATTTGTTTTCAGCCATTCATCTAAAAAGGCAATTAGTTCATTCTTTAGTTTTTTTTCGAGCTTGTAAAGATGGTTATTGTCGATAAGCAAAACCAACTCTCCGTTTTTTTCAACTGCACGGTTGCGCAATAATTCTTTTTGCTTCCGGGACGCTACGTGATCAAGAAATGCCCGTACAATGCCTTTGGATGTTTCTGTTTCAATATATCTGGGTTTACCATTGCTCAATGTTCCTGAATAGATTTTCAGGAAGAAGGCGGCAGCATCTCTTGTTTCATCAGGCGCTATTTGTAAAGAATCAAATCCGGCAAATATGCTGGTTACCATCCTTGCAATTTCCCAAACAGCGGGCGCAAGTGCTGCTTCATCAAAATCATTGAGGTCGAAATATTCGAGCCGGTTATCACCTTTATAACTGCCGAAATTTTCAAGGTGAAGGTCGCCGCAGATCCAGGTCAGCGGACTATCGGGAAGATCATTTGCTGTTGCAAGGTCTTCATAAAATAAATGACATGTGCCACGAAAGAAGCGGAAAGCGTTCTGCGACATCATGGCATATTTAAGCTTCAGGTATGATGGCAGGCGTTCCTTGTTGAACTCTTTAATACGTTCAGGAATGGTTGGCAAGTTGACAGGTTTTAAGACTGATGAAGTTACATTAAAAAGTTGAGAGGATGATATGTTAACGAGCAGTTTACAAATCTGCGCTCACGTTGATGGATACCTGATTATTCCTGAACCCGGATTTTTACAGGATTCATTAGGTAGGGTGTTATGTTTTTAATTCACGGAAAAATGTATTTGTTGAGTTTTAATAATAACATGTTAGTGCAGATATAAAAATATTTGCAAACACTATTCATGCTAATGCTTCATAAAAAATTTCTACAGGATGTTTTGCTGTTTTTTTTGTCCCGTCTTTTATCTGGTGCCTGCAACTAGTACCCGGGGCGGCAATGATCACATCATCTGCCTGTTTGCGGACAGCAGGAAAAAGAACAAGTTCGCCGATCTTCATAGATAGATCATAATGTTCTTTCTCGTAGCCAAAGGAGCCGGCCATTCCGCAACATCCGGAAGGAATGGTTGACACGGAATAATTTTCGGGAAGCGACAGCATTTTTACAGATGGTGCTACAGATGATAATGCTTTTTGCTGGCAATGACCATGTAGTTGAATTAATTTTTTTTCTTTTGTAAATTGTTCCTTTTTGATATTCCCTTTTTCAATCTCAGCCGCAATAAATTCATCAATCATAAAAACGTTTTTTGCAAGTTTCTTCGCGGCCTCAAAATTTTCGTCATCAGCAAGGTCTATATATTCATCTCTGAAAGTGAGTATTGCCGAAGGTTCAATGCCTAATAATGGGTTTTGTTCGTTAATAAGCGGGGCTAATAATGAAATATTTTTATTGATAATTTTTTTTGCGTCTCTTATCAATCCCTTGGAAAGCCATGTTCTTGCACTTTCATCATGTTCGGGAATGACTACTTCATAACCTAATTGCTCCAACAATAAAATCGCTTTGATTCCGATTTCAGTGTCGTTATAGTTGGTAAATTCATCGCAAAATAAATAGACTTTCTTTAAGCTTTGGGCGTTTGGCATTAAGCGGCCAGCACTATGTTTTTTATACCACGATTTCAGTGTTGTTTTGTATAGCGATGGCATGGAACGATCAGCGGCAAACCCTGAAATTTTTTTGATCAGGTTGCCGGTAAATGAATTCTTTACAAAAAAATTATATAAGCCGGGCATTACTGACGCAAGCTGCGATGACTTGCTGAAATTAGCAATCAACTTTGATCGGAACGGCACTCCGTTTGCATCATAATAATGCTGCAAAAATTCTGCTTTCAGCTTTGCAACATCTACATTGGAGGGGCATTCTGATTTGCAGCCTTTGCAGCTCAGGCACAGGTCCATCACTTCATAGATTTCTTTATGATCGAAGCGGTTTGATTTATTGGAGCGCGTCAGGAATTCCCGCAAAATATTCGCCCTTGCCCTGGTGGTATCTTTTTCATTGCGGCTGGCCATATACGAGGGGCACATGGTTCCGCCTGATAAATGCGTTTTACGGCAATCTCCGGAGCCGTTGCATTGTTCGGCATGTTGCAGCACATCCTGTTTGTAAAAGCGATACAAAGTTTTGAATTCAGGGGTTTTTTGTCCTGGTGCATAGCGCAACATAGTGTTCATGGGTGGGGTGTCGACAATTTTTCCCGGGTTGAAAATATTTTCCGGGTCCCATGTTTTTTTGATTTGTTTCAGCAACGAGTAGTTTTTTTCACCAATCATCCGGGGAATAAATTCACCACGCAATCTTCCATCTCCATGTTCGCCGCTTAATGAGCCGTTGTATTTTTTTACCAGTGCAGCAATTTCTTCTGCAATTTTCCTGAATAGTTTATTTCCTTCCTCAGTTTTTAAATTCAATATCGGCCGCAAATGGATTTCGCCTGAACCTGCATGGGCATAATGCACGGAATGCAATCCGTAGGTTTTTAAAATTTCATTAAACTCGCGGATATATTGCGGCAGATCGTTTACATCAACAGCAGTGTCTTCAATAACCGGCACTGCTTTATCATTGCCGGGCATATTACCAAGCAGGCCAAGCCCGGCTTTGCGAAGGGCCCATATTTTTTTTGTATCTTCTGCGTACAAAACAGGAAAATGATAGCCTAATCCTGCTGCACGCATTTCAGCTTCTACCTCCCTGGTAATTGCATCTATTTCTTCCCGGGTTTGCCTTGCATATTCTATTACTAGTATTGCCCCGGGATCGCCTTTCACAAAAAAACGGTTTTTACTTTGCTCTATATTTCCTTTAGTGCATTCAAGAATATAATGATCAATAAGCTCGCTTGCACTTGGGTGATATTTTACGGCAATCAGGTTTGCCCTGAGCGATTCATCAATGCTGTTAAAATGAACGCATAATAAACCCACTTCCTTCGGAGGAAGCGGAACTATGTTTAATTTTATTTCAGTAATAAAAGCAAGCGTGCCTTCTGACCCTGCAATAAGTTTACAAAAATTGAAATCCTTTTCTCCTGCGGTAAAAGGGGCTGTTTCAAGAAGTGCGTCGATTGCATAACCGGTGTTCCTGCGTTCAACTGATTTTTTTGGATATTCTTTTCTTATTTCATTTTGGTTATCATAATCGCTGAGCAGGCTGCGGATATTTTTGTAAACAGCAGCTTCTAAATTATTGCCTTCGCATTTTCGGTGAAACTCATCAATGCTTACTGTTTTGAATTCCGCTTCATTGCCGTCACTCAATATTGCTTTTACTTCAAGCAAATGTTCCCTTGTGCTTCTGTAAATAATTGAATTGCTGCCACAGGAATTATTGCCCACCATTCCGCCGATCATGGCGCGGTTTGCGGTAGATGTTTCCGGGCCGAATAAAAACCCATACGGTTTCAGGAACATGTTTAATTCATCACGGATAACACCAGGCTGCACACGCACCCATTTTTCATCTTTATTAAACTCAAGAATTTGGGTGAAATATTTTGACACATCAACCACAATGCCATTACCTACTACTTGCCCGGCGAGCGAGGTTCCGGCAGTCCGAGGAATGAGTGAGGCTTTTTGGGCATGTGCAAATGCGATAAGTTTTTTAATGTCGTCTGCTGACTTGGGAATGGCCACGGCAAGGGGCATTTCACGATAAGCAGATGCATCGGTTGCATAAAGCGTACGCATTGCATTGTCAAAATAAAATTCACCATCGAGTTGCGTGGCGATTTTCTCCAGTTGTTGTTTTATGTCACTCATTACAAATAACCTTTTCGGGATGCAAATTTAGCTGGTTTTGAGCGTAAAATCCGTGATAAAGATTTGCAGGGAAAGTCGATATTGGTCTGCAATCTGCAGCAGAAATCACTCCGGTTCTTGCAACAGAAAACTTAGGGCAACGCAAAATCAAAAAGCAAACATAAAAACTTTAAGCTGGCTTTTGTATGTATATTTATTATAGTGAACTTCAATAAATTTTCGTTTATGAACGACCTTTGCTGCAGGCAGCTTATTTTGATGTTTTTTTTATCACTGATGTACTTTTCATGTCAGTACCCGTTAACAAATGAAAAAAATAATAACCCAAAAGACAGCATAGCCGTCTCCGGAAGAAAATGGTGGAAAGAGGCTGTAGTGTACCAGGTTTATCCGCGTAGTTTCAAAGATGCAAATGGCGATGGAATAGGAGATTTGAAAGGAATTATTTCCAAACTGGATTATATTAAGAGTTTGGGTGTTGATGTGGTATGGCTTAACCCGATATATTCGTCCCCGAATGACGATAATGGATATGATATCAGTGATTACCGTAATATCATGAGTGACTTTGGGACTATGGAAGATTTTGACCGCCTGATTTCAGGTATGCATAAACGTGGAATAAGGCTGGTCATGGACCTGGTAGTGAATCATTCCAGCGATGAACATGAATGGTTCAGGCAAAGCCGGGGTTCGAGAAGCAGCCCCTACCGCAATTATTATCATTGGTGGAATGCGGAGAAAGGCATACCGCCACACCGATATAGTTTGTTTGATATTAATCATGATGCCTGGAAATATGATACGCCGACAAATGCTTATTACCTGCATTATTTTTCACGTAAACAGCCGGACCTGAACTGGGAAAACCCGCAAGTACGAAAAGAAGTTTTTGATATTATGAAGTTTTGGGCAGATAAAGGCATTGACGGTTTCAGGCTGGATGCATTTCAGTTTGCGGCAAAAGACACTGCATTCCCTGAATTTCCAAACGACCTCGACAGGAATTTCGTTAAATATTATGCCATGGGCCCACATCTTCACGATTACCTCCGGGAGATGAATAAAGAAGTATTCAGTAAGTATGATGTGATGAGTGTAGCAGAAGGTGCAGGTAATTCTTTTCAGGATGCCCATGACCTGGTTGATTCAGATCGAAAGGAATTGAATATGGCATACGCATTTGATGGAGTGGATATCGCCAAATCAAACGGCTATAAGCTGTTACATTTTAAAGAAGTATTCACCCGCTGGGACAGTGCATTTGCTGATGACGGGTGGCTTTCCATTTTTTTAGCTAACCATGACCAGGCGAGATTAGTGACCAGGTTTGGGAACGACAGCCCTGCATTTCGTGAACTGTCTTCAAAAATGCTTGCCACTTTTTTAATGACGATGCGGGGCACGCCATATTGTTATAATGGCGATGAATTAGGAATGACCAATGCGGGATTTTCAAAAATTGAAGATTATCGTGATAAGGCCTCACTGAACGAATACATGCATGTGAAAAATACCGGGGGTAATATAGCAGGTCTTTTAAAGGAAATGCAATTTAGTTGCCGTGATAACGGAAGAACGCCATTTCAATGGGATAGCAGCATCAACGCTGGTTTCACTACGGGCAAGCCATGGATTGCTGTAAACCCGAATTACAAAATAATAAATGAGGCTGCCCAAGAAAATGACACAAACAGTTGCTTGAATTATTTCAGAAAAATGATAAAACTAAGGAAGGAAAACCTTGTTCTGGTTTACGGGAAATATCAATTGCTGGATAAAGATAATCCTAACGTGTATGCCTACACGAGAGAGTTGAATGGGAAAAAAATTCTGGTAATGCTGAATTTTACAAACAATTCGGCCAGGGCTAATATTGGAACGGGGATCAGCCATGCGAAAACATTGATTGATAATTATGGGGAGGCTTCTAATACTACGGAACTGCGGCCCTATGAAGCGGTTGTGTATGGCTTGTAGCTTATTGTGTTTCAATTATGGGTTTTATCGGTGAAAATAAAACTCCTTCGAGCCAGTTAAAAACTAAGTTTTTTCAATGTGCAAGCGGCCTTTTTTTGATCATGCCACCACGGGTTTCTTTGATGCTATGTGTAATCACAAACGCATGTGGGTCTATTGCATCTACTTCTGTGCGTAGCCTTGATATTTCCAGTCTGGTGATCACCGTAAAAAGAATATTCATTTCAGGCGCATGTCCTTTCTTCCCGTAGCCCCTTTTACCTTTATACACTGTAATACCCCTTCCCAGTTTTCGTGTAACCATATCGTATATCTCCTCAGATTTAGGTGATACAATAGTTACGCCGATATACTCTTCAATGCCTTCTATAAAAAAATCAAGCGTCCTTGATGCGGCGAAATAAGTAAGTATTGAGTATAGTGCGGTTTCGATCGAAAGAATATATGCCGCTACTGAAAAAATGATAATATTAAAAACAAGTATGGTATCCCCTACTGACAAACTTGTTTTCTTGCTGATATAAATAGCCAGAATTTCAGTGCCGTCAAGCACGCCTCCTCCTCTTACTGCAAGACCAATCCCCGCACCTAGAAAAAAACCGCCAAATACTGCGACCAGCAATTTGTCAGAAGTAATAACAGGATAATGTATAAATGCAATGCATGCAGCTAATCCGCAAATAGCAAAAATTGTTTTTAATGCGAACCATTTTCCCATTTGTTTATAACCGAGAAAGACGAAGGGTATGTTGACTACAATAATAAATAATGAGAGAGATCCCCCGGTTGTTTCCGATAATAACAAGGAAATACCCGTAACTCCACCGTCGGTAAATTTATTAGGTAATAAAAAACTTTCAAGACCAAACCCTGCGGAGAAAATACCAGCTGTCAGAAACATCACATCTTTTGCCGCACGGATAGAAAAAATTTTCTTCCGCCGCATTTTCTTGGCATGGCGGTAGCGTGTTTCTTCCGTAATGGATGTTTGCGGATTCATTTTCTGAAAATAATTAAATCTTTGCAATGGCACTCAAAATTAATTTTTTGCGAGGCCTTTCCTATAAACAGCCTTTACCCCTGTTGGAACTATAGTCAGGTATTCTTGCTGCATGTAATGTCTGAATAAATGATTTTCTTTCAGGTGTTTTGTTGTTAAGTTGAAAAATCATATTGAAGATCATTTTTGCTGAAAAGCCTTATCGATGAGGTCTAAAAAAGTATATATTGCTCGCTGGTTAATGCTTAACTTTGCGGCTCGAAAATCATGAAGTACACGAACGAAATTAATAAGCGAAGGACCTTTGCGATTATCTCGCACCCCGATGCAGGGAAGACGACCCTTACCGAAAAATTTTTATTGTTTGGCGGAGCCATTCAGACTGCGGGGGCGGTGAAGAGTAATAAAATAAAGAAATACGCCACCAGTGATTTTATGGAAATCGAAAGACAGCGTGGTATTTCAGTGGCTACATCAGTGATGAGTTTTGAATACAAAAACATTTTGATTAACCTTCTTGATACGCCCGGCCACAAAGATTTTGCTGAAGATACCTATCGGACACTAACCGCAGTAGATAGTGTAATCCTTGTTATTGATAGTGTAAACGGTGTGGAAGCGCAAACACGCAGGTTAATGGAAGTGTGCCGGATGCGTGATACGCCGGTAATTGTGTTCGTAAATAAAATGGACCGTGATGGTAAAAACCGCTTTGACCTGCTGGAAGAAATTGAAAAAGAATTGAACATTCATTTACACCCGATGACCTGGCCTATAAACAGCGGCAAGGATTTTAAAGGAGTGTATAACCTGGATGACAAAAACCTGGTTCTCTTCACTGCTAATACAAAAGCTGCCGATGAAGATGTGGTGAAGATTAATGACCTCAGCAGTGCATTGCTTGATGATAAATTAGGCGAACGGGATGCTGCAATTCTCAGGGAAGATGTAGAGCTTGTTGATGGCGTGCATGGAAAACTAAATGCAGATAATTACCTGTCAGGAAAAGTGGCCCCTGTTTTTTTTGGCAGTGCCATTAATAATTTCGGTGTAAAAGAAATGCTGGATACGTTTATTAAAATTGCTCCCATACCGCAATGCAGGGCAACCTCGGTACGGGAGGTTTGCCCGGATGAAGAAAAATTAAGTGGGTTTGTTTTTAAAATCCATGCCAACCTCGATCCCAAACACCGGGACCGTATTGCCTTTTTCCGGGTGTGCAGTGGTAAATTCGAGCGCAATAAATATTTTCATCATGTTCGGCTAAACAAGGATGTGCGATTCAGTAACCCGTACACTTTTCTGGCAAGGGACAAGGACGTTATTGAAGAAGCTTATCCGGGCGATGTGGTAGGATTATTCGACACAGGGAATTTCAAGATTGGCGATACACTTACCGAAGGGGAAGATTTTTATTTCACCGGCATACCCTCTTTCTCACCGGAAATATTTAAGGAGGTTGTGAATAGAGACCCGATGAAATCCAAGCAGCTCGAAAAAGGACTGCTGCAACTAACCGATGAAGGAGTGGCGCAGCTTTTTACACAGTTTGGTGGCAATAAAAAAATCATAGGGTGTGTTGGAGAACTGCAGTTTGAAGTAATACAATACCGGTTGCTGCACGAGTACAGTGCATCTGTCCAGTTTAATAGTTTGCCTTTCTATAAAGCCTGCTGGCTAACGAGTAATGATCCTAAAAAACTGGAAGATTTTGTTCGCTTTAAACATGCCAATATTGCTAACGACAAGGACGGTCACTTGGTTTACCTTGCGCAAAGCGAGTGGTTCCTGAATACTGAAAGGAATAATAATCCCGATATTGAATTTCATTTTACGAGTGAGATACACAAATAGCCAGGAACTGCAAGTTTCGTAAGCCTGTTAATGGCGTTGCGATTTGCTTTCCATTTATTTTTGTATTATAATATATTAAATCATGGTTGAAACAGACCGGCTGATTATTATTCCATTGGATTGTCGCCAGTTAAGATTATATATGCAAAACAGCCGGAAACTGGATAAAGAATTACGAATATCCCACACCGTTAGAATAACCCCGCCCCGCATACGGGATCGTACTGAATATCTTATTATCCCTGAAATGAAGAAGGCCGATAAGGACAATTACTTATATTACACATTTTGGATAGTGGTAGAAAAATCTTCCCGCAATGTGGTAGCGGAACTGGGCTTTAAAGGGGGGCCTAATGAAAACGGAGAGGTTGAAATCGGGTACGGTACTTTTTTTGGGTATCGCCGGAAAGGTATTATGACGGAAGCTGTTGGTGGAATAATCAGGTGGGCACGAAATCGGTCTGATGTTAATTGCATCCTGGCAGAAACGGATGAGGAAAATAACGCATCTATTAAAGTTCTTCAAAAGAACCATTTTGAAAACTTCTGCAGGAAAGAAAAAATGCTTTGGTGGAAAAAAGCAGTTATTTAAAAAAGATCATTCAAACTTTAACGGCACCCCTGTATAATTTTGGGGAGTAATTTTTTTCAATTCTTTTTTAACAGAGGTTGAAACTTTTAAGCCATCAATAAAATGATGAATAGATTGCCTGGTAATTTCTGAATTGCCCCTGGTTAATTCTTTCAATGCTTCATAAGGTTCAGGATAATTTTCACGACGTAAAACTGTCTGTATAGCTTCCGCAACAACAGCCCAGTTCTTTTCGAGGTCTTCATTAATTTTATTTTGATTCAATACCAGTTTCCCGATTCCTTTTTCGATCGATTTCAGAGATAATATTGTGTGGGAGAATGGCACACCGATGTTGCGCAAAACAGTAGAGTCCGTCAGGTCCCTTTGTAACCTAGACACAGGAAGCTTTGCGGAAAAATGTTCAAACAAAGCATTAGCCATTCCCAGATTCCCCTCCGCATTTTCAAAATCGATAGGGTTTACTTTGTGTGGCATCGCTGAAGAGCCCACCTCACCTTTTTTGATCCTTTGTTTGAAATAATCCATTGAAATGTATGTCCATACATCCCTGCAGAAATCAATTAGTATGTTATTGATCCTTTTCATCACGTCAAAAAAAGCAGCGAGGTTATCGTAATGCTCAATTTGGGTAGTATATTGCTGCCGTTGTAATCCGAGAGTCCCTTCAACAAATTCATTTGCCAGTTTCACCCAGTGCTTTCCCGGAAAAGCAATTTGATGAGCATTCAGGTTCCCTGTCGCACCTCCGAATTTTGCGGAAAAGGGAATGGTTATCAATTGGTCAACCTGGTTTTCTATTCTTTCCACAAATACCATTATTTCCTTCCCGAGAATAGTGGGAGATGCCGGCTGTCCATGGGTTCTGGCAAGCATGGGTACATTCATCCATTCGCCGGCGAGCAGTTTTAACTCACGATTCAGGTTAAGTAGCGACGGAAGGTATTCCATTTCCACTGCATGCTTCCACAACAAAGGAATCGATGTATTATTAATATCCTGTGATGTTAATCCGAAATGCACCCATTCTTTAATATCGCCAGCTTTAGCATCATCTAATTTTTTCTTCAAAAAGTATTCAACGGCTTTCACATCATGGTTGGTTATACTTTCTATTTTTTTTATTTCAGCAGCATTTTCCAGGCTGAAATTTTCGGCAACAGACTTTATGTCTTTTCGGACGGCGGCAGGAAGAAGGAATATTTTTTTATCATTGAGAAAAAGAAAATATTCTACTTCCACCAGCAAGCGATATTTGATCAATGCAAATTCTGAAAAATATTCATCAAGGAAATGCAGTTGTTTATGATAACGCCCGTCAATCGGAGAAATGGCCGTGAGTGTATTTAATTCCATAAGTTTTTAATAAAGATTGAACTTAAATTCCGTGCACCTAACTTTGCGCCAAAATTAAAACAAACGAATTGGACAGAAAAATAAGGGTAGGTGCAGTAAGTTATCTGAATACAAAGCCTCTGCTATATGGAATTGAGCATTCCGCTATCGTTGACAAGATTGATTTACAGATTGACTATCCATCACGTATTGCTAGCATGTTGTTGAATGACGAGATTGACATAGGGCTTGTTCCTGTAGCAATTATTCCCAAGCTGAAAGAATATTATATTAATACTGATTATTGTATCGGCAGCGAGGGCGCTGTTGCATCAGTTTGTCTGTTTAGTGATGTGCCTGTTGGACAAGTTAAAAAAGTGTTATTGGATTACCAGAGCCGTACATCTGTTCAGTTGGCGAAAATATTGTTAAGAGAATACTGGAAGGTTAATCCTGTGTTGGAAGATGCAAAAGAAGATTTCCGTGAGCATATCATTGGCAATACGGCAGGCCTGGTAATAGGCGACAGAGCGCTGGAACAGAGAAAGCAGTCAAAGTACATTTATGATTTCGGCGAAGCATGGAAAGATCTGACTGGTTTGCCTTTTGTTTTCGCCGCATGGATCAGTAATAAAAAAATAGATCAGGATTTTGTGGAAGAATTTAATAAAGCCAATAAAGCCGGGTTGCGAAACCTGGATTCTTTGTTGAAAGAAATAAAATATCCTTTATTCAATCTTTATGAATATTACACTGAACACATCAGTTATTTTATTGATTATAGAAAAAGAAAGGGACTCGAGTTATTCCTGGATAAATTAGAAAAGTAAATTCAGTTAACTGACTTTTTCGTTACATAGCCCCTCCATTTCTCAATCAACATCCTCATATCATCCGGTAACTCGCTTTCAAACAGCATTTCTTTACCAGAGGAAGGGTGAACAAAGCCGATCGTTTTTGCATGCAGTGCATGCCGAGGGCATATTTCAAAACAATTTTCCACAAATTGCTTGTATTTGCTAAAGACAGTGCCTTTTACAATTTTATCGCCTCCGTAAGTTTCATCGTTGAACAAAGGGTGACCGATATGCTGCATATGGACCCGGATCTGGTGTGTTCGGCCGGTTTCCAGTTCGCATTGTAACAGTGATGTGTAACCGAAACGTTCCAGCACTTTATAATGCGTAATGGCTTCTTTGCCGTGTTCCCCTTCGGGGTAAGCGTCAAATAATTTCCTGAATCGCTGGTGCCTGCCTACATGCGCAATGATTGTTCCTGAATCATTGGCCATGTCTCCCCATACTAATGCTACATACTGACGTTTCACGGTATGGTCAAAAAACTGCTTTGCCAGGCTGGTTACTGCTTTTTCGGTTTTGGCAAGTACCATCAACCCACTGGTATTTTTATCAATACGGTGAACGAGGCCAAAACGTGGAAGGGTTTCTTCATTGATAGATGAATTTTTTTGTTGAAGATAATAAGCAACGCCATTGATTAATGTTCCTGAATAATTGCCACTCGCGGGATGCACCACCAACCCTGCAGGTTTGTTTATAATCAGCACATCTGCATCTTCGTAAAAAATATCCAGCTCCATTCTTTCCGGGATGATTCTTTCCCCGGGGATTTCCTTGTCAGAATAAACGACTATTTCATCCTGTGGTTTTATTTTTTGGTTTGAATGCACAGCTTTGCTATTTACGAGTACTCTTCCGGCTTCAATAGCCTGTTGTATTTTATTTCGGCTGGCATTTTCAATCCGCTGTACCAAAAATTTATCAATACGCATTGGCTCCTGTCCCCTGTCTACTTTTATGCTCATGCGTTCATAAAGTTCGTCTGAAGCTTCCTGCACCTCTTCGATGTTTTCTTCTTTTTGCTTAGGCATGTATTTGTTTTGGCAAAAATACGATAGTTGTGTGCATGGAGATTAGTATGAAATAAAGATAATAGTCGTTAGCTTTGTGGTTTTACATTATGCATAAGCAAAAAATTTTTTTTGAAGACCTTGGACTGATGCCTTACAAACAGGCATGGGACTTGCAGGAAGTGCTGCTCCAGGAGAACCTGAAGGTGAAATCTGCAGCTTTCGGCAAATATCGTGAAGACCAGCAGTCATTATTTTTGCCTTGCGGCAATGCGGATGCGGGTATTAAGCCGCAAACAACAAATTATTTATTGTTTGTTGAACATCCTCCGGTATATACGTTGGGTAAAAGCGGACACCCGGAGAATGTTCTGATCAGTGCTGAAGAAATGACCGCCAGGTCGATTGAATTTTATAATACGAACAGGGGGGGAGATATTACATTTCACGGACCGGGGCAAATTGTGGGTTATCCTATTCTTGATCTTGAAAATTTTTTCAAAGATATAGGAAGGTATATGAGGGGCCTGGAAGAAGTAATAATATCAACACTTGCAGGTTATGGCATAAAAGGAGTAAGGTCTGCAGGCGAAACGGGTGTTTGGATTGAGGCTGGCATACCTGGAAAAGAACGAAAAATTTGTGCTATGGGTGTTCGTTCCAGCAGATGGGTAACGATGCATGGTTTTGCCCTGAATGTCAATACCGATCTTTCTTATTTTAATTATATTATTCCTTGTGGTATTCAAAATAAGCAGGTTACTTCAATGGAAAAAGAATTAGGACGAAAAATAGCAGTGGAAGAACTGAAAGAAAAACTGAAAAGCAATTTTGAAAAAACTTTTGACTGTGAAATGGTCAATAATCATGATCCGGTAGTTCATCGTTATGGATCAAAACTCTCCGCTGTCAACTCGTAACTCAGAACCTTGTTCAGAACTCTTTCGGAATAAACAGCTTGTTTTTTTCTTTTAGCTTTCCGTCTTCATAGAGTTCGAAGCGAAACCATCCTGAATGAATGAAATTGGTTTTGTCTACAATTAAAGTGGGTTCTTTGATATCCTTTATTTCAAATAATTCGGTTGCGTCTGCCTCTAAAAACCGGACGCCGTATTTTTTCTTTCCGGCCTCTGGTAATACAATCATAATATTGCCGTCTTTATTGGAAAATACAAACGATGATACCTTATATACTTCTTTCGGAACAAAGGGTTTTATCCATACTGTGTCACCTTCCCTGAATACCAACGTGTCTTTCGTTTTGTGCAGAATGGAATCCCTGAATTTCCGCATTGAATTTTCAAAAAGCTGGCCTATTAATGTGTCTTGTTTTTTTAGGAAAAATATTTTATTGAGTTTGATAGCCGGCGCGTTGCCGATTTTATCAGGTGCATTTACAGACGAAATGTTATTGTTTTTTTGAAGATAGCTTAGCCTTGATTTTTCTGCCTTGGATAAATTATCATCAGGTTCTTCAATAATTTTTTCTTCAGCAACAGGCGCGTCGGCTATTGCTTTTTTTGATTTTGTGAAAAGATATTTACCATTTTCAAGTACAATGAACAAGCGGTAAAACATATTTTTATTAGGGGCTTTGGAATCCACAAAACCATTTTCCGAAACAGAAGGATCAGGAACACTCAATAAAGTGGTAAAATTCTTAAGGCTGTCATTTGACCGTTGAATGCTGATTTGCGTTACAACTGTATAATTGTTGCGCCAGCTTATGATTATTTTGCCATTTGGTTTCAATGAAGCTGAAAACCCGGGAAGTGTTTCCTGTGCTGCAACGGTAAAGCAGAGTATTAAACCCAATGCTGATAAAGCCAAATTTCTGACCATATTACATTAACGAATCTTTTTTCAACTTGTTTTAACGCAAATATAGTTTTACCTGCTTTAAAGATTGCCTGCGAACCCGCCATATCACGGACATGTATATCCTTTTAGTAGCATAACAACCCTTCAGGCAGTGATTGATTGCCCTGGAGGCCACCGCTGTGAATAATCAATAATTTGCTTCCTGGTGGGAAATGATTTTTTTTCAGAAGATCCCAGGTTGCATAGAATAATTTCCCGGTATAAACAAAGTCGCTCGGAATTTGAGTGTATTTGAAAAATGAGTTCATAAATTGTACCAACTTTTGATTTTTTTTTGCATAGCCTTCAAAATGATAGTCATGATTTATTTCTGCTCTTATCGATATATCAGTTAGCTGGATGAATGGCTTTATTTCGTTCAGGATATTATGCATTCCCTTCAATACACAAATTCCGGTTAAAGACTGACCGGCTATTAAACGGTTTGCAATGCCCGCGAATGTGGTTCCGGTGCCAACTGCGCAAATAAAATGAGAGTATTTGGTATAATCGATAACATCGAATATTTCGCTGCTTCCCTTAATGCCTGCTGCGCCTGCGCCACCTTCGGGCACAACAAAAAACCCTGGAAATTTGATTTTTATCTGCTGTAAAAAATCTTCTTCATTCTTTGTTTTGTATTCAGTGCGGCTCAGAAATTCAAGCTGCATATGGTATTCTTCAGCGTGTCTCAGCGTATGGGATAAAGTTGCTGGTTTTTCTCCTCTGATAAAGCCTATGCATTTCAGGTTGTGTGTTTTTGCAGCACAGGCAGTGGCAACAATATGATTGGAATATGTGCCGCCAAAAGTGATTATGCCCGCACTCTTTTCTGTTAAGGCTTGTTCCAGGTAATATTTTAGTTTGAACCATTTGTTTCCTGAAATTACGCGGTGAGTTTTATCCAGTCTTAACACATCAACCAGGATATTTTTGCCAGACTGCCCCTCCAAATGCAATGAATCAATAGTTACAGCGTTTAAATTCATCATTTTCTGTTCACCTTATTTTTATATTTTCGTGGCGAAAATTAAAGTTCATTAACAATGGGTTCAACACTTTTAATATTGGCAGCCGGAATGGCTTCAAGATACGGAAGCATGAAACAGGTTCAGGGTTTCGGTCCTTCGGGAGAAACGATTATGGATTATTCTATTTATGATGCAATCGAAGCCGGATTTACTAAAGTCGTATTTGTCATCAGGAAGGATTTTGCGGATAATTTTAAAGCAATTTTCGAACCAAAATTAAAGGGAAAAATAAAAACGGAATATGTTTACCAGGACCTTAATTCTTTCATTGGTAATCACAAAGTACCGGCAGAAAGAACAAAGCCATGGGGAACTGCTCATGCCGTGCTTTGCGCCAAAGATGCTATTCATGAACCTTTTGCTGTAATCAATGCTGATGATTTTTATGGTCGGGATGCATTTAAAAAAGCTGATAGTTTTCTTAATACAAAGTGCAGCCCTAAACTATATTCTATAATCGGGTATGAATTGATTAAAACACTTTCAGAAAATGGATCTGTAAGTCGTGGCGTTTGTGAAGTGAATGCTGATAACAATCTTGTTTCAATTGCAGAACGGGTAAAGATTTATAAAGATCAGGATGGAAAGATCACTTATGAAGACGGAGATAAAAAATTTGAAGTACCATCCGATTCAAAAGTTTCGATGAATTTCTGGTGCTTTCACTCGTCGATGTTTGTATTTACAGAAAAAATTTTCCGGGAATTTTTATCTGAAAACCTCTCAAACCCTAAAGCAGAATTCTTTATTCCCATTATTGGTGACCGTTTTATAAAAGAAGGATTAGGTTCAATTGAAGTAATTCCAACCTCGGCACAGTGGTTTGGCGTAACTTATAAAGAAGATGCGCCTGAGGTTCAAAAAAGCCTGAACAAACTAATAGCGGATGGAGTGTACCCTGAAAAGCTTTGGTAATATATATAATGATAGAAAGTCAGTAAAGAGTTTAAGCCAGACGCGAATAGTATATAAAATAAAAGCTATCAGCATTGATAGCTTTTATTTTATATTGACGAGGGCCGTAATTAATTTTAATCAATAGCTTTTTACCAGGAAAATATAATCTTCAATTTTTTTAATCTGCTGCACGCGGTCCATTCCTTTTAGTTGCGTTGTCAAAGGCAACCTGAGGTTTGCATAACTGGTATCCGTTTTCAAGGAATCCAATGTTTTAAAAATATTTTTTGATTTTATGGCGAAAACCACACCTTGTGCCTGTATTTGCCTGGCACTAAGCACGCCAACAATTTCGCCATTTTTGTTTAATACAGGGCCACCGCTGTTTCCGGGGTTTGCTGCTACAGCAATCTGACAGGCTAATGAATCGCCTTCATAACCGGTCTTTGCACTCATATAGCCTTCGCCGTACACTATTTCATCACGCGGATAGCCTAAAGTGAAGATTTGTTCACCGAGATCGGAACCTGTTTTGCTGATACTGTAAGGTACAGCTCCGATTGGCTTAAAATCTGCATCATCTATTTTAAGAACAGCCAGGTCTGACAGGGCATCAATTTGCAAAATCTTTGCTTTAAATTCATCCCCTTTATTATTCTGTACTACAACGGCCTTTGCATTTTCAACAACATGCGCATTGGTAATCATATATCCTTTGCCGTCAACCAAAAAACCTGTTCCTCCAAATTTCATTGGGGTTTCCGGAGATTTTGCCTTGAGGTCATTAATTTTTTTATCAAGCACGATCATTTTTGTACTCAACAATTCTACATATTTATCATACTTGTTATTGTTTTTAGGGGATACATAGGAAATGAGTCCGCTGATGCCTAATGCAGTTATACCTGCAATTGACGCAGCTACTGCTATTACCCGTTTATATTTGTTCCACAGCCTTATTACCTTACCTTGCTTTTCTTCTTCCCAACCCCCTGATTCAAAAAGTTTTTTGTGTATTTCATTTAGGGAGAATCTTAAATTTTTTCTTTGCCCAAACTTGTTCATCTGGTTCAGGAAATTTGTATGCTCCGCGACCATCTGATCAACGCCCGGGTTGGTTTTACGTAAATTTTCAAAAAACACCCTCTCTTCAGGCAGCATCTCACCCCTGATATATCTTTCAATTGCATCTAACATATTCATTTCTTCCATTAATCTCTGTTTTTATATTGGTCGAAGAATAATTTTTTTAATCTCATCAGGCATTTGTACTTCTGGTTTTTGGCATTATCTGCATTGGTATAACCAAAACTGTCTGCTATCTCAACCATGTTTTTTTTTTGGATATAGTAAGCTTCCAAAAGACTTTTACAAGGTTCCCCGAGGCTCATCATTGCTTTTTCCATGATGTGAAAATCGGCATCACGACGTCCATGCATATCCAGGTCTTCTTCAACAGGAACAGTTTCTTCAATATTTTCAATTTCAGGTGAATTACGTTGGGCCTGGCTTAACCGTTTTAACCACAAGCGCCTGCAGACTGAATACAAATAGGTTTTGATTTGGCAATTCAGTTCAAATGAACCCGATCTTACTTTTTCATAAAGCACAATCATACTTTCCTGGAAGATATCTTTGGCATCTTCCACAGAACCATTGTTGCCTGTTATCAGTGTTTGAACCATTTTATAATTTTCCTTATAGATGGTTTCAATAACCTTCCTGTTGTTCTCAGCCAGTCCTTTTAATAAAAACTGTTCGTTTCTGTCGGTCTTCACGTTGAGACTATATTTAATACCGAAATTAAAGATTAGTAACCCAAAATAGCAGTAAAAATTTCATATAGCGATAGCTTTTTATTTATAAGCAACTTATAATGTATTATAAAAAAAAATATTCATTTTTTTTTATTTTCTTAGGGTTACTTTCTTTTTGGAACAGTATTAATTGGAAACCATTCATTAACAAAAAATTCAGATTACATGAAAAAGTTCTTATTAGTATTAGCTATCGGTTCATTTGCTGCTTGCAGCGGTGGTTCTAACACAGAAGCAAAAGCGGACTCAGCTGTTAAGGCTGTAGATTCTACAGTTAAAGCTGCAGCTGACACAGTTAAAGCTGCTGTTGATTCAGCAAAAGCCAAGGTTGATACTGCTATTAAGAAAGTAGATTCAGCTGTTAAGAAATAAGTTTTTTCATATGGCAAGCAATCGTTAGAGGCCGTCCTGATCTCAGGATGGCTTTTTATATTATAACCTTCTTTCTTTTGCCGGATTTCATTTTATCCTTTCTTATACCGAAAGATTCTTAATACTTACATTTGGGCAGAATAATTTATTGAATGAGTGACATATTCAATTACGGGATTGAACAGTTAACGATTGCAAAAACCATCGCTTTATCAAAAGGAATTTTGAAAGGCGTTCTTGATGCTGATGCAATCAAAAAAATAAATACCAGCCAGCATTACATTCAGCAGATTGTTGAGCATAATACAACTGTTTACGGCGTGAATACCGGCTTCGGTATTCTTGCCAACACAAAAATCTCCGAAGAAGATACCGTTACATTACAACATAAAATTTTGCAAAGCCATAGTGTAGGCGTAGGGGATGCAATTCCAACTGAAGTAGCAAAGATCATGCTCATCACTAAAGTACATGCATTGGCGCAAGGATATTCGGGCGTACAGTTAAAAACACTGGAAAGAATTTTATGGCATATTGAAAACAATGTTATTCCTGTTGTCCCTGAAAAAGGATCGGTCGGCGCCTCCGGCGATCTTGCTCCGCTGGCGCATTTGTTTTTGCCATTAATTGGATTAGGAGAAGTTTTTCATAAAGGTAAAAGATACAAAACACAGGAAGCTCTTCAACAATTCAACCTGCCAGCCATTCAACTCGGTCCCAAAGAAGGGCTGGCATTGATCAACGGTACCCAATTTATTTTGTCTTATGCAGTAAAGGCTGTGCAGCGTATGCACAATTGTCTCGAAGCTGCGGATATTATCGGTGCTATGAGCTTGGAGGCACTCACAGGAACCAAAGCGCCTTTTGATGAACGCCTTCATCAGCTTCGTCCTTATGATGGAAGCAAACTGGTGGCTCAACGTTTACGCATACTCCTCACCGATAGCGATATTATGCGAAGCCATATTGATTGCGGAAGGGTGCAGGATCCTTATTCTTTGCGTTGTATGCCGCAGGTGCATGGCGCCAGCCGTAATGCGTGGCTACATTTGAAAGAGCTGACAGAAATTGAATTGAATGCTGTTACCGATAACCCGATTATTTTAGGTGAGCATGATACCATCAGCGGAGGCAATTTTCATGGTCAGCCATTGGCATTGCCGTTGGATTATGCCTGCTTTGCAGCGGCTGAAATAGGCAATATTTCCGATCGCCGTTGTTATCTTTTATTGGAAGGCAAATGGGGCTTGCCATTACTATTAATGAAGAACGTTGGGTTGAACAGCGGCTTTATGATACCGCAATACACAACTGCTGCATTGGTTACGGAAAACAAAACGTTATGTTTCCCGGCAAGTGCAGACAGTATCCCAACTTCACTGGGACAGGAAGACCATGTGAGCATGGGCAGTATCAGCGCCAGGAAAACAAACCGTGTACTTGACAACCTGGAAAATATTTTGGCAATTGAATTGCTGAGTGCCTGTCAGGCTATTGAATTCCGTCGGCCATTAAAAAGCAGCGCTATTCTTGAATTTGCACATGACCATGTACGTGAATTTGTAGGTTTTGCTGAAGAAGACAGGATATTTGCCGATGATATCATCAAAATAAAAAACATTATCAGTGATTTCAGTTTTGTGGAAAATGTAAATCAATTCGCCTCTTCTCGTAATGCTGAATTGAATGGAATTTATACTGATTTTGAATTATAATATCACGCAATGGCGCTATGTCGTTGCAAGAAAAAAATAAAAGACAATGAATACGATTACCCAGCACTATGATCCCGTCAAATACAAAACGCCCACCGGTACCACATTAAATTGTAAAGGTTGGATACAGGAAGCAGCATTGCGTATGTTGCTCAATAATCTCAATCCTGAAGTAGCAGAGCGTCCTGATGAATTAATCGTGTATGGCGGACGCGGAAAAGCAGCACGCAATTTTGAAGCGCTGGATAATATCATCAAAGCATTAAAAATTTTAGCGAATGACGAAAGCTTGCTGATACAAAGCGGCAAGCCTGTGGGCATTTTAAAAACACATAAAGATGCGCCACGTGTGCTCATTAGCAATTCGCAACTCGTTCCTAAATGGGCAACATGGGAACATTTTGATGAGCTGGAAAAAAAAGGGCTGATGATGTACGGTCAAATGACCGCCGGATCCTGGATCTATATCGGCTCACAAGGAATTGTGCAGGGAACCTATGAAACCTATGCAGCAGCAGCGAACAAACATTTCGGTGGCTCTTTGAAAGGAACTTTAAATGTCACCGCCGGTCTCGGTGGCATGGGTGGCGCACAACCACTTGCAATAACAATGAATGAAGGTGTTGCATTAATTGCAGAAGTAGAAGAGTGGCGCATTGATAAGCGCATAGATACAAAATACCTCGATGAAAAATTTTTGGATATTGATGAAGCAATAGACAAGGCACAAGAGTACAAGGCACAAGGAATTGCAAAAAGTATTGGAGTGCTTTGTAATGCCGTTCATTTACTGGAAAGATTATCGCAAAGAAATATTATTCCCGATACATTAACGGATCAGACTTCCGCACATGATCCGCTTATTGGTTACTGGCCACATGAAATTTCATATCAGCAGGCAAAAGTTTTACGAGAAACAAATCCGCAGCAATATATTGATTATGCTTATCGCTCCATGTACCGTCATGTACAACTGATGGTGCAACTGATGGACAAAGGCGCCATCACTTTTGATTATGGAAATAACATCCGTGCACGTGCGCAGGAATATGAAACTAAAAATAGTAGTGAGCTTTCAACTCCCCCTTCAGGGGGCAGGGGGCGTTGTTTCGCATTCCCCGGTTTCGTTCCCGCATATATAAGGCCGTTATTCTGCGAAGGAAAAGGCCCGTTCCGTTGGGCTGCACTCAGTGGAGATCCAAATGATATTGCAGTTACTGATGAACTCATCGCAAATATGTTTCCGCAAAATGCATCATTACAACGCTGGCTGAAATTGGCTAAAGAAAAAATTGCATTCCAGGGATTGCCTGCACGTATATGCTGGCTCGGGCAAGGCGAGCGTGAAAAAGCCGGCCTCGCATTCAACGAACTCGTGCGAACGGGAAAAGTAAAAGCGCCGATCGTTATTGGCCGCGATCATCTCGATACGGGATCTGTTGCATCTCCCAACAGAGAAACTGAAGCAATGCTCGATGGCAGCGATGCTGTTGCAGACTGGCCTTTGTTGAATGCACTCGTGAACACTGCAGGCGGTGCAAGTTGGGTGAGCCTTCATCACGGTGGCGGTGTAGGGATGGGTTATAGCATTCATGCGGGAATGGTGATCGTTGCAGATGGAACTGATGATGCAGCAGCAAGATTAAAACGCGTATTGCGCAACGATCCGGGGATGGGAGTGATACGACACGCTGATGCAGGTTATGACATTGCGCAGTGTACTGCAAAAGAAAATGGGCTTGATTTGGCAGAGAAGTTGAATAGTTGATAAATTGTTTAACTGATCAACCATTCGACGAATGATGAACCTAACGATTGTACTACTATTAAACTTTACTTGTGTCGCACTCTTGTACAGCAACAATTCTATTGAGCGCATATAAATTGCAAGTTGCTGAAATAAATATTTCTTATCACTCCTAAAATAAAATCTATGAACGCCACAGCAATACACGATGAACGTATCGCAAAAATGACGTTTGCTTCTGTCTATCCGATGTACATCGCCAAAGTAGAAAAGAAAGGAAGAACAAAAGAAGAATTGAATGAAGTGATTGAATGGCTCACGGGTTACAACAACAAAAAACTACAGGAACTCATAAAAGAAAAAGCAACGTTTGAAACTTTTTTCAAACATGCCACACTAAACCCCAACGCACACCTTATCACCGGCGTGATTTGTGGTTATCGCGTTGAAGAAATAACAAATTCATTAACGCAGCAGGTCAGGTATTTGGATAAACTCGTGGATGAATTGGCAAAAGGCAGAAAGATGGATAAGATTTTGCGCAGCGCTGAAAACTAATCTTACATTTATATCATGCATAAATGGCCCTGCATATTATGTTTGGTGATACTGCCGTTGTTTTGCCATGCTCAAAATCCTCTTAGTAACTTAGCAGATGGAACCCAATCGAGGTTCAGCAACAAACAACCTGTTATTGATTACACACTTACTATAGATAGTTCTGATCTTTCTGTTATTTCTGTTCAAATAAAACTCACAAACATCAGCGATACATTTCAACTCGCTATGTATACGCATCCGCTTGCCGATGATAAATACTGGCGTTATATTGAACAGCTAACTGTAAAAAATGATGATAGCAAAGCATCATTGTCCCGCAAAGACAGTGCGCTTTGGAAATTTGTAACGCACGGCCACCAGGCAACGGTGAATTATAAAATTCATTTACCTGCATTTAAAAATCCGCATGCAGTATCAAAGCCTTTTTTAACCCAATCGGGTGGATTGGTGGGCGGTTATCATAACTTTTTGTATGTAGTCGGACAAACGCTCGCTCCCTGCTATATTCATTTTCAATTGCCATCATCATGGCAAATTGCTACCGGCCTTGAACCTACTGCTGACCCATTCACATATTACGCATCTTGTGCAGGGGGTTTGTTGGATGCGCCAGCTATGATCGGGCATTTTTCCAAATGGCAATTCCAGGTGAGTGGTGTACCGCACACAATTGTTTACTGGCCTTTGCCAAACGCTTCTGCATTTGATACAACTACTCTTGTATCAAACATTGAGAAAATAGTAACGGAAGCCTGCAAGCTGTTTGGGCGATTGCCTTACCGGGAATATTTTTTTCTGTTGCAGGATGATGGCCGCGGAGCTTTGGAACATATCAATTCTGTTACTGTCGGAGTGCCTTCGAAAGAGATTGCGAAAAATATTTCTGATTACAACGAAGAGATCGCCCACGAATATTTTCACGCATGGAATATGCTGCGTATTGTTCCGGTTGAATACACAAACATTGATTACAGGCCGCCGCAGTTTTCAAAATCGCTTTGGTGGAGTGAAGGGGTGACGATGTTTTATGCCGACCTGTTACTTCGTCGCGCAGGCATTCCGTATGATACTACTACACGCAAACAACATCTCGCTGAATTGGTTGAGAAGTATATTAACAATCCTGGCAATCACAGTTTCTCTGCAGAAAAAGCAAGCATGTCTGATGTTGCCCCACCTGGTTTTCTTGGCGATTATTTCGCAAGTACGCACCTGCAAGGTGAGTTGATCGGTAACTTGCTCGATATAATCATAAGAGATGCTACAAACGGAAAACAAAATATAGACGACCTCATGCGCAATATGTTTGAACACTTCAGCAGCGCAAAGGGTTTTAATGGAAATGATGTTGAGAAAATGGCAAACAATATCTGTCATTGTGATGTCCATTCATTTTTTGAAGATCATATCCGTGGTAATAAAATGATTGATTTTAATAAATATTTTTTGATGTTAGGATTGAAGATGAGCAATACAAAAAAATTGATATTGGACGATGATAAAAAACCTGCTGCAGACAAAAGCGTATTTGTATGGAATGATGCAGCAATGCAAACTATAAAGCTTTGGGTTACCGACCCGCAAAGCTGCTGGGGAAAAGCCGGGCTGCATACCGGCGATGTGTTGCTTAAAATAAATGATGCTGCTGTTACCGGCACAAGCGTTTTTTATTCCTCGCTTGACAAATTAAAACCGGGTGATACCGTAATCATTGAAATAAAACGTAACGAGAAAATCATAAGGGCAGAAGTCTATCTCACGTCTGTATATGAAACATGGGTAAGCATCGAACGTTTGCCAAGCCTTTCAGCTAAGCAGGAAAAACTTTATGTTGAATGGATCAACGGCAAATAAAATTTATTTGTTTTTTCAATCAGCTCATAATAATAGGTCACAATACCTGGTTCTAAAATTTTTATTTGCAATAATTTCAAATCAACCCGCGTTTCGCTGTTTTTGGTATTCTTTACCAATAAGGGGATCGCCTCGATTCGTGTCATCTGTGAACCGAAAATTATTTTTATGCATTAGTTAGATTGCATATATACATCTGCGTTAGACTGATTTATTTAAATAAACGGAGAAGATTTATGTGCCTTAAGCTTCCCAGGTGAGTCTCTGCCACGCGAATCCGCTCAGTCACTAAGCGTTTGTGGAACTCGCCTCGGAAACAATTGAGCTTTCTAATCATTTTTAGTTTTATCATTCTTAAGTTATGCCATTTTGTGGTGAAAGGTTAATTAGTGTGATACATCGGCAACGGCTAAAAACAAGCAATTGCGAGATTCACCAGGGAAACTGCAAGAATGGGTTCATAAAATTTTATATAATAACTTTACCATCCATTACCAAACTATTTCAGATGGGTAATATAGAAATTGCAGGCTTACAAAATAAAAACGATGTCAATATTTTTAAAAGGTTGCTTGCCGGAGGAATCATTCGCCACGATGACCCTATAATGCCAGAAGTTTGGAAAGTTGTTTCTGAAACAATCAGATTATCTGCGGCGCTTAATACAGCTGCAGGTATTGACGAGGTGCGTGAGCGCCTTGGTGAAATCACCGGCAACATGATTGACAGGAGTACGACGATCTTTATACCATTCTATACAAATTTTGGTAAGCATACTCGGATCGGAAAAAATGTATTCATTAATCATGCCTGCAGTTTTCTCGACCTGGGAGGAATAACCATTGAAGATGAGGTGCTGATAGGGCCCAGGGTGAACCTGGTCACGGAAAATCATCCATTAGATCCTATGCAGAGAAAATCCCTCAACCTCAAATCTATTCTCATTAAGCGTAACGCATGGATCGGGGCTGCTGCTACTATTTTACCGGGCGTTACGATTGGGGAAAATTCAATTGTTGCTGCAGGTGCAGTGGTTAATGCTGATGTTCCTGATAACACGATTGTGGGAGGGGTACCAGCAAAATTGCTGCGAAGCCTGTAACGTTTTATAAGTTCTCAGGCGAGTTTCCGTCACACGAATCCGCAGGGTTACGAAGTATATGCGGGACTCGTCCGGGAAAATAAGCTTGAAAAGAGGTTTGGAATAAAGCTGGCGGCTTATGCGTAAGGAATACCACAGGCTGTGCAGCAGCTGTAGAAGATTCTTGTAATTATTAAATTTTAAAATAATGATACGGGAAAATAAAACATTTTTCGCTCCTGAACTTTTCGTCAACAGTGGTGTAAAAGACATTTCATTTTATGAAAAAGCTTTCGGCGCTGTTGAACATTTTCGTTTTTCGAATGATGACGGAAGCCTTCATGTAGCAGAGCTTTCTGTTGATGGGGCGATATTTCACATACACGAAGTAGGTGTAAACACTCGTTTTTTTTCGCCGGATAAATATGTGGGCAGCACAATTTGTATTGGGTTGTTCGTTTCAGATGTACATAAAGTGGTGAACTGCGCCATCCGAGCAGGGGCTATTGAAATAAACCCGGTAAAAGACCATGATTACGGTTACCGGCAGGGGATGATAAGGGACCCGTTTGGCCATTACTGGCAAATACAAAAGAAAATATAAGGCATTTTTTTCTGCATTTCTTAAAATGTGCATATAATCTTTACCGTTAGCTGTATATGCATACACCATCAAGCTTTGTTCATTTTCTTTTTTGCATAAAACCAGTTCATTAGTAACACGACTATCAATATCACCAACCCAAAGAACTCCCTGGTTTCTTCAATCCAGGGTTTTTCGGCCTTCATGGTTTCAGCAATATTTTCTGCGTGGTGAAACCTGATCCAGTCAATCAAACCATTTTCATCAAACATTTTATAAATCGCATAGCCGGTATATACAAGAATCCCTATGACATAACCTGCAGGATAAAATTGCAGCTTCGAAGCTTTCCAGCACATAAAAGCCCCATATAGGTAGATAGGCATCCATACATAAGGGTCGGGATCGTTATATTGAACAGCTGCAAACAGTATAAACAAAACAGTCCAGGTAATGTTGAAAATTTTCATAATAGCTGCTAATTGTTTCAAAGATATAAAAGCGGGTTGATATTTATGATTAATCTGTACCAGGGGCTGTATCCATTATGAAAATAAAGTAAACCGGATATTTTCTTTCTCTGAATTTATTTTCGGACATTGCTGTAAATAATTTTGTTCGTATGCTATGGGCTTACGTGTTGGTTTTTATCGGAGCAGTGATTGTTGATATTACTCCTTTCCCCTTACCTCCGGCATCTACAGTAATGATTTTTATGCAGGTAACATTCGGTTTACCTGTGTGGCCGGTAATCATCATTGGAGTTGCCGGGTCTGTGGTTGGCAGGCTGATACTGATGTTATATATTCCGCTTATTTCAGAACGGGTGTTGAGCAAATCAAAAAATGACGATATACACTTCCTGGGAGAAAAAATCAAAAGCAGCGGGATGAAAGCACAATTATTCATACTTATTTATACTTTATTACCTGTATCATCAACCCCGCTGTTTATTGCTGGAGGTATTGCCAGGATGAAACCTTATTACCTGGTTCCTTCTTTTCTTGTTGGTAAATTTGTAAGTGATACTTTGGCAGTGCATATGGGCGATTATGCTGTGGAAAACACAAACTCGCTTTTAGCAGGTATTATTTCCTGGCAATCTGTTGTGCCCATGCTGTTATTTCTTGTACTTCTTTTTTGTTTGCTTTTTATTGACTGGCACACATTAATACAGACGAACAGGTTCAGGCTTAAGTTTAATGTATGGAAATGATTTTTTAATTATCGTTAATCGCAGACATGCATAACGTATTTGTGCGTGTTTATTATTTCATGCTTGCAATCCGTTATATACAAAGAGTAAATCTGATTTCTTTATATTTAATTTTTAAGTTCATAATGTTTATGCGTTTTTTTCTTTTTAAAAACCAGGCATTCCTTATTGCTGTTTTTTTTAGCACATACTGTTTTATTGCAAAGGGCCAGGATACGGTACGTCTCACCGACCTGGGTTATCAGCCTGGTTCAAGGGCTAACGTTGTGGAATATGTGAACAAAGCGTTACAATACTGTAAAGGAAAATCACGCCCCGTGCTGATTTTCCCGAAAGGGAGATATGATTTCTGGCCGCAATATTGCGAAGAAAAATTATACTATGAGTCGAATACAGATGTAATCCCGTTGCGAAGATGCCCCGTTTTAATCAGGCAGCAACATCATCTGACTGTTGATGGATCAGAGGCTGATTTTATTTTTCATGACCGCTTGCAGCCATTTACTGTGGACAGCAGCACTGATATCACCATCAAAAATGTGAATATTGACTGGGATATTCCCATGACCGCGCAGGCGGAGGTAGTTGAAGCGACGGACAACTATATCGATATTGCTATCAATACAAAAGAATCCCCTTATCTTATCGAAAATGAAAAACTGGTATTTGTCGGGGAAGGCTGGAAAAGCGCCTGGTGGGATGCTATGGAATTTGATAAAGATACGAGACTGATTGTGGCAGGCACCGGTGATGAGGGATGCCTGGGAGGAGGTTTTGAAAATTATAAGGCTGTTGAATTACAATATGGACTGGTCAGGTTAAATTATTCTTTCAGAAGAAAACCAGCAGTAGGAAATTTTTTAGTATTGCGTCATAGTGCGAGAGATCATGCGGGTATTTTTCTTTTCAATAGTAAAAATGTTTCGATTGAACATGTGAACATGTACCAAAATGCCGGCTTAGGGATTTTGAGCCAATATTCTGAAAACCTTTACTTCAAAGCTGTGCATTGTGTGCCGAATGAAAAGAAGAACAGGTTTTTCTGCGGGCATGATGATGGCCTGCATTTTTCTAACTGTAAAGGGCAGATCGATGTTGACAGCTGCCGGTTCCTGGCGTTGATGGATGACCCGGTTAACGTACATGGCACCAGCGTACAGGTAATCAAAAAAATAAACAACAAAAAATTATTATGCAAATTTATGCATGAACAAAGCATCGGGTTTGAATGGGCGAGAAAGGGGGATACAGTTGGGTTGTTAGAAAATGAAGCAATGAATACCATAGGCAAGGCAGTGGTAGATGCGTTTCATGCAATCGATCCTCAATTTTTTGAAATCAGCTTTGCAGAAGACATTCCAGTAGCGTTGGAAAAAGGAGACGCTTTGGAAAACCTGACATGGACACCGGCCGTTTGGATTCATAACAGTTTTTTCGGAAGCAACCGTGCAAGGGGGATACTTGTGACCACTCCTGGAAAAGTGGTTATCGAAAATAATGTCTTTGAATCAAGCGGTTCGGCAATACTGATTGCAGGAGATGCCAATGGATGGTTTGAATCGGGTGCAGTAAAAAATGTACTTATCAGGAATAATGTATTCAACGATCCTTGCCTTACCTCCATGTACCAGTTTAGCGAGGGTATTATCAGTATTAATCCTGAAATACCAAAGCTGGATGTTAAAAAACCCTACCACAGTAATATAAGGATCGAGAATAATATTTTTCATCCTTACGATTATTCTGTGTTGTATGCAAAATCAGTACGGGGATTGATCTTTAATAATAATACGCTTATTCATTCCACACGTTTTAAACCTTTTCACCATCGTGCATTTATGATCACGCTGGAGGCATGCAGCAAGGTGGAAGTAAAAGGCAATCATCTTTCAGCTGATATGCTTGGAAAGAATATCCAACTTGCCGGAACAGCAGCAAAAGAACTGAAACTGGATAAAACGCAGGGAATTACAGTGGAAGGCCGCATGTAGTGAAGAATTATTCATATATGATTTCAGGCAATAATCAGTAATAATAAAACATTTAATTTAGCCGCGTTGGGCTGAAAATGCTGATGTTTTTAAACTTGAAAAATGATAAACTTAAAGTGACTAAAATTAATGAGTGTTGACAAAAACATATTACAAAGGTTCTCTTTTCTGGATACAGATCTGTTATATGAAATATCAGAGATCTCTTCAGTTCAGGAAATACCGGCAAACACAGAAGTGCTAAGGGAAGGGCAGTATATAAAAGTTGTTCCCTATGTTGTGGAAGGGCTGATTAAAGTATTTACGAGAACAGAAGACAAGGAACTGTTGTTATATTATATAAGACCCAATGAGAGTTGCATCATGTCGTTTGCTGCCAGCCGTAGGAATGAAAGAAGTAAAGTATTTGCGGTTACTGAAGAAAAAACAACCGTTTTACTGATGCCTGTTGATAAAATCAATCAGTGGTCTAAACAATATCCCAACATCAATAACTTATTTTTTCATTTATATACGCAGCGATATGGTGATTTACTAAATACGATCCATCATTTACTTTTTAAAAGAATGGATACCCGCCTGCATGAGTACCTAAAAGAAAAAATAGCGCTTACTAATAAAAATCCCATAAAAATGTCTCACCGGCAAATCGCCAATGAGTTGGGAACGGCCCGGGAAGTAATCAGCCGTGTGCTGAAAAAACTTGAGTACGAGAATAAAGTTAAGCAGGATGAGAATGGAATAGAATTGCTTCAATGGTGACTGCGGTCACCAACCCCTAAAAAAATCTCTGATAATTTCGGCTGAAAAGACTGCAAAGAATGAATAATATTTCTGCCGGATTTTTGTTAAAATTTTATCGGATTTAATTATTTGAGGTAATTACTCTTTTCCGGTCATATTCTTCATTAACTAAAAAAGCCTTATCCCGTGAGTGATAAACCCGGCGTTTAATACTGCCGGGTTTTTTGATTAGTTGATGCTAAACAAATGAGATTATTTTTTTGAAGAAATGAGAAACATGAATCCGATTCAATGAGAATACATTTTTATAGCCAATATAAAGGCGAATATGTCCCATAAGAAATGAAAAATGATGAGGAAATAAATGTTTCTGTACTTCAAATAATACAATGAAAAAATTACGCCGATTATAAATGGGCCTGTAATGTTGACAATAGTGTGATATCCGTAATGAATGCCTGCAAATACCAGTGAAGAAACAAAAACTGCGAGATAAGAATTTTTAAAAAGTATTTCCAGGCGGGGTAATAAATAGGCCCGGAATAAAAGCTCTTCCGTAACACCTGCTGTGAAAGCGCTGAAAATTAAAATAAATTTATGAGCTTTGAATATTTCCGCCAGCTTAATGACTTGCAGACTTTTTTCTTTGTGCCCGATAATTGAAAAAATAACCTGGCTGACAATTGCATTAAGTATTATGATGATGAAAAAAATAACGATTGCTGACAAAAAATGAGTTATAAAATTGTGCTTTTGATTCGGCCATATAACCAAATCCTGCTTTTCGATTTTAAATGAATAGATGCCAATAAACATCAAAACACCCCAGTAAAGAAATCTTGATAACAGCACAAACCCAGCTGTCATTTCATAGATGTTAAAAAAGCGAACAGCAAGAATGTGAAATGCCAGGGAACTAAATACAAGCAGCGATATTGTTAATAAAACACCTGCGATAATGACATTTCTTTCAGATGTATTGGTTAACACCATGTGGTGAAACAGTTGGGTTTGGTAAAATAGTATTACAATATACTTTATTTGGTGCAATTGCTTTAACTATCATGGTTATACGGAAATGGCGTAAGCATAGTCCTTCGCAGAACAAATGGATAAACAGTTATCTTTACTTTTCAACAATTTGGCAAAGTTCATGAAAAAAATGGTGTTTTTATTGATGGCCGCATGCATGGCTGCTTCATTTTCTCCCAAGGAAAAAATATGGGTGGCCATTGGGGATTCAATTACTTACCTGAATGAGCATCCGGATGAAACTGGTAACCGGGTTACCAAAGGGTATATGACAATGGTGACAGAAAAACTTCAATACATTCATTATATCAATCAGGGACATAATGGATGGACTTCCGGTGGTATAGCACAGGATATAGAAAAACTTGGCATCGGTAAAGCGGATATATATTCTGTTTTTTTAGGAACCAATGATTGGTGGCAGGGTAGGCCAATCGGGAGATTCGAAGATTATCTGAATAATACTGGTAATAATACTTTTTATGGTTCTTTTCGCATCATCATTAGCAAGCTCCGTGCATTAAACAATAATGCAAAGATTATTCTCATCACTCCTATGCAGCGGGTAGATTTTGTTTATATCAATGATATGAAAAATAATGCCTGGGGATCGTATAAGCAAAAAAGCGGGCAATGGCTTTCTCAATTTGCAGATGCGATCATTACTATCGGCAAGTATGAGCATTTTGATGTAGTTGATCTCTATTACAAAAGCGGTATGACGCTTAAAAAACTAGTAAAATTTAAACGCCTTAAAGAGCCGCAGACCGGTGAATATAAAAATTATGCTTATCCGGATTTTGTAGATAAGCCTTTTGATCCGGGAACAGATCAATATCCTTATCCTCATGATGCGATAGGTTTGACTTACGATGGGCTGCACCCCTCTGATAAAGGCAATGCAATTATTTCAAAAATGCTCGTTCGCACGATGAAACATTATCATTGACCTGCTATTATCTGATTTAAAACATAAGGGGTATCAATATGTGCAAAATACAACGCCTCTTTGTAAAGCCAGAGCTAAGCACAAAGAGGCGTTTTTTGAAAGGGTTATTGTCTTTTAGGAGAGTGATGGTACTACTTTACACTTTCAAAACTATCATTTAACGATTATGGCTAACCGGAAGGAGGAAATAATACTTGTCATTTATTAAACACTCCTGCAAAACAATAACCCTTTTTGTTTTACTGACCTATGCAAATCGAATGATAAATATACATTGATCTTTGAGCCTGTGATCTCAATTTTCGATTATCCTTAAATAGAGTTTCATGCATGATTAGTGTAGTAAAAGCTCTAATATTTCAAATGAGTTGTTTTTTTATAAAGCCGAACTAGTTGATATTCGGATATCTGAGTTTTTAGTTCAGAAATTTTCAATACGTTATTTATTAAAAAGCAGTTTCATCGGCGCTGGGACCATAGCTGCCGGGAATAGGTATATTCAGTAAGCGAAGGTAAACACCCAACTTTGCCCGATGGTGAATTTGCTGGCTGAACGACATGCGCAATACCTCAATTTTCGGCTGTGTCGAATAAATGACCGCTCCGTTTCTTAGTGTCCATTCTTTGTAAAGTAATTTTTCATTTTCCGGTATCAGCACAGACAGGCTGTCATCATATCTTCTCTCAGAATATTTAAATATTCTTTATTATTATTAATGTCAGGCTGATCATAGCCATGTTGAAAATCGAGTTCGTCGGTAATCATTGTAAAGTGTATCCATCCTGACAGGTCTGCGAGATATGTTACAATGTTTTTCATCAACATTGATTTAGGGTGTGGCCTGTAATCAAGTTGATTGTCAGGTACCAATGCCGGAAATTTCCGGGTGATGTCCTCTTCCTCAATAAATTGTTTTTTAAAGAAATCGATAAATGTGATGGTTTTTGTTTTTGTGATAACAAAGCAACAACCGGCCTGTGGCAACCCCAAACCCTATGTCAGCAGGATTTTAAATTGGTTGATTTATTGATAAATGTTTCAAAGAGCGGGTTATTCATTAGTCAGCCTGCAAAGAAAAAATGTACCTTTCATCAATAATTGGTTAGCAACATTCATTTTCAATCTCGCAGTTATGGCTTTTAACGAAAAGTTAGCAGATCGTGTCCGTGAAATCATTGCGGCAAAACACAAAAACGTGGCTGAGAAAAAAATGTTTGGCGGTTTATGTTTTATGGTCAATGACAAGATGTGTGTAGGGGTTGAAAGCAATCGGATGATGGTTCGGTTTGATCCGGCAAGGACAAATGAACTCATGGAAAAAGAAGGTTGCCGGCCAATGGATTTTACGAGTAAGGTGATGAAAGGGTTTGCTTTTGTGGATGTAGATGTGCTTAATACAAAAAAGAAACTGGAATTCTGGGTCAATCTTGCACTCGAATATAATCGCTTTGCTAAAGCTTCAAAGAAAAAGAAAAAATAACCGGATCAATTCAGTATCATTTTCGGTTTTTTGCAATTAGCCGGATAATAAAAAACCTCCTTCATAGCAAAGGAGGTTTTAACAGTAAACAGGTTGAGGGGTATTAAACTTTTACTGATTTTACTGTTTTAATAATACGTGCAGCAACTTTATATGGATCTGCAGCAGAGTTAGGACGACGATCTTCAAGATATCCTTTCCAGCCTCTTTGTACAGTAGCTATTGGTATACGTATAGAAGCCCCGCGGTTCGAAACGCCATATGAAAAATCATTAATAGAAGCAGTTTCGTGTTTACCGGTAAGACGTAAATGGTTGTCTGCCCCATATACTGCTATATGCTCTTTTACAACAGGGCGGAAAGCTTCACAGATTTTTTCGTAAACATCTTTACTTCCGCATGTTCTTAATGTAGAATTAGAGAAGTTTGCGTGCATGCCGCTACCGTTCCAGTCAAGGGCGCCAAGCGGTTTGCAATGCCAGTTTACAGCTACCCCATACTTTTCGCCAATTCTTTCCAGCAGGTAACGCGCTACCCAGATCTGGTCGCCTGCTTCTTTTGCTCCTTTTGCAAAAATCTGGAACTCCCATTGGCCAGCAGCAACTTCTGCGTTGATGCCTTCCACATTAATACCAGCCTCGATTATTGTATCCAGGTGCTCTTCAACAATTGCACGGCCAAAGGCATTGCTAGCGCCTACTGAACAATAATATGGGCCTTGGGGTCCTGGAAATCCACCGGCAGGAAACCCCAGGGGCTTATTAGTTGTTGTATCCCATAAAAAGTATTCCTGTTCAAAGCCAAACCAGAAATCATTGTCATCATCTTCAATTGTGGCACGCCCATTCGATTCGTGTGCAGTACCATCTGCATTCAATACTTCGCACATTACCAGATAGGCGTCTTTTCTTTGCGGGTCCTTAACAAAATAAACAGGTTTTAACAAGCAATCCGATGAACCACCGGGAGCCTGTTCAGTAGAAGAACCGTCAAATGACCACATTGGTAAAGATGCCAAAGTGCCATTGAATTCTTCTCCTTTTACAATTTTGGTTTTGCTTCTTAGACTTTGAGTTGGTTTGTAACCGTCCAGCCAAATGTACTCCAGCTTAATTAGTGACATGTTCTATTTAGTTTTTGTTAATAAAAGCGATTTGATAATCCTAATTATAAATTTTCCGCAATATAATTATTTCTATTTTTTTTTAAGTAGAAATTAATAAAATGAGGATAAGTAGTTTCAATTACGTACATTAAATATATTTATAATTTAATTATCGGTTACTTAAAATGAATGAAAAGCTGTTTGTCAGCTCATAATTGCATTGACTTTAAGGTATATTTTAAATGAATTAATTATTATTAATTTACTGATTAATAATTTATTAAATTGTTTATTTGAACTTTTTTATAAGAACTTTGTAAAATAAAACCCCGACCATGATTGACCGGGGATAAACTAATTAGACTTATGTCTAATACTAATTATGCAAATCTATAATTTAATGGTTAAATGCAAAGTTTTTATTTTGATACAGATAATTAGTGATGGGTTTAAATATGAACTTGTTTGTTTGTAATATGCTTAATATTCTTTGTTGTTAGCCATGTTTCTGTATAAACTTTTAGTCAATCAATTTTCTTAATGCTATGAAATATCTTTGGAAAAAACTCTGCATGAAATATTTTTTGATAATTATTGCGACAGGTTGCTTTTTGCTTGTAGCATGCAACCATCAAACGGCAATGCCTGAAAACCTGTCCGTCAAACTTAGCGGTACATGGCAACTTATACAGGGAGTCACTATCACTAAAGGAGACAGTGCTTTTACAGATTATACAAAAAAAGAAAGGATGATCAAAATCATCAACGATTCGCATTTTGCTTTTTTGAAGCATGATGTTAATGTTCCAAAAGATTCTTCATTGAATTTTGATGCAGGTGGTGGCAGCTATGAATTATCTGGTAACCAGTATAAAGAGCACCTTGATTTTTACAACGACAAAAATTGGGAAGGAAAAACTTTTACGTTTACTGTAAGCGTTCATAACGACACACTGGTACAAAAAGGAATGGAAAAAGTGGAAGGCACCGGAGTTGACAGGGAGATTATTGAAAAGTATGTAAGGGTTAAAAACTAAAACTTATACGCTCAATACCGGGTTTTGAAACCGGGATAACTATTTTTTCAGGTATGCATGAATGTTATATTTCCGTTATAGGCACTTGCTTTTAATCGAACGTTTAATTTAATAAGCTGATTTTTTCTTTTTTATAGGTAATCCGACATATTCGGAGAGCTTTTCCGCCAGTAATTCCCCTTGTTGGGTAAAAGGCCATACAAATAAGGTTTTTATAGGGTGATCTTTGCGTATACTTTCAATCGCCTTTAGTACAAGGTTTTTAGTTATCCCTTTTCCACGATATTCTTCCAGCGTTATTGCAGAGCAAAGGTATAACACGTCATATTTTATATTAAGTGGGGTTTGTTCAAAAAGCTCTTTCTCGGAAATTCTATTTTCAAGAAACCTGTTCATTAAATCGGTTGTTGTGGGTATCAATAATATCCAGATCACCGGGCCGTTGCCGTCTTCGTATTCTGACAAGGTTGCCGGGTGAATATGCTGTAACCTTTCCATTGCTTTTTCATCTACATTAAGCTGGCCGGGATCGTTTCTTACAGCAAACACTTCATCAGCCAGCTGTATCATGCGTTCAAAATTGCTTAAAGCCATGAGTGAAATTAAGAAGTATTGCTGATTAGGTTCAGTGCTTTATTTTCGGATTAAAACCGTTCCCTGATTCTGCCTGTTTGTTCAGTACTATTTTTTAATTACAAATTATTATTCCTTAACTTTCCATAATCCTCAAAACATGCTAACGATGGAGCCAACAACTACAATCATTAAAGACAACTCTGCCAACCCAGCACCTTTAGGCCTTTTTGGCTTTGGTATGACAACCGTTCTGCTTAACCTGCATAACGCGGGTATTTTTGAAATGAATGCTATGATACTCGCTATGGGTATTTTTTATGGAGGACTGGCGCAAATTATAGCAGGTGTATTAGAATCAAAAAAGAACAACAGCTTTGGCATGACGGCTTTTATTTCTTATGGCTTTTTCTGGCTCACTCTTGTAGGGCTAATCGTGATGCCAAAGCTTGGTTGGATGACTGCTGCATCAGGAACGGGGATGATCGCTTATCTCATCATGTGGGGTATTTTTACCTTGCTGCTTTTTTTTGGCACACTAAAAATCAGTAAAGCACTGCAGTTTGTTTTTGCCACGCTGACTATTCTGTTTTTTCTACTGGCAGCCGGTGATGCAACTGGTAATGCAAACCTGAAAACTTTCACCGGTTATGAAGGCATTGTTTGCGGCGCTTCGGCTATTTATACGGGTGCAGGCAGTTTACTTAATGAAGTGTATGGTAAAACAGTGCTGCCCCTCGGTCTTGTAAGTAAAAACTGATTTTTCCCGGTAAATTTATTTATTTGGCCGGCAATAGCCCTGCTGTTGAACTTTGTTGTGTCACTCGCTTGTGCTGCACTATATATTCTGCTAATATAAGTTTCGTAAAGGGAATAACCGTGATGGGTAACTGAAATTGTTCAATCTCTAATCATTTGTTTTCAGTTATGTTAAAATGATGTAAATAAAATTCAGTCAGACAACCATTCAGAACTGTGCTGCGTAACATGACCGATCTGTTTACGGAAAAAAGATATGAGAAAAATTTGTTTGACTGTCATCGGCCTTTACCTGAACTTTTTGCATGCTTATTCACAGTTTTATCCGGTACAAAAACCCACTTATTCTGTAAGGCCGCTAAAATTTGATGAAGCAAACCTGGTGTCCAGCTATTATTGGCAGAATGGCAACCATTCTGCAGTAACAGGTGGTATTGGTACAGAGAAAGGAATGGACCTGGCCAATGGCCTTGATGTAAAATGGATAGGCTATGATGCGGACTCCAATAAAAAAACATTAACTGCGGGTTTGGGAGTAGATTATCACACATTCGCATCACAGGCATATGTGTCACAATCTGGGGCATCTAAATCCTGGGGTACAAGAATATATCCAGAAATTAATTGGAGTGTAGAGAATATGAGCACAGGTAAATCTTTTGAAATCGGGGCATATTATTCAAGCGAGTATGATTATCATTCTTTAGGCCTTAATGCAGGATATTCATGGAAAAACCTAAATAATGGGGAATACCATGTAAAACTGACGGGCTATTACGACAGGGTGAAATTGATTTATCCGTCTGAGTTGAATACCACATCCGTATCAACGGTTACTTCTGCAAGTAGCGGTGGAAGTTCCGGAATTCCTTCCAGCCCCCGGGTAACACTAAACGGCTCATTTACTTTTTCGCAGGTAATTAATGATCGCATGTCCGGAAGTATTCTTGCAGATCTTGTTTTCCAGTCAGGCGAATTGTCCCTTCCTTTTCACAGGGTGTATTTTAAAAACGGCACCGATGCTATTGAATTGTTGCCTTCAACAAGAGTAAAATTTCCAATTGGATTCCGGTTAAATTATTTTTTGGGCGATCAGTTTATTATCCGTGCTTATTACAGGTTTTATGCCGATAGTTGGGGGATACTGGCGCATACAATGAATATTGAATTACCGGTGAAACTGAATGCCTTTTTTTCTGTTTCGCCTTTTTACCGGTTTTACCATCAAAGCGAGGCAAAATATTTTGCTCCTTATGAAGAGCATTCTTTGCAGGATAATTATTATACCAGCAATTATGCTTTATCTACGTTCAACAGCCAGTCTTTTGGTATGGGTTTCCGGGTTGCCTTTATCAAAAGTTTGCTTGGAACAGGTATTTACGGATTGGAAGCAAGGTACAGTCATTATCAGCAAACTACAGATCTAGTGGCTAATGTGGTTTCACTCAATTTAAAATTTAAATAAAGGCAAATTAAGCAGCCGATGATTTTTATACAATGAGCAAAAGAATTACACTTATTATAACCTGTTTATTGGGTTCAACGATATTATTCGGGCAAGTTAATGATGTAGCTGATTGTTCAATTATGAAAAAATACAAATTGCAATACCTGAGCATTCCTGATACATCGGCTTATATTTTATTAACTGATGACAGTGCTGTTGAATATCACGAACACGGTTTGTACAGGATTAATTCAAAAATTATTTGGAGAGGAAACTGTGAATACGATATGATACTTACATCGGTAACCATTCCGCACTTTATATACCATCCCGGCGATGTGATGACTATCAGCATTGACAAAATAATCAGCAATATTGTGTATTATATTGCTACCATTAACGGGGATAGCTGGGAAGGAAAGCTGAAGATAATACGGAAATAAATTGCAGTCTTTCTGAAATGAATTCTGGCTCATTAAATAATCGTTGTACATATTATATCAGGTAAGGAACGACTGCAAACCTTTTAGAAGGGTAGTTGCTGAATTGTTTTTTGTACCATCGGTGATGGGATAGGGCACGTGGAACAAGATTTGCGGAAGTCCACAGGAAAAAAGCAAGCGCCGGAAGGTTCCAGCATAACAGGGCAAAGCCCAGCCACTCGATAAGTTCTCCGAAAAGGTTAGGGCAGCTGATATATTCAAATAACCATTTTGTCGGAATAACATAATGTGTCTCATTTGGCTTCCGGAGATGAATAAGTATATCATCTGCTTTCCAATTAATAAACATACCGGTAAAAAACAAAATAGTTCCGGTAATAAAACGGAGGTCTGAAAGCCATTTTAGATCATAATGCGCAAAGTGTACAAAATAATAACCAAGAGAACTGCCATTAACAATATTAAACATGACTCCCGAGCATACTATTAATAATGGCATCTTCTTTCCTTGCGTATGTAGCCGCAGGGGAAAAATAAATGTGCGGTTTAAGTAATGGAAGCAGAAGAAAATCAACATTAAAAAGGCCGGCGCTGATAATGAGCTGGTGTTTGGTATAATGAATATAGATAAGGTTATTAACACTGCTGATTCCATAATTATCCAGCCGGATTTATTATTTATCAGAGGCCCCCATTTTTCAGAGCTATGCCTGCCGTAAGGAGCTGTTATTTTCAATAACATGAAGAATATGATAATTGCAAGAACGACCCATCCGTAAATGAATGCTTGATATAAAGAATAAGACATGACTGGCAGGTTCATTAATAATAAAATATTTTGCCTGAGAAATAAAGCCGGGGTAAAGGATAACAAGATTATGCATTTGTTCATTAACAATCAAATAACCGTGCTGATATGGATGCTTTTTTTTCTGTTTACTTTTAAAAGCGTTAAATTTAATTTCAATTCTTCATCTTCAAACAGCCATATATGAAAAAGCATTCTGCAATTGCATTCCTTGTATTCCTTTCTGCATGTGCATCAGCTAAGTTGATAACACCGGGTCAGGCTGATGCTGACAGGGGGGAACAAAAATTTCCGGGATATACTTTTAATGAATTGAACCAGGGTAAAGCCATTTATGAGGCTAATTGCAACAAATGCCACCGGTATAAAGCTCCACAGACGAAGAGCGAAAAAAAATGGAATAAAGTTATTCCTAAGATGGCCAAAAAAGCTAAACTTGATAGTGCACAGCAGCAGCTCGTTTTAAAGTATGTAATTACCATGAGTACGGTTGGGAAATAATATCTGAGAGGTATTATTAGGTCAAAATAAAAAACCGCAAGGCATTATCATTTGATAAATACCCCGCGGTCCAAGGGTAACCGTATTATTCTTTTGTTACCCTTACATAGGTTTCAACATCACGGGTGCTATCCTTGTTGCTGATAGTTTGTTTGAAAACAGTATCGCCTTTCATTTCTATATCTATATGAACATCGAGACTTCTTATTTCTGCATTGGTTGATTCCATAAGATATTCCTGTAGTTTATTCCCTTCCAGTGTAAATTTTCCAAAGCCTACAGCTGTAATGTTTTTTCTTGCAGTATCCGGCCTGCTTTGTCCCCAGATAAAATAGCCTCCATCATACATTTTATATTGAGTAATATTATTCGTTGTAGTATCATTGCCCTTAATATGATATGATAGGGAAAGTTTCCATACTCCATCCAATGTGGATTTCGCAGGCATTCCGACTGATTCATAGTCTTCAGACAAAACATATTTCTGCCCGTTTGAAGTAAAATCAGGAATAACCTGCTGGTATCCCTTCCCGGTTTTTACGATTATCAATTTATATTCAGCAGGGGTTTCGGTTTTGGTAGAGTCGCTTCCTCTCAAAAAAATATTTTCAATAATAGTGTCACCGTTCACGGTGTAGGTGCCAATCCCGAATGAACCAACAGTGCCGGCCTGGTTCACATTTGCGAACATCAGGTGGTCGCTCGTGAAAATCTTAAGTTGGGCAAGGCTTCGATAGGTGGTATCAATGTTTCCACCTTTTATAGACTGAGAGATCATTCTGTAAACGCCAGGCATATTTACATTTTCTTTTTTTCCGTTGCCTGAACAGCCGATGAGAAAGAGCAAAGCAATTGTTAGTATGAGCTTCATGGCAATTGTTTTTATCGTGATGAAATTAAAAACGCATGAAGGGTGGATGAGACTTTCTATAGTGGTATTCATCATACTTCACTAATCTTGTAGAAAGTTAAGAAAAAAAAATAACATGAATTTTTTTAAGTTCAACTTATGCCGGTAAAGAGTACATATCTGTTGTTTTTCATTTTATTTTTTGCAAAGCAATGACTAAACCAGATCATTATCTGCAAACATTTTCAGTAAATATTCTTACATGTAAAATTTATTGATATTTCAGTTAGCAGAAATTAAATTTTTGAAATGACCCCGGTTAGGGAGCCTGCTATATTTTTTTTGCGGGATTTCAGGACGAATGTTTTTTGTGCCGGTTTTTTCCGCTTCAAAACTTATTGTAAATTGGTTTATAAATAATTTATCATGTCCGGAAAAGTTAATTGGGCTGAAGCTATCAAGCCACTCCTGAAAAAATACAAAGACAAAAGGCATCCGCTTGAGTATAAAAACAGGTATCAACTGCTGGTAATGGTAGTGTTGTCTGCACAGGATTCAGACAGGCATATAAATCAGATTGCGCCTAAATTTTTTGAAAGCTTTCCTGATATGAAATCTTTGTCGGCCGCAACACCGGAAATTATATCCAGGTATATCAGTGATGTGCGCAATTTTGGTAATAAAGCAAAATGGCTTGCGGAGCTGGCGCAAAAAATCAAAGAAGATAAAAATATTCCTCAGAACCTGGAAGAACTGACCGCCTTGCCCGGTATCGGGAGGAAATCTGCAAATGTTATTTTACGTGAATCAGGGCTGCCTGCGGAAGGAGTGATTGTGGATTTACATGTTGTTCGCGTAGCGCCAAGGCTTGGTATTGCTACAGGCGCCGATCCCAAAAAAATTGAAAAGCAGATAATGGATGTGCTGCCTCCGAAAGACTGGGATGCAGGAATGGCTATTTCATTTTTGGGCAGGGAAATTTGCAGGCCTACCAACCCTAAATGCGATGTATGCGTAATGAATCCCGTTTGTGCGTATTATAATACAAATAAATGAAATTGGTAATTATTGCAAAACGTAGAATACTTTAGCGATAACGTTGACAGGTATACGTAAAATAAGGAAATACCCCATTGGGAAACTCGCTATGGTCTTTAAAACTGAGATGAAATTATTAGCGGACAAGAAACAATTTGTCTTCCGTCACAAACTTCTGTTTAGTCTTTCATTTCCCATACAAGGGCGCTTGCGCCGAGAATAGCAGCATCTGATTCCTTTAAATGGCTAATGAGAATTTTCACTTTATTTTGAAAAACCTGGATCAGGTTTTCTTCCATATGCTCACGTGTGGGTTTCAGAATGAGTTCGCCGGCCTTTGTAAGTCCGCCAAATAAAATAATTGCTTCAGGGCTGCTGAACATAACGAAATTGGCCAGCGCCATCCCCAGCACTTTACCTGTAAAATCAAAAATTTCTTTGGCCAGCTTATCATTTTCTATTGCTGCCTCATAGACTTTTTTCGAATCAAGTTTTGCTTTAGGAACTTTTCGAAGTAAGCTGTCTTCATCGTTTTTTTCCAGCATTTCCAGTGCGGTAGCAGTAACTCCGGTGGCAGAGGCATAACTTTCCAGCGAACCGTATTTACCTGTGCCGGGGTGATATCTTCCGTTAGGTATAATGATAGTATGACCGAGTTCCCCGGCAAATCCATCATGTCCTAAAATCAAATTACCATTAGCTACAATGCCACTGCCAACTCCGGTACCCAGTGTAATCATGATAAAATCTTTCATTCCTTTGGCAGCGCCGTACATCATTTCACCAAGTGCAGCTGCATTAGCATCGTTGGTGAGTACGGTAGGCAATTGAAATTTGTTCTGGATGAGTTTGGCAAGTGGTATAATGCCCTTCCATGGAAGATTAGGAGCATATTCCACAGTTCCCGTATAGTAGTTGCCGTTAGGGGCACCAACTCCAATTCCTCTCATCCTGCCTGTACCACCGGCTTTTTCAATAAGTGTATACAATTGTTTATGCAGTTCGTCAATATAACTTTCCACTTCGCCATGCCCGCGGGTTGAGATTTCGCTCGAGAATAAAACATTTCCGTTCCTGTCAACTATTCCGAATTTAGTACCGGTTCCACCAATATCAATCCCGATAGCCAGTGGATCCAAGGATACCGAGGTGGAAGTCTTTTTTGCTTTTGCCATATCAATAAATTGAAAACTCTTTTAGGGGTTCAGCTATTCATCAGTTTATTTAATGCCCACTACCAATCTGTTCATCAAAATTCAGGCCTTGCGATTTCAGCACAGCCCTGAGCCTGATTGCCAGGAATGCTAATGCAGCGAAGCAGGCAGCTGCCACGAGATAGGAAATATGCATATTGTTCGTTTTATCTCCTACCGAACCCTGAAACGGCGGAATGATAGCACCGCCTAAAATCATCATAATTAAAAAAGCAGATCCCTGGCTGGTGTATTTGCCCAAACCGGCTACACCCAAAGAAAAAATACAGGGCCACATAATGGAGCAGCAAAGTCCGCCTGCCATTATCGCATACACGGAAATAATTCCTTTAGTAGCCACGCCAAAAAGCATAGCAAAAGTTGCCAGTAATGCAAGTGTTAATAAAGTTTTTACAGGTTTTTCCTGGCCGAATAAAAAAGCGGCAATGGCAATGGCAATACATAAGGCATAAGGAAGTAAATCTTCAATATTATTGCCGTAGAGATGATTTACAAAAAGAATAATTCCATAGGCAACAAAGGGAACTATTATTGTGGCAATTTTTTTGCCGGTGTTGGATAAGTTAAATACGCTGATAGCGCCGGTCCATCTTCCAATCATTAAGCTTCCCCAATATAGTGACACATACTTTGAAATTTCATTATCAAGCAACCCTTTATCTGTCAAATATCCAGGGCTTTTTAATAAAGCGCCGAAATTGTTATCAATGGTAACTTCAACACCAACATATAAAAATATCCCGATCATTCCCAATATTAACTGCTGGTACTTCATCGCCCCCCAGCCTTCGCTGTTTTTGGAAGCGCTTCCATAGGAGTAAAATAAGATCCCGAAAACAACAAATAATGTAATTATCAATAAGGGAAGCTTACCGATATCTGTTAACTGACCAATTATAATTATGCCAATAATCAATGCAGTCATTAATATCAGTGATCCGGATGCTTTTTTGGATGCTTCAAATTTAGCATCATCTTTACCGTCTGGCAATTTTGAAAATGCAAAAAATAATGCTACAGCAGCAAATACCGCTGCAACAATCATGTACAAATTATTTACATTGGTAACAGTAACATGCGCATTTGCGCTGTTGGGTGTGCCGAATAAAAAGAAGCTTACAATGATCGGCCCGAGCGTTGTTCCTAATGAGTTAACCCCTCCGGCCAGATTAAGCCTGTGTGACCCTGTTGACGGGTCTCCCAAGGCGATAGCAAATGGTTGCGCTGCTGTTTGCTGTAGCGAGAACCCTAAAGCAACAATAAAAAAAGATACCAAAATCAATCCGAATGAATTTGCATTGGCTGAAGGAATGATTGCCAGAGCACCGATTACTGAAATGCCAAGGCCGTAAATAATTCCTTTTTTGTATCCTATTTTGTTAAGAATATCGTAGCCCACCACACTCGATAATAAATAAAGAATTAAGGAGCCGATAAAATATGCTCCATAAAATGCAGAACCAATCAGCTGTGATTGAAATTGATTTAAATTAAAATGCGTTCTGCAAAATGGAATGAAAATGCTGTTCGAAGCAGCAATAAATCCCCAGAAAAAAAATACAATTACTAAAGTGGCTAACGCCCCGGTATTGGTGGGTTGTTTTGTCTGATCCATGTGCAATCGGTTGGTTGAATTTATTAGGGCTTGAAAGTAGTAAGTTTTTGTGAAGCGAAAAATTTTTTCATTTATGAGATTTAATTAAAAAACCTTCCTAAATTGAACGGCAATTGGTTTGTGTAATCAGTGCCAGAAAACACTAAGCAAACTTTCTAAACATTTATCCATTGATAGATTATTAACAGATAGATTGCCAACTGATGGAAATAATTCACGTATCTGCAGAATGTTATCCGGTAGCAAAGGCTGGAGGATTGGGAGATGTAGTGGGTGCTTTGCCTAAATATCAAAATAAAGCGGGGCATATTGCAAAAGTGGTAATGCCCATGTACCGTACCAAATTCCTGGTGAACCATGAATGGGAAGTGGTACACAAAGGGTATACTAATCTGGGCAACTGGTGGTTTACTTATACGATTATCAAAGAATCAACTAATGAATTGGGCTTTGACCTTTACCTGGTCGATGTCAATGGTCTTCTCGACCGCGAAAAAATTTACGGATATGATGATGATGCAGAACGGTTCACTGCTTTCCAGATTTGTGTGGTTGACTGGATATCTGCCTGGGAACATCGCCCTGATATTATTCACGTGCATGATTATCATGCAGGGCTGATACCTTTTATGGTAAAATATTGTTACCGTTATCAGCACCTTCAAAATATTCCTACTGTACTTACTATTCATAACGCACAATACCAGGGGTGGATGGGCTGGGACAAGAGCAGTTTTCTTCCTGCCTGGGATCCCTGGAAACAGGGCATGCTGGACTGGAAGGGTTCCATTAATCCGCTTGCCAGCGGCATTAAATGCGCATGGAAAGTAACTACAGTAAGCTGGAGCTATCTCGATGAATTACGGATTGCAGCAAACGGACTGGAAGATTTGTTTGAATATGAAAAGGGAAAATGCAGCGGTATTTTAAATGGCATCGACACACATGTATGGGACCCCTTAACAGATACATACATTCAAAATCATTACAGTGTGGATGATGCGGAAGAAGGAAAAATGAAAAGCAAAAAAATTTTGTGTGAGACTTTTGACCTGGATATTAATAAACCGCTTATTTCTTTTATAGGAAGACTGGTGGGAGAAAAAGGCGCTGATTTATTGCCGCAGGCCATTGGAGATTCTTTTTATCATATCGGCCGTGATATGGATTTTCTTATTCTGGGCAGCGGTTTTCCGGAAGTAGAATCAGCTCTGGAAAGTTTGAAGGTTTACGGACAAGGGGACTACAATGCGTATATTGGTTATAATGAAAGCCTCAGTCACCTAATGTATGCTGGTGCAGATTTTATTTTAATGCCGTCCCGTGTGGAGCCTTGCGGACTGAACCAGATGTATGCCATGCGTTATGGAACAGTGCCAATGGTGCGTAATACAGGAGGTTTGAGGGATACTGTTATTGATTATGGAGATGAAGGTGGTTATGGTATCAGGTTCAATTATGCAGCTGTGGGAGATGTAACCCAAGCAGTTTGGCGTGCAGTACAATTGTATAATGATAAAGAAAAGCTGAAGGAAGTGCGGAGGAAAATGATGCAGCTTGATTTTACCTGGGAAACCAGTGTGCAGCAATATTTAGATTTATATAAATCGCTATAAAAGGATGAATAAAATTTTAAAAGTTGAAGAGTGCGGGGCAACGATGTTTAACCAGGGCCTGATGCCGGTAACAAAAAAATAAAATATAAAAATTTGTCAGAAATAAAATTTTATTAAGAACTTAATTGCAGGAACAACAAACCACGAACATCAAACTCAAATTTTAAGAAACAAACCTTAAAAATAAATCGCTCATTATGTCTAAAGAAATCTTGGCAGTAATACTTGGCGGTGGAGCAGGTACCAGACTTTATCCTTTAACGGCAAGCCGCTCCAAACCTGCAGTTCCGATTGCAGGAAAATACCGGTTGGTAGATATTCCTATTTCCAATTGCCTGAATTCAGGCATTAACAGGATGTTTGTATTGACACAGTTTAATTCCGCTTCATTGAACAGGCATATTAAAAATACCTATCACTTCAGTGCGTTCAGTTCTGCTTTTGTGGATATTCTTGCAGCTGAGCAAACTCCTGATAATCCGACATGGTACCAGGGAACCGCAGATGCGGTTCGCCAATGTTTGCGGCATCTCGGACCTTTCGACAGCGAATACCTGTTGATACTTTCAGGCGACCAGTTATACCAAATGGATTTTACTGAAATGTTAAAGACGCATAAAGAAAAAGGAGCAGACATTTCTATCGCTACCATTCCTGTTGCCGACCGGGAAGCTTCAGAATTCGGCATCATGAAAAAAGATAGTGATGGGTTCATTACCTCATTCATTGAAAAACCCAAAAAGGATGTATTGGGTGAATGGACCAGCGATACCGGCCAGGATATGCAACGTATGGGAAGAAATTACCTGGCGTCGATGGGGATTTATATTTTCAACCGGCAATTGCTTGCAGACCTTTTACAGAATGAATATGTGGATGCGACTGATTTTGGAAAGGAGATCATTCCGCAGTCTATTAATAAATACAAAGTGGTGAGTTATCAATATGACGGCTATTGGACTGATATCGGAAACATATATTCTTTCTTTGAAGCTAACCTGGGGTTAACCAACGACATCCCCGATTTTAATTTGTTTGATAATAATAATGCGATTTACACACGTGCCCGCATGCTGCCACCTGCAAAAATCAGCGGCACAACCCTGGAAAAAACAGTTATTGCAGAAGGTTGTATTATTAACGCTTCAAGAATTGAGAACAGTGTAATTGGTATCCGGACCAGGATCGGAAGCGGAACCACTATTGTAAGCAGCTATCTGATGGGGAATGATTATTATGAAACACTCGAAGAAATAACCCATGCCAGCTCGCATGGCCTGCCTACGGTAGGTATTGGCCATCGTTGTTATATACGAAATGCAATTGTAGATAAAAACTGCCGTATTGGTGATGATGTGCGTATAAACGGCGGGCCACACCTTGAAAACGGAGATCATTCTTTATACACCATTAAAGACGGAATTGTAGTGGTGAAGAAAGGGGCTGTATTATCGAACGGGTTTGTAATTTGATCAAATTTATATTCAGCAAATCCCGCTTATAGCGGGGTTTTTTTATTTACTTTTATCGATATGTAATTTTTACATATTAGAAAATCAAAACGATTGCCATATGTCAGCATCTGCTTTCACCGGGAAAAAGCCAAAATTAAGTCTGACTGAGATCATAAACATGAGTGTAGGCTTCTTTGGAATTCAGTTTGGTTGGGATTTGCAAAGAGCAAATATGGGAGTAATTTATGATAACCTGGGAGCGAATCCCGATAATATCCCCTACCTTTTTCTTGCTGCTCCTTTAACAGGATTGGTTGTTCAACCTGTAATTGGCTATTTAAGTGATAGAACATGGCATCCAACATGGGGGCGGAGAAGACCTTATTTTTTTATAGGTGCCCTCCTCAGCTCAATTGCTTTGATATTGATGCCTTATAGCGGAGCATTGTGGATGGCTGCTGGTTTATTGTGGGTGCTTGACGTGTTTGGAAACGTTGCTATGGAGCCATTCAGGGCCTTCGTTGCTGACAAATTGCCGGATAGCCAGGTTAATCGGGGTTTTATAATGCAAAGTTTAATGATTGGCTTGGGAGGAAGTATTGCTTCGGCATTGCCATGGGTATTCAAAAACATTTTTAAGGTAGCCAATATTGCTCCAAAAGGGTTTATTGCAGATAATGTTAAATATTCATTTTATATCGGCTCATTCTTCTTTCTTACGTCTGTATTATATACAATATTTTCTACAAAGGAATATCCTCCATCAGATTTGGGGTTTAAGGAAAAAATTCGGGAATCAAAAAAAGGTTTTGGCGGAGGCGTTGGTGAAATTTTATCATCGATGAGGAATATGCCTTCCAAAATGCGGGTTATTGCTTTGGTTCAGTTTTTTACATGGCCCGGATTATTTTTGATGTGGTTTTATTATTCTTTGTCTGTAGCCTATCATGTTTTTGGTGCTAAAAATAATACCGACCCTTTGTTCGGGGAAGGCAAAGATTTTGCAGGCCTCACATTATCTTATTACAGTGTGGTGACTTTTGTCTTTTCTTTTATTCTGCCTTCAATTGCTGATCAATTCGGCAGGAAATTTACTCACTCCATTTGTTTGCTTTTCGGCGCAATCGGATTAATAAGCGTGAGTTGGGTGCACAATAAATATTTTTTGTTTGCATGCATGACCGGTGTTGGCATTGCATGGACGAGCATTCTTTCCATGCCCTATGCCATGCTTAGTAAAGTTTTGCCAAAAGATAAAATCGGCATTTATATGGGGATATTCAATTTTTTTATAGTTCTTCCTGAAATTATTGCTTCTTTGGGATATCCCTGGGTTATGAATAATCTGCTCAATAATGATATGATTGCTGCTGTTAAGTCGGGCGGTATATTAATGATCATTGCAGCGGCCATTTGTTATTTTTTCATCAAAGAAGATAAACATGAAGTAATCGATGAAGAACTTACAGCAGAACTCGAATTTGCCGAACAAAGAACTGTCTGATATATGAAAAAAATTTTTCTTTCTTTTATTTTTTTAATATTTGTTCATAGTTTCTTGTTCGCCCAATCTAACGTTGAGGTATATCCTACAAACTGGTGGGTGAATATGAAATGGAATAAATTGCAGCTGATGTTGCACAAAAAGGATATTGCTGCGGGCACACAGGTAAAACTGAGTTATCCGGGAGTTCAATTAAGCCGGGTTGAAAAAGTAGAAAACCTCAATTATCTTTTTTTGGACCTGGTAATATCACCAGTTGCCCGGCCGGGAAAAATGAAAATAGAAATTAATCAGCCCGGCAAAAAATCATTTGTTGATTTTGAGTTAAAAAAAAGGAGGGGAGAGAATGGTACACTTTACGCACAGGGCGTAACTTCTTCAGATTTTATTTACCTGTTGATGCCCGATCGCTTCAGTAATGGAGATGAATCAAATGACCGTATTACCGGTATGAAAGACCAATCCCTGAACCGCGATTCTATTTTTTTAAGGCATGGAGGAGATATGCAGGGTGTGATTGATCACCTGGATTATTTGCAAAATCTCGGTGTGACTACATTATGGATGACGCCCGTTATTGAAAACGATATGCCAGACCGTACTGAGCATGGCTATGCGTTTACCAATCATTATAAAATTGACCCCCGTTTAGGTGGTGCTGGTTTGTATAAAAAACTGAGTGATGAATTGCACAAACGGGGTATGAAACTGATACAGGACGCGGTATATAATCATGTGGGCCTGTATAATTTCTTTGTACAGGATATTCCTATGAAAGGCTGGTTGCATGAATGGCCTGCATTCACGCAAACGAATTATAAAGATCAACCCATTTTTGACCCTTATGGCGCCCCGTCTGATAAAAAGAAAATGCAGGACGGTTGGTTTACGACACAAATGCCTGACCTTAACCAGGACAATCCTTATGTGGCTAATTTTTTAATTCAGCATGCTATCTGGAGCGTAGAAGAATTTGGGGTCGATGGCTGGAGAATTGACACATACATTTATAATAATTTGCCTTTCATGAACCGATGCAATAAAGCATTAACTGATGAGTACCCGAAAATTACCATGTTTGGGGAAGCATGGGTGCATGGCACGGCAAATGAAGCCTATTTTGCTGATAATAATATCAACACTGCTTTTAAAAGCAACTTGCAGGGTATTACTGATTTTCAATGCTTGTTTTACGGCATTATACCGGCATTGAATGAAGATTTCGGATGGACAAACGGGGTTAACAGGCTCTATACTACACTCAGCAATGATTTTTTATATAAGAACCCTATGCGCAATGCTATCTTTCTCGGTAATCATGACTTGAACAGGTGGTTCTCAACTGTAGGTGAGAACCTGGCAAAAGATAAAATGGGTTTTGAATGGCTGCTTACCTGCAGGGGTATTCCGCAAATGTATTACGGTGATGAAGTGCTGATGAAGGGTGTTACTAACCCTGATGGTTGGGTGCGCCTTGATTTCCCCGGGGGATGGAAAGGCGACAAAAAAAATGCGTTTACAGGGAAAGGATTGAATGCAGATGAATTGTCAGTGCAATCATTAATAAGAACACTGGCGAATTTCCGTAAAAGTTCCTCTGCTATTAAAACAGGCGGGATGATGCAATACCTGCCCGAGGATGGCTTGTACACATATTTCCGTTATGATTCCCAACAAACCGTTATGGTTTCGATGAACACCAGCGACAAAGAATTAACAGTGATGCCTAACCGATATGCTGAAAGAACAACAGGTTTCGGCAAAATGAAAAATATAGTTACCGGAAATGTTTCAAATATGCAGGGTTTTAAACTTGGGCCGAAAGAAGCAGTGGTGCTTGAATTGGAGCAATAGCCGGGTAAAATATTTTTTTTGGATTGTTTAATAATATTACTGCTGATGAAGTGATTGCGACACAACAATGCTGAACAAAGTGACAATGTTGGTATGAAAAAAAGCTGGCGGAATTTAAATTCCGCCAGCTTTTTTTCATACCATTTATTTATTGCTCAACCTTTCTTCCCCCGAGTACACGCGTCTTCTTTTCAAATTTATCAATCACACTTTTTTTGATCATTAACCTTGCACTTGCAACATCGGAACATGTGCCGCAACGGACGCGGAATTTCTGGTTGTCAAAATTTACTACAGCAGTTCCGTTCCTCCAGTCATAACCATACAATACATATTGGCTGGCAGAATAGTTATTGCCCAAACCGAACCCCAGATCATTGCTCCCCTTTTCAAAACTAATCATTAGGTTGCCGTTGGTAATGTCTTCACAAACTCCGGGAGTGAATGGCTCAATAACCACTTCATTTACATTCCTGCCATTTTCGAGTTTCACCACACCTGAAGTTACCTGGGCTTTATCGTTATCAAGATATCTTGACATGACGAGTTTCTGATCTACATAAAACTGAACTTGTTTGATGTCGATGTTTTCGCTTTCTAATCTTTCTTTCAATTGTTTTGTAAACGGCACAAATTCCGCTCTCATTTTACGGGAACCGCTACAGCCTGGTAATATTATAATAAATGCTGACACACATAGAGCATAAAAAACATGTTTCATGGTAATCGGTTTTAACGATGGGACAGTTTTTAATTTTTTTTGCTGATATTTAAGGCAATTTGACTTTTTAATACGCGTGAAGTTTATTCAGGCTTTTTAAATACTGTTATTCTAATGTTAAGGGTATTTGGGGGGGGTGATCAAAGGGTTTATATTCTTCTTTATTTTTTACTAACTTGAAACTCCCTAAACTGCCGGTTATGTTCTTGTTTGATTTAAACCGATTGAAAGTGTGGAAGAAGTTAGTTTGTATACTGGCAATAAGTATACCTTCAACTGTATTTGCCCAGCAACCGAAAATGGTTTTGCCTATCGGTCATACAAGTATTGTAACCACTGCAGCTTTCAGCCCAGATGCCAGGTTTGTTGTTACTGCATCATGGGACAATACAGCCAAGGTATGGAATGTTGCTGATGGGAAATTATTATTTGAGCTAAATGGACATTCTGCGACTGTCAATTCCGCTATGTTTAGCCCCAATGGTAAATATATTGTTACGGCTTCAAAGGATAATACTGCGAAAATTTGGGATGCTGCAAATGGTATATTTTTATTCGAGCTCATTGGTCACACAGATGAAGTAAATACAGCTGAATATAGCAATGATGGTAAATATATTATTACTTCTTCATGGGATAATACAGCGAAAGTATGGGATGCTGTTAACGGAAGTCTACTTTATACTTTAAGCGGGCATAAAAAATTGTTAACTGCGGCGTCCTTTAGCCGGGATGATAAAAAAATAATGACGGCATCATGGGATGGCACGCTGAAAATATGGAATGCCGCCGAAGCTAATCTCATAACTGAATTGAAGATGCCTGATAACGCCCCTGTTGAATCAGCAAAGTTTTCCCCAGACGGAAGGCATCTTGCCGTTTGCACTCCGGATAGTACTATAAAGATTTTTAATGCAGGCAACGGAAATATGGAATTTGAGATTAAAGGGCTTAATGGTCTGGTTAAGTCAGTTTCGTATGACAATGAAGGTAAATATATTATAGCTGCATTAACAGACAGTGCAGCAGGAATATGGGACGTAGCCAGCGGTCGTTTGATAATTGAATTAAAGGGACACGCTAATTGGTTAAACGATGCACGATTCAGTAATGATGGCAAATATGTGGTTACTGCATCATCAGACAAGACTGCAATAATCTGGACAAGATCTAATGGAAAATTATTGCATCAATTAACCGGCCATGTCGCCACTACAAGTTATGCGGCATTCAGTCATAACGGAAAGTATATTGTTTCAGTTTCCACAGACAGTGTTGCAAGAATATGGGATAATGAGGATGGACGTTTGCTGAGGCAGGTAGTGCATGATGTTAACTGGATGTGCCCGGTAGCATTCAGCCCTGATGAAAAGTATGTTGCAATAGCTTCATTTGATAACTCTATTGGTTTGTATGATTTGCCGAACATGCAATTGCAGCACAAATTTAAAGGGCATAATGACTGGATCACTTCTGTAATTTTTGACACAAAAGGGGAGAAAATAATATCGTCATCGTGGGATAGTACTTCCAAAGTCTGGAGTGTTGCCGGAGATAAATTACTTTTTAATCTGAATCGTCATAGAGATGTAGTGGATGCGGTGTTATTTAGCACCGACGGGAAATATATTGCCACTTCTTCATGGGATAGTACGGCAAAACTATGGAGCGCATTAAACGGTAAATTATTGTACAATTTGAAAGGGCATAGAGGTAAAGTACAAAGTCTTGCTTTCAGTGCCGACGGGAAATTTGTTATTACCGCTTCATTTGACAGTACAGCTAAAATCTGGAGCGCAGTTAATGGTAAATTGATTCGGACTTTAAGAGGCCATTCTGGAATTGTAACCTCAATAGGTATTAGCCCTGACGGAAAGTTTATTGCCACTGGTTCAACAGATAGTACGGTAAAAATCTGGAATATGCCCGCGGGGAAAATGTTTTACGATTTACGGGGCTATCTGAATGTGGTAACACATGTTTGTTTCAGTAAAAATGGTAATATTATTTACACTTCTTCCCGGGATAATACTGTAACAGCCTGGAATCTATCAAATGGTAAACGGATATATTCCATGGAAAGCCACAGCGGCCCTTTAAAATCATTTACATTAAGTAATGATGAAAGATATGGGCTTACAACAGCCGAAGATAATCTTATAAAAAAATGGGAGGCGCAATCAGGTAATATCCTGTATAGTTTTTTCGCAGTTGATAGTACTGATTATTTAATTATTGATCAGCAAGGGCGTTTTGACGGAACTTTGGCAGCGCGGAATAAAATATATTATGTGTGTAACAACGAATTGATGGGATTGGAGCAATTCAAAAACCTTGCCTGGGAACCTGAACTGGCAGGTAAGATCAATGGAATAAATAAAGAAGAAATCACTGCCAGGAGAATTTTGGATATCAATATTTGTAATTACGTTCCGTTGATTGAAGCAAATGGCTATAACGGTAAGGAATACCTGTTTAAGATCATTTCCAGAAATGGCGGATTAAGCAATATAGAATTATATGTGAATAATAAGCTTATCCGGCAGTATGATCCTTCCTCATTGGAAAGAAACGGTAATGCTTATTCTCTTTCTGTCAGTAAAAGTGATGTTGAGGGATATTTTATTTCAGGTGATGATAATCATGTTGCCGTTAAGGCCATGACCAGGGATGGTATAATACAATCGCGGGGGGCGGATTATTCATCACCCGGAGATAACAGACCGCGTGTTTCTCCGGATATGTATATTATTTCAGTTGGGGTTGCCAAATACAAATCCGCTCAGTTGAAATTGCGGTATACGTCAAAAGACGCAGCAGATTTTTCTTCTGTCATATCTGCTGCTGCACAAAAACTGTTGAATGCTGATGGCAAACAGCATGTGTTTACTTATAATTTTGTAACAGATTCAAATAGTATCAATAAGCCCTTTAAGAAAGATATAGAGATTGTTGTTGACAGCATTATTAAAAAAGCAAGGCCGGATGATATTTTAGTCGCTTTTTTTGCGGGGCATGGCATCATGCAGCCATCACAAAAAAAATTTTATATACTCACTGCCGATGCTTCTGGCTTTAATGTAGATGGAATAGAAAAAGAGGTTGCAATCAGTACTGATGAACTCGGTGAATGGAGCAGGAAGATTAAAGCCAATAAACAAGTATTGATTCTGGATGCTTGTAACAGTGGTGAACTGATTAATAACCTTCAACCATTGGTCAGGCGAGGCAATGATATTCCTGCAGACCAGCAAAGGTCGCTGGAAAATTTAAAAGATAAAACAGGTGTGTTCATTCTGTCGGCTTCTGAATCAGGGCAGGCTGCAAACGAAACCAGTTTGTATGATCAGGGGTTGCTTACTTACGGGCTGCTGTCTGGCTTAAAATTAGGCGGGGGGCTTGCTGAAAATAAATTTATTGATGTTGGAAAATGGTTTAATTATGTAACAGATGAAGTGAAAAAACTTGCTAAAGAAAATGGAGTACAGCAGGATCCTCAGCTATTAGGGAATGCAAGTTTTGATATTGGGATAGTAGATAAAAAGATTGCGGATAACATCAGGCTTTCCATAAAGAAAAAAATATTTCGCCGTTCCCGGTTTATTAATGATGAAGAATTGCTCACGGATGATATAGATTTATCTGGTATGGTTGACAGAAGTTTGAATGATATGTCTGAACGGGGAAGAGAAAGCCCTCTGGTTTTTGCTGCAGATAATGTTATGGATAGTTCATACTCTGTTCATGGAAAATACGCATTAAATGGAAATTCAGTTGCAGTTAAAATAAACCTGATAAAAGGATATAAAGAAAGGGTTTGCCAGTTTGAAATGAGCGGCACTATTGATAGGAAAGAGGAACTATCGTATAATATTGTTGAAAAAATCAGGAACTACTTCAGGTTTGGCGGTTTATTGAAATAAAGTAAATACCAGTCAATAAAATAAGCAGATGCTGGCTTTTCATATAGATTTAAAAAAATAATACATATTAGTTATTGTTTTGTTGGGCGTTTTCGATAATTTGGTATTGAAAAGATTTGCTGATCATTTAAGGAATTTTATGGTTGAAAATTCTTTAATAAACAGGCTCCAAAGTAATCCATCCTTTAAGAAGCCGCGTCTGATGGCTGTTCTACCTCTGTCAACAAAGTATTTATATGCTTTTCTTTGATCTCGAAAACAAAACATCAATTTAAAAATTACTGTTAATGAAAGGGAAACTACCTGCTATTATTTGCCTGGGTGCCGGTGTGCTTTTACTGGCGCTTCATTTTTTGCATTTCGGAAAGGGTAGCTTGAATGTTACCATAAAACATGCTGATTATATTATGCCCGCTGCCTACAAGGTATATGCAAATTCAGATGCGTTGAACGGTGAATACTATTTGTTTAAAATGTTGATGAATAATGATGGTAAAAGCACATTAACTGATGTTAAAGTGTCTTATAGAATTCCGAATTATCTTGATTGGACAGATTTAGAATCTGTTCCAAAAATCTACCCGGGTCAAAATGTGGTGATACGTTGTTATCCTCAATTCAAAGACGATATTGTTAACAAAATGACCCAGAGTAAAGAAAAAGTAGAAATAAAAATTACATATAATGGAGGACAGACTCAGGATGAGAGTTATGACTTTAATATGATGGGGCGTAACCAGTTTGTATACACAGATCTTCCGCCTGAAGAAATTGCAAGTTATCCAGATATGTTTCGCAACGATCAACTGATTGGTTGTTTTGTGACCCCGCAGGACCCCATTATTAAATACTACACGCAGCAGATACAGGAAAAGGTGATGAAAGGGGAGGAGGCTTCTGTAAGTGGTAAAGCGGATGATGCTGTAAAATTCCTGATGGGCTTGTATGCGGCAACTTATGTAAGTCACATGGTGTATAGTGGCACTGAAGGTATACCACAAAAATTAGGGGATATAAGCTCGTTGGTTCAAAGTACGAGATTACCACGTGAAGTAGTAACGGGTAATACAGGACTTTGTATAGAGCTTTCTATGCTTTACGCAAGTGTGTTGAAGGCTGCGGGCCTTCACCCTGTAATTTTTTTAATTCCCGGTCATGCATACCCTGGAATTATGGTAAACGGCCAGTACTATGCCATTGAAGCAACAGGCATAGGCGGAGAAGGTTTGGGCAACCGCTTAAGTCCATCGGATGCTTTAAAAGCAGGAATGAAAGAATTAAACGAATTTATTCAAAACGTGCAAGCAGGCGATAACCGGTATTCTTATGTAGATATTGATGCGATGGAGCAAAAAGGGGTTATACCCATGGAATTAAAGGATGATGAGTTCCTTCGTAAAAAAATAGATGATATCGCAGAAAGTTTTGGAGGCGGCACAAGAACGGTTCCTAATCAGCCGGCTTATGGAAACGGAAATGAAAATTATGCAGGCGGTGGTAATGGCGGTAGTGGAATGAGTGCATATTCCGGAGTTGTTTCTTTCAGCTATCCTTCTACATGGAAGCGTTATGATTACCCTGTAGCCCAATGGCCATTTATTATCACAGAAATTGATTCAAGGGACGGCACCTCTGCTATTGATGTCATTAACCTGAATGGCGCCAGTAGCAGTGCCCAGGCAATTGAATATGTAAGGCAAACCATTGCCAGAGCAGGAAGATATATGCGCTACCAATATGTGAACAGCAATAATGGGTATGACATATACAGGGGGGTAACCACTTCAAGTGCAGGCTCAAGAGAATGGGAGGCTGTATTTCGCAGATCTGAAAATGGAATAGTGGGAGTGACTATTGGCGGTACAGGATTCGCTCAAAAACAAAGTATGTTCAATTCAATTTTATCAACTGTTCGCTAAAAGACATTATATGAAAAAATCAGTTATTTTATTATATATTTTGCTGTTGAATACTGTTCCGCTTATCTATTCGCAGGAACTTATTAAACCGGCAAAACTGAATGTAAAATGGACATTAAGCCCGCTGGGAGATGCTCATGTAGAAACAAACATGACTATGGATGCAGCTCAATGGGATAATTATAAAAAAATGGTTGGTAATAATGCCGACATTTTAAAAAGACAAATGGAACGGGCATTCCCGGGATATTTTCTTCAGAATTTTAATTATAAAGAAGATGTAATGAATAGGGGCTGGACACTTTCATTTGATGCCCTCGGCCTTAGTAGAATTAATTCTAAAGGGTTGTGGCAAATAGACCTTAACTCAAAAAATCCGGATGTTACAAAATTATCTGATAAAAATTACGTGCTCACTTCGAATTATGCAACCGGCAATTCCCTTATGCAGGAAATAGATAACATCAGTTTTCCCGATGGCGCTTCCGATGTCAAGCAGGACAAAGATGCTTTCGGTAAAGCTTTATTTATATACGCTTCGTCTCCAGGGGGTGGCTATGGCGGATGGATCACTTTGATATTCGGGATTGTTTTACTGCTTGTCGGGGCGTTATTGTTTTTCCGGTCAAATTCAGGTACTGTCCGGAAATAAATTTTGATTTCAAAAATATTTCTGCATTACCTCAAATGGTATTAATGAAAAAGAAACCAGGGCTTTTTTATTTACTGTTTTTTTCTTCTGTTTTTCTGTATGCATGCGTGGCTTCCGATGTGGGTTCGGCGAGAAGGAGCGAAAAATTGCACATGAAAATCAGCGAACAGCATGATATCATCAGTTCGGACAGGTTGCAGGCACAAGCTGTTCTCTCGCTTGATCAAAGAGCTGATGCGGAGAAAACCGGCACAAGAGGGTTAATAGCACCGGTGGCAACAACGCTTATTTCAATCGCCACAAACGGGGTAAAGGATATAATTGCCAATGAGCAAAAAAAATATTTAGCTGTTTATCAGTTCGGGCTCACAGATTTGTATTTCTATGACCAGCTTTCTAACGATGGCCCTTTTGACCCGGTAGGTATGCAATTCGAGGGCTTTCGGCTAATTCGCACATTTAAGAATGATGCAGGTTTTGAAGATACTGCATTGATTGCGGATTTTGCTCTTGACACAACAAGAAGTTTTGAAATCATTAATAATTCCATGTTTCATCTTCGTGTAAAAGATTTTCAACTTCGTTATGCAAAGGCGCGGGTGCCTAAAAAAGACAAAAAGAAACTGAACATGGATTTTGAAATAACATTTCTTACTTCCTATGCAAGTAACCAGGGATTGATTTTTGATAGCGTTGTGCTTGGAAAGTTTTATTTCTTTTTGCGTGATGCGCCTTTAAATAGAAGCGATACAAACTACGCGCCTTATTATGCTAAACTTAAAGACTCCTTATTGACAGGCAAATCATTTATTGTTCCCAGGTCTTTCGGTTATCACCATGAACCGGATGGGCAAACACGACCTGGTTATAGCCAGGGGGCGTATTCCATTCATGTTAAGGTAAAAGAAAGTTCGAAAGATCATTTTATTGACAAATTGATTATTGAAAATGCCAATATTATGATCGATGCATCTGGAAATCAGCTAAAGGCATTGCCTTTTATTAAAAATTTATAGCTGAAAAATAACGGTTATGCATACCTTTTAGTTTTCTTCCTGAATTTTTCTATTCGCGCATTTATTGAAGGAATATTTTCTTTTTCCATTTCACCAATACTGCTATTAAAATCTTTAAACGGGTTTTTGTGTTTTCCCGACAGCTCGAAAAGCGATTGCATTGCTTTTACCCGTACAATTTTTGAGTTTGTTTTATTGAGCATCCAGTTAGACAACAATTTAACGGCAAAAGCGGTCTCCACCTTATTTAATTTCATTCGGCCTAATAATTGGGCCAGGTGTCATTTTAGTTCTTTGTTGATGACTGATGAACAGAATACAAAAAGCTCGTGCTTGTGCAGTTGCAAATATTTGGATGGCTAATAGTTATTTTTTCTATTCTATCGGCTTTAAGCCCGGTTATATATATGCGTTAAATTTTTTTATGAAGGGTCTTATTATAAAGAAGTTTGTTTTAATTGGTTATTTGTTTTTTTCCTGAATTTTCATAGGCAATCTTCAAAGCTTCTTTTAATATTGGTTTTTTAACTTTATTCAGGTCTACAAACGTTGAACCTTGTTTACCCCAAACGCCTGGAACAGGATAAAAAGTATCTTTATCCAGCGCACAATAAACATACTGATCAGCTAATGGCAGTTTCAGCATCGCTTTGTTATCCTTTTCCCATAATGTTGCAAATATTTTTTTATTTTTTCTGAATGAGGCGAGATGAAAATGAGGATGCTCTTCCGTTTCCGGAAAAGATAATGCTATTTGTCTGAATGTTTCTATACTTACCATATAATAAATGCTGTTTGGGAAATAAAGTGGTTATTTCTAATTTGTTATTATCCGGCTTCAAAGCTCAGGGAATAACTTTCAAATTGCTTTTTATAGTTGACATATTTTTCGTTAGCGCTCCATGAACATATTTCACGTAATATTCTTTTAGCTGTTCTATGCTATTTGTGCGGATGGCAACATGCGCAAGAACCATATCGGTAATTTGTGCCGAGAAAAGTGCGTCTTTGTAAGCTAATGTAATTATTTTTATCATTATAGTTTTCTACACTTATAAAATTGCTGACATGAAAATTAGTTGCATTGCAATTGCTTTATTGTGTATTCCGGTATTCTATGGCTGCCATCAGATTCAGCATAAAGACCGGGTTTCCGATTCCTCGGAACGATTAGGAAAAATTGAAGTCTATAGTAAAGAAGCCGCTTCTTTGATTGATACAAGTGCAATAATAGAAATTATTGGCAGACATTATCAATGGAGTGAAGGCCCATTATGGGTGCCTTTCAAAAAAATGCTGCTGTTTTCAGATGTGCGGGCAAATAAAATTATGAGTTGGCGAATGAAAGATACACCCGTTGCCTACCTGAGTCCGTCAGGATATACTGATACGGCTTTTCGTAATGGTGAAAACGGCAGTAATGGACTGGCACTTGATAAAGACGGAAAGCTATTGCTTTGTCAGTCAGGCAACCGGCAGGTAGTGAGGTTAAATGCACCACTTGATTCGCCAAAACCTGATTTTACGGTACTTTCATCTAATTACAATGGAAAGAAGTTTAATAGCCCAAATGATCTTGTCGCAGATAGTAAAAACAATATTTATTTCACCGATCCGATATATGGTTTGCCTGAGTATGAAAAAGACCCTACAAGGGAATTGAATTTTGAAGGGGTATATAAAATCAGTGTAAATGGTAAAACCAGTTTGCTGATAGATTCCATAAGCCGCCCTAATGGAATTGCATTGTCGCCAGACGAGAAGATTTTATATGTGGGAAGTACTGATGAAAAACGTTCGGGATGGTATGCTTATCATTTGGATGCCGATGGAAATATTATAAACGGGCGGTTGTTACTGGATGCAAGAGCTTTGAAGGAAAAGGCTGTTGTAAAGCAGGGTGGTGATGGTTTCAAGATTGACAGGTATGGAAATCTTTTTGCATCGGGGCCTGATGGAATCAATATCATTTCACCTGAGGGTAAACTATTGGGCTTGATAAGGATCTATAACCGGCCAACATCAAATTGTGCCTTTAATGAAACAAAAGATGTTCTTTTCATAACAGCTAATGATGTTGTTTTAAAAGTGAAAATACACTAACCTGTTTTTATTTCCGGTTTGTTGCCATGGTTACGCATCATATAAATTATCTATAATCCATTTTTGCAGATAACCTGCTCGAATTTATTTTATAGGTTCGGGCTTCTGTTTTTCATTCAATATCATTTGCATCTGTGTACGCTCTTTCTGGTATGAAGGCCAGTCGAATGATTTCAGAAAATCAGTAGCTGCTTTGGCTCCGCGAATAAACATTTTCAATTTTTCTTCATCAGAAATAAAAAAATTGAGCCAGTTGAATTCGGCAAGTTGTATTTTGCCGATTCCTTTTTTAAATACATTGTTTTTAATAAGAAAATCTTTGTCATAATAATATCGGATAGTGTTAAAAAGCCTTCCAAGATAGCTTGTCAGGCTCCAGGGAACGTTATCCATTTCACGCATTCTTGCATCAGGGTCAGTATCATCAAGATCAATGCCCCAGGATGGCAGCCTTGGTTCTATTACTTTCGGATTGTAAAAAATATTGATGGGAAAATTCGAAAGCATTCCGCCATCAATAAACCTGGCAATATCAGGGATGTCCTGGTCATCTCCGAAATGTTCCATCCAGGCCTCTTTTATTTTTAAGTTCTTTGTATCGATATTACCTATTGTGTGTGATTCAAAAAAAATCGGTATCGACATGGAGGCCCTCACAAAATGTGCAGGATGAAGATCATCAGGGTTTTCTCGGAAGAGATTGGCCATTTTGGGAAATTCAATCTTATTTTCTGATACCAGTTCGGATGTAATGAAAGTAACATCTCCGAAAAGTGTATTGGCATTTTGTGTTTCAGTATTCCTGACACGCATAAGAGGCAAAGTCTCAGCCTTTGCCTTGATTTGGCTGACATTGGTGACCCCGTTCTCATCCATAATTTTTTTTATCCAGTCGTAAAAGAAGTTTCCGGGATTGACACCATGCCCGCTTTCACGAAGACTTCTGAATAAAAAATTAATGTAAATAATAATGCTGGTGATCAGTAACAGGTGAGAGCCTGTCAGCAGTACGGAAAACGGCAATGCAATGCGTGCCCACTCGTGACTTCGAAATGCAAGCAAGACAAAATCGGTAAACACCAACCCGAATAGTAACAGCAGCAAGCCCATAAGCCATCTGCGGAGATTGGTTTCAAATTTTTCATTTGTGATAAAATTTCTGATCAACCATCTGATGAAGGGCTTTCCGTCGACCAGGTTAAAAAAGTTAAGTTCGCATAAATACTTCAGGATTTTGTGTGATTTCGCCTCTTGTTTTTCGCCGATAACCACTGATAAAGATGTATTGATCGCTCCTGCACTTGTTCCGGCGAGACGCAAAAAACGAATACCTGCTTCTTCGAGAATATATGTGTAGCCAACCAATGCAACACCAAGCACTCCGCCACCTTTTTGAACCAGGTTTACATATTGATGTCCTTTGTCATCAAGTGTGTCAGAGACAACCAGTTTTTCGAAATTTTCGCCAAATTTTTCTTTCAACTCATCAATGCATGCTACAATTTCCGGATGACGAATAAAATTTTCTGGAGAAAGTTGGGGGCCAGAGGCCTGAATTTTAGAATTCATACAAACTTTATTAAACCGGATAACGTGTTCCGGCAATTATTTACATTAGTTAATAACTCTATTCAATTAATTTTGATCAGTATGGTTTTTATATGCAGAGGTATATTCTTCATCATTAGCTGCCTACTATGCTAAGAAGATAAGGAGTGATGTTTAATGACGACTGCCCGAAACCATAATTGCACTATCTCTACAAACCTTTATTTTATAAATTTTAAAACCAATTTTACAGGATGGCGATAATAACTTAAACTTGCCTGTAATAAATTTATTAACTGCCATGTTAAGAAAAGCAGTGCTTTCTTTTTTGAGTGGTCTACTGATTCTTATCATCACATGGATATATCAGAATTATAATTTCACGCTTTCTGCTGAAGATAATTTTATCGGTAAACTTTCTTATTGGAAATTTAAAGTCTTTTCTTCAAAGCCGAAGCAAAATGCAGATTTTATTTTCGTAAACACCGGGAAAGATCTTGCCCTGGTGGATGATTCTGCTGAATCCGGAAACATCGCCGTTTCGGATAGGGAAAAACTATATGCATTGCTTCATTTTGTGGATAGTATTGCGGAAAAACCTGCATTCACTGTAGTTGACTTGCAGTTTTATTACAAATATAGTATTAAGCCTATTGTAGACAGTTTGATGCAGGCGGAACTTAATAGAAGTAAGAATCTTATTATAGCAATATTACCAGGCAATGCAGATCAAAGCGCTTATTTATCTCCGCTATACAAGGCGAAATACGGTTATTCTGAGTATGAAACTTATGGTTCAGGTATTAACAAATTCAGTATTATGGGGGCAAAAGACATTCAATCCTTGCCTGTTATTATTCATGAATCAGTAAATGGCGCAATATATAAGCACCATGTTTTGTATTCGACGTGTAATGGACAGTTATGCATGTCTGCAATCTGGCCCAGCTACTATCTTAATGATGGTGATTTAAAAAACGGAAAATATGCCCCAGGTTCTCAATACTATACCCTGGGTGACATACTGCTGGGCATGCACACAAGCCCAAATGAGTTTTCGAAAATTTTTAATAAAAAGATACTGGTAATCGGGAATTTTGAATTGGATACACACTCAACGCCTGTTGGTAAACTGCCGGGCTCAATTATTGTAGCTGATATTTACCTTTCGTTATTAAATAATCATCACCTGGTAAGCATCTGGTTTTTAATTCTTTCTTTCTTAGTGTTTTCTGCGTTAAGTTATTTGGCTTGGTTTAGCAAGGTGCCGGAAGTTAAGCTCCGGCTTAATTTTATCTTCTCTCCTCACGTTATTCATTTTATTAAAAGCTATATTTCTTATTTCGGGTCAATGTTCTTTTTGAGCCTGATTGCACTTTTGATATTTAATATTCAAGTAGCATTATTTCTTCCTTCACTCATTTTTTCAATCATAGAATATTTTCGTCAAAAAAGATATTTACCTGAGAAATAATGTTCAGGAGTGGCTATTTTTTAGTAATTTTCACAATACGGTAAACCCCTGTTGGCGGCGTCAAAAAAACGCTATGAAACGTTTTCTTATTTTACTACTGCTTATTTTGTTTTGTGTCTGTGTACATGCCCAGGATGAAAGCCCTGAATTACGCATTGCCAGGTACACTGACCTGATCAATACCAATAATTCAGATGTATCTGCTTATGTAAATCGTAGTAAGGCTTATAATGAAAAGGGAGATTACGAAGCGGCGCTAAAAGACTGCAGCTTTGCCTTAACGATTGACCCTAAAAATCACCTGTTGTGGAGAAATCTCGGTTACGCACATTTTAAGTTGAACCAGTTTGATCTTTCGTACAATGAATATTCTCAGGCATTAAAAATTGATGCCAGAGACACGATTTCATGGAATGGTCTTGGCAATAATCATTTTCATTTTAAAAAATATGATTCTGCGATTTATGATTATAGCGAAGCATTGAAACTTGACCCGAAATATGTGTTTGCCTGGTATAACCGGGGAAATGCTTATTACTTCCAAGAAAAATACAAGGAAGCTATAAGTGATTATACACAGTCGATTTATTATGATCCCAAATATGCCAATGGCTGGTATAGGAGGGCAATCGCTTATTATTACCAGGCAAAATATAATGAAGCAGTTAAAGATTACAACGAAGCCTTGCGTTTGCAGCCAAAAACTACTGATTATCTTGATTCACGGGGGCTTGCTTATTATTATTGGAGCAAATACGATTCTGCCATTTTAGATTTTGATGAAGCCCTGCGAATTGACCCGAAATATTTTGACGCATGGAACAACAGGGGGAACTGTTACAAAGAACTGGGAAAATTTGATAAGGCCATAAGTGATTATTCTGAAGCATTATTATTCGACCCTCAATATAAACTGGCGTGGTATAACCGTGCTGTTGCCTATTATAATATAGGGAAGTATGCGGAATCAGCTTCTGATTATACTGAAGCCATAAATCTCGGTTACAAAAATGCCGAAACCTATGATGGGCGTGGAAGCAGCCTAAGGTTTAGCGGCAGATCAGATCTGGCGATCAAAGATTATAATGAAGCATTACGATTGAACCCCAAATATGCAAATACATGGAACAACAGGGGAACAATTTACCGATCTCAAAAAATGTATGATTCCGCAATTAAAGATTTCAGTGAGGCTGTGAAGCTCAATCCTAATTTCGCCCTGGCCTGGCATAATTTTGCCATGTGCTACTATGACCAGGGAAAGTACGACTCGGCCGTTAATAAGTTTACTGAAGCTTTACGGATCGATCCAAAATATCCCGATGCATGGAATAACAGGGGTAACTGTCTTTATTATTTGGGAAAGAATGACCTGGCAATTAGCGATTATTCAGAAGTGCTTTTGCTGAACCCGAAAATGATTAGCGCGTGGTATAACCGGGCAAATGCATACAAATTACTAGGAAGATATAATGAAGCCATCACTGATTATTCAACTGCCATTTCATTAAGTAATAATTATGTAATGGCTTATGCCAAAAGAGGCGACTGTTATTCGGCAATTGGTAAAAATGATTCGGCATTAAAGGACTACAGTACTGCAATAAATATCAGCCCCAACGATAGTTTGTGTTATTACTACCGTGGCCAGTTTTATTACGGACGGAAAAAATATAATGAAGCTATAAACGATTTTTCCCAGGCAATTCATATAGGAAGCAAATATGTACTGGCCTGGAATGGAAGGGGCAATGCTTATTATTATCTCGGCAAATACAATGAAGCGATAAATGATTATTCAGCAGCCATTCGTTTATCATCGAATAACGCCATGAGCATCGATAACCGTGGTAACGCTTATAAGATGATTGCCAAATACGACATGGCAGTTGCGGATTATCTTGAAGTGCTGCGGATTGATTCTGCCTATGAAGATGCATGGAATAATCTTGGAAATGTTTACATGGCGCAGCAAAAATACAACGAAGCGATTCCCAAATACCAGAAGCTTTTGTCTATTAATGCGAATTATAAATATGCTTGGTATAATGAAGGTAATTGCTACAGGTGGCTCGGTAAATATGATTCGGCTGTTTATTGTATGAATGAAGCCCTGCGGATTGATCCTGATTACCCGGAAGCCATTTTTTACAAAGCGTATAGCCATTTTTTTCTTGGCCGTTATGATGATGCCATTGCAGGTTACAATAAAGCAATCAGCATAAATCCGCAAAACGCAGATGCATGGAATAATCTTGGCTTGACCTATTACCGGCTGGGCAAAAACGAACAGGCAATTAATTATTTTAGTGAAGCTGTAAAAGTAAATCCTAAATATTATGAAGGTTGGAATAATCGTGGTCTTACTTATTATGTTACCGGCAGGTTTGATTCTGCCTTTGATGATTTTTCTAAAACAATAGAATTAAATCCAAAATATGCAAATGGCTGGAACAATCATGGACTAATTAACTATAAACTCAGTAGAAATACCGAAGCGGTAAATGATTTTCAGCAGGCTCTGCAATTACAGCCCGACAATAGTTTGTTTATCATTAACCTGGTGCTTGTTTATTTAGCGGGAAGTCAATACGATCAGGCAATAAGCCAGTATAAAATTTACCGGCAAAAAAACTATAGCAGTTATATAGAGGGCAATAAATCGTTTTCGTTTCTGAAAAAATACATTTCAGCATGTGTGGATTATATTTCGGTGAAGGATTACGAACACGCATTGCCGTTATTACAGGCTTCCATGCAGGAGTACAAAGATGCGAACCAAAATATGGAAAGCAGCCTTCCGTTAGTGGTAGAATATGCAAATGTTCTGGCTAAAACAGCAATGGTGTATGAACAACTTGGACAGAAAGACAAAGCATTGGAGTATTATAACAAGTCGAATTTAATAAAGCCGGCCGGAAAAGAAATACTGGAAAAAATACAACGGCTTACTGTTCAGCTAAAGCAAAAAGAAAACAGTATCGTTGCAGATAATAATAATACCGGCAATATTACGGAAATTGAATTGTTGTCCCCAAAGGTATCCCGGGGAACTACGCTTGAGGGCGATGGCAGTGGAAAGATATTTGTAAGCGGTAAAGTAAAAGATGCTGCTAATGTTAACTGGCTGAGAATAAACGGTAATAAAATTATGCCTGATAGCGACGGCTTTTTTTCATTCGATTTAAACGGTGGTTACAAAACAATTACCATCCAGGCACAGAATAAAAGCGGTCAGATTAGTACTCAAAATTATCAATTTGAAAATAATGTTTCACAGGCTGATAATATATCTATTCCTCCAATTATGCCTCCTGTCAAACCGAAATTCCATGCGGTACTCATTGCTTGTAGCAACTACAACGGCAAATGGCCGAAACTGCTATCAACGACCCAGGAGGCAGATGCATATGAAGAACTGCTTTCATCGAAGTATGGTTTCGATAAGAACAATATTCTTAAGATATATAATCAGGGGCAACATGAAATACTGGCATCTCTAAGTTCAGAAGTTGAATCTCTGGATTCAAATGATAATCTTATTATTCTTTTTGCAGGGCATGGCTCTTATCAAAAGCAAACTAACGGCACTGTGCTTGGCTTTTGGGTACCTTTGAATGCGGGGCCTAATCCACTGATCGATTATATATCTAATCTCGACCTGGATAAGATACTTACCAGTTGCAAAGCAAAACATGTGCTTATTATGTCTGATGCCTGTTATAGCGGCGCCATGCGAAGTGGAACCGATGAGCCGTTAACGGTAGAAACCAGATATCAGTATAATCATAGCAGCAGACAGGTGCTTACCAGCGGAGGGTTTTCAAAAGTACCGGGGGAAAGTATTTTTATTAAGATGGTGATGAAGGCGCTGAATGAAAATGCAGACAATTACTTGTCTGCAAAACAGCTGTATAATATGATCTATAGCGGTGTAAAAAATCAAACCAGTAATGAACCCGAATTAAATCATTTCGGTACAACCAATGATGAAGGAGGGCAGTTTTATTTCATAAAAGACAAATGAATATTTATGAGGAATATGATTGGATTGATAATATTACTATTTTCTTTTAATGCAGCTTCTGCTCAGTATATTGTGACCAAGGTTATCGGAGACGTAAAAAAAATATCAGGCGAGCAAGTTAAAATTGGCAGCGTTTTGAATGGCGAGGAAGCATTAATGTTTTCAACAAGTAATGATTTAATACGTGCAATTGTAGCAGGGAAAGGCACTTTTATTATTAGCCCGAGCAAAGAAGCGAAGGAGAAACAAAATAAACTGGTGGAAATTTTAAAATATTCGATGCATATTAAATCTAAAGAAGAATATTTAAGCGGAAGGGGAGAAAACACAGAGACGATACCAGATGCATTTGGGGTAGATGCACGTGTTAATCAAAAAAATCTCATCCGTAACAGTAATAAATTCCTTTTCAATAAAAATAGTTTTGATGTATCAAATGGAAGCAGGTTTTTTTTACAAATTAGCGGTCAGGGAAAGCAGCCTATTATCCGGCCTCTTAAAACAAATGGTGATACTTTGATTATTTATCGGGATGATTTTGTTACGGATGTTCGGGATTCTGTAAAAAAAATAAAATATGTGCTGGGTTTTTTTTCGAGGCAGAGCGGTATTAGTAATTCCGTGGCTGATATTGATCCTTCTTTCGACTTTTCGGATGATATGGAAAAAATTATTGGTATAGTTATTTCTCAAAGTACAGAAACCGGGGAAGTTTTATTACAGCAGCGTTGTTATGCGGAGGTTTATACGTCTTTAGGAAAACCTTCCGATATCGATTTTAAAAACACATTTGATAGAATATATGTGCAGTACAAGAAGCAATAATATTGCCCACGGATAGTTTAATGAAAGATCCTGTTTGGCTTTATAGGAGTGCAGTGCTCCGATAAAATCAGTACTTTACTTCCTTTTTTTATAACTACAATACTGCAACGCTGGTCTTCATTAAAAGGAGTACCCCGGTAGCTTCCTTTTCCTTTCCACCTTGTACTTACGATAGCTGTATTGTCAGCAATTTCAACAGAGAACTCGGAGCGGCTCATATACTGCAATTCATAGTCAGGCTCGCCTGCTGTGGCTACCACACTATCTCTGCTGAAAATACCACCGCTTTGGGTGAAATAAATATAGCTCGTTGATAATACGGAATCAACAGTATTCATGTTTTTGGATCTCCAGCCAGCATCAAACCTGTTGATGACTTCGATCGTTTCCTCTTCTGTAAGTACCGTTGATTTTTTATTATAGCAAGAGGAGCATCCAGTTAATATTACAGCAACAAATAACAGGTACTTTAGGTACTTTTTCATAACTACGAGATTTTGGGATTTTAATAAAAAAAGACACCGGTAAGTGTCTTTTGTAGCGAGGATGGGAGTTGAACCCATGACCTCCGGGTTATGAATCCGACGCTCTTACCAACTGAGCTACCTCGCCAAACGGGTCGCAAAATTAAAAAAAGCTTGCTAAAATCTGAAAACTATTTTAACAAGCTTTTTTATAATTCTACGTAAGACTAAAATTTCATTTTCTTTTTCAAACCAGTATCAATGGCATCAAGAAATTCTTCCGTATGCAGATAATGTTCTCCTGCTTTTACATTGTTGCCGTGAATGCAGACTGCAAGGTCTTTGGTCATTTTTCCACCTTCTACAGTTTCTATACAAACTGCTTCGAGGGCGTTTGCAAAATCAATCAGCACCTGGTTATTGTCTAATTTGCCGCGGAAAGCAAGACCTCTTGTCCATGCGAAAATGGACGCAATAGGGTTAGTTGATGTCGGCTTTCCTGCCTGGTAATCGCGGTAATGCCTGGTTACTGTTCCATGAGCAGCTTCAGCCTCCAACGTATTCCCATCAGGAGTAACCAAAACAGAAGTCATTAAACCAAGCGATCCAAAACCCTGGGCTACAGAATCGCTCTGAACGTCACCGTCGTAATTTTTACATGCCCAAACAAAATTGCCGTTCCATTTTAGCGCACTGGCAACCATGTCATCAATAAGCCTGTGTTCATACACTATGCCGGCATCCTTAAATTTTTGTTTGAACTCATTTTCATAAATCTCGGCAAAAATGTCCTTGAAACGGCCATCGTATTTTTTTAAGATCGTATTTTTGGTAGAGAGATATAATGGCCATGTTTTACTTAACGCCATATTAAAACAACTCCTGGCAAAGCCTTTAATGGATTCATCTGTATTATACATAGTTAGCGCAACTCCATCACCTTTAAAATTAAATACTTCAAAGTTTTGCGGAGCGCTGCCATCATCTGGAGTAAAAGTCATTGTCAGCTTTCCTTTTCCCTTAATAACGGTGTCAGTTGCCCGGTATTGATCGCCAAACGCGTGGCGGCCAACAATAATCGGAGCAGTCCAGTTTGTAACCAGCCGCGGTACATTTTTCATTACAATTGGCTCACGGAAAACGGTGCCATCAAGAATATTACGTATAGTGCCGTTCGGGCTCTTCCACATTTGTTTCAGGTTAAATTCTTTAACCCTTGCTTCATCGGGAGTTATTGTAGCGCATTTGATTCCTACACCATATTTTTTGATGGCATTGGCAGCATCAATAGTAACCTGGTCATTTGTTTCATCACGATATTCTATGCCGAGGTCAAAATATTTTATGTCAACATCAAGGTAGGGAATAATCAGTTTATCCTTAATGAATTTCCAGATAATACGGGTCATTTCATCTCCATCAAGTTCAACAACCGGATTAGTTACTTTTATTTTCTGTGCCATTGTTTGAATTTTTATTTT
>DATKNN010000043.1:0-64956 GCA_035541355.1 Puia sp. | reverse complement strand
CGCCAGCAGCGGTTCGGCACATGGCCTCGGCCTGCATATCATCCGCGACCTGGCCAGGGCAATTCATTGCAGCATCAGCGTAAAAGCAGAGGAAACAACAGGAACAGAGTTTATTGTTTCTCTGTAATGTATTTCATATTCGATCTTCTTATATTTGAACGCTATTAAAATAAATTCTATGCAAGCCAGACAAAACGCCACCGCATTATTGAAGGAGCTATCGGAGAGGAATATTGCCAAAGTAAAATTAGCTGTTACGGATACGGATGGCATACTTCGTGGCAAAGTGATCAGCTTTGAAAAATTTAAATCAGTTGCAGAAAAAGGTTTTGGTTTTTGTGATGTGGTTTTTGGCTGGGATGCTAATGATGTTGCATATGATAATGCAACATTAACAGGCTGGCACAGCGGTTACCCCGATGCGCTGGCCATGGTTGATCTCAACACATTCAGGAATGTGCCTTGGGAAAATGATTTGCCTTTTTTCCTGGCGGACTTTCGTGATGCTAAAGGAAATGATTACGTGGCCTGCCCACGGAGCTTATTAAAAAAAATTGCGAAGCAGGCAACAGATGCGGGGTATATCCCTTATTTTTCACAGGAATTCGAGTGGTTTAATTTTATTGATAATGCTGATGAATTGTATGCAACCAAATTCAGCACACTAAGGCCGATGACCAATGGTATGTTTGGCTATTCAATTTTACGTGCTTCCCAAAAAAGCGCTTTCTTTCATGATCTTTTCGATTCTTTAAAAAAATTCAATGTTCCGATAGAGGGCTTGCATACGGAAACCGGCCCGGGTGTATATGAAGCTGCAGTTTCCTATGGAGAAATTGTAGAAGCTGCCGACAGGGCCGTGCTTTTCAAAAGTAGTGCAAAAGAAATTGCCCACCGGCATGGATTAATTGCAACGTTCATGGCGAAATGGAATGAAAACCTGCCCGGTTGCAGCGGCCACGTGCACCAGAGTTTATGGAGTGCCGATAGCAAAAGGAATTTGTTTTATGATGAACAATCTGAAACAAAAATGAGCGCATTACTGGAAAGTTATATAGCGGGTCAGTTGTATTGTTTGCCTTTTGTTTTACCAATGTATGCACCAACCATTAATAGTTACAAAAGACTGGTGGAAGGTGCATGGGCTCCCACCACATTAACCTGGGCAATCGATAACCGCACCACTGCATTGCGTGTGTTGCCTAATGGTGCTACTTCCGCACGACTGGAAACCAGGGTGGTTGGATCAGATTCGAATCCATACCTGGCTATGGCAGCTTGCCTTGCTTCAGGTTTATATGGTGTGAAAAATAAACTGAAATTAACAACGCCTGCAACTATTGGTAATGGCTATACAGATAAAAAAAATGGGGTATTGCCGGCTAATTTGTGGGAGGCTACACAATCCATGAAAAAATCTGAAATCGCAACAGCGCTTTTTGGAAAGGAATTCGTAGAACATTTTGCAGGCACGCGTGAATGGGAATGGAGGCAATTTTCAAAAGTGGTAACAGACTGGGAACTGAAAAGGTACCTGGAGATTATCTAGAATAACACATGGTGAATATCGAATTTCGCATGTTAAATAGGTATTGATTAGCCTCGGCGTTTATACCCGCAAATTCATATAAAATATAAATCGAAATTAAGATGATTGATTTTAATGTAGTAAGACAGTATAATTTTCCGACGATTATCAGATTTGGCGCAGGGGCGGTGCTGGAGTTGCCCGGTTATTTGCAGGCTAACGGTCTGGCACAACCGCTGATTGTAACGGACCCCGTTGTAAGGCAATTAAAGTTTTTTAAAGACATTCTGAAAGATCTTTCTGCAAAATCAATATCTGCAGAAGTGTTTTCCGACATTCATAAAAATCCGGTAAAATCGGATGTTCTGAAAGGCGGCGATATTTTTAAGGGCACGAAGAGGGATTCCATTATTGGTATTGGGGGCGGTGCAGCCATGGATGTGTCCAGGGCAATTGCTTTGCGAATCAATCATCACCGCGATTTGTTTGATTATGATGATTTGATCGGGGGTGATAAATATGTAACCGAACCAGTTCCTCATTTCATCACCATTCCGACCACCAGCGGTACAGGCAGTGAGGTCGGCCGGAGCGCCATCATCTCCGAAGACGATACGCACAGGAAGAGGATTTTATTCTCTCCCAAATTACTGGCAAAAATTGTTTTTGCTGATCCTTTGTTGACAATGGAATTACCTCCCTTTGTAACAGCAGCAACCGGAATGGATGCGCTTACCCACAATATGGAAGCATTTCTTGCAAAAGGGTTTCATCCCCTGGCAGATGGCATAGCTTTGGAAGGAATAGCGCTGATCAATGAATCAATTGCCCATGCAGTCAATAACCCTTCGCTCGAATCAAGAAGTAAAATGATGATAGCTTCTTTAATGGGCGCGGTGGCTTTCCAGAAAGGGTTGGGGGTGGTGCATTCACTGGCTCATCCTTTGTCATCCCTGCTGGATACACACCATGGTTTAGCTAATGCAATAAATTTGCCTTATGGTATGAAATTTAATATTACCGGATTTGAAGACAGGTTCAGAAGAATGGCAAGAGCTATGGAATTAAAAAATGAAAGCGGGGAAGGAGTGGTTGAACACCTGCTGGAAATGAATAAACAGATAGGTCTTCCCGTTAAACTGCGTGATATCGGAGTGAAGGAAGAGCACCTGGAAACACTGGCTGATTTGGGATTTGCGGATTTTTGTCATCCTAATAACCCGAAACCGGTAAGCAGGGCGGATTTCAGGAGGCTGTACGGGGAGGCTTATTAAGTTTGGGTAATAGGCACCAAGTGAGTATGAGATTGATATTTTCCGGCTTGTTTTGAATTTGTCATTTATTATTTGCTTCTATCACAGATTTTTTGCAGTAACATGAAAAAGAGAATTGGTATCAGTTTCACTAAAACAAATTTTGAAAATTACTGGAATTGGTTTACTAAAGATGACCTGAAAAACGATGTTGAGCTCGTTGAGCTTTCATTCGAAAAAATGAATACTGATGAAATTTACACCTGTGATGGGTTCATTTTAACCGGCGGCGTTGATGTTGAACCTTCTTTGTATAATCAGTCTCATGTATATGCAAATGCCCCTGATTCATTCCAGATAGAAAGGGACTTTTTTGAAAAAGAGATATTTGAATATTCGCAGCAACGGCGGTTGCCTTTGCTGGGTATTTGCCGGGGCATGCAATTGGTAAACACTTTGCAGGGGGGTAAACTGGTTCAGGATCTGGATGCCTATAACGAGATCCATAAACGGGAGGAAGCAGATAAACAACATGAAGTAGAAGTTGAAAACGGATCATTGATGAACGAAATTGTCGGGGCTTCGTCAGGGTTTATCAACAGCGCCCACCACCAGGCAATTCATAAAAATGAATTGGGGCAAAATTTAAAACCTAATGCATTTTCTGCTTCTGAAGACGGCACAATAGAAGGCCTGGAGTTTGAAGACAAGTCAGGTAAGGGTTTTATGCTTTGCGTACAATGGCATCCCGAAAGAATGGAAAAAAAGGAGGGAAATCCATTTTCGAAAAATATTAAAGAAAGATTTTTACAGGAAGTAAGAAAAACAAACATGGAAAAATTAGTATTGATTAACCCGGCAACAGAAGAACCGATTGCATCTGTGAATGTGGATACGAAAGAATCACTTGCGGAAAAGTTTAGGTTGATGAAAAAAGCACAGACTGCGTGGGCTGCAGTAACGGTAAGGGAAAGGGTATTGTGTATTAAAAAGTTTGTGGAATTGCTGGATGTACATAAAGATGAACTGGCCAAAACGTTAACAGCCGAGGTGGGCAAACCATTGCAGCAATCGTATAACGAGTTAAACGGGGCAAAAACTAAAATCCGGTTTTTTATTGATAACTCTGAAAAATGGCTGGCCGAAGAATGGATTACAGAAGAAGGGGCAACCCGGGAAAAAATAGTGTATGAACCACTGGGGGTCATCGCCAATATTTCTGCTTGGAATTATCCATACCTTGTTGCCATTAACGTGGTAATACCTGCGCTGATTGGCGGTAATGCTGTTTTTTATAAGCCTTCGGAATATACCGTGTTAACGGGAATGCATATCCAAAAATTATTGTACCAGGCCGGTGTGCATGCGAATTGTATTGAACTTGCTATCGGAAAAGGTAATGTTGGTGCGGCATTGCTGGAATTGCCGTTAAACGGATACTATTTTACGGGCAGCTATAAAACCGGTAAATTTATTGCAGAGCACGTGGCGCATAAATTAGTTCCCTGTCAATTGGAACTTGGGGGGAAAGACCCGTTGTATGTGATGGACGATGTGGAAGATATTGATAAAGTGGCTGGTTCCGCTTTGGAAGGTGTGATCTATAACAATGGGCAAAGTTGTTGCGCAGTGGAAAGAATTTATGTGCATGAAAAAATTTATGATGCTTTTGTGAATAGTTATGTGGCGCAGGCAAAAAAATTAAAAGTGGGTAACCCCCTTAATAAAGATACAGATATAGGTCCGGTGAGCAGGAAAGAACAGGTCGGTTTTTTACTGGAGCAGGTTGAAGATGCTAAAACAAAGGGTGCTAAAGTATTATACGGCGGGAAAAAATTAACAGGTAAGGGGTATTTTCTTGAGCCGGCAGTGTTGGTAGATGTAAATCATGAAATGAAAATCATGAAAGAGGAATCCTTCGGCCCCGTTGTAGGCATACAGAAAGTGAAAGATGATGATGAGGCAGTAGCGCTGATGCTGGATACGGAATATGGATTAACGGCTGCAGTTTATTCAAACAATTATGAACGGGCAGAAAAAGTGATGCAACAAATGAATACAGGTACAGTATACTGGAACTGTTGCGACCGTGTGAGTGGCGCATTGCCCTGGAGTGGAAGGAAACATTCGGGGATGGGAAGTACTTTGTCTTATCAGGGTATCCGGGCCTTCGTGCAACCGAAGGCTTACCATATTAGAGGGTAGAGGGAAGAGGAATAAAGGATGGGCCGCTTAATAGTAGCACAACCGGTGAAAGGAGTGCGACGCAACGATGATGAAGCGAAGGATAATGCCGGCATCATAAAAACGATAAATATTAGGTTGGGCTTTAATTTCAAAACCCTTAGCTGCAATTTCCATAGCTTTGCACCCGTTTTTTATTTTATGGCAACAGGAAATATTTTATTGATTGATGATGAAGAAAAGCTGAGGGCCCTGCTTAAACGGATTATCAGCCTGGAGGGCTTTAACATATTTGAAACTGCGAACCTGAAAGCGGCAGTAAAAATTTTAGAAAGGGAAAATATTAATATTATTCTTTGTGATGTAAAGCTGCCTGACGGAAATGGTGTTGACTTTACTTCGCTGGTGAAATCGAAATTTCCGCTGTCAGAAATTATTTTGCTTACTGCTTACGGCAATATTGCCGATGGAGTGCAGGCCATAAAAAACGGGGCTTTTGACTATCTTATCAAAGGAGACGATAACGATAAAATTATCCCCCTGCTGAACCGGGCTATTGAGAAATTGCAAATGCAAAACAGGATAGCGCAATTAGAAAAGCAGGTAAGCAGGCAATACAATTTTGAAAATATTTTAGGCGAATCGCCATTGATACATGAAGCAATTAGCCTGGCAAAAAAAGTAGCTCTTTCCGATACTACTGTCTTGCTGCTCGGTGAAACCGGAACCGGCAAAGAAGTGTTTGCGCAATCCATTCATAACGCCAGTAAAAGAAATGCAAAACCTTTTGTAGCGCTTAACTGTAGTGCTTTTGGCAAAGAGTTGCTGGAAAGCGAAATCTTCGGTCATAAAGCCGGTGCATTTACAGGGGCTGTAAAAGATAAAAAAGGGCTGATTGAAGAAGCTGATGGAGGCACTTTGTTTTTGGATGAAATAGGGGAGATGCATATTGAGCTGCAGTCAAAGTTGCTTCGTGCCCTGGAAACCAAAGAATTTATTAAAGTAGGCGATACGAAAGCCACGAAAGTTAATGTGCGCATCATTGCTGCTACAAACAGGGAACTTCAGCTGGAAGTAGATGAAGGAAGGTTCAGGGAAGACTTGTATTACCGCCTGAATGTTTTTTCCATTCATCTGCCTGCATTGCGTGAGCGCAAAAAAGATATCCCATTGCTGGCAGAACAATTCATGAAATTATTTGCCCGGAAAGCCAACCAGAAAATTGAAAGCATGAGCAAAGAATTTTTGGAGCATCTTCAGCAACATGAATGGAAGGGGAATATCCGCGAACTGAAAAATGTAATGGAAAGAGCTGTTATATTAGCCGATAGCCCGCAACTGACTGTAAACAGCCTGCCATTAGAATTGCAGACTACAAACTATAAATTGCAAACCCTTTCGGCCTTCGACCTGGCGAGTGTTGAGAAATTGCATATTCAAAGGGTGCTTAATCATACCAAAGGCAATAAAACTGAAGCCGCCAAATTGCTTAACATCGGATTGACTACATTGTACAGAAAGATCGAAGAATATGGGATCGGCGCCTCATAAATGGTTGTTGAAAAAAGCGCCGTTCCGTGGAAACGGAACGGCTTAAACCAAATTGTGATACTAAGAAAATAGTTAATGTGTCATTTATTAACTGCCGATACAGGTAATATCATTTTCAAATCTTGTGCCCTGCTTGGTTAATTAATGATAGGCTGATGAAACTCCCCGCCTTTACAGCTTTTCACGGATTGGATATTCTAATAGTATTATTAAAGGCAACCAAAAAATGCTTCATTATGAAAAATGTTTTTCATAATGAAATAATTTTAGTGCAACTGTTTATTGCTTAAACTATTTTACACCTTTTGTTTTATCTTTTGTCAATTTGAAAATAATTTTCAAATTGAAAATGATAAATTCTTTTTTCGCAAAAAGGCATTAGCCCGACATTTTTGCTGAAATGCCTTGTGGTGCTATATGATATCAATCTTCACCTTTATTTCCCGAATTGATGGTACGTTTTTGGCAAACTATAAATTACTCCTTTCAGATTTCAAGATAAGACCGGTCACCTAACGATGTTGTTGGAAAAAATCAAACAGGAATACTTTATAGTACAGCCTGGGTGAATGCCATTGTATCACCAATTCTAACTATTATTAAAAATTTTATTATGGCCCAAAAGAATAAGTTGATTATATATTCACTTTTACTTCTTCTGGTTATGCAGAGTGAAGTGTATAGTCAATATAACGATGAAAATACATTGACTTCACTGGCATCTGCAGGAAAAGAAGTTGTTACATCAGCAGGCACTTCAATGCGCAATACAGCTACAAAAAAGCAAGATGCTTCATTGATAACTGTTTTTAAAAAGCTGTTTAATTCAAAGAAGGTAATAGACACCAGCGATGAGAAGCCGAAAGATTCTGTTGAAACACCTGCTTCCGAACCTTTCGCATTCGGCGATTTTTCATGGCTTAACGGAACAAGCAGGAAGACCAGTGCCCCTGCATTCGATTCAAAATATTTTACGGGCGATGTGACGTTCGATCTGAATTATACACATTCCTATAATCATCCCATTGATAACACGGTTGTAGGTTCAACCGCATTGGCGCGCAACAATGAGTTACAGTTGTCATTTATGGGTGTTGGCGGAGATATACACGTTAATAATGTGCGGGGAAGGGTGATGATGCAATTTGGTACACGTTCCACTGTTGTGCCACGCAATGACGGAAGTTCATACAAAGGGCAGTATGATTTGCAAACCATTTATCGATACATCAGTGAAGCATATGCAGGGTATCACTGGAATAAATGGCATGGCATTAATCTCGATGCAGGAATTTTCATGTCGTACATTGGTTTGTTTTCTTACAACAATTTTGAAAACTGGGGTTACCAGCCTTCTTATACTTCAGATAATACACCCTGGTTTTTTAACGGATTGCGTTTGCAGACTTTTCCTTCCGATAAATTGAAAGTTGAACTATGGCTTATCAACGGATGGCAAAGCTATGGTATGTTTAATCACTCTCCCGGCGCAGGTGCTTCCATTTATTACAGGCCGAATGAGAATGTGGATTATGTGTTCAACAATTATTACGGCAAAGACGATGAAGGCGCACCAGGCAGGTATCGTATACATCTTGATTATAGTTATGAACGCAGGTATTATAACAATTCGCACGCAAAATTTCTGAAGCAGGCCGCTTTTTCTATAACAGGCGATTTTGGATTTGAAAATGGTGACGGCGTCAGCCCTTTTGGTAAAACAGATAGTAAAACAGGTACATATCTGCCTGCACAGAATTTTATCAGCGGCATGTTTTATAACAGGCTATGGTTAGGCCAACGTTTTGCATGGACTTTTGGCGGCGGTTATATTCATAATCCAGGCCAATATCTGGTGCTTGCGCCAACCGGTTATGCGGATACCTTATTTCAGCAACAAACAGGACCAGGCTCCACATGGGAAGGCTGGGATTGTATGAGTACACTGGATTATATGCCCAGTCAGAACATTACTTTGAAACTGGAGTTTGTTCATCGTGCCATCACCAAAATGGGTGCGGCCCCGGGCACTACTCCGTTAACAGGTTATTTCGCAGGTCCAGGAGGAGTAACATCACCTTCTGGTTTTGCAAATACAGGCGGTTACACCTACGCGTCTAATGGCGGCTCCATCGCCCCTCCGTTGAGTAGCTGGGGGGGATGGATGCCAGACCTGAGAAAAGCTGAGTCAAGAATTATTCTTGCTTTTCTGGTGCGCTTTTAACCTGCCATTATTTTGAAAATGTTTTTATGATGGGAACTGCTGCATTGCGCTATTAGCATTGTTGCGTCGCACACCTGAACCGATGTGTGTGCCTTTCAACGCATTAATAGGCTGTTGATGACAGCATTGCATCCGGAAAATAGCATTTTCGTTCGCAATCATTCTCCTCTAACTGGCAATTATTTTTTATGGCAACCATTGAAATTAAAACTTCGGCTATTGAGTCGGGGATAAAAAAAATAATTATTGAAAAATTAGGTATTGATAACTGTGAAATACCTAATGATGCCTCATTCACCAACGACCTGGGAATTGATTCGCTCGATTTATATGAAATACTGATGGAAGTAGAAAAAGAATTTAAAATGAAAATCGATGATGAAAATGCGGAAAAACTTCGCACGCCAGGCCAGCTTATTCAGTTTGTAACAAATAATTTTAAAATAAGTCAATTATGAGAAATTTCAAATTAATTACAGCTTTCAGTTGTTTTAGCATACTCAGTTATTGTTTATATGCACAAGTAAAGACAAATAGTTCAGGTGGACTATATTTAACTGCTTCAGATTTTCAACATCAAAAAATCACTTATCAGGTTAATCATAACGATGCTAATAATAAAATTAGAGTCAATGAATTTTTTGGCTCTTCAACAGGCTACGTAATGCTGAATGGAGAAAAGCATTCATTCGATAAGAAAAAAGTTTATGGTTACCGTGATTTTCAGAACAGGACGTATAGGTTTTACAAAGGCGAAACCTATTTGCTGCTCGACACTGCAGGGTTTTATATGTATTATCAATATAAGTCCGAAGAAAATGTGAAGGGAAAGGAATTGATAAAGAAAGATGAATATTTCTTCAGCACCACGCCTGGGAGCGATCTGCAATTGCTAACGATCGGGAATCTAAAAAGTGCATTTGCCGCAAATAACAGTTTTCATTATAAGCTGGATGAAAACTTCAGGTCAGATCAAGATTTAATATCCTATGACAGTTTTCAAAAGGTGTACAAAATAAAATACCTGTACGGCCAGTCGCTTAATAAGTAAAAACGATATGCCATGCCATTTGGGAATATTTTGCTGATTGAAGATGATTTGAAGATCCGTTCACTACTGAAGAGAATATTTGTGATGGAGCGGTATACTGTATTTGAATCAGCGGATATCCGGTCGGCAATTAAACATCTGAAGAAAGAACATATTGATGTGGTCATCTGTGATGTGATGTTACCGGATGGCAATGGCATTGACTTTACAAAAAAAACAAAGGAAGAATACAGTGATGTTGAAATTATTATCCTCACAGCACAGGCAAATATCCCTGATGGAGTGAAAGCCATGCGTAACGGCGCATTTGATTATATTACCAAGGGTGAAGATAATGATAAGCTCATTCCGCTTGTTGGGCATGCCATGGAAAAAGCAAAGCTACAGGCTAAACTGAATGAACTTGAAAAACAGGTGATCCGTAATTATGGGTTTGAAAACATTATCGGCAAATCGCCGCAGATATCAGAAACGATTGCCTTGGCACAAAAGGTGGCCCCTTTTGATACAACAGTGTTGTTGATGGGAGAAACAGGTACGGGCAAAGAATTATTTGCGCGGGCTATTCATGCTTCAGGAAAGAGATTTCTAAAACCGTTTATTGCAATTAACTGCAGCGCTATTTCAAGAAACCTGCTGGAGAGCGAAATTTTCGGTCATAAAGCCGGTGCGTTCACCGGTGCGCTAAAAGACAAAAAAGGCATTATTGAGGAAGCCGGTGGAGGAACTTTGTTCCTGGATGAAATTGGTGAAATGAATATTGATCTCCAGGCAAAACTGCTTCGTGTACTCGAAACCTATGAGTTTATTAAAGTAGGCGATACAAAATCTGTGAGCGTAGATGTGCGTATCATTGCAGCTACGAATAGAAACCTGGAACGGGAAATAAAAGATGGCAGGTTCAGAAGTGATTTATATTACCGGCTTAATACATTCTCCATATATATCCCTGCGCTGAGGGAAAGAAAAAAAGATATCCCTTTGCTGGCGGAATATTTTTTGCATTTGTATGGTCGAAAAGCCCATCACCCGGTAAAGAAAATGAGTAAGGATTTTATGAAATATCTTCAGTTATGCGAATGGAAAGGTAATGTTCGGGAGCTGAAGAATGTAATTGAAAGGGCAATAATCTTGTCTGAAAAATCAGAATTAACCGTCAGCGACCTTCCGCTGGATATGCAGCGCCTTAACCCAAAACATCAGAATTTTTCTTCTTTTAATCTGACAAGCATAGAAAAATCGCATATACAGAAAGTACTTAAGCATACTAAAGGCAATAAAGTGGAAGCAGCCAAACTCCTTAATATCGGACTGACCACGCTATATAGAAAAATTGAAGAATATGGGCTCAATATCAGTTTTTTTGATGTGGAGTATGCCTCAAAATAGCCTTCTCAAAGATCGTAGCGAGCATTTCATTTTGAAAAACCACCACTCCAAAATGAAATAGAGTAATAGTCAATAAAATAATTTCTGCAGATGTTTTTTTGCTGAAACCCTTTGCAGATAGGGATTTGTCGTTGCTTTGTATAAATATTTAACTGCAGGCATGCTGTTTGGTCTATAGTGTAATTAAAATAGCAATAATGAAACCTACGGAGATGGCAACAAAAAAGAAGGTCAATCCATTTTACCTGCTGCTTGCATTTTACTCGTTGCTTATCATTACAGGGGTTATTTACAGAATCATAAATTAGTGATTATGCTTTTAACAGTAATATTAATTCTGGCGGGACTTGCCTGTTTCGCATTGTTTTTCAAATCAATCGATTTTTTTGATAAAATATAATTATAAGTATGATTTTATTATTGATCATATCAATACTGGTATTTATTTACCTGTGTTATGTGTTAGTAAAGCCGGAAAAATTTTGAATAAAGCTAAAAGCCAAACGCTTAATGCCAAACGCTTTTGTGCATTTAGCTTTTCACGTTGAACGTTTGGCGCAAAAATTAAAGTATGAATACGGAAATTCTCGGAGTTGTTTTTATGTATGTCATTATGGTGTTGCTGGCAATACCTCTTGGCAAATATATGGGCAAAGTTTATGAAGGGCAACGCACCTGGCTTGACCCCATTTTGAATCCGGTTGACAAAGTATTTTTCAAAATTGGCGACATTAAGCCGGAAAAAGAAATGAACTGGAAGCAACACCTGGTGGCTATGCTCACCATCAACCTGCTATGGTTTCTTTTCTCCATGTTTGTGTTAATGAATATGAGCTGGCTTCCGTTCAATCCTGATAACAACCCTTCTATGAGTGCCGACCTGGCTTTCAATACCACAGTGAGTTTTGTTTCGAATACAAATTTGCAACACTATTCCGGCGAATCCGGTGTTTCTTATTTAGGGCAATTAACACTGATGTTGTTCCAGTTCATCAGTGCAGGTGTAGGAATGGCGGCCTGTGCAGCTGTGTTCAACGCCATGAAAGAAAGAACAACAGATAAGATCGGAAATTTCTATAGTTATTTTATTAAATCCTGCACAAGAATATTATTGCCTTTGTCAATAATTGTTGCGTTGCTTTTAGTATTTAACGGAACCCCGATGACATTTAAAGGAAAGGATCAATATATTTCTTTACAGGGCGACACTGTAAATGTAAGTCGTGGCCCTGCTGCTGCAATGATTGCCATAAAGCAACTGGGAACAAACGGCGGTGGTTTTTTTGGCGCGAATTCGGCACACCCGCTGGAAAACCCCAACTATTTCACCAATATTGTTGAGAATGTCAGTATTATCTTAATACCTATTGCTCTCGTTTTTACAATGGGATACATGCTGAAAAGAAAAAAATTGGCGTGGATGGTTTTCAGTGTAATGACGATTGGCTTTTTATGTTTTGTCATTCCTTCCATTTATTATGAGATGAAAGGCAATCCTGCCATTTCACGGTTAGGCATATCCCAAAATGGAGGGAGCCTGGAAGGAAAAGAAATCAGGTTTGGATCAGCTGCTTCCGCTTATTGGGGAATTGCCACAACTGTTACTTCTAATGGTTCGGTAAATGCCATGCACGACAGCTTTACTCCATTAACAGGGATGTTTGCATTGCTGGGCATGATGGTAAATTCGTTTTATGGCGGGGTGGGAGTTGGCTTTTTGAATTTTTATGTGTACATCATTATTGCTGTTTTCATATCCGGGTTAATGGTAGGTCGCACGCCGGAGTTCCTGGGAAAGAAAATTGAAGCAAAAGAAATGAAGATTGCCACGATCGTGGCCTTGTTGCATACATTTTTGATTTTATGTTTTACGGCATTGTCTTCCTATTTGTTTGCCCATGATCCTAAAGCCTATGCCGCCTGGCTAAATAATCCGGGCAGTCATGGCTTTTCTGAGATGTTGTATGAATACACTTCTTCTTCAGCTAATAACGGATCAGGATTTGAAGGGTTGGGTGATGGCGTTCCATTTTGGAATATTACTTGTGGCATTGTAATGATCCTGGCAAGATATCTTCCTATCATCGGGCCTGTAGCCATTGCCGGAATTCTTGCCAGGAAAAAGCATGTTCCTGAAAGCGCAGGTACATTAAAAACCGATACTGGAACATTTGGTATTATGGTGTTTGCTGTGATCATCATAGTCGTGGCACTGAGCTTTTTTCCTGCTCTCGCTTTGGGGCCGATATCGGAATTTTTCTCCATGAAATAAATTAAACTCAGAAAGATGAAAAGAGTTAAAAGCAATAAATTATTTGAGGCTGCATTGGTAAAAGAGGCCTTGAAGCAGTCGTTTGCTAAGCTGAACCCGTCAGTACTTATACGCAATCCCGTCATGTTTACTGTAGAGATCGGCACTGCTATAATGCTGGGGGTATGTATCTGGATTATGACCGGTGAAAAATCGCAGGGCGGATTAGCGTATAACCTCATCGTATTCATTATTCTTTTGCTAACGCTGCTTTTTGCAAATTTTGCTGAAGCTATCGCCGAGGCAAGAGGAAAAGCGCAGGCCGACAGCTTGCGCAAGACAAGAGAGGATACACCTGCAAAAAAGGTATTTGCAGTAGGGGAAATTTTTGTTGATGAAGTAAAGATTGTCCCTTCTTCACAATTAAAGAAAGGAGATATTTTTATTTGCGAAGCAGGGGATATAATTCCAATGGATGGCGAGATTATTGAAGGCCTGGCAACTATTGATGAAAGCGCCATCACAGGCGAAAGCGCTCCGGTGATCCGTGAGGCGGGAGGGGATAAATCAAGCGTTACAGGTGGTACAAAAGTATTGAGTGATCATATTAAAGTAAGAGTGACGACGGAGCCCGGGGAAAGTTTCCTGGATAAAATGATTGCACTGGTGGAAGGGGCATCAAGACAAAAAACGCCTAATGAAATAGCGTTGACGATTTTGCTTGCCGGGTTTACCATCATTTTTATTATAGTGTGTGTTACATTAAAACCATTTGGCGATTATGCAAGTACGCCAATTACCATCGCCGCCTTTATTTCTTTATTTGTTTGCCTGATACCAACAACTATCGGCGGGCTGTTAAGCGCCATCGGTATTGCAGGAATGGACAGGGCTTTGCGTGCAAATGTTATTACTAAAAGTGGGAGGGCGGTAGAAACCGCAGGAGACCTGGATACTTTATTGCTCGATAAAACAGGAACAATTACAATTGGTAACAGGAAGGCAACACATTTCTGGCCTGCAAATAATATTGATGAAAAAGCTTTCGTGGAAGCATGTGCGCTAGCATCGCTTGCAGATGAAACACCGGAAGGAAAATCAATAGTTGAACTGGCAGGTATTAATCCGAATAGTTTTAGTACAAACGGGGCAAGGTTTATAGAATTTACTGCTGAGACAAGAAGCAGCGGAATTGATTTGCCAAGCGGATTAAAGATAAGGAAGGGGGCGTTTGATGCGATCAGGAACGCTGTTATTCACGCAGGGAACGGGTTCCCGTTAGAAACAGAAGAAAGGGTGAAAATAATTTCAAGCAATGGAGGAACCCCACTGGTGGTGAGCCAGAATGCGAATGTGATTGGAGTAATCGAATTGCAGGATATTATCAAACCCGGTATCCACGAACGTTTTGACAGGCTGAGAAAAATGGGGGTGAAGACCGTTATGGTTACAGGCGATAATCCGCTGACTGCAAAATATATTGCCGAGAAAGCCGGAGTGGATGATTTTATAGCAGAAGCCAAGCCGGAAGACAAAATGAACTATATCAAAAAAGAACAACAGGGCGGCAAACTGGTAGCTATGATGGGGGATGGAACAAATGATGCGCCGGCACTTGCGCAGGCCGATGTGGGGGTAGCTATGAATAGCGGAACACAGGCTGCAAAAGAAGCAGGTAATATGGTTGATCTCGATAATGATCCTACCAAGCTGATTGAGATTGTGGAAATCGGAAAACAATTATTAATGACAAGAGGAACGCTAACCACTTTTTCCATTGCCAACGACGTGGCAAAATATTTTGCTATAGTACCGGCATTATTCATTGCTTCAATACCTGCGTTAAAAGCATTGAATATTATGAACCTGCATAGTCCGGAAAGTGCCATATTATCAGCAGTGATTTTTAACGCGATTATTATCCCTTTGTTGATTCCGCTTGCATTGCGCGGCGTGGCTTATAAACCTATTGGTGCAAGTGCGTTGCTAAGAAGAAATTTGCTGATTTACGGATTCGGGGGCGTAGTGGTTCCTTTCATTGGTATTAAGTTGATTGATCTGTTAGTATCTGTTTGGTTTTAAAAATAATTTTATGAAACAACATATTTTACCCGCCTTAAAACTGACTTTTGTATGTATAATATTTTTTTGCGGAATGTATACATTGATCATTTTGGGTATTGCCCAGTTTGGGCCAAATAAAGGTAATGGCGAAACAATTTCAGTAAATAACAGGGTGATTGGCTATAAACTCGAAGGGCAAAACTTCAACAATGATAAATATTTCTGGAGTCGGCCTTCAGCAGTTGGCTATAATGCCGCCGGAAGCGGGGGCAGCAACAAAGGGCCTAGTAACCCTGATTACCTGAAAGATGTGCAGTCAAGAATAGATACTTTTTTCATTCATAACCCGAATATAAGAAAAGAAGACATACCCTCTGAACTGGTAACTTCATCTGGAAGCGGATTGGATCCTGATCTTTCGCCGGGCGCTGCTTACATACAGGTTGCGAGAATTGCCAAAGCCAGAAACCTTGATCAGTCAAGAGTAAAATCGCTGGTGGATGCGAATATTGAAAAGCCCTTGTTCGGTTTGCTTGGACCGCAAAAAGTAAATGTGTTGAAACTAAATATTGAGCTTGATAAGTTGAATTAAAGTTATCGCAATCGATAAATTTGCTTTTAGTTTAGGCGTATGTCAGGAAAAATCTTCCTTTTTTAGGGAAGATTTTAAATTAACCCGAAGCTTGATGACATTACTGGTGATGAACGGAATGCGATGCAACAATGCTAAAAACAGGGCTAAGGTTGATGGCATAATGAAAAAAAAGAAATTAAAATAAAAAAAATCAGGAAGAGAGAATTTGTGAAAATGAAAAAATGCAAATTGAAAACCGGAAACTATTGCTATGCCTGATCGAGATCAAAGTGTGCAACATTTTTTAGAACTCATACGCCAATCGAGGCGGGGAAAGTTCAAGATTTATATTGGCATGAGTGCAGGTGTTGGTAAAAGCTACCGCATGTTGCAGGAAGCAAAGACTTTGCTGCGTAATGGTGTCGATGTGAAGATCGGTTATGTTGAAACACACAAACGAAAAGAAACGGAAGAATTGCTGGAAGGGTTGCCGCTTATTCCCCGAAGAAAGCTTTTTTACAAAGGAAAAGAACTGGAAGAAATGGATGTGCAGGCAATTTTGAACCTGCACCCTGAAGTAGTGATTGTTGATGAACTTGCACATACTAATATTGAAGGCAGTAAAAATGAGAAACGTTGGCAGGATGTGATGGATATTTTGGACGCGGGCATTAATGTAATCAGTGCTGTGAATATTCAGCATATAGAAAGCTTAAATAAACATGTAAAAGAAATAACCGGTATTGATGTGGCGGAGCGGATTCCCGACAGTGTGCTGAAAGAAGCTGATGAGGTAGTAAACATCGACCTGACGGCCGATGAACTGGTTACACGGTTGAAAGAAGGTAAAATTTATGCGCAAGAAAAAATTGCAATTGCACTAAAAAATTTTTTCCAGGCGGAAAAAATCCTGCAATTAAGAGAACTTGCATTAAAAGAAGTAGCCACCCAGGTAGAGAGAAAAATTGAAACAGAATTACCACGGGGTGCGCACCTGCGTCAGGAACGTTTCATGGCATGTATCAGCAGCAATCATGAAATTGCTGCCAAGGTTATCAGGAAAACAGCAAGGCTTGCCACTTATTACCATTCCAAATGGTTTTTGCTGTACGTGCAAACGGCCAAAGAAGCTGGTGATAAAATCGGTTTGGCCGAACAGCGGCACCTTATCAACAATTTTAAACTGGCAACGGAACTTGGAGCAGAAGTGATAAGGCTGAAACACAACAATATTGCAAAAGGGATTATCCAGACTGCTGAAGAAAAATCGATTACCACAATTTGTATAGGGAAACCGCATCTTACATTATTGAATGTGATTTTAAGCACCGCGGTGTTTAATCAACTGTTAACCAAATTGGCCGCATCTGATATTGATGTGGTAATACTTTCCTGATATGAAACTGAAAACAAAATTATCAATCAGCCTTGTTTTTCTTTTTATCGTGATACTGGTGTTTGGGGTATTAGGTATTTTTTACATTAACAGGCTGAGCGACGATGCGAGGCTTATATTGAAGAATAATTATGAATCGCTGGTGTACTCCAACAACATGCTGAGCGCTCTTGAAAATATCAAAATAAAGAAAGATGCGGCAGCGCAGTTCACAGCGAACCTTCAGAAACAGCAAAACAATATTACCGAAATAGGTGAAAAAGAAGTAACAGATGATATTGCAAAAAATTTCAGGGAATTGCTTGCCGATCCGGCTGATTCGAGTAATTATGTTGAGATCAGGCAATCCATTTACCAGATTCAGCAACTAAATGAATCGGCTATTCTCAGAAAAAACCAGGTGGCATCCAAAACGGCAGAAACTGCAAAGCTCATCCTGACGATTATTTTTACTATTCTAACACTGATTGCATTTACTTTCATTTACAATTTACCCGGTATCATTTCCAATCCGGTTAGTTCCTTGGCTGAAGGGATCGGTGCAATTGCCAATAAAAATTACGCAAAACGAATCTATCTTAAACAGAATGATGAGTTTGGCGATTTGGCGAATGCATTTAATGTAATGGCGGGAAAACTAGATGAATACGAAAGCAGCAACCTGGCGCAGATAAAATTTGAGAAGAGCCGTATTGAAACGATAATTAACCAGATGCGTGATGGCATAATCGGCCTCGACGATAAAAGAAATATTTTGTTTATTAATGCGGTGTCGGAAAAATTATTGGGATTAAAAGAAAAAGATATTGTTGGCAAATATGCTCCGGATGTGGCTTTGAAAAATGACCTGATGAGAACTTTGTTGCAGGAAAAAAACGGGAAAGAGGAGTTGAAAATTTATGCTGATGCTAAAGAAAGTTATTTTAACAGAGATATTTTGAATGTAAAAAATAATGACCAGGTTATCGGAAGTGTTATTGTATTACGCAACATCACCCCTTTTCATGAGCTTAATGAAGCCAAAACAAATTTTATTGCAACGGTTTCGCATGAATTGAAAACGCCGATCTCTTCTATTAAAATGAGCGCCCAGTTGCTGAATGATGAACGTATCGGTACACTGAATAAGGAACAAAAAGATCTTTCAAACAGTATTCACGATGATGCGGACAGGTTACTGAAAATAACCGGGGAATTATTAAATATGGCACAGGTAGAAACGGGCAATATTCAATTAAAAATTCAACCTACCGCAGCTGATGCTATTGTGGAACAGGCCTTAAATGCCGTACAGTTTCAGTTGCAGCAAAAGAATATTACACTCAGGCAAGACATCCGGCCAAATCTTTCACAAATTAATGTTGATATGGAGAAAACAGCATGGGTGCTGATCAATTTTATTACTAATGCTATTAAGTACTCGCCTGAAAACAGCAATATTGAAATTCATGTGTTCGAAAAGGATAATGATATACATTTTGTAGTCCGGGATTATGGAAAAGGTATTGATGAAAAATATCAGCCAAGAATTTTCGATAAGTATTTTAAAGTTCCCGGCAATTATCAGCAAACAGGCACGGGTCTTGGACTGGCCATTTCAAAGGAATTTATTGAATCACAAGGAGGAAAAATATGGGTGCAAAGCCAGATAGGGGAAGGAAGCAGTTTCGGTTTTTCTTTCCGGAAAATATGATGGTGGGAATTTGAAATGACCACCAATAGCAATAAACAAAGTTTCAGCAAGAGATTCTTTGATTTTTCTGCGGACAAAATGCAATGCAAATAAAATCAAAAGACCTGCCAGTTGTTATGTTTTGACAGGTCTTTGTTATTTGTGACTAATTTATCGATTAATTTTCGCTGCTGTTCAACTTTATTTTGAAACAAATTTTATTGGTTGAAGCATCTGGTTATCTGCAATAATTTCAACAAAATAAATTCCTCTTTCCAGGTTATTGGGATTAAGCGTAACCGAACCATTTATATTATTGAATGATTGTACAAATTGTACGTGCCCGGAAGTATTGATAATTTTTACTGTCATTTGCTGATACCTTGTCCCTACTGATAAGGTAATGTTTTGATTGATATTTGCCGGATTCGGATATAAGTTAATAACCGGTTTAGCGGATTCATCAAATACGATTAAAGCAACTTCTGAATAAGAATAATTTCCGTCTATATCAATTTGTTTTAAGCGGTAATAATTTTTCCCTTCAGCAGGACTAATATCTTTAAAAATATAATTATGAACATTTGATGCATCTGTTGCTGCCAGCACAGTGCCGATTGTGGTGTAGTTAACAGCGTCAGTGCTTTTTTCTATTTCGAAACGGTTATTTTTAATTTCATTAGTAGTTATCCAGTCTAATATTGCTGTATTATTTTGCTGATTGGCTGTAAAACTTATAAATGTAACGGGCAGAGGGGATGAGCTACCATAAATAATACCTGTACCGCCAGTGGTTGAAGTGCTGGAGCCACTTACGGCATAGGTAGCACCTGAACCGTTTGAGTTACCACCACCTGCGCCACTGTTACTGGTTACAGTTGTGTTTGCAGGAGTTGATACCTGAGGAACAAAGATGGTTGCGCCTCTTCCTCCGCCACCGCCACCACCGTGCGAACCCGAGTTTTGTACAGTACCACCATTACCGCCATTGTTTTGAATATTGACCGGGCATCCGCTATTTATTGAATAATTACTTGCCTGAATCAATACCGTTCCACCCGCTCCGCCACCACCAGCGCCATCATTGCCAGAGTTGGTAGCATTAGATCCATTTGCAGAGATGGTAATTGAACCACCTGAACATACGCTATTTGTTTGAACTGTTGTGGCGCTGATCATAATAATCCCACCTCCATTCCCACCTGCTGTGCCAACGTTATTGTTTTGCTGGCCGCCGCCGCCGCCGCCACCCATGAAAAAACGAGAAGAACTAATATAAGTACTTAAATCTGCACCGCCTTTGCCACCTCCGTTGGTACTTGAAGTACATGACCATCCATATCCGCCATCTCCACCGGAAGTGTAGTTTCCGCCACCGCCGCCGCCTGCATTATCAACATTTCCGCCACCGCCGCCGCCTGCAATTTTACCTTTGGCAACCGTATATGCGCTACTCACTACATGAATACTTTCGCCTTTTGATCCATAATACGTGGTATTAACCCCGCCTGCATTATCATAATAGGTATTTGCATCACAACTATAATCGGATGGCGCATTTGTACCTGCATTTCCACCTCTGAAACCTTTTCCATCAACACTCATATTGTTGTTCAAGATAAGGGTCCCGTTTACTCTAAATGCTAACACACCTCCAACATTACCATCCCAGGCAGATGCAGTAAGCGATGAAGTTAAAGTATATGTGCCGGTGCCTAATGTAGGATATGATATTAGCTGGACTCTTGAATTAGCTGTGAGATAATAACTATTATTCGGAGAATTGCTTAATGTTACCGTTGTGCCACTTACCGAGCTAATAGTTACCAGTTCTGATACTCCGGCATTGCGGATATTGTCAATATTACCGAAATTACTGTTATTGCCTGTACTTGCTTGAACAACACTATCTTTCATTTGCATCAGTATTGCCTGGCCCGCGGAAAAAGTTCCCGTAGCATTTGAAATAGTCAATGTAGTACCACTGATTGCAGTTACACGCGCATAGGTATTAATTACAGTTTGAGCTTTAGAAAGAATTGGCATTAACAGAAGCGCCAAAACAAGGATTTTAATTAAATGCTTCATAACGGTACGTTGTGCCTGAATAATTTCATAAAAAATGCCAATAATTAAAATTTTGATTATGAAATTTTTAGATATCTAATGATGTTGGAACTTGGTTCAATTATAGATAAAATTCCTAATTTGGGATATTTTGCAGCAGTAGAAAATGCTTTTATTTTATTGCTTCTTGATTTAAAAATGAATTTTTCTATAATAAATAGATAGCCTTTAAATGGCTTTATTGTTTGGAGCGTGCTTGAATAACCTTAAAAATAATAGTATGAAAGGAGTTATTATTATTAATCAATTCTATGTCGCTGATGAAATTGCAATTATTAAAATGATCATTACCGGTCAGGATCATTTGCCAGATTATATGGAGCATCCCAACCATGCCATGATGCCCATACCGGTTTCAATTGCAGATTCATCAATATTAAAAGTAGGCGTATGAACACCTGATGTAATTCCTTTTTCCTTGTTCATTACACCCAGCCTAAAAAAACATCCGGGGATCTTTTGGGTATAGTATCCGAAATCTTCAGCGCCCATCCTCATTTCTGTTTCTTCAATATTTTCTTTACCTATAAAAGCCTCTGCCTGCTTGATTGCAGCAGCATTCAACTTTTCATTATTGTATACAACCGGGTATCCTACATCTATGTGTAAATCAATTTCTGCTCCCATACATTCCACAAGTCCTATAGCTTCTTTTCTTATAAGTTCGTGTGCTTTGAACCTCCATTCCTCGTCCATTGCGCGGAAGGTTCCCATTAGCCTTACTTCGCTGGGAATCACATTTGTCGTATAACCTCCCTGAAAGGATGAAATCGTTAATACGGATGGGTAAAAAGGGTTTCTGTTACGGCTAATGATTTGCTGAAGCCCCACTACCAGGTGCGAGGCAACCAAAATAGTATCAGCCGTAGTATGCGGCGATGCTGCATGACCACCGCTGCTTCTAACGGTAATAAATATCTCATCTGCACTTGCCATTACTACGCCGCTGCGAAAACTTAATTTTCCAACCGGCAAACCGGGGTGTACATGTAACGCAACAATAGCTGAAGGTGTTGGATTTTCCAGTACGTTTTCTTTAATTAACAGGCTGGCCCCCCCGGGATTTCTTTCCTCACCAGGCTGAAATATGAGTTTGATGGTGCCTTCAAATTCATTTTTTAATTCATTTAAAATTTTTGACGCACCTAAGAGCACACTACTATGCACATCATGACCACAGGCATGCATTATACCTTCATGTTTGGATTTATAAAGAACATTATTTTCTTCTTTGATGGGTAATGCATCCATATCTGCACGTAAAGCAATTATTCTTTTCGAAGGATTTATTCCTTCAATCTTTCCGATTATGCCTGTAGTTGCTTTTATTTCGAAGGGAATGCCAAATTCATTTAACTTTTCCCTGATGAATTTTGAAGTTTCGAATTCCTGGTAGCTTAACTCAGGGTATGCATGCAGGTGGTGTCTTACTTCAATAAACTCAGATGCATATTTCTTTGCGAGCAGCTTTATTTTTTCCTGTAGCATGATGCGCAAAAATAAGTGATCTGCTATTTCCTGCAAAAGTGTTAACGCCCTGTAAAGCCTCTTTCAGTAGTAATGTTTGGGAATAAACAGGCACTATGGTTTAGAATGCGACTTGAAAAATTCCAGATTACCTGGTTTGCGTTTAAAGTGCGGGTTGCTATTGCTTTTCTTGCAGAAGTAATAAATAATAAAGCGGGAAATAATACTTATAATAAATTTCGCATTCAAAAAACAGTTATTTCTTAAACCGATCAGTTATATAATAAAAACAATGAAAAGGTTAATAAATTAATTTACATAATTGAACGAAGTTGCAAAAATGAGATATGAAGAATATTTACAGATCCAGGTCTTTTGATTTGATGGAAACAATTTTGTATTCGATCGTGGAGCCACGGGAGCTTTTAGGAGCTTCTAAAGTTTTTGAAGAAGATGGAGATATATTTTCAAAAGTCAAAGACTCCGTTTTATACAATTTTGAATTGGAAAGGAGGTAATCCACTTCTACAATTACTTCATCAATAGCAAAATTGGACCGGTTGCTTACCGTTATTTCAATTTCTGACAACCCTCCGAACAGACCTTTATGATAATCATTTGCTGAAGTGGTCAACAGGTTCCGGATATATTTTTTTGACATGGTTTTAAGCTCTGAGTCAGGCGAGGGGGGCTGCTTTTCATAGTTACTACTGCTGTTTTTGCCGTTAGAGGTATCAATTTTTTGAATTATAATCGGCGCCTGCAGGTTTGCCGAATCTCTCCTTTTTTTGGCGGAATGTTTTTCCTGGCTGTTTTTTTCAATATCAGGCAGTGTATTGGTTCTTTCATCTCCACGGATTCCTGCATCATTCTTTTTCTGCGATGAATCGTTTGATATGATTAATGATGATTCAACCGGAGGCGGTGTTTGTTTTGAAGTTTCTTGGTCTGAATTATCAATAATATTTTTTTGTTTAACAGGTAATACAGCTTCTTTGGAGGAGCCCAACATAGTTAGGGCAGCCAGCACACTTGCTCCGATCAGCAAAAGAGAAAGAGCTGCTACTAAAACTTTTGTTTGTGTTTTTGATGAAGCGTAACCATTGGATTTTTTTTGCGAAGCTGCTAATTTTCTCATCAGGTCCGCTCCGTCAAAATCGCTGGAAACAATTTTTTCAGGTATTCTTTTTTTCGAGCGTAACCCCTCCAGCATGGATATATTTGTAAGCTCATTAAAATAATAACTCTTTTCCCGGCAGGTTTTTATAGCCTGGTATATTGAATCTGAGTCTGCAGTTTTGGTAAGATAACCGTTTGCTCCTGTTTCCATCAGTGTGGAAACCATGGAGTGCCCTTCATGCATGGAAAGCACAATTACTTTCAAATCCGGGTAAAGCCTTCTTATAGAACTAAGTGCCGAAATGCCATCCATAACGGGCATTTGTATATCTAGCAGAATTACATCTGGTTTTATATGCTTGAGCAGATTTAATAGTTGCATACCGTTTTCTGCTTCGCCTATAACTTTTACATCACTTTTTTGGGCAAGAGCTGTTTTCACTCCTTCGCGAAAAAGGCCATGATCGTCAGCGATGACAACTTTTACAATATGTGAAGACGAAGAATCTGAAATATCTGCTTCCTGGTTTATATTAATACGGCCTGGCTGATGGTTTATATATTCTTCATCTACTTCCTTTGAAAAAATATTTTTACGAAGATTGAGTGTCCTTTTACTAATCTGTTCATTATCGTTGCCCGTTTCTTTTAACGGGCTTGACTTTTTTTCATCAGGAGAAACAAAAAAATCCTTCTGATCATGACCGATTTCAAGAAATTGTTCCTGCACCCGGTGATTATTTTCTCCGGCCGCAACGGCATTTGATAATTGCCTGCTGTTTACAGGTGAAACATATACTAAAGACTGTAATTCTTCAATTTCATCAGCAAAGCGCCAGCCTGTACTTTTACCTTCCACCCATACTAAATCAGAAGCTTTTATGCCGGTTGATTTTAATTCATCCAGCGAATATGGCCCCAATTGTTTATTATCTCTCAATAGTAAATATCCAAACATTCCTTTGATTTAAAGTTGGCGGTTATACCACTATAGGATGCAAGGTTTGCAAATATTTTCTTTTATGGGTTTCAATGAGGTAGGAGATTAAGCAGAGTTTGGGTCAAAGTTATTGTTTCTGTATGAATATTAAAATTTAATGAGTTCAACCGGCTATTGAATTTAAAAATACCGGCGTTATGATCCGTAAAAGAAAATTGCCCGGCATCAGTCTTCCTGAATTGATGCCGGGCAATCCGTAGAAATACCTCTCTTTGTTTAATCTTTTCTTATTCTTTTGTACAGATACCAATTGCTGAGGTTGTCGCTTTTTAAGATGAGTGTTTGATCAGCGTTTTCCAGCCGGATGCTATAGCCTGGCTGATGTTTAAGGGAATATTCCATTAAATCTGTGATCCAATAATCGGAATAGTTCGATTTTAAATCAGCTTGTAACATCATCGGTAATTTATCCGAGGTTATATTGTGGGCCACTCCTATAAAATCATTGTCTGATGTATAATATGCGAACAGTACGCTACCTTGTAAAGCAAAGCTCACTTTGTAATATTCGTTTTCTTTTTCCCAGCTCACATTTTTTGCCGTAGCAAAATGATGGTTGAAATCAGATTTTATTGCGTTTGGAACTTCTTTATTGCTGTTGTTGGCAAAAGAAACACTGAAGGTTAAAATTAATGCTGCTCCGAGCATTGCTATTTTCTTTTTCATTTTTTAAAATTTTATGATGAATGAATTGAATGAATCAATTAATGACAGCACAAAATTAATCCTGTATTCAGAAGTAGGTGAGTAAATGAGACCAGTTTAAAAAACTCAGCGACGAAATCGGAAAATTTTTGATAAAAGAGAGTTGCCGGGGAAGACGGAGGCCGCTATTTCGAGTTAATCATACTGTTAACAGTTTTGGATATGTATAATATTTATTCGGAAAATTTTACCGCTGAATGGCAGCATGGCAGATGAACGGAATACGAGGCCGCAATGTTGAGCCGGATTACTGGAGCTTGTATCATAAACTAAGGTTAAAATAATATGATATATAAAAAGTATACCTGAAAAAGAAAACTTTTAAACTTGAAACTGATAATGTATTATTTTTGCCGGAATTAATTTTTTGCTATGAGCATTTTGGTGAATAAAAGTTCAAAGATTATTGTGCAGGGCTTTACCGGAACGGAAGGCACTTTTCATGCTACACAGATGATTGAATACGGAACGAATGTGGTTGGTGGTGTTACACCAGGCAAAGGCGGCAGTCAACATTTAGACAGGCCCGTTTTTAATACCGTAGCCGATGCCGTAAAAAAAACAGGTGCAAATGTGTCGATCATTTTCGTTCCGCCGGCTTTTGCTGCTGATGCTATAATGGAATCTGCGGAAGCAGGTATTGAACTGGTGGTTTGTATTACTGAAGGTATTCCTGTTCAGGATATGGTCAAAGTCAAAAATTATTTAACAGGCACACGTACCAGATTAATTGGCCCTAACTGCCCCGGAGTAATAACAGCTGATGAGTGCAAAGTGGGTATCATGCCGGGGTTTGTATTCAAAAAAGGCAAGATTGGTATTGTTTCAAAATCAGGTACGCTTACATATGAAGCGAGCGACCAGGTAGCCAAAGCCGGCCTTGGCATATCTACAGCGGTAGGCATTGGTGGCGACCCGATTATCGGAACCACAACCAAAGAAGCTGTGGAACTATTAATGAACGATTCGGAAACTGATGGAATAGTTATGATAGGTGAAATTGGCGGCAGTATGGAAGCCGATGCTGCCAGATGGATAAAGCAATACGGAACAAAACCTGTTGTCGGATTTATTGCCGGTCAGACTGCTCCGCCGGGAAGGCGTATGGGGCACGCGGGTGCAATTATAGGCGGGGCTGATGATACAGCCGCAGCTAAAATGAAAATAATGGAGGAATGTGGTATACATGTAGTGAAAAGCCCTGCAGATATCGGTGCAACGATGGCAGAAGTGCTTAAGTAATTAGGAGTAACTGTCGCCGCCTTTATGGTATTTGTAATATGTATTAATTGTCGGCGAATATTTTTCCACACCTTGTTAAAATCTTGCGGGGCCATTAATGAAATAGATGGTTACTTTTGCTCCGCTCTTAGAAAACGGTTTAATACCTCTCTGAAACCTCCCTGATTTAGTAGCTAATCTGGTTTGTTGAATCTTGCATGAATATGCATGGATTTGTGCCGCATGGAATCTCTGTAATATTTTTTCGGTTAAGTATGAACGTTACCTGCAATTGTTTCGGCATGTTTTGCTGTGAATGATATAATTACGCCTTATCTATATTATTTCAATTTGGATGTCATTGATCGTACACCTAAAGAAAACCCCCTCGAATTTTTCGGGGGGTTCTTGTTTAGGGCTATTTCAAACCTATCAGTGAACTGAAATCTCTAGTGGAAATCATGGCTCCTGTAATCATCTCTGTCGAAATATCTGCGGCGTTGCAGGTCTTTAATCTTTGAGCGGATGGCTGAGATCTCCCTTTTTTCATGACGCGCTTTTTCCCAGTCACCGCAATCCCGTGCATGATCCAACTCATTAAACTCATGATTAAGTTGCTGTTGCAGTTCGAACATTCTTGATCTGTAATCGAAGTTGTAATGATTGTCAAAACGATTGTCGTTTTTGTAGCCATTATCGCGGTCATCATTTCTATAATCGCGGCCCTGGGCCATCGTAGCCACAGAAGCTAATAAACCGATAGTAACAAGAAGTGTAAATTTTGTTTTCATCGTCTTTGTATTTAATTATTAGTGAAATTGATCACATTAGTCAGATTTTGCAGAAGTGCTTATGTTTAAACGGAAACAGTTAGAGCAGTGTTAAAGCGAAGGGTTTTAAATTGCCTGTTTTATGTAAAAAATTATTTCCTTGCATCTTATTCATGCAAAACAAGGAGTAATTTTAAAAAAGCCTATTCATGAGCTACAAGCATATTATTATTGTATTGCTGATTGCAGGATGCGTTAATGGTAAAGCCCAGAACAGATTGTTTGATTATCATGAACGATGGAGGAAAATAGACTCATTGGTCTCAAAAAAAGGATTGATTCAATCAGCCCTGCTTGAGGTAAATAACGTATATGCTTATTCGAAAAAAGAAGGAAATAATACGCAGTTGATTAAGGCTTTGTTATACCGTATAAACCTACGGCAGGCAAGAAATGAGGACGCTGAAAAAAGTAGCATCAGGCAGTTGGAGGAAGAAATGAGTTCAGTAAAAGAACCGTCAAAATCAATACTCCGCAGTGTACTTGCAGAAACTTACTGGGATTATCTGCAGCAGAACAGGTCGAAGTTCTATGATAGAACTGCGACAGTAAATTTTAAAAAAGAAGATATAGATACTTGGGGGGGTAACGACTTCAGGGATAAAATAAGCGGGCTTTATCTTTCATCTGTCAGCAACGAAAAAATTTTACAACAAACAAAGCTGGAACCTTTCGATGCCATCATTATCAAAGGTAATGTACGTTATTTGCGGCCTACGCTTTTTGATTTATTGGCCCACCGGGCTTTGGAATATTTTAAAAATGATGAACAGGATATTGATAGGCCGGCTTATGCATTCGAAATCGATAACCCACTGGTGTTTGCTGATGAAAAAACATTTGCTGCTTACCACTTTGTGAGCCAGGATTCCATGTCACTTCATTTTAAAGCTTTAAGATTATTTCAGGAATTAATCTCCTTTCATATTAATGATGTCAAACCTGATGCATTAATTGATGCAGACATTGAGCGATTGACTTTCTTAAGCCAATATGCAGCAATAAGCAATAAGGATGAGTTGTATTATGGTTCATTGGAAAAAATTACCGCTAAGTTCCCTGATGAACCTGCAGCAGCGCAAGCCTGGTATCTGCAGGCTTCTCAATATGCATACAAGGCTGCCCAATATGAGCCATTAACGGATACGGCTAACCGGTTTGCTTATTTACGTGCTAAATGGATTTGTGAAAAAGTAGTGGCTGAAAAAGACAGCTCGGAGGGGAAAGCACATTGTGAAAACCTGTTGCGTCTGATTAATAAGAAAGAGCTGAACGTTCAGCTTGAAAAAGTAAATGTGCCTAATATGCCTTTCAGGGTACTGCTCAGTTACCGGAATTTTTCAAAACTGTATTTCCGTATTATTAAAACTCCAAAGACTATCATGGAGAACTTGGGCAATCAATGGGAAGATGGGTATTGGAAAAGGATTACACAACTGTCTGCTTACAAAACATTTCAAGAATTGCTTTCTGAAACAGGTGATTTTCAAAAACACAGTACAGAAATAAAAATAGATAGCCTGCCGGTAGGGGAGTATGCCCTAATAGCAAGTGCCGATGAAAATTTCAGTTTACAGAAAAACCCGATGGTTGTAGCTTTCTTTTATGTATCGGATATCGCATATATTAATAACGGCAGTGATTATTTTGTACTGAACCGCGAAACCGGTCAGCCTGTTGCAAGGGCAAGTGTGCAGGCTTGGTACAGGTATTACGATGCCAGGTATAGTAAATATCTGGAAAGAAAGGGTGAAAATTTCACCACGGACAGAACCGGTTTTTTTACAATAAGTCCTTTCAAAAATAACAATAACGACCAGCTAAAACTGGAGTTTACTTCGGTGAACGATCATTTATTTATTGATGATAACGGGTATCAATATGCGTATAGGAACGGGGAGGAAACGCCTGTGAGCAAATACCTGTATGAAAAAAACAACCTGAAAACATTTTTCTTTATTGACAGGGCGATTTACCGGCCGGGACAGACCCTATATTTCAAAGGCCTTGTTATTACCAGGGATTTTGATTCGAAGCAACCCCGGATTATCAGCAGCCTTAAAACAAAAGTGTTTTTGTATGATGCCAATGGTGAAAAAGTAGATTCTGTATTCGTAACCACAAATGATTTTGGTTCATATAACGGAAGGTTCAGGCTTCCGGAAAACCTGTTAAACGGCGAATTTAAAATTGCTGATGATTCAACAGAAAGTGAACAAGTTTTTTCAGTTGAAGAATACAAGCGACCAAAGTTTTATATGGAATATGATAAACTGAAAGGGGCTTACCGTATCAATGACAGCATTAATGTTACTGGTTTTGCCAAAGCTTATTCAGGAAACAATATTGATGGGGCAAGGGTTAAATATAGGGTAGTGAGGCAATCCAATTTTCCTTATCCCTGGCTTTATTCACGCTGGGGAATGCCCAAAAGCAGTGCGCAGGAAATTATGCATGGGGAAGTAAAAACAAATGCAGATGGAAAATTCTCCATCAAGTTTGCGGCTATTCCTGACAAATCGGTAAAAAAAGAATTACAGCCTGTATTTGATTACACCTTGACTGCAGATGTAACAGATGCTAACGGGGAAACAAGAAGCGGGACAACGCAGGTCGCTGTTGGATATAAATCATTAAACCTTTCCATCGGGCTGCCATATACTGAAAACCTTGTTGCCGACAGCCTGAAAAATATTTTTATCAAAACTAAAAATCTTTCCGGCGAATTTGAGCCATCAAAGGTGGATGTTGTGATATACAAGTTAAAATCTCCTGACAGGTTGATCCGCCAGCGTTACTGGCAACAACCCGACGAGTTTGTAATGAGTAAAGAGGAATACCTGAAATATTTTCCCAATGATGAGTACAGCGATGAAACCAAAAAGGAAACCTGGGAAAAAGAAGCAAAAGTCTTTGACAAAGTGGATTCAACAAAAGAAAGCTCAGCATTCACCATTGACCATTCACCATTCACTCCCGGTTGGTATGTAATAGAAGCAACTGCAAAAGACCGGTATGGTGAAGAGGTGAAGAATATAAAATACGTTCAATTATTCGATTCAAAAACCGGTAACCCGGTAACACCGGTATACAACTGGCCTTTTGATAATTATCATAATGCGGAGCCCGGAAAAAAGGTTATAGTGCATGTAGGGTCTTCCGCAAAAGACGTGTTTGTAATTGAGAATATAGAAGGTAGAAATCAGCATACAGAGGTCGGGGATTCATCTTCAAAAAACTATTCTTTCTTTAACCTTAGTGGCGAAAAAAGCAATTCGGAATTTAATATTAATGAAAGCGACCGCGGGGGATTTGGCGTATTTTATGCTTTCGTAAAGGACAACCGTTTTTATTCAGGCAATAATACCGTTAGTGTTCCATGGACGAATAAGGAACTTAATATCAGTTATGAAACCTATCGTGATAAAACCCTGCCTGGCAGCGAAGAAAAATGGAAAGTGAAAATAAGCGGTTATAAAAAAGATAAAACTGCTGCTGAAGTGTTGACGGCGATGTACGATGCATCGTTGGACCAGTTTAAGAAGCAGGGTTGGGAAAAGCCGGCTATCTATGTAAACCCTTTTAGGCAGGGTGTTTGGAATAATACAAGTGATTTTTGTCAAATAATATCTACCGAAAAATACTTCAGAGAATATGCAATTTTATTTCACAAAAATTATGATCAATTGTTCAGTCAGAAAGAAATTAATAATTTAAAATATTCGAGTAGAATGATGTTGATGGCTAAACCTGATGAAGAAGGTGAAGCTACTGTTAGAAAGGAACTGTCCGGAGTTGTTACCGGTATTGTAATTAGAGGGAATTCAATATTAAAGGAACATGCTAATTCGTTGGTAGTTATTGATGGTATAGTTTTCAAAGGAGGTATCAATGATTTGGACCCAGATGATATCAGTAATATTGTGGTATTAGATTCTTTGGCTTCAGCTTCTATTTATGGAACTCAAGGTGCAAATGGTGCACTTATTGTAACAACAAAAAAAGCGGAAAAAAAACAAAAGGAAGAAAAAATTCAAATCCGTAAAAATTTAAATGAAACTGCTTTCTTCTTCCCTGATTTGAAAACTGATTCATCTGGTAGTGTTGAATTTTCTTTCACAATGCCCGAAGCACTGACACAGTGGAAATGGATGATGCTGGCGCATACCAAAGATTTGTCTTTTGGGTATTCTGAAAAATCAGTCATCACGCAAAAGCAATTAATGGTACAGCCCAATGTTCCCAGGTTTTTACGTGAAGGCGACCATATTTATTTAACTGCAAAAATTGTGAACCTTACAGATTCGGAATTCACCGGCCAGGTTGAATTGCAGTTGTTTGATGCTACAACCAATCAACCGGTAGATGGCTGGTTCCAGAACATTCAACCCAATCAATATTTCACAGTAGGCGCTAAACAAAGTGAGCCGGTAACATTTAGCCTGCAAATTCCTTATCAGTTCAATAAACCGGTTACCTGTCGTTTTGTGGCGCGTTCAAATCAACTGAGCGATGGGGAAGAAAATACGCTGCCGGTATTATCGAACCGGATGCTTGTGACGGAAAGCCAGCCATTAAATATGAACGGTTCTGGGAAAAAAGATTTCAGGTTTCAAAAACTACTTCAAAGTGGGGACAATGAAACAATCAATAATCATTTATTAACGGTGGAGTATTCAGGTAATCCGGCCTGGTATGCCGTGCAGGCTTTGCCTTATCTTGTCGAATATCCTTATGAATGTGCTGAACAAACATTCAACCGTTTTTATGCCAACGCACTCGCTTCAAAAATCGCAAACAGTTCACCTCGCATAAAACAAATTTTTGAAAAATGGAAAAGCGCTGACACTACGGCATTGTTATCCAATCTTCAAAAGAATCAAGAGTTAAAATCTGTATTGTTACAGGAAACCCCCTGGGTGCTGGAAGGAAAAAATGAAGTAGAACAGAAAAAAAATATTGCGCTGCTTTTCGATCTGGTAAACATGAATAGATCTCTTGAGTCTGCACTTCTCCAATTGCAGCAAATGCAATTGGAGAACGGGGGCTTCGCCTGGTTCAAAGGTGGCCCTGATGACCGTTATATTACTCAATATATCATCACGGGCATTGCTCACCTGAGAAAATTGAATAGTATTCCCGCAACGGTGAATGAAAAAATAAATAGTATAGTAAACCTGGCGTTGGCTTATGTCGATGAAAAAATAAAAGAAGATTATAATTACCTGATAAACCGCAAAATGAACCTCGCTTCAGATAACCTTGGGTATATACAGGTGCAATATTTATATCTGCATAGCTTTTTCACCAATCATAATATTCCGGCCGGTCTTTTCCCTGCATTCAATTATTATCGCAGGCAGGCAGCTCAATATTGGTTAGGGCAAAATAAATATTCTCAGGCGATGATTGCCCTGGCATTGTTCAGAACAGGTGATATACAGAAGGCAGGGAACATAATGGCATCAATTAAGCAAAATGCAATTACAAACGGTGAAAAAGGAATGTACTGGAAAGACAACGAAGGAGGTTATTATTGGTATCAGGCGCCGGTTGAAATGCAGGCTTTAATGATTGAAGCGTTCGGTGAAGTCGATAAGGATAACAATGTTGTTAATGACCTGAAAACCTGGTTACTTAAACAAAAACAAACTACGAACTGGCATACGACCAAAGCCACTGCTGAAGCCTGTTATGCATTAATGCTGCAGGGCACTGACTGGTTGGGGACAGACAGGCAGATTGATATACGGTTAGGCAACACCGTTATATCTTCTTCTGATAAGGCAGATGCAGGAACCGGATATTTTAAAAAAACAATTGACGGAAATTTTGTTAAACCTGAAATGGGCAATATCAGTGTTAGCGTTGGCCAGTCAACTCCTCAATATGCCAACCTTCCTTCATGGGGTGCGGTGTATTGGCAGTATTTTGAAGATATTGATAGAATTACACCCGCAACAACCTCATTGCGGATAAGTAAAAAAATATTTATAGAGAAAAACACAGACCGTGGCCTTGTGCTTGATCCGGTTGCTGATAATGGAGTATTAAAAGTGGGAGATAAAGTGAAAGTTCGTATTGTATTGCAAGCAGACCGGGATATGGAATATGTGCATATGAAAGACATGCGTGCATCCTGCATGGAGCCGGTAAATGTGCTGAGTGAATATAAATGGCAGGGTGGACTGAGTTATTATGAAAGCACAAAAGACGCCAGCACGAATTTCTTTTTTAACTCCATACCAAGAGGTACTTATGTTTTTGAATATTCGTTGTTCATTACCAACACCGGTAATTTCAGCAGCGGGATAACGACTATTCAATGCATGTATGCCCCTGAGTTTACCAGTCATAGCGAAGGGATAAGAATAAATGTCGAGTAGAACAGATAACTGACTGTTGTATGAATCTGTGCGTACTTATTTTTGCACTATGTATTATGATATATTAATTGTAGGGCAGGGGATTTCAGGAACATTCCTTTCTTTTTATCTTCAGCAGTCAGGATTATCTATTCTCGTAATTGATGATGCTAGGCCAAATGCCGCATCGAGGGCGGCGTCTGGCGTTATTAACCCAATAACCGGAAGAAGAATCGTTAAGACCTGGATGATCGAAGAACTGATGGTATTTGCAAAAAAAGCTTACCGGGAAATCGGTGAGGAGCTGAGTATAGAATGTTTTAAGGAAACAAAAATTATTGATTTCTTTTCTACGCCTCAAATGCGACATGCTTTTCTGGCCCGTTATGAAGAAGACCAGACATATATTCAGTTGCCGTCAAACGAAAATGATCAGAGGGAGAATTTTAATTATGATTTTGGTTATGGAGAAATATATCCTGGTTACCTTATCAACCTTCAGTTGTTGTTATCTTCCTTCAAGGCAAAGCTATTAGCAGAGGGAAGATTCCGTGAGGAACATTTTACAACAGATAAATTGCGGGTTTCTGACAAAAATATTCAGTACAACGACATCTTTGCAGAAAAAATCATTTTCTGTGACGGCATTGAAAGTTTTGCCAATCCATTTTTTAAAACCCTTCCTTTTGCCCTGAATAAAGGGGAAGCTTTGATTATTGAAACTGAAGATTTTTCCACAGATTTTCTTTATAAGAGAGGGATTAGCATCGTGCCTTTGCAAAATCGTTTGTTTTGGGTTGGCTCATCGTACGAATGGGAGTTTTCAACAGATCAACCCAATATATTTTTTCGGGAAAGAACAGAGCTTATATTATTGGATTGGCTGAAAGTTCCTTTTAAGATTATTGATCATGTAGCTGCAGTTCGGCCGGCAACGTTAGAGCGTAGGCCGTTTGTAGGGTTCCATCCGAAATATAAAAACGTTGGCATCTTAAACGGAATGGGGACCAAAGGCTGTTCTCTTGCTCCCTATTTTGCCAGCCAGTTAATACAAAACGTGCTTCATCAAACCCCAATTCTCCGGGAAGCTGATATTAATCGTTTTGAAAAAATACTGAATAGAAGTTGACGCTTATAATAATTTTTGATGAAAGGAATGGCAGGGCTTGCATTAACTGACTGTAAAATGTATTCAAAAATATATAAAATAAATGGCTGTGAGTTTTACCTCAACAGCCACTTGGGTTACCGCCTTTAAAAATATAAGCGGCTATTTTGATTTGGTAGTTTGTTTTTCAGATTACTGGGTATTTAGCATCAGGCTGAATGTTCTTAAAGCTATATGCATTATACGGCCTTGAGCGAATGTTTTTTGATAATTGTCATTCTACCTTGTGTAAAATCAAGGGGATTTTGGTTCAAAGTCCTGGTCATGGCCATATACAAATCGGGCAGCTCATGCCTGAATTTAACCGGGTTTTCAAAAAATACTTCTACAGAAACGGCCCAAAATTCATGGTAGTTGGTTCCCGCATATTCTCCTAATAAATTTCTATAACCATTCTGCATAGAGGTAAATACCGGTCTTGCAACCTTTGAAAAATTATTAAACTCCCTTTTAAAATATTTATCCTCGTCAGTTTGTGTAATGAAATTTACATAAGCCAATGCGTGTGCCATTTCGTGCAGGCCAATATTGCAGTTGGGGGTAAGCCCGGCAATGCCTTTGCTGAAATTATCCCACGACAAATAAATTCCTGTTTGGTCAACATGCCCCTGGAAAGGTCTTGAGTAAACACCATAGTGGTAGTCGTCGCGGATGACATAGATATCATCAAAATAGTTGAACAAAAACTTATCAAGACCAAATGTAAGCTGAATAGCGACAGCACTTATCAGTATGGGCATTTCAATAGTTTCATTAACCTCTATGTAGTGAAAACGTTTTGATTGGTGGAACAAAAAAGTCCTGAATAGAAATTTATGTTGGTCTTCAAGGCTAAGACGGTTATAATATTTCAGCTTGCCCGAAATAATGGAATGGTAAAAAGTTTCTTTGTTTGTAAATTTCTTTGCCTGGCGCCTGACATATAATTGGTGGAAAAGAAAACTAAGCGGTCTGTGCAGAATAAGCACTGAAAGTACAAGTGTGCATATAATTACAATTTCCATGAGGTCTCTTTTCTTTTGTGATTCGAAAAACAGAGAAAAGGCCTTACATAGAGACTATGGATAATAAAACTGACTACGAATTGCAAAAGTTTAAAGGGAGTCGGCTAATCCTAAAGGATACGAATTGAGGGGAGTGAAACAAGATAAAAACAATTTTCAGAAATTCAAAAGCCTGCGAAAAAGTTTTTGTAATTTTTTTATAACAACCTGGCTATTAATTAATTTTCTGCCGGAGAAATTATTTTTTGCTGGCTAACCGGATCCTGGTTAAGCAAATTACATAGTGCAAGGTACAACTCTGGAAATTGCTGTCTGAATTTTTCGGGTCGTTCAAAAAAAATCTCGATGGATACTGCCCGGAGTTCATCGAAATTAGTTGCAGCATAAGCGTTCAGCATATTGCGTTTGCCGGTCGCATGCGCTTAAATATTGGCCTGTGGCTTTTGAAAAACCTTCAAACTTATTATGGAAAGAATCATCACGGCCATCATCAACCGAAAAATTTACATAAGTCAATGCATGTGCCGGTTCATGCAAACCTACATTTTTGCCATCTGTGTAATCATTATTTTCGCTCAAAAATTTTTTCCATAAAAAAAGATGACGTCTTCACTGGCATGGCCTTCAAATGGCCTGTTATAAAGGCCGTATGTATAAATATTCTTTACCACAAAAATGTTCTCAAAATAATCCATCTTAAAATGCTGGAGGCCGAATGTTAACTGTACGGCAGCAGCGCTAATGAGCAGGGGTATTATATCCTCCTCTTCTATATCAATATAATTGAATTGTTTTGATTTCATAAACCCAAGCACTTTTGTCATAAAGCGGTTCCGGCCATCAGTATCAAGGTTTTTATAATAAGGACTGTAATGTTGTAACATGCTTTCGAAAACAACTTCTTTCGATTCGAGTTCGGTTGCCAGTCCTTTCCTGGCAAATGATGCATGTATTTTTTTATAATTAAGGGATAATAATAATGGAAAGTATGCAGGTGAGATACAAACCAATAGCAATGCCTTTGCTGTTATTGTCTTTTTGCTGAGGTTGGTTACTGGCACTAGCAAGAAACAAAGCCTGTAATGAATCCATTTTTCGGATTGAATCCGGGAGATTAATGACATTGTTGAACGAATCCTGTGGCATAATCTGTCAGGATAGTAGTTTTTGCCTTTAAGCTATATAAATGGATCACCAGCTACATCGCTCCGGTTGAACATTGTTGCGACCGCTCCTTTCAGCCGCATTACTGCTATTGAACAAATGGTTTCAGGTTATGAAAGTGCCATTTTAAATTAATTTGCCATTGAACATAAATTTAATTTTATAGGATTCAATCTTCAATATCGCTGCCCTCGTCGTAAGGAATTTCGTATTGTAGGTGTCCAGTTCTATATGTTCAACAGCTTTTTGCCGGTTAATATAGCGCGGAAATATCTTCTTTTAAACTACCTTTGCAGCTCTTTAAAAATAATCGAAAATTAATCAGCATGTACAGGACGCATACCTGCGGAGAACTAAGGGGAACAGACGTTAATAAAGAAATCACACTTGCAGGCTGGGTGCAAACAGTTCGCAAATTTGGAAGTATTACTTTTGTTGATTTGCGTGACCGGTACGGGATCACACAACTATTATTTGGGGAGGATTTGAACGCGCAGTTAGATGAGAACCCATTGGGAAGGGAATTTGTGTTGCAGGCAAAAGGTGTAGTTCAGGAAAGAAGCAATAAAAACGCCAGTCTTCCAACCGGCGATATCGAAATAAAAATAAAATCATTTTCAGTTCTTAATAGATCTGTTACTCCGCCATTTACTATTCAGGACGATACCGATGGGGGGGATGACCTTCGCATGAAATATAGGTATCTCGATTTGCGCAGGAATGAAGTGAAAAAAAACCTCGAATTGCGTTATGCGGTGAACCGGGCAGCAAGAAATTATCTGCATGAAAATAATTTCATGGATATAGAAACGCCTTTTCTCATCAAATCTACTCCCGAAGGGGCGAGGGATTTTGTAGTTCCTTCAAGAATGAATGCAGGTCAATTTTACGCATTGCCTCAAAGTCCCCAAACTTTTAAACAGTTATTAATGGTAAGTGGCTACGACAGGTATTATCAGATTGTAAAATGTTTTCGTGATGAGGATTTGCGTGCTGACAGGCAACCTGAATTTACCCAGATAGACTGTGAAATGAGCTTTGTGGAACAGGAAGATATTCTGAATATGTTTGAAGGCATGATCAAACATATTTTTAAGCAGGTAAAAGGGATAGATTATATGGAAAAGGTACAACGCATGAGCTGGGAAGATGCAATGTGGAATTATGGCAATGATAAGCCAGATATCCGGTTTGCAATGAAGATTGCCAATTTGAAATCAGCGTTTAAAAAGGGAGGAGAAATTATTGCAAAAGGAGACTTGATAAATGGGGCAGGTTTTGGAGTATTCGATAATGCAGAAACAGTAGTGGCTATTGCCGTGCCGGGATGCAGTGAATATTCGCGTAAGCAAATCGATGAAATTACTGATTGGATAAAACGGCCACAGATCGGTATGCAGGGCCTTGTTAATATTAAGTGTAATACTGATGGAACGTTTAAAAGCAGTGTCGATAAATTTTATAATGAAGAAAGGTTAAAAGCGATTGCCGCATTTGCTAATGCAAAGGCAGGCGATTTAATACTGATGTTGGCTGGTACGGAAGAAAAAACGCGTAAGGCGATGAGCGAACTTCGTCTTGAGATGGCGCAGCGGCTTGGCTTCAGGAAGAAAGATGAATTTAAGCTGTTATGGGTACTCGATTTTCCCCTATTTGAATACAACGAAGAAGATAACAGGTGGGTTGCACGCCACCACCCCTTTACTTCACCCAAACCGGCTGATATTGAGGCGATGATCAGCAATAATCCCGAGATTGAAAATGCAGTTCAATATCTGAAACATCCATATGCAAATATCAAGGCAAATGCATATGATATGGTGCTTAACGGAAATGAAATCGGCGGTGGGTCTATCAGGATATTTCAAAGAGACCTGCAGGAAAAAATGTTTGCCGCATTAGGTATGAGTAAGGAAGAATCCTTACATAAATTCGGATTTTTGTTAGGCGCATTTGAATATGGCGCACCGCCGCACGGCGGTATTGCCTTTGGTTTTGACAGGCTTTGTTCCATACTTGGCGGCAGTGAAAGCATCCGGGATTTTATTGCTTTTCCAAAAAATAATTCCGGGAGAGATGTGATGCTGGATGCACCATCTACAATTGACGACAAACAGTTGAAAGAACTTTCCATTCAATTGGATGTGTAATTAAAATGCAGCTCCGGTTGAGCCTGCGCATGAACGATATCCGGTTCTACAGATAATAATCATTTCAATGAAAAGAGCAATAGTAATATCAAATGTTTTGTCATGGATAAACCTCGTTATAGGAAGCGTATTTGCGCTACTTGCCTTTCTTACTGTCGGAGCCTTTCCTCCGATTGCGGTGTTGTTGTCTGTAGTGTTGATCGGTTGTATTGTGTTGCATAGCTATGCTGCTATTCAATTACGGAAAAGTATTATCAGGCCGGAGATGCCACTTAACAGACAAACACCTGTTGGTATCAGGATGATGGGTTATATGGCATTATTTTTTGCGATCATGATGTTTTCCAATGCTATTTTCATGCTGCAAAACACGAAAGATTTACTTAAAGGCGTTGCCTTACCTGCTCAATTAAATGAAAATGATTTCATTACTATCATTCACATAACAGGAAGTATTATATTGCTCTTTGCACTCAGTGTTATAATTAATGTAGTTTTGAATTTCAGATTATTAAGATGGTGGTATATTATGTCTGAGAATAATAACGATACCAACAAACAGTAGTTGATTTTGACATTTTTTTGCGTAATTAATTGGCATGATTATTCGTCAGCTATTTCATAAACCTTCGCCATGCAAAAACTACTTATCCTTTTTCTTCTGTTGATGGCTGTTTCCTGTACAAAACAGCAAATCAATCCGGATTCTGCTGGTTCGCTTATTGAAACCGACAGCCTTAATGTTTCGTATGGTATTGATCCTGCACAAAAATTCGATATGTGGCTGCCTGCAAACCGAAGCAGTGATACTACGAAAGTATTAATTATGATACATGGCGGAGGCTGGACGAGTGGTGATAAATCGGATTTTTCGTCAAATATCGGCGCTGTTCAGCAATTACTTCCCGGGTATGCCATTTTTTCTATTAATTACAGGCTGGCTACAGACAATACCAATAAATTCCCTGCACAGGAAAATGATGTAAAATCAGCTATTGAATTTATTTATAATAGAAGAAACGAGTTTTATATATCTGATAAGTTTGTTTTGTTGGGAGCTAGTGCTGGTGGTCATTTGGCATTACTTCAGGCGTACAAAAACAGCTCTTTAGTCAAGCCAAAAGCAGTTGTTGCTTTTTTTGCCCCGATTGATTTGGCGGCATTGTATAATAATCCTCCTTCTATCGCAACTCCATTAGCATTATTGGAAGCTACAGGAACTATTCCATCTGTTAACCCGGATATTTATAACCAATCAAGTCCAATTAATTTTGTTAGTGATCAATCTTGTGCAACTATTTTACTGCAAGGTGGGCTTGATCCGTTAGTGTCTCCATCGCAGTCTGCTTCTTTGCAGGCATTGTTACAACAGAAAAATGTAATCAACCAATTAGTATATTATCCTAATGAAGGACATGGTTGGACGGGCCCTGATCTTGTAGATTCTTATCAAAAAATTCAAACATTTTTGTATACTAATGTTCATTGATGATATCACAAACTATCCTTGTAATATGATTAGAATACCTGCTGCACATAATAAGCAGAAACTGATTGTTTCTAAAAGATCATCTTGCTAAACTGATTTAAAATAATATGGCCGCTATTGATCGGGATTTAAACCAACTTATTTTTTCTTGTAACCAAAAGAGCTAATAACCCCAACAGGAATAGTGCAGCACCCATAAACATATATTTCAGATCCGGCCCTCCTTCATCTTCATGGTTATCTATCCTTGTTTTGCATGCGTTTAAATAGTCGTGTAGAGTCGGGTAGCTGGGGTTTAAAGTTTTTACTTTTTTAAAATTTTTCAACGCCTTGCTGTAATAATGTTTGTCAAAATATTTTAGACCTGAAGTGAAAAGATCGGTGGCTTTACTGATAGCTGGTTCAATGCCCGCTGAATCGCTAAACTCCTTTAATATAGAAACGGGAATTGAAAAATTAAGGCCTGCAGCGAGTCCCCCCGAATTTTCAAGGCTGCCAAATGTTGTCAGGCCAACAACTTCACCTTTGCTGTTGCATACAGGTCCGCCGCTACTTCCGTGGTTAATATTGGCATCCATTTGAATTACAGGCCATCCATTCACTGATTTTTTTATTGCACTAACAATGCCAGTGGTTAGCGTAGGTTCAATGGCGGATTCAGCAGATACAAAATCGTTATTTGTTACAGGTCCGGGATACCCGTATACATAAATTTGTTCTCCTACTTTGGGCAATTCATCATCTGCTACTTTAAGAACAGGTAAATTGGTATCTGCGTCAATTTTCAGTACGGCAACATCTTTTCCAGGCATAGGTGCCCCTTTAATAATGACAGTTGCAGCTTTGGTTTCGGTCGTTTTGATGCTGTCAGTATCTTTTCTGTAAACCACGTAAATATTTTTTTTCAGATCACTCAAAGTCATTGGGAACAGCTTTGAATATACCGAAGCATAAGTATCATATAAAAGTGTTTTCTGCTGATCAGTGAATTTTGCGGCCCATGAACTCTCCAATGCATCTATGTTTGCCTGCGTAATTTGTTTAAATGCATTAAGAATGAATTGTCTCCTGATAAAAGCGTTTTCCCGATCTATCAAATGGCAATTGGTAGCTACATATCCATCACCGGTAATAAAAAAACCGGTACCGGTAGCCGTTATTTCCTGTGTTTGCTCAATATTTTCCAAAGTCCTTTTAAAGAAGCGTGCAGGGTTATTGTACATGGTTTTTAATACGATATCTAATTTTTCTTCTGATGAAAAAATTGCTCCGGCTGTATCAGCTCTCTGAATGGAATCAAGTAGTTTGTAAAATATTCTCATATCCATTCGCATTTTGTTCACATAAACATTTGCGGAAAAAACGGTTTTGATCATTACTACCCCGGGTCTGTTCAACGCATAATTTTGCTCTCCGGGAAGGTTTTGGGAGCATAAATAGTTTCGGGATGCATCTAAAAAAAATAGCAAAATGAATAAGTATAACCTCATCCTGTTTAAGTTGTTATTATGTAGTACCAATTTGTCAATTAAACTCTAAAACAGACAAGTTGTTGTACTATTGTGTTTTAAATTTTGTTTATGAGCCATATCCACACGCCGTTGGCGGAAAGGCTCCGGCCACAATCGCTTGAAAACCTCGTAGGGCAAAAACATCTTACGGGCAAGGGGAGCATTCTACGCAATGCCATTGAACATGGTAAAGTACCATCAATGATCCTTTGGGGGCCACCCGGTACGGGCAAAACTACGATTGCTAATATTATTGCACACACTTTAAAAGTTGATTTTTATACATTAAGCGCTATTTCATCCGGAGTTAAGGAAGTGCGTGAAGTTATTGAAGAAGCAAAATCAAAGCATCAGGCAATTTTATTTATTGATGAAATTCACCGCTTTAATAAAGGCCAGCAAGATGCTTTGTTAGGTGCTGTTGAAAAAGGTATTATTACATTGATTGGGGCTACTACGGAAAACCCTTCTTTTGAAGTGAATAGTGCGTTGTTAAGCCGCTGTCAGGTATATGTGCTGAAACCGCTTAGTGATAATGACCTTCTTCAGCTACTGGACTCTGCAATTAAAAGCGATGAGGAACTGAAGAAAAGGAAAATTGAACTGAAAGAAACAGATGCTTTGATCAATCTATCAGGTGGAGATGCAAGAAAGCTTTTGAATTTGCTTGAACTTGTATGCAATGATTTTGACAGTGACGTAATAATTACTGACGATAACGTAATGAATATTGCTCAAAAAAGAATTGCATTGTACGATAAAAAAGGAGAGCAGCATTATGATATCATTTCTGCATTTATTAAATCGGTGAGAGGGAGTGACCCTAATGCTGCGATGTATTGGTTGGCGCGAATGATAGAAGGAGGGGAAGACGTCAAGTTTATTGCCAGGCGGATGGTTATACTTGCCAGTGAAGATATCGGCAATGCAAACCCCAATGCTTTATTATTGGCAAATGCTGCTTTTGAAGCAGTGAATAAAATCGGGTACCCGGAAGCGGCTTTGATCTTATCTCAGTGTGCAACTTATCTTGCCAGTTCTCCTAAGAGTAACTCAGCACTTAAGGCTCTTGGTGCCGCATCTGAATCGGTTAGGAAATACGGTGATTTGCCGGTTCCGCTTCCTATCAGGAATTCACCGACAAGGTTGATGAAAGATTTTGATTATGGGAAAGGCTACCAGTATAGCCATAGTTATGAAAATAATTTTTCTCCGCAGGAATACCTTCCCAAAGAAATTTCCGGTTCAACATTTTTTGATCCCGGGAAAAATGCCAGGGAAGAAGAAATGAGAAAATATCTGAAAAATCTGTGGAAAGGGAAATACGGGTATTGATCATAATTAATCATACTGTAATACTGAAAGAAGAATAAGCTGTATACATAAAACTGTAAACTGTGATTAGCTGGATCTGTAAAAAATTTGATGAACTTACTGCTGCAGAGCTTTATGCCTGTTTGCAATTACGAAATGAAGTTTTTGTTGTAGAACAAAATTGTGTTTTTCAGGATGCTGATGATAAAGATCAATATTGTTACCATTTTATGGCATGGGAAGAAAAAAAAATGATTGCCTACACGCGAATTGTACCGCCGGGAATTTGCTATGCGGAAATTTCTATAGGTAGGGTAGTAACTTCACCATCTGTGCGGCATCGGGGCCTTGGACGCGAACTGATGCAAAAAAGTATCAACATGTCTTTCTCGTTGTTTAACAATGCTTCAGCAATAAAAATCGGTGCGCAATTATATCTGAAAAAATTTTACGAATCATTTGGATTTGTTCAATGCAGTGATATATATCTTGAAGACGGTATCAAGCATGTCAAAATGTTACTACAGAAAAAGTAGTAAAATCCCCTTTTTATAAAAATGATGAATAAAATTTTGAATTCGAACACACAAAAAGAACCTTTTTTGCGTTTCTTGTAAGAAGTTCGGTTTTTAATTATTTTGTAGCCGGAATCCAAACCATCGAAAACTAAAAACAATATTCATGAAAAAGAGTTTACACTCCTTTACGCAGAAGTGTGCCCTGATCTTGTCATTGCTTCTTGCAGTTCATCTTTCTTCATTCAGCCAATTATCAGCCGGTAATTATTTGGAAGCTGGATTTACTATTGCGCCAATGGGTTTCCTTGGTGATCTTGGCGGTCACACCGGAAAGGGAACAACATTTCTCAAAGACTATAATATGAATACTACCAAACTTTCATATGGAGTATTTGTTGCAGCACACCCGGCCGAATGGCTAGGTATACGCGGCGCATTAAATTATGGCGGCGTTGAAGGTGATGATGCCAAAACTGCTACCAAAGGTGGTGAAGAGGTATCCCGCAAAAATCGTAACCTTAATTTCCGTTCAAATATTTATGAAGGGTATCTTGCGCTCGAGTTATATCCAACCGTTTTTCTGGAAAATGATCCTACTGATGTTCAGGGCAGATTGAGACCTTATGGCCTACTTGGTGTGGGAGTGTTCCATTTCAATCCACAGGGAACATATACTGACCCTTCAGGCTATACGAGCTGGGTTGATTTAAGGCCTTTGCATACCGAAGGAGAAGGTTTCCCGGAATATCCTACCAGAAAGGAGTATAGCCTTACGCAGATTAATATCCCAATGGGCGTTGGCGTTAAATATTATTTTACTGAAAACCTGAATGTTTCATTCGAGATCGTGCATCGCAAAACTTTTACTGATTATATTGATGATGTAAGTACAAACTTCGTTGACCCAAGCGTATTTTACGCACATCTTTCTCCGGCGATGGCACAGATTGCCGATCAGATGTCAAATAAAAGCCCGTTGCGCGGCACTCCTGGCAGCGGATATAATCCGGGAGATAAGAGGGGAGATCCAAATCAGAAAGATGCGTATTTCACGATGGGCTTCAAAATAGGTATCCGTATAGGATCAGCGAGAGAGTCTGAATGGAGGAATTCGACTCGGTGCCCTGTTTTGAGGTTCTAAACAATTTCAAGTACGACATAGGTTCGATCTCAATTTGAATTTTTGCATGAAGAAAATTATACCCGTAAAAAAAACAGTTTCACAACTATTGTCCAGCCTGCTGGTAGTTTTATTCACGGCTATTGGATTTTCTTCTGTTCTGGCTTTGCCGATCAATCCTCAAAGCAAAAGGGTTAACCTGAATGATTCCATTGTTATCAAAAAAATTTTCGGTAATACGAATTACAGTATTGAATTGATTCCACATAATTCGCCCCGTAAACTTTTAATCACAATTAATAAAGATCAAAAAAGGTATTATCATTTTTACTTATTCGATACAAACGGAAATTTAAAAGCACAGGTAGATATTTCCGGAAATGAAGATATTTCGTTTGTTAATATTGAAAAAGGAAATTATTACTACGAAATTTTGTGTAATGATGAAAGAATTGAAAACGGGGCATTGACCGTTAGATAATTATAAGTTCTTATAAATTTATGACTGATCAACCAATAAGCAGCAGGGAAATTGGTAAAATCTAATATCCGAAAGCAAGGTTATTTATAACCTGATCCGTTCCCTATTTTAGTACCCAAAAAACGATTTTATTAATCACTCCCTGCACCAGCTTATTGGATTTTTTAAAAAATGTATTTACCTAAACCCTGATACAACCTTGCAGCTGCGACGAATAGTTGCGGCTGTTTGCTTTTGTATTGCAGTAAATGACACAGGCCATAAAGACTGATCTCTTGATAATAGTACAGGGTTGTTATTGTAAAAACAACTCTGCTGCATGCTTCCAGTCATTAATTCTTTCAAAATGTTTTTCATTAAGGTTATGCGGAGCAGAAAAAAGATATGTTTTGCCGTTAAAAGAATGCAGGTGTCGTGCATGATCATCAATCATAAAATCGCCGTGCATTAGTTTTTTTGTGCCGCATAATACTACCTGATGCCAGGTCACAAAAGGAAAATGCTCCTGCAGCCAGTCAAATTTTTCTTTTAAAGAATTGGGAAACTCTGTTGCTGCTGATACTATAAATAATTCATACCTCTTGTTCATTTCTTTGAGCACTTCAATACTGTGTTTCATAACCGGGAGGTTCCTGAAAAAACCGGGTTCATACAATTGTTGCCTTACTATCGCCTGGTGTTCTTCGGGAAATCCTTTGACCAATGATTGCCCTGCAAGCATTTTTGTATAATTAATATCACCGCCAAAATTTTCTTTATACCAATTGACCATGCCGGTAGTGGTATCGGCAATAACTTCGTCCATGTCAACTAAAACTCTTTGCATAATATACTTTTATATAATAACTGAAAAACGCTAAAGGTAAAACATAAGTGAAATAACAATACATGCATTTTGTGAATCCTGGCGTACTGGTCAATATATTCAGGTTAATTCGATTTTTAAAAATTTCGCCGTAAAGCTATCTTTATTTTTTATGAGATCTTCAGGAGTGCCTTCAAATAAAATTTTCCCGCCACCATCACCGCCTTCCGGTCCTAAATCCATAATATAATCAGCAACTTTTATTACATCAAGATTGTGTTCAATTACCAGAACCGTATTACCTCGGTCAACCAGTTTGTTCAGCACATCTAATAAATGTTTGATGTCTTCAAAATGCAGGCCTGTTGTAGGTTCGTCAAGAATATAAAAAGTCTTTCCCGTATCTTTTTTTGACAGTTCTGTTCCCAGTTTCACACGTTGTGCTTCACCGCCGCTTAATGTAACTGCAGATTGCCCTAAAGTAATATATCCCAGTCCAACTTCCTGCAATACTTTTATTTTGCGGTAGAGGTAAGGAACATTTTGGAAAAATTCCACAGCTTCATCCACAGTCATATCCAATACATCGCTGATTGATTTTCCTTTATAACGGATTTCCAGAGTCTCACGATTATATCTTTTGCCATTACATTTTTCGCAATGCACGTATACATCTGGCAAAAAATTCATTTCAATAACCCGCATCCCGCCTCCTTCGCAAACATCACACCTGCCGCTTTTGACATTGAATGAAAAACGACCCGCATTATATCCCCTGATTTTTGCTTCCGGTACGGATGCAAATAATGTCCTGATATCAGTGAAGAAACCGCAATAGGTAGCAGGATTACTCCTTGGTGTTCTTCCGATAGGAGACTGATCAATTTCAATTACTTTGTCAACATGCTCCAGGCCTTTGACAGATTGATATTCCATCGGAATGAATTTAGAACCATAAGCATGTTTGCTCAAAATCGGGTAGAGTGTTTCATTGATTAACGTGGATTTTCCGCTTCCGCTTACACCTGTTACAACTATAAATTTTCCAAGCGGAAATTTGGCATCTACATTCTTTAAATTATTTCCTTTTGCTCCTTTTAATTCAATTGATTTTCCATTACCTTTTCTTCTTTGTTCAGGCACTTCGATTTTTTTATGTCCATTCAGATACGAGGAAGTCAGTGTGTTTAATTTAAGCAAGTCTTCCGGATTTCCCTGAGCAACAATCTTGCCTCCGTGGAACCCTGCGCGTGGACCGATATCAATAAGGTGATCGGCAGCAAGCATAATGTCTTTGTCGTGTTCAACAACAAGTACACTATTGCCAATATTCCGGAGATTTTGAAGTGCATGTATCAATTTATGATTATCTCGTTGATGAAGCCCGATACTTGGCTCATCTAAAATATAGGTAATGCCCTGCAGTTGCGAACCTATCTGGGTTGCAAGTCTTATGCGCTGCGATTCACCGCCACTCAAGGTTCTGGAAGACCTGTTTAAAGAAAGGTAAGTTAGGCCAACATCTAAAAGAAACTGCAGCCGTTCCCTTATTTCTTTTAGAATATCTTTTGCAATAATGTTTTGTTTGGTACTTAATTTTTTTTCGATATTATCAAACCAATGCATCAGTTTGTTCAGGTTCATTTCGCTTAGCTCAGAAATATTTTTTTCATTTACTTTGAACCATAAACTTTCTTTTTTCAGTCTTGCGCCATTACATGATTCGCATTTTTTCAATATCATATACTTTTCCACCCAGGCTCTCAGGGTCTCAGTACTATATGTAGAAGAGAACCATCGTTTCAGCATGGGTATTATACCTTCATAATTTCCGGTATAAGCATCAGGAATATTTTCGTTGTCTGTGTTTACATCAAAACTTTCGCTGGCATTTCCATCGCCATATAAAAGCAAATGAAGATGTTGTTCTGATATATCTTTAATGGGTTTATCCAGGTTGATTTTATGTTTTTTTGAAAACCTGACTACCTGTTGAAATACGCTGGCGTCGCGTTCTTCACCCAATGGTGCAATTCCCCCCTCATTCACAGTTTTATTTTTATCCGGGAGTACTTCATTAATACTGATTGTATATACATCGCCTAAACCTTTACATATCGGACAAGCGCCATAAGGCGAGTTGAACGAAAAGCTGTTCGGAGAAGGTTCTTCATAACTTATTCCGGTGTCTTCACACATCAGTTGTTTAGAGTATTGAACAGTTTTATCAGTATCATTTAACAAAACGAACAATAAATCTTTACCAACCTGCAACGATTTCTGTACACTTTGGCTCAGGCGCACTTTCATATCGTTTGTAACAGCAAGTCTGTCGATTACAATTTCAATATCATGGATTTTATACCTATCAACCTGCATTTTGGGAACCAGATCTTTGATCTCGCCATCTATTCTTACTTTCAGGTATCCCTTTTTCCTGATTTCTTCAAACAATTCCCGGTAATGCCCTTTGCGTCCACGGACTACCGGTGCAAGCAATGATATTTTTTTGTTCTTGAATTTTAAGAAAACATTTTCAACAATTTCTTCTTCACTAAACTTTACCATTTTCTTGCCGGTATTGTACGAATAGGCTTCTCCTATTCTTGCATATAGCAAACGGAGGAAATCATATACTTCGGTAACTGTTCCTACAGTACTGCGCGGGTTCTTATTTGTTGTTTTCTGTTCAATGGAAATGACTGGGCTAAGACCAGTTATTTTGTCTACATCAGGTCGCTCCATGTCTCCTATAAACTGGCGGGCGTACGCTCCAAAACTTTCCATATATCTTCGCTGGCCTTCAGAATAAATAGTATCAAAAGCCAATGAAGATTTACCGCTTCCGCTGATGCCGGTGATTACTACCAGTTTGTTTTTCGGGATCCTGATATCGATATTTTTCAGGTTGTGTACCCTTGCTCCAAATACTTCAATAACGTCGTCAAGGGTAGCGCCATTGCTATTCGGTTTTGTTTCTGTGATCATTCAGTTGTGTCAGTTTCAATCTTTAGGAATTAAACTAAGATAAGAACAAAACTAAGATGGTTTGGTTGAATAGATAGTGTCTGTGAAAAAGAAAACCGGCAACGTAATGATGCCGGTTTTCCAGAAAACTGTTTAACGCTGATGTTTTTATTTATGCAATGTTATGATAGGCACTTTTGTTACCGAAGATGAATCAACAACAATATTCGTAAGTGTGGTATCATTATAGCCATTATGCCCGAGGAAAGTAAGTGAGTAAGTGCCAGCTGTTAAGCCGGTGAATTGATAATTACCTCCCCATCCCGGAATTGTATATAATGTATCTGTTCCGCTGATTGCCTCTACTAATGGCGCTGCGGCGTGTGGTAACACTGAGCCTTCGATTTTAGAAAGCTTTATTTTATTGAATGCAATGACATAAGGTTTCAGATAAAAAGTACCACTCCAGAAGAAAATAGACCTCTGCAGGTTAAAGTCAAGCCAAAGCTGAAAATCATTATTGCTGATATTATACACATTTTCTCTCCGAACATTTACATCAAAGTAAGGATTAGGCCCAAATACTTCAAGTGGATAGCTGGTAAGGCTATCAGTGAATACAGTATTGTCAGAACCCAAAGTAATACGCACTTTAATTACTTTGCCTGAAGGATATGTTCCGGAACCAAGTAATGTATCGGCTCCATTGCGCAATTGAAGCAGGTCATAAACACCGGGTGTAATGGAAAGTGTATCCCACATCAGCGAGTTGTGTTCCCGATCACGGTCATGGCCACAGAAACCAATATTCCACTGGTTGGCATCATCAGCCGAATCTTGTCCATTGGCTGTATCGATCAATACCGCTACCTGCCGGATATCGATCATCACTTTATAGAAATTAATTGGTCCGTCGCCAATATAAACAGACATTTTTGACTGACCTGCCGGGATGTTTGAAGAAGCCGAATTGTTTTTGCTGCAGGCCGCTACTAATAGAATCAAAGCAAGGCTGCCTGATACAGCGAGCCCTTTACCGATAGTTTTCATGTTTGTATAGTTTTAGGTAAATTTTCTCCATCGTTTTTTCCAAAAATCGTTCCACGATCAGGTAAGGGCTGTTAATGATATCCTAACGGCAATAATACGATCAAGATTATCAAAGGGTTGTTTATGGAAAAAATATTATTTCCTTCAAAGAGACTTGCCATTTTCATGAAAGTTTAATGAGCTGAAAATATTTTTCTTAGTTACAACCTGTTTCGTTTGAATATGTTAGCAAATCAGGATCTGGCAATTTTTTGATTGTAGTAATATTCAGGCATAGTATTAAAATCAGCTGAAAATTTCTGATTCGTTTGGTAATATGGGTTTGAGTTGCATACCTTTACATGAGTTCTTATAATTTTCTTATCAAGAAAGGCTGAGGGAAATGGCCCGTTGAAGCCTTGGCAACCTGTTTTCAGTTTTATAACTGCAGACAAGGTGCCAACTCCATCCCGGTTAAATCGGGAAAGATAAGTCAGATTAAAGCTTGTTAAATATTATATCAACATATTTCAAACTCTTCTGGCTTCGGAAGAGTTTTTTATGCTGCTATAGCATAAATTTTCTCCCCTCCACTTTTCTTGAACAGAAACTTAAAGCCGATTTTTTAACCGCTTCAATGCAAAGAGTATTGAAAAAAAATTTACTATGCAGCAATCAATCAAACTCATTCATTCCATCCCTGTTGATCCATTAACAGGCGCAGTTTCAGTTCCTATTTACCAGACGTCCACTTTTGTTCAGGATGCACCGGGAATTCACAAAGGTTTTGATTATGCCAGGACAAATAATCCCACCCGGGCAACACTTGAACATTTAATGGCACAATTAGAAAACGGCAGCACAGGCATTGCATTCGGAAGCGGTCTTGCTGCTATTGATGCGGTAGTAAAATTATTACATTCAGGAGATGAAATTATAGCCGTAAATGATATTTATGGAGGGGCGTATAGGTTATTTGAACAGGTATATAAAAAATTTGGTATTACAGTAAATTATGTTGATACTTCAAATTCCGAGAATGTTTTTAGTGCGGTTACTTCAAAAACAAAACTGATCTGGATAGAAACACCAACCAATCCCACATTGAAGATTTCAGATATTCGGGCTATTGCAAAAATTGCCAGGGACAATTCCTGTTTACTTTGCGTGGATAATACTTTTGCTTCACCAGCCTTACAAAAACCTCTTTTACTGGGAGCTGATATTGTAGTGCATTCAGCTACTAAATACCTGGGAGGGCATTGCGATCTTATCGCCGGGCTTGTGGTAACCAGAGAAAGAGAACTCGGTGAAAAAATTAAATTCCTTCAAAATGCATGCGGGGCAATTCTTGCTCCTTTTGATAGTTGGTTATTGATTCGGGGCATAGAAACGCTGCCGCTGCGGATTAAACAACATTGTTTAAATGCACAAGCCATTGCTGAATTTTTGGAGCAATGTCCACAAGTTGAAAAAGTTTATTACCCGGGATTATTATCACACCCTAATCATCACATTGCCCGGCAACAGGCTAAAGGTTTTGGAGGAATTGTTTCTTTTAGATTGAAAAAAGATACAGAAAAAGCAGTCGTAAATTTTACCTCTGCCACCAGGCTTTTTAAACTGGCTGAAAGTCTTGGAGGTGTAAAAAGCCTGTTGTCCCATCCTGCAAGTATGACGCATAAGACAATTCCCGCTGAAAAGCGGCGTGCTGCCGGTGTTGCAGACAGCCTTATTCGTCTTTCTGTTGGTTTAGAAGATGTTGACGATCTTATTGACGATCTGAAAACAGCATTTGGAAAACTGATAGCTGACCAACCTGTTGCTAAGGTTGCATACTTTAATTAGCACTCTTTTGAAAAAAATAATGCTAAAATCATTTGTTTTGTGAAAAAGTCCACTAAATTTGTTAACTATTGAATTATTCAATGAATCCTGCGCAACAATATACGTTATCCTTTACTTATGCAGAACAATTTTGTTGCATTTGTTGTTGCTGTATGCCGTGAGGCATACTTTATTTTCTGACCCATACGGGGTATCCAATAGCTTTTTAGTAATCATCCACGAACTCATCCTTTGATACTATTTAATTTAATGTTAACTGACAAAAATTTATGCTATGAGTAATCTTCATTTTGAAACACTTCAGCTCCATGCCGGGCAACAAATTGACCCGACTACCAAATCAAGAGCAGTTCCTATTTATCAAACTACTTCGTACGGCTTCGATAATGCCGAACATGCAGCCAATCTTTTTGGTTTGAGACAGTTCGGAAATATTTATACACGTATCATGAACCCGACGACAGACGTTTTTGAGCAACGGATTGCAGCTTTGGAAGGCGGAGTTGCTGGCCTGGCAACAAGTTCCGGACAGGCTGCACAGTTTTTGGCGCTCAATAATATTCTTCAGGCTGGCGACAATTTTGTTACTGCCAGTTATTTATATGGAGGTACTTACAACCAGTTTAAAGTTGCCTTTAAACGGTTAGGCATCGACGTTAGGTTTGCCGACGGTGATAATGTGGAAAGTTTTGTAAAACATATTGACAAGAATACGAAAGCGATTTATCTTGAAACAATTGGCAACCCTCGTCTTAATATTCCTGATTTTGAAAAATTCGCGATACTGGCAAAAGAATACGATCTGCCTCTGGTGGTTGATAATACTTTCGGGGCGGCAGGGTATCTTTTCCGGCCTATTGAATGGGGTGCCAATATTGTAGTGGAATCAGCTACAAAATGGATTGGGGGGCATGGTACTACTATTGGGGGTGTTATTGTTGACGCAGGTAATTACAATTGGGGTAATGGAAAATTTCCTCAGTTTACGGAGCCTTCTGAAGGTTACCATGGATTGAAATTCTGGGATGTTTTCGGTGAAGGTAACCCGCTGGGCTTGCCAAATATTGCTTATGCCATCCGCGCCAGGGTAGAGGGTTTGCGTGATTTCGGAACATCACAGGCTCCTTTTAACTCATTTTTATTGCTGCAAGGTCTGGAAACTTTATCGCTTAGGGTTCAAAGACATGTTGATAATGCATTGAACCTCGCACAGTGGCTTGAAAATCACCCACAGGTTGAATTTGTACAATACCCGGGGTTGAAAAGCAGCCCCTATCATGAGTTGGCAAAGAAATATCTGAAAAATGGTTTTGGCGGCATATTGAATTTTGGCGTGAAAGGAACAAAAGAAAATGCAAGCAAGTTTATTGACTCGCTTAAACTAGTAAGCCATCTTGCTAATGTAGGCGATGCTAAAACACTGGCCATACATCCGGCAACAACAACGCATGAACAACTGAGCGAAGCTGAGCAGATAGCTGCAGGTGTTCAGCCCAACCAGGTACGCATCAGCGTTGGAATAGAACATATCGATGATATTAAAGCCGACTTCGAACAGGCATTTGAAAAAGTGTTTGCGAAGGAACTGGTGTAATATATATCGATAAGTTGATGTGGCAGGTAATTAGCAGGTAAAAATTATTGAACCAGCTATAGAATAACAATCAAGCAGCGTTGCGTCGCACTCTTCGGCTGTTGGTTATCTATTCAAAGATGGCGGATAAAAAAGCCGGCAAGGCTTCAATAATGGAAAGGAGCGCCGCAACGATGTTCAGCAGCATTACTGATGTTAGTAATAAAAAAACTGAAATTGTCCCCTCAAATTTTTGCATACAATAATTCATTCACGCTTGAATCAGGCATTATTATTCCCCAATATCATTTGGGGTACACGACTCACGGAAAATTGAATGAGGCTAAAAACAATGTGGTCTGGGTTTTTCATGCGCTTACGGCAAACAGCGACCCGGCAGATTGGTGGCCCGGCCTTGTCGGTGAAGGAAAAATTTTTGATCCTGCTGAATATTTTATAGTTTGTGTAAACATGCCGGGCAGCTGTTACGGCAGTATCAGTCCGCTGGATATTAATCCGCATACACATCAACGTTATTACAACGATTTCCCCTTCTTTACACCAAGAGATATGATCAGGGCATACCAGCCGCTGAGAAAGTTTTTGGGCATTGAAAAAATACATATCGGAATAGGCGGGTCGATGGGTGGCCAGCAGTTGCTAGAATGGGCAATTGAAGAGCCCGGGCTTTTTGAATTTATTTTTCCGCTGGCCACAAATGCACAGCATTCCCCCTGGGGTATTGCTTTTAATGCGTCTCAAAGGTTATGTATAGAAGCAGATATTACATGGAAACAGAAAAATATTAACGCAGGTGTTGAAGGTATGAAAGTAGCCAGGTCAGTTGCTCTGATTTCTTACCGGCACTATGAAACTTATTTGCACAGCCAGCATGATGATAATAACCTGCAGATAGAAAATTTCAAAAGCGAATCATACCAACGTTACCAGGGCGAGAAACTCGCCAAGCGGTTTAATGCATTCAGTTATTATAAACTGAGTCAAAGCATGGATGCTCATAATGTGGGCAGGGGAAGAGAAACGGTAGAAAAAGCATTAAAACAAGTAAGGGCAAAAACGCTGGCTATCGGAATTGAAACAGATATTCTTTTCCCCCCTGTCGAGCAGAAATTTTTAGCGGCGAATATTCCGGGTGCATTGTACAAAGGCATTACTTCAAATTTCGGGCATGACGGCTTTTTACTTGAATACGAAGCAATCAGCAGCCTTATTACTGAATTCGTAAAACCGGAAAAGAAATCTATACCTACATTTGAGGCAACAAACTGATATTGAAAGCTGTTAATAATTATATTATAAAGTAAAAGAACCTAAAGATTGATATGGACGCACATAAGCAACTAACTATCGGATTATTCGGTTTTGGCACGGTAGGCGAAGGGCTTTACAAAATATTGCAACAAACACCTTCTCTGAAAGCAACCATTAAAAAAATATGCATCAAGAACGCTGATAAAAAAAGAGATGCGCCTTCGGCATTGTTTACTACAGAAAGAGATGAATTATTGTTTGATCCGGAAATAAATGTGATTGTTGAAGTAATCAATGAAACAGAACCGGCATTCCAGATTGTTTCCATGGCATTGAAAAATAAAAAGGCAGTGGTGAGTGCCAGTAAAAAGATGATTGCGGAGCATCTGCCCGAATTATTAAAACTGCAGCAGCAAAATGATGAGTCTTTTTTATATGAGGCCTCTTCATGCGCTTCTATCCCGGTTCTCAGGAACCTGGAAGAATATTATGATAATGATTTGCTTCATTCCATTAGGGCAATTGTGAACGGGTCTACAAATTTTATTTTAACAAAAATGTTTGAAGAAAAACTCGATTTCCAGGAGGCGTTGTTGCTTGCTCAGCAACTGGGTTTTGCGGAAAGCGATCCTTCTTTGGATATTGAAGGGCATGATGCGGTAAATAAGTGGACTATTATGTTAGCGCATGCATATGGTATTGTTGAGCATCCTCAGAAACTTGTTTTTAATGGAATTGAAAATATTAGGCTTGACGATGCGGCTGTGGCGAAAGAAAAAAATCATGATATTAAGCTGGTTGCCCAGGCTAAAAAACTGGCTAATGGAAAAGTTGCCGCATTTGTGCTGCCTCAGTTTGTAAAACAAGATGATCACCTTGTTTTTGTAAAAAACGAAAATAACGGTGTTGTAATTGAAAGCAGTTTTGCCGACGAACAATTTTTTTACGGAAAAGGCGCCGGAAGTTTCCCTACCGCATCAGCCGTATTGAGCGATATATCTGCGTTACGATATCAATACCGTTACGAGTATAAAAAATTATACCATCACAAGCCTAATGAATTGACAAATGACTTTTACATAAAAGCGTATGTCAGTTTTGATGACTGGAAATTCATTCCCCGCGAAAAATTTGAATGGATTGAAGAATGGCATGCCGGCTCGGCCAGGAAATATCTGGTGGGGGGTATACATTTTAATGAGTTGAAAGAAAGCAGGTGGTGGAAAGAAAATAACACTTCACTGATATTATTGCCTGATGCAATTATTGAAGATATGGAGATCAGGAAACTGAAGAAAAAAAGCCTGGAGCTTGCAGGAATAGTATAGATTACCTATATTATTATGCGCGAATCAGCGAAATTTATTGGCGGGTATTTTTTCTGAATTTTAAATCTTATACTTTGCATTTACCTGATGGTCCTGAAAGTAATATTTATCCTTTCACCTGTATGGCATTTTGTTTTCGGTAATGCGTGTTCCCAATAATGTTGTGTCTCGCCTCTCATTAATAAGAGGCTCCCATTACTGAGTTCAATTGATCGGGTAAGTTTTTTGTCTGAATAATTCCTGAATCTGAAAATTCTGGTGGCTCCAAAACTTACAGAACCGATAACCGGGTTTTCTCCCAACTCTTTTTCATTATCCCTATGCCAGCCCATGCTGTCGTTACCATTCCTGTAAAGATTCAGTAGTGCACTTGTGAAACTTGCTTTTGCAATTATTTCAATTCTGGATTTAATTTCACGTAATTCACTCGTCCAGTTCCGCGGATGCATAGTTCTGCCTGAATAAGTGTAACTTTTCCCTTCATCCCCGTACCATGCAGTCATCCTTGGCTGCATCACTTTTCGGCCAAAAATCCAGATCGGTTCCTGTTTCCATATTATTTTTTCTTTCAGGTATTCAAAATATTTTTCACATTCGTCCGTGCAAAAAAAATGCTCAAATAACAACACTTCACCTGCGAAAGGCAAAATGTTTCTATCAGTTTCGAATAAATGGTTTTGCATGTAGTGTATAAATTCGGCTTATGTGAATCAGTTTTTTACCCCGCTGATTAATTCCTTTCTATTAGAATCTGTCAAAACTGATTCCGTAGCTAATGCTTGGTCTGTATTGATTAATGTTTTTGATTTAACTACCAGAATTTATAATGACTTTTTACAGGTGGTTATTGTAGCTAAATTAATTCGTTTGCTTCTTTCTTACCTGAGTTTATGATAATCGGATACAATGCATAATGATTCATTAAAACGCTGCGTATGCATATTATTTTGGAGTTTTTCCATGTGAACCCATGCGTATTGAAGTTTTTCCTCATCATTCCCAAGGTCGATTTCTGCATTCCACAGGCGTTCGTGAAATTCATTAAAGCCTGGAGTTTTCAGATAAGTATTTATTGGTTTACCTGCTGAACCTGAAATTGTGCATAATGTAAAACAAAACATATGCACTATCTGGCTCATTAAAAAGAAACGGGCTTGTTTATATTCATCAAAATCTTCTCTAAAATATCTTTTCAGAAAATCAGTTTCTTCTTTTTCTGTTTTTACTATAAAATTGGCAGTCGCCGCTAAATCTACATAGCGGTCATTTAAACGGGCTGCTTCCCAATCAATGAGCCAGGGATGAATCCCGTCATAAATAATATTGTCTGGTTTAATATCATTGTGGCATGAAACCAAATTATTCCGGTCATTACGCGGATAAACATTTCCGATTTGTGCATACAATTCAAAGATATCTTTTGTGATGTTTGCAGGAATGATTTTGGAAACCTGAAATTTTTTAAGAAATATATCAGAAGTTTCGAGAAATTTTAATTCGTAAGGAAAAGCCGGCAAAGCGTGTAAGCTTCTGATCGCATCTGCCATTTTAACCCTCGCTTCAGAAATAGGAAAATTCCGGCTTTGTACAAAATCACTTATTGAAATCCTGTCTTCAAAATTCAGATAATGTACTCTGGGTGCAAGGCCTGCATCTGCTACAGCCTGTAGGCAACCAAAATAATAGGCCGGATTATCCCTCGTTTCGGCCTGCATGATCATACGCAGCACATAAGGAGCGCCTTGTACAATAATCTTAAAAACAAGCGCACCGGAAAGGCCTTTTGTCAATGGTTCAATATTTTCAAATCCATCTGCGCCAAAGGCAAATTGCAGAGCTTTTTTAACGGCTTTTTTTTTGTCTGAAGGAATCATAAAGACGAGAATTGGCGGCAAATTTTCCAAAAATATTTCAGTTAGGTTACTCCATGGCTTTTTTACAACTATATTTTTTCGCCGCAATATTGAGTTTGGTGATTGCGTTATTCATTGGCTACTTTCTGCTTTTCCAAGTATTTTTATCTTACAGCAATTTTTTATTTCTTTTAGTATTCTAATATATCTCCAGGCTAGTAATCCAGAGCATTGCGAATAGCTTCGAAAGCGCTAAACCGTATTACTTTTGCCTTGCTGGTTTTACGCATGGAAAGATTGGCCCGCGTCACTCCCATTTTTCTTAAAGTTCATTCAATGACATGTTGCGTTTGGCCACCACCATACCTAAGTTTACAATAATCGACATAGCTAATATGGTTTATTCATTTTTTGTTTGTATTTCGATTCTTCTTTTAAATATTTTTGCAATTACAAACAGAAAACTTCCAAAAAAAACCGCACATCAACGCACTTAAAAGCAAATAGATTGTTATCAAAATAATAAAGATTTGATTCATCAATCTAAAGATAGCCATAGCTATTTTAATATTTTTATTGAATCGATATAAATATTTAAAATACCATGCTCGTCAGGGCTTGATAATTTTATTCGGTTATGCAATAACGTTAGTATACAGCAAGAACCTTTTTAGCTGATTGTTTGATACTTCATCTTTTATCAACATCAGTTCAAAATGTATATTAGTAATCGAGGGCGGTTAAGTTTGGATCAGAATATATTCCAAAGATTGTCGTCAGATTTCCTGAAATTGGAAATTCTACAGATTTAATTATTAACAACTGCCTGAGTTAAAGCCAATTAGTTTGTGGCAGGTTTTTAGAAGCCATTTTTGTACTTCCATGGTTACATGGGTTTCCAAAAATCGTATGAATGAACCGCCATTGTGGGGGTGCTTGAAAATATTTTGTCAATATTAAAGCTCCCCCGGGTGTAATTTTTCTTTGAACTTTCTATAACTAAAAATGCAAAAGATGAAACATTTAAACGCTTTTTTCTCGCTTGTCATTATTTTAATGATTGCCTCTGTTAGTGCGATGCTGTATTTAAATAAGCAGTATGTCTTGTCTGCAATTCTGACTGTAATTTGGGTCGTTGCTATTACACGGTGGATCGCACAACGGAAATTGGGGATCCAGTTTTTTCATTATTTGAAAATAGACCGCAGTGTTATTTTCCAGGAAATGATGAAGCTTTGTAATCTTTTTATATTAAAATTCAAGGACTTTTTTTTAAAAGATATTGTGGAATAAATACTATAATATAATTATTGCGCAGGGCCAATTTCAAACTTTGACTTTGTTAGTAAAAGTTTATTGGCTCTTTGATGCATTTTACGGGTGGATTAATGTACAGTCGATTTTAACATCGTTAAAATTTTTTTATTATCACCAGTTATTAAAGACTTCGGTATTTATGACTGGTGTGCAGCCCAACACCGTTTCAAGATTTTGGGCATTGCCGAATAATCAAATTTGTCATCTCATTTTGTTATAAAGAACCTACTGTTGCTGTTTAATCAAACTTTCCTGAAAAAACAGGTTCTTCTTTATTTTTTATAAAGACTTCGCTTTATTGGTATCTGTAAAACCTGTGCTTTTATGAAACCGTTGATGTCATATCCCTTCTGACGAATATTTTGTGGGGTTTAAAACCCTTGCTCCCTGTATTTTTTGTCTTGTCAGCAACATGAGCCAATTTATGTTTCTTCCCGATAAAACCGGTATTGTTGTGATGAGTGTTTTTCGTAAACATATTTTCCCTAATTTCCGAAATCAAACCAATATGACATGCCAGGTTCATTATTCAGGAAAAAATCACTGTCGAAAATTATTGCAGATGCAGAATCAGGCCATGGTGATGCACATGGCCGTAGCATGAAAAAAGTATTGGGTGTGCGTGATCTCACTTTTATGGGTGTTGCTGCAGTAATAGGCGCAGGCATTTTTTCCACCATCGGAACGGCTGCATATCATGGGGGGCCGGGCGTTATTTTTTTATTTATGATCACTGCGGTTACCTGTGGTTTTACGGCTTTGTGTTATGCTGAGTTTGCAAGCCGGGTGCCTGTATCAGGAAGCGCTTACACTTACTCATATGTTACGTTTGGTGAAATGGTGGCATGGATTATTGGCTGGGCACTAATATTGGAATATGCTATTGGTAATGTAGTGGTGGCTATTTCGTGGAGCGCCTATTTTAATAATATTTTGCAGGCATTTGGTATTCATTTACCCGACTGGCTTACTATAGGTCATCAAACTGCGAAAATGGCTTATGACGATGCTGTTGCCGCGGGCCAGCCTATTGGCGGTTTGGTGTATACTCATGCACCTGAAATTTTTGGTTTCAAATTCATCATCAACCTTCCCGCATTCATTATTGTTTGGCTGATTACCATACTGGCATACATCGGTATTAATGAAAGCCGCAAGAGTGCCAATTTTATGGTGGGTTTGAAAATTGTGGTGCTTTGTTTTATTGCGGTAATCGGTTTCTGGTTGATTTTTTCAAAAGGCACTGAAAGCAACTGGACCCCTTTTTTGCCTGAAGGAATGGGCGGCGTGCTTCAAAGTGTATCATCAGTATTTTTTGCCTATATCGGTTTTGATGCGATATCGACTACTGCGGAGGAATGTAAAAATGCGCAGAAAGACCTTCCCAAAGGGATGATTTATTCATTACTGATATGTACAGTGATTTATATTGTAACAGCATTGGTAATAACCGGCCTCGTCAATTATAAGGAATTTAATGGTATCGCCGACCCTTTAGCTTATGTGTTTGATAAGATCAATATGCACAAAGTCGGGTTTGTCATTTCTATCAGCGCTGTAGTGGCGTCAACAAGTGTACTGCTGGTTTTCCAGATCGGCCAGCCACGCATCTGGATGAGCATGAGCCGAGATGGGTTACTACCTGCCCGCTTCAGTAAACTAAGCCCGCGTTTTCAAACACCCGCATTTGCTACAATAATGACTGGTCTGCTGGTTGGCATACCTGTTTTGTTTGTGGACGATAAACTGATGACAGATTTAACGAGTATAGGTACCCTATTTGCATTTGTGTTGGTGTGCGGTGGTGTTTTATACCTGCCAATAATGGAAAAGAAGCCGGGCAAATTCCAAATACCTTATGTAAATGGAAAGGTTATCATTCCTGTGTTAACAGCATTATTTATTTTTTTATTTAGGCAAAGACTGGCAGATGCATGCAGTAACATTGCTTCAGAAAGTCGCCAGGAAATTTTATTCCTTGTTTTTTTAGTGGTTGCGATCATAGTTTCCGTGCTCAGTTTTCTGCGCAATTATTCCCTCATCCCTGTGCTTGGTGCATTGTGTTGTTTGTATTTAATGATCGAAATTCCTGCAAAAAGCTGGATGGTATTCTTTGGCTGGATGGCTTTCGGGCTTACAATTTATTTTTTATATGGTTACAGGAAAAGTAAACTGGCTGAGCGGGGAGGCTTGTAGCTGCCGTTGCCGGTTATTTTTAAAATTTATATGTTGATTAATAAAAGCGATAAAAATTGAAGTTATTCCTTTTTCAGTTGAATAATAATTTTGCAGAAAGCCGATATCAATGCTGTCAAAAAAAATCATCAGGATTTTCATCATCTTATTAATTGTCGTTTCAAATGTCGGTTGCGACCAGTTTTCCAAAAAAATAGTACGCAACAGGCTAACTGAAAATGATGAAATAGAAATGTTGTATCATCATCTTACAGTAATGCGTGTGGAAAATTCCGGCGCTTTTCTCAGTTTTGGTGATTCCCTTTCGAGGTCTGTAAAAAATGTTTTATTGTCAGCGCTTCCAGTGATAGCGCTTGCTTTTGCCTTTATTTATGTGTTCCGGAAAGAAAATATGCATGCTGTTTCATTGATCGCTATTTGCTGTATCATCGGGGGTGGAATCGGAAATATTTTTGACAGGATTGCCTATGGCTCGGTTACTGATTTTTTATATCTCCATTTTGGAATTTTTCATACAGGCGTTTTTAATATGGCCGATCTTTCTATTACTACCGGCGCCTTTGTTATTTTGCTGCAATCTGTATTCAGAAGAATGGTGCCAAAGGAAAGTTGATAAAGCTTGTTGTTAGGAATGTGTTGTTTTGGTACTGGCCAATTTGAATGGCAGCATGTTTGGAGCAAGGCATTATTTAGCAATAACCATTCACCCTTCATAGTTCAAGCTTATTCTACAGTTACGCTTTTTGCCAGGTTTCTCGGCTTGTCTACATCATAACCTTTTGCGACGCCAATATGGTATGCGAATAACTGAAGGGGTATTACGCTGAGCAGTGGAGCAACAAGTTCATCGGCTTCCGGAACAATCATATTATCATCGCTCATTTCCGGAATTATATCATCTCCATTGCTAATGACTGTGATTACTTTTCCTTTTCTTGCTTTTATTTCCTGGATATTACTTACAATTTTTTCATGGTATGAATCTTTTGTAGCCACAAAAACCACGGGTAAAGTTTCATCTACCAGGGCTATTGGCCCGTGTTTCATTTCTGCTGCTGCATAGCCTTCTGCGTGTATGTAAGAAATTTCTTTCAGCTTCAAGGCGCCCTCAAGCGCAACGGGGAAATTATATCCCCGTCCGAGATATAACGCGTCTTTTGAATCTTTATATTTTCCTGCCAGCTTTCTGATGTATTCGTTCATTGGCAAAATCTCTTTTACTTTTTCCGGAATAAGATGTAATTCATTAATAAGATGAATATATCTTTCTTCACTGATGCTGTTTTTTTCCTTTGCAATTTTCAGCGCAATTAATGTAAGTACTACGAGTTGTGCGGTAAATGCTTTCGTACTGGCAACTCCGATTTCAGGCCCGGCATGCGTATATGCCCCGGCATCAGATATACGTGCAATGGAAGAGCCGACGACATTCACTACTCCAAAAATAAAAGCACCTTGCTCTTTTGCTTTTTCAATTGCGACTATTGTATCGGCGGTTTCGCCGCTTTGTGAAATGGCAATGATTACATCCTGCTTATGGATTACCGGGTTCCGGTAACGAAATTCTGATGCATATTCCACCTCAACAGGTATACGACATAATTCTTCAAAAATATATTCTGCAATCAAACCAGCATGCCAGCTGGTTCCGCATGCTACCATAATAATGCGGCTGGCATTTTTCAAATGCTCTATATTATTTTGCACACCGGCCATGGTAATAGTGGCATTATTTACGTCAAGTCTTCCGCGCAGGCAGTCAAAAATAGTATCCGGTTGTTCGAAGATTTCTTTGAGCATGAAATGGTCATAACCTCCTTTTTCAATGGCTGCCAGTTCTAGATCTAATTTTTGAATAAATGGCGTTATTTTTTCATTACCGAGATTTTTTAACACAAGTTCGTCTGGCTTTAAAATGGCCAGTTCATAATCGTTCACATATACTACTTCTTTGGTATATTCAATAATAGGGGAAGCATCAGATGCTAAAAAATGTTCTCCCCTGCCAACACCGATTACCAGTGGGCTGCCCTTTCGTGCAGCGATAATGGTGTCAGGATTATCTTCATCGAGCAGCACGATTACATAAGCGCCTACCACCCGTTTTAATGCAATACGAACTGCTTCCTCCAGCCCGCATTGATTATTTTTTTGAATGTCTTCTATAAAATTCAGTAGTACTTCTGTGTCGGTATCACTTTTGAAAACGTATCCTTTTTTCTGGAGTTCATTTTTCAGTTGAGTATAGTTTTCAATAATCCCATTATGGATCATTGCCAGCTTTCCGCTGGCCGACTGATGCGGATGCGCATTACGATCACTGGGCTCACCATGTGTTGCCCATCGGGTGTGGCCGATACCGGCATTGGCATGCAGGTTTTTGCCAACCAGACTATCTTCCAGATCTGCTACTTTGCCTTTTTTCTTGAACACTTTTAATCCGTCGTTCAGCAATGCAACACCTGAACTGTCATAGCCGCGATATTCCAAACGTTTCAGTCCTTTCAGGATGATGGGATAAGCTTCTCTCGACCCGATATATGCAACTATTCCGCACATGATAAGTTGTTTAAAGAATGCAATATTATTGAAATAATTTTCTGCCAAGGCAAGCATGCCTGGAAATGCAAGTTAATGTTTAAAGTGGCCGGACTGGTGTTGCTACCGGCATTTGAGCTTTAAGCGGCATTGTTGCGACGCTCCGTTCAACGGCTGTAATCTTGTTGAACTTCTCCTGGGCTGGAGCAAAATTCCTCATCCTATCCTCATCCTAACGGTAATGCATAACCTGAAAAAATGCCGAACAGATTAGCTGCTGTTAAACGGAGTGTCGCAACGGTTTTGCATAGAACAATAAAAGCTGTTTACAAAAAGCTTT
>DATKNN010000042.1:0-63945 GCA_035541355.1 Puia sp. | reverse complement strand
TTTCAATTAGTTCAAAAACCTGCTGCCCCTATCAATCGTTACCATTTTTTTTGGAAGGCTGCCTGGGCGGTTTTGTCGCCGGTTGTTTTGCTGATGGCCTTGATGGCTGGTTTCTTTGCCCGCTTTTTATTTGATGAGGTTGAATTGTATTAAAATTGTCTTTCCGTTTTATAACAGGAGCGCCGTTGTTTCTGAACCTCGGCAATTCCCTGTTAACAGAAGGTGCTTTTGGAAAACTCCTCCTGAAAAATAAAGCACCATTTTGTGCATCCTGGGGCCTGGAATAGTTGCTCCTGAATTCGCCCCTTGTTACCCGTTGCCTGAAAGTAGCTGAACGCGTTCTGATAGGGGCATCGCTGTAATAATGATCGCGCCATCCGGGAGTCCTGTAAACGTGTGAACGATGATAGTGTCCGAAATAATAGTAGTTCCAATAATAGTGATAGCCGTAATAATAATGCCAGTAATAAGGAACCCACGGGCTCCAGTACACTGGATAATAATCCCAGTTCCAGGGAGAGTACCATGGCATATAGGCCGGCATGTACATCCAGCTGATGATTGGCCATGATGCAATTTCGTAAGGCGTGGTTTCAACAGGTGCAAGATTGCTGTCGTACTCAACATTCTTGTTGTAAGCCGGGTTCGGGGTTTCGGCCTGACTATTTTTATAGTTGGGTTCAATAATATAATCTTTTCCATAGAGGTCTTCGTCACCTACTATTTGTACATCCACTGCACTGTCTTTTGTTTTTTCTACAATGATTACGGCTACATTTTGTTCTTCTCCTTTGCCCAGCACAGCTCGTAAAATAATGTTGTGCACATTACCCTGCACGCTGTCTATTACCCTGATATAATCCGTTTTATTGTCTCCATTCAAATCGAGGTTATTGATTTTTGAGGATGAATCATTAAGAGATCTTTCAAAACTTTCCAGGGTCGGTGATTCCTGGAATATCTTCAGTACTGCATAAAGATTAAGATTATCACCCGGCAGACCAAGACTGCCTGCTTCCATTTGCTGACTGGTTTTGCATGCTGTAAATATCAGCATGCTGATTATAATCGATATAAAAATAAATATGCGTTTCATATCAATCAGGTTTGAGAATGAATGACTCAAAAATCATAGTGTACAAACACTATCATAATCACATTACATATAGAGCGTTGAAACGGTAATGGCAAGCTATGGTAGGAGTGCTGCGCAAACAATGATTGAAATCACCGCCGGTATTGAGTTTTGATAGTATAAAAAGAAAAATATGAATGTTATTGTTTCTGATCATAAAAAAATTCTGTTTGGGTCTAATGAGAAAAGAGGTGGAGAGCGGTAAAAAAATATAATATATATATAAGGAAAGTCGGTGTTGATTAGTATTGATAAACTTCAGTTTTCCGAAGGCACATAATTTAATATGTACCTGCAAACCTGATGTATAATTTGGAATATTAATTTATCTAAAAAAATCAGAGGGATACTTTATTGTTGCAAAAGATAAGAATAATCAAAAAAATATACACTCCCGCGTTTTCAGCACATAGTTAAGAACCTTCAATTAATATTTCAGGCGGCTCCTTTTTTTCTCTTTTCCCCAAAAAAATATCATATAGAATTATAGCTCCCATCAATAGGCTTAAAATATAAACGATATAAGGTAGGTAAAGCATATGATGCAATAGGGAAATCAGGATACTGTAAATTGAAAAAGTAAAATTAATCACACCCCAAAATGAATAGCTGAATCTTCTTCTGTATCTATACCCGCTGATAATTCTGACGATTAAGATAATTATTCCCGTTAATGAAAAAAAACCGGTCAATATTAAGCTGGACAGTGTAAAATAGTTGTCATTATTACCGTCTATGAAACCTGCACGATAAAAAATGTATAAAGACACTAACGAGATTAATAACGCCTTTCTAAGGTTTTTGTAATAAATACGCTTTAATTTCACGATAAGAGGTTAATGTTCAAAGTTAGGATTAAAAAACATGTACATACGTTTAGCTAAATTTTTTTGCGGTTCGGCCGGCTTGCACAAGTGCGAAAGTTGCGTAGTCATTTTTGCTAAACAATCAATCTTACCTGATATTTGGCAAATACTTGCTGCAGTTGTCCCGTTATTACGCTCAAAGTAGTCAAACATTTACATAAACGCTAACAGTCAGAACTCGAATAAGAGAAAGGAATTAAAAGTTAGAGGTTAATCTTACAAACCCAAAGTCAAAATCATTCCACCCTCAAGCTTTTCACCGGATTGGCCATTGCAGCCCGAATTGTCCGTAAACTGACTGTAAGCAGTGCAATCACCGTTGCCGAAACACCGGCCATCACAAAGAGCCACCATGGCATGGACGTACGATAAGCAAAATTCTGTAACCATTGATGTGCGCCCCAACCAGCTAAAGGTGCGGCAATTACAGTCGAAAGCCCTACCAGAATGATGAATTCCTTCGAAAGCATGGACACTAATTGAGGAACGCCTGCACCCAGCACTTTGCGGATACCAATTTCACGCGTCCGTTGATTGGAAGTGAACGTTGCTAGGCCAAAAAGACCCATACACGAAATAAAAACGGCCATCCCCATCGCAATGTTCAGGATTTGCGATGTCTGTTTTTCCTGCTTGTAAAGCTGTTCCAGTGATTCGTCAAAGAACCGTGACTGAAAGGCTGTTCCCGGATATATTTTTTTGAAAACCGATTCCATATTTGTCATCAACGTCTTCACCTTGTCGCTCGTGAAACCAGCGCTTGAAAGTTTTATGCTCATTTGCTGCCCTTCCTTTGCTTCCATCCAGAAGATAAAAGGGCGTATCGCCTGGTGCATGTCATCTGAATGGAAGTCTTTCAACACACCCACCACAGGCTGGGGTGTGTGGATATCGCCAATGCCGCTATAAAGTAATTTGCCAACAGCATCGGCTGCATTTTTGAAGCCAAGGCTTTTTGCTGCTGTTTCATTAATGATGAATGCTCGTCTGAACGGCTGCGCCGGGGAAGTCGCTGTAGCAGGAATAGCATTCTTGGCCTCATCGCTTGAATAGAAATTTCTTCCGGCAACAAGCTGTAGGCCATATAAAGGTATATAGCCGGTATCTATTACGTCAGCTCCGGGTTGGATCTTTATTCCATTATATTCGAGCATCGTGCCGAAGAAATAATGGTTGATAGATTCAGGGTCAGCCGAATTGATGCTCACTTGCTGAACACCTGCCAGGTTGCGTAATTTGTTGGCAAGAATTTCTTTGTTGTTTCTTGGTTGGTCCCGGGGAATGTCGATCGTAACAATAGCCTCTTTATTAAAACCCAAATCAGTATTGAGCATATAATGGATCTGCCGCCCTACCATCATGGTGCCGATAATAAATAGCAAGCTCACTGTAAACTGAAAAACGATAAGGCCTTTTCGAAGATAGCTTTTGGAATTGAGCTGTTGAACACCTTGCCCTTTTAAACTGATTACCGGCAGGAAAGCAGAGAGTGCCCGCCCAGGATACCAGCCTGCGATCAGAGAAGTAAAAAGAATCGTAATTCCTATAAAAAGCCATGTATTTGGATCGGTAATATGCAGACGGACGCCTTCAGGTATAAAGCCGTGCAATGCTGCAATAACAGGGTCGGCAAGCAGGAGCGCAAACAGCGTAGCGCCAACAACTACAATAGCCGTTTCGATGAGGAATTGCCGCACAATGCCTCCTATGCTGCTGCCCATTACCTTGCGTATGCCTACTTCTTTTGCACGCAATATCGACTGCGCCGTAGAGAGATTAATAAAGTTGATAGCGGCAATAACAAGGATGAACAGAGCGATGCCTGCGAGTGCAAACAGTGCGGGCTTATGCGCCCGTCTGCCGTAAGTATCATTATAAGCTGCATTGAAATGAACATCTGCAAGTGGCTGCAGCGACATGCCGATTTTCACACCGGGATTGAGTTTCGTGTGCCGTCGTCTGTAAAAGGCGGAGGATTGTTGCTCGGCCTGTGCTGCTGTTGTGCCGGGTGCCAGCTTTACATAGACATTGATATTGCTCCCTGACTGGTCCCACTTTCCGGTATAGGATTTAAGAAAACTTTGCCCGAGTGTAGCATAGGAAATGAGATCTTTGAAACCAAAATCACTATTCTTATCCCAGTCTTTAACAATCCCCGTGACGGAAACAGTTAGAGAATCTTCATATACAACGGTGCGACCCATCCAGTCCTGAGGCTTTCCGCCTTGAAAATAATATTTCGCTTCTGATTCAGTTAGCACGACTGAGAAAGGTTGTTGTAAAGCTGTTGCCGGATTACCAGCCAGCCATTCATAATGAAAAATTTTCAGGTAATCCGTATCTGCAAAAGTGATGTGATATAGTTGATTGCTGCTGATTCCGGGAATAACCCGGGGAGGCTGTCCAGTTATTGGGATCAGCACTTTGGTATCGTCGGTATAAAGAGTGGTGACAGCACTGAAAGCTGTTGCCTCCTGGCGCAAGGCAGAGCCAACAGGCTCGGCCATCCAAACATCACTGCCCTGATTTGTAGAAACCATCAGCCTGTATATCCGATCACGATCAGCGTGAAATTTATCGTAGCTGAATTCGAAGGATACATACAAATAAATCACTAAACAGGAAAGAATGCCGAAAGTAAGGCCAAGTACGTTGATGCTTGTCGTTAGTTTATCCCGCCCAAGTCGGCGCAGCGCAAAAAGGAGTTGGTTTTTTATCATGGTGCTGGAAAGTTTGCTTGTATTGTGCGAAATAGATGCCACTTTTAATAAAGGCTGGCAATCTGTTGATTATGGCCATATAGCCAACGGAACCTGTCCGTTTTCGATACAGCCGGTGTCCGAATCTTTCTTGGCTCAGCCAGAGTTAATTGGATGAATGTAATATCAACGTAATTCCCAAGCAATCCCTAATCATCAGTCAAATAATGGTGGCCATTTCAGATAAATATATCGGTTAACTTTATCAACTATATCGCCTATTTAAATTATCCCTTTACATACGATGCTTTTGTTGACAGCAGGTATTCTTTTCTCGAAATCTTATGATTATTTCTTTTCTTTTTAGCTGCTTTATTATGCTTGTCTGGTCTTGTTTTGATTGCCTTAGCCTATATGTATTTTGTCAGGGTCTGAAATTTCTTTGCTCCAATAAAAACCCAAATGAACATTTTTACTTGAATGTCCGACTGCAATAGAATAAAATGTATGTCCTACTTTCTCTGTCGGCGACCAATCAAAATCAACAGCATTATAGTTGTCATAGATTAACTCATTTGCTCGTGGGCATAAGTCCAATCAAAACCCCGAAGCCACACAACAAGATCAATAATATCATGAAGGCCAAATCGCTTAAGAAACTTCAAAAGGTTTTTGTTTGTTCTTTGCTCATTTGAATGAATGTTTGATGTCGTTTTTGCTTGCAATCTTTAGCGGTTCGTTGCTGTTACTGATAGTTTGTTGGGTTTGTTTTGTTGAAAATCTTCGTTCTTTGTTAAATATTCTATTGTTAAAACTAATAACATAAAACAAAGAAACGTGACTTTTTGCATCACAGCCAGTAATCTCCAATCTCCTGCTCCATACAAGTATAAAGTGGAATAGAATATAAACAGGCACCCAATACAAAAAATCTTTAGCCAATGAAGCTTTGTCCTAAGTATGAAGACTGTGATGTAAAATAACCCAATCATGGTCAGAGTACTCGAAACAGTTACCATTATGTCGTGCAGGGAGGTAGCAATTAAAAAAGTAAAAAGCATGTTGGCAAAGCCGATAGATTTTAAAACCAGCGTCGTATGTTTTTGAGGTATTTTTCGAGAGGTATGAATAAAGAAAAGTCCATACCCAATTGAATTAAAGACCATACCGATGAGTGCCCAAACCCTTGATGGGTTATTAGCACCATTGAGTGCCTTCGGTAAAAATAAATTGCTGAAAAAATTCTTTGACCAGTCGAATCCTACGGAATTTTTGTCCACAATTGAACCGCCAGGATAATGCAAGGTGGCAGTTACTAAAAAGCACACAGAGATAACTTGGTATATTAAAACTGAATACTTTCGCATTAGTTATGGAATTTAGGTGTCACTGTATTTAAATGTGTTCGCACCCGTCAATTTCACTACCTCTAACGACCGATGTATACCACAGAGTTGGTATTTATGTCCATCTGCCGATTGCTGAAGCCCGGTTTTATATTTTTAGCTGAAGTTACAACAATCGCCCAATGGAATTATGTTTGCCGGAATCAAATGTGAAAAATGATTTGCGGCTCATGGTTATAGTGCCCGTCAGCATTGCGGCAACCTGATGTTGTAAGCATCGGTTTATTTGTTGGGTTACTATTTTTATTATAAATAAAGCGATTTATCAGCTTGGGGAAAAATAACAGAAACCCAATTATCAGCATTGGTATTCCATTAACTAAAAAACACCACGCTGAATGATGGTCGAAATATTGTACGGGTGAAAAAAAATATACTTCAAATAATGCCTGCCATCAAAATTGAACCTCTTGAAAGAAAAAACTCAAATGAAGCTTATTAAAGTACAGATGATGAAGTGAACAACTAAAGGGCAAATAGGTCAAGCCCGGTATTAGCTGATAGTAGTACAAGAGCCGATTGTTATTTCTCCGCCAGGCTTTCTTTTAGTTAAACGATTGCCTAAATTCCAAAGGCGAAATGGTTGTCTTTGTCTTAAAAAATTTGCTGAATGATTGAGGGTGTTCAAACCCCAGTTCGTAAGCGATTTCACTGATTGATAGGTTGGTCGTTGATAGTTTTTCTTTCGCTTTCTCAATCAACTTGTGGTGTATGTGCTGCTGTGTGCTCTGTCCTGTGAGCACTTTGAGCAAACTGCTCAAATAATTTGGCGAAATGTGTAAGTTGCCGGCAATGTATTGCACTGTCGGCAAACCTTTTGAAATTAAATCATCGCTGCTAAAATAGTCTGACAACAATTTTTCTAATCGCTCAAGTATTTGATGATTACCCGTTGTTCGTGTAATGAATTGTCGCTGATAAAAACGCTTGGAATAATTGAGCAAGGTTTCAATTTGCGAAATGATAATACGCTGACTGAACTGATCAATGTTGGCATGATATTCCTGCTGAATGTTTTGGATGATGCGGTGAATTATCGTTTCTTCTTTTTTGGAAAGCCATAAAGCTTCTTTCACGGAATAATCAAAAAAGCTGTATTCTTTAATGGTTTTTGCAAGCGGTGTGTTCCAGAGGAAATCAGGGTGAATAAGCAACATCCATCCCGTTCTTTTAATTGTTTCGTTTGGATTGTTGATGATTTTCAACACTTGATTTGGCGACATGAAAAACAAAACACCTTCATTAAAATCACAAGCTTGTTGTCCGTAATACATTTTGCTCACGCCTCTTTTCAGTGCAATGCTGTAATAATCAAACGTCAGGTTTTCTGTGCCTTCCGTTGGTGTTGTGTAGATTTTGGAATAATCCACTACACTAATCAAAGGATGTTCGGGTGGCGGCAAACCTCTCCATTCGTGAAATTCACTAACTGACTTTAATCTACGCACTTCCATATTTTGAAGATACTTTATTTAAAGGAAATCAATGTTGATAGCTACCCTGGTTGTAAACTGCTGCAAACTCTTTTGCAAAATCTGTGAGTTTCACTTTTCCTAATATTGGTTTGTGTATATGATAATCTTCATACAGCACTCCGCTCACCCTGCCTGCATTCATCCCTGCCAAACCTTCGGCTGCCTGCTGACTAAAACCTGCACGAACTAAATTTGCAATAAAATCTTCGTTGGAAATTACAACCCATTTCAAATCAGGTTTCCCAATAGCATTGCCCAAAATTGACGCGGCTTCATTGGGCGTAACTTCATCGCTGGCAATGTAGCGGATTTTCCTTCCATCAAAAGGCAATTCGATTTCTTCGTCAATAGTTTCCGCAATATCCAGGGGCGAAACCCATGGCTCTTTCAATTTATTGCCACCATAATTTTGAAAAATACTTCCTGCATTTTTGATTGCGGGGATAAACGCAAACATATTGTAGTAAAAGCCGACAGGCCGCATAAATTTAATGGCGACATTGACGGGCAATGTTTTTAAAACGCTTTCAATTTCGTAACCATAGGCCAGCATACCATTGCCTTTATTGGTATGTGCGGCAATGGTACTGAGGTGAATAACTTTTGTTATACCTGCCTGCAAAATTGCGTGTTTGAAGTTGTTTGCAAGTTGAACGTAATAAGCAATAATGTCTAAGGTCGGGTCAAAGAAGTTAACTGGCGGAACCATTGTGTAGACAATGTCTGCACCTGAAAAAGCCACTGCAAGAAACGCAACATCTTCAATCGTTCCGATTGCTGCTTTCGCTCCAATGTTTTCAATTTCTCTTTGTTTTTCGGCTTTGCTGCTGATGATGGTTACCGAATGCCCTTTTGTTATCAATTCTTTTGCAAGTGGTTTGCTGATGTGCCCTAAAGAACCAGATATTACTACTTTCATTTTTTTGCTGTTTGATTTGATGATGTAAAGTTGCAAAGAGGTCAAGAAACAGATTTAGCCAAATCTACTTTTGTCGTAGCCTAAAATGGGGGTTCGCCCTAATCCGTCAAAATGTTTGTAGTGTTGGGTAGGCCATGGAAATTGGTAATGTTGCTTGTAAGTCTGGATGTGCAATTAGCTGATATTACAACGTTCTGCTTTTGTAAATACTTTTGTTGACTGACGTTTTTCTGTTCGGTACTTATTCAATCAAATACTTGTCGCCTTTTCAAATATCCGGCAATAGTTGCCGCCTCCGATCTGTAAGATTTCTTTTTCAGAAAACCCGGCTTGTAGCAATGCGTCAACAACAGCATAGAAGAAGCCTTCCTTCATGCCTTCCCAACTTTGATTTGTTTTTCTGCCGAAACGGTCGTTGGTATTGTTTGGAGGGGCCATCTTTGTATCCGTACCTATACACACATGTTCTGTTCCCACTATATCCACCATTGCTTTTATGTTTTTTGCATAATCAAGTGGTTTGTTTGCAAGGTGTGTCCAAATCCCTATAACGCCGCCTGCACCGGCAAATATCTTCGCCTGCTCTTTACTGATAAGCCTTGGCATCATCATCTTAGCCATTCTTTCATCTGTTCCTAGTTGCGTACTGAGCCCTGTATGTGAAATGAGCATTGGCTTGGTGGATGCTTCAAGTGCTCTAGTGATGGCTACATTATTGCAGTGTGCAAGGTCAATAAGGATACCCAGCCTGTTACATTCTTTAATCGTATCAATGCCCCATTGGGTTAGTCCGCCATATTGTGGCGTATCAGTGTAAATATCGCCCATCGGTGGTGTAGTCTGTCCATCGTGCATTAAACCAAAATGCCGCAAACCTCTGTCGTAAGCAGTTTTTATTCGTTCTAATTTTCCTTCAATAAAATGCCCGCCTTCTACCGATTGAATTACAATTTGCCTGTTCTCTTTTCTTGCATTTTTTAAATCAATATAATTTAATGCCCGGGTAAGATTATTTGCCTTTAGCATTTCATCCATTTCATCAAGGCTGATTATAAATCTTTCATAGGCTTCACCTTCTTTATTTAATTGAGGACGGTCAACACAAAAGGTCATGCAAATAGCGGTTAATCCAGATGTGTTCATTTCGTTAGCCAAACCGTATTGCTGATTCTTAAATTCTTTTTTGTTAAACGGTACATCCATATGATTATGCGTATCAATACCGATCGTTTTTGCCACGATAGCTTTCACTTTATCATCTGGTTCAAACGCTGCCCGGGAAACAAATGGGTTGATGAATAAAACGACACCAGCGCCAGTTGCAGTCTTTATAAATTTGCGTCTTGAAAATTCAGGCTTTGCTACTTGCATATTAAAATGAGTTTCGTTTATTATTTACGTCTTACTTACAAATGTTATCCATCCATGCAAACAATTCATCTAAATCATAATCGCCGCTATGTGGCCTGTCCCACGGCAATTCAATGTTTACATGGTAACCTTTGTTTTGAAGGTATGTGCCTAAGATAACCGGTATGCCAAGGCCGGTATCTTTATCTTTTGTACCATGACGAATGCGCCAATATTGTGCCGTCATTGTTCCATTTGTGCCGATGTAATTCATCGGGTTCATCATTTTAACAATGATTGCATCGGCAAGTTTTGCAGTGATGATTGAATTGTCTGCACTGAATGGTGTGAAGTGTTGTTTATCTATCGTTATAGTACCAAACAATTGATTCTCCGGAGTTGAAAGGTCAAGCGCATCAAAGGCAGGCGGTGTTTTCATGCGCTTCATATAATGGATGTATCCGTTGTAATCGATATCAGTCACCTTTCCGTTGCGAATCGTTATCCATGAGTGCTGCGATAAATCGGAGCCTTTATCCAATGCTTTTTGCGCAGATGCAATCACGTAAGACTTCACCCAATCTTTAAAGCTGCCATTGCCATCAGCCTCCAGCGTTAATGCATTGCCATTTGTATCTGTCAGGTGAAGACTGTTTACATACGCAGGAAACATCTGTTTTAATTTATTGGATGCGTCAATTTGCTTCGGCGTTAATGTATTGTTTGCCGACATTGTATTTTGACCAGGCATACCTCTTGCTTCAAAACTGTTGATGCCATTGAACTGCCATTCATAAGCCATATCGGCATGGTCTAAATTGGTGATAGGGCAATAAGCAGACACTGCGAAAACGTCATCTGTTGCGTTGGCAGCGCCAAGTGTTTTTAAATAAGGTTCATAATCTGTATTGTTGCCGGTTGCACCAATTAAAACAGACATGGCGCCACCGGCGCTTGTTCCGTTCGATACGATTTTATTCGCATCACCGGGCATTGCTTTATCATTAAATTTTAAATAGCGGATGGCAGCTTTCAGGTCAACAATATCTGCCGGTGCCTTGCCGGTGTAAATACCGTTTTTATCCTGTGTTGTTCTGCCTCTTGCGCCTGCAGAAGCAACAATATATCCTTTCGATAAAGCCATTACAACAGCGGACTGTCTTTCACCACCCATGCCACCAAAGCCATTTGGTGGAGGAAAATTATTTTGTTTCCCTCCATGATTCATTGGTTGTTTTGCATCACTGCTTGCCGGCGCACCTCCTGGCACTATACCGGGTGGCATGGCCATAAAGTCACCGCCGCTCCTCAATGCTGATGCAGGTTTGGCAGGCATGTAACCGCCAACCTGGTTAGGAAAAAATATGGGCGCAGTTGCAGCAGTATAACCATTGATGCTTTTGCCATTAAAGTATTCTTCGGGAATATAAATGTTCATCACTTCATAAGCAGTATCAATGGGGTTTGATACATACACAATATTTTCATAAGCTCTTACTTTAAATGACTTTTTATCAAGCTGCAGCGTTTGCGTTTTGAAATTATCAATGTTGAATTGCAAACCATATGAACCTTGCGCATTCAGCTTATTTGCAGTTGAAATTAAAAGTATGAGTAATGGTATTAATGTACTTCGGTTCATTATTTTTTTATGCGGTGATATAATAAATGTGTCTTTGGAAATAAACACATGAAAAGAATGTACTGCCGTCAATACATATTTTTTCATATTTTTTGTCAAAATAATTGCAGGCAAAGAGTTTAAATTAACGAATGCGACAAATCCTGAAAATCCTGCTATGAAATGACTTTAATATTTACGGTAGATAGCCTGCTGGTATATTCATATCACGACCGTTGTAAAATACCGGGCAACGGGCGGGGCTTTATGCAGGTAGGAAATGAGCATATAGCTGATGTTATAATGTCGAGCCCCACTTGCATAAAACCCAATGTTGTATGCAGTTTTGTTACTATTAGACTTCTCTAAAACGTGTCAACTTTTTTAATTGTGTTATCTATTTTTTGAAGTAAATCTACAGTCCTGTCAACAGCCCAACCGTGGTAAATGTCCCGAATCAAAATTAGAGTTATGTGTACTTGTTTTGGGTCTCTTGATACTCTGTCAAAAATTACTTTAGCTACCTCGTCCTCCACTTTCATCATTCGTCCCTGGTCTTCATAAACTTTGGTCAACATTGCAATTGTTTCGCCATCCACTTTTGACATAATGTTGTTATTTTTTGCAATTGTCCATGCCTCATTGTCCAAGTAACGATACAAAACCCCCTGGGGTGCTATTACCTTCAAGTGAAACTCATCATTTGAAATAAGTTCATTTTGCAGTTTTTTACTTATTAATGCAGAATCAATTTTAGCCAAAACTTGCAAATTATATTCATTCATTTCCTGGATTGCTTTTTTGTTATGAGTAAGCTCCGCACTAATATTTTTTAAAATATTCCTTGTGTTCTCTTTTTCACGAAGGTTACTAATATATTCCGTCACAATTAGCGCTAAAAGAACACTAAAGACGATTAGTAGGGCCTCTCCTAAATATTCTTTCCAGTCCCTTACCGTATAGACAAATGTTTTACCTTTATTAATAGATAAATCATCATTTTTAGGCATTTCAGGTTGTTCAATTTTTTCTTTTTCCATTATTTTGAAATATCATTTTAAAGTTGCAAGCAGCGACAGAGGCTTGCCGCTTTGCTGGCATTTTATAATTGTCCGCCCAGAACTGTGGCTGAATAGAATTACTGAAGATAAAACTAATTGCTGAAAAGAATTCCGTCTGCGGGAACTAAAGTTTATTGCTGATTTAGTGCTGAATTCTATTCCGTCGCGCCAGTATTGCAGCAAACTGAATATTAGCTGCAGAACAGTCAATAAGGCTTAAGCGGTATGTCATAAGTTGAATTGATCTTTTGGGAAATAAAAATAGTGTCAGGGTTGCCCATGTTTATAGTGTCTGCAGTTAGGCGGATATATCCAGAATCAATTAAATTAAGAGTTCTGACAGAATATTCAAATATATTTTTCGAAAGAGGTAAATAGCGTGTGTGCAATACAGTGTTAACGTTATATCCGTAAAGCTGATACTCGGCAATTTCTTGTCCAGATGGTGGATTATAAATTCTGAACAACAATGTGTCGTATGGGTTCGATAAAATCTGTAAAGTAACATTTAATTGGTGCAACGCTCTTGCGGTTATAATTATATTCTTTAAGTTGTAAGCATAATTGAATTTGTATATATTTTGAAATGCTGGTAAAATATTTTCGTTATTAGTTGGCTTAAGATAATTTTTTGTAACCCCTAAAGCATAATCATCGCTTTTCCCTTCCGCTATATAACTTAAGGAAAAGTTTCCATTGGCGTCAGTCATAACTGAATCAAGTGGTATGGTATCGTATGCAATGCTCCTCAGAAAACTTCCATAAAAGTGTCCGCCAAACAAATAAACCATTACATTAGGCAATGCTCTTTGTTGAACGATATCCAATACAGTGCCATTTGCAGTAATTGACTGTCCCCTCGGAACATCTTTTCTGCATGATTGCGTAGGCCAAACAGCAAAGCAGCCAATTACTATTTTGATAAAAGTGTGTCGCATAAGTTTTGCAACCAACACGTGACTTATGATATAAGAGGCAAGTTCTCAAAAAAAGTTGACATTGAAAATCAGGGTTATAATATTACCGATACCCAATTGTTGTTACTTCAATCCACCAAAGCGTTTTTATTTGAAATTTTATTAATCAATTCATCAGGTATTTCAATTTTAAATTTGAGTTTTTTGAAAAGCCGGACTAACCTATAAATAACCTATTGAATATAACATATAATGATTTCGTTACTCACCTTTTTTACGTATTCATTCTTGTTGTATATATAAACAATCATAGCAAAACCATGCTGTAAGCAGGCGCTCAAACCTGCTTCGGCGCAAACAAATAACGTTGTAAACAGTCAGGCGGTGTACCGTTGCAGGCAATTGCGGAAGCAAAAGCGGAACCGGGACGCTGCTGTTAAAGGGTGCGACGCAAGGATGCTTAATCGGATACCTGGAGCCGGTTACATCATTATCCGCCACTGTTCCATTTGTTCCATTTCGTCGCAACATTTCAGGGTGTTGTCTCATTTGACCTGTAAAGACGATGGACGCATAATAGTTTTGCGCCAGAAAACTACTAATATGAAAAAGATGATTTCCCTAATAGCTGCTATTGGTTTAAGCCTTTCTGTGATTGCGCAAATGCCGGGCATGGCGCCGGGAAACGGAAAGGGACAAGCCGCCCCGAATATCGGGCATATTTACGGTAAACTGGTCGACAGTACCGGCAAACCCATCAGCGATGCTACTGTGCTGCTGATGCATAATCGTTTTGATACGGCCTCTAAAAAAATGAAGGAAGTGTTGTATAAAGGGCTTACCACTAAAACCAATGGTGATTTCAGTTTTGAAGAGCTGCCGGTATTTGGCTCCATGAAACTGAAAATTTCTGCAACAGGATATAAAGCCGTGGAACAAAGTGTAAGCTTTAAAATGCAGGGGCCATCCGGGCAAAAACCTTCAGGCGATATGAGCCAGGCGCTAAATGCTTTTGATAAGGATTTGGGCAATATTCCATTGGTCAATGATGTGAAACAACTGCAGGCAGTAGTCGTTTCGGCAACAAAGTCGACATTGAAAATGGATATTGATAAAAAAGTATACAATGTGGAAAAAGATATCGTGAATGCAGGCGGCACAGCGCTGGATGTAATGAAGAATGTTCCTTCCGTAAATGTAGATATTGACGGTAATGTGACTTTGCGCAATGCTTCCCCGCAAATTTATATTGAGGGCAGGCCTACCACCTTAACGCTCGACCAGATTCCGGCCGATGCTATTGAAAGTGTGGAAGTGATTACTAATCCTTCGGCTAAATATGATGCGTCGGGCGGTGGTTCGGGTATTTTGAATATTATACTGAAGAAAAACAGGAAGACGGGCTATAACGGTAACCTTCGGGCAGGCGTTGACAAATACGGCGCAGTGAATGGCGGAGGCGATTTTAATGTGCGTGAAGGGAAATTTAATTTGAATGCAGCGGCATTCGTGAACCAGCGGAAAGGAAGAACCAACGGTACAACTGACCGCACTAATTACGGCGACACAAGCACAGTGATTCACCAGGCAGATAATGACAGGGACAAAGGTGCATTCATTTTTGGCAGGCTGGGTGCAGATTATTTTATGACCAACCGCACATCTTTCTCTCTCGGCCTGGTTCGTGTGCATGGCGAAATGAAACCTTACCAGTTCCTGACCACCTCTATAGACAGTTTACTTAACGGAAGTGCTTACGGGTCTTCTTACAGCGACCGGAATACCAATACCAGCCGGGTGTTTAACGGAATGGGTGTACAGTTCGGGCTTAAGCATCTTTTTCCTAAAGAAGGAGAAACATTAACTGCAGATATGAACCTTTTTTCAGGAAAGAACAGTAATAATTCATTATACAGCACAGATTATTATTCCGATGGTGCGGGAAGCAGCATCCTCGGTAACACACAACAAAAAACGTTAGGGGAGGGTACCAACCAGTTTCTGACTGTGCAGACTGACTATGTAAAACCATTCGGGGCAAAAACCAAACTGGAAACAGGTTTGCGTTTTCAGCAACAGAAACTCAGCAGCCTTACTAATAATTATTATTTTAATGATTCGGCCAACGATTTTATATTATCCAATGCAGCATCCTTTAATTATAATAACGTGAATAATGTATATGCTGCGTATGTTTCCGTAACCAGCGCTATTAAAAAATTTGGTTACCAGCTGGGCCTTCGTGCAGAACGTTCTGATTACTCCGGCGATTTGATCAGCGCCAAAGAACATTTCAGCAACAGTTATCCGGTAAGTTTGTTCCCTTCGGTTTTCCTGAGCCAGAAGTTTGGTAATAACAATGAACTGCAACTGAGTTATACCCGTCGTGTAAACAGGCCAAACTTTTTCCAGTTGATTCCTTATACTGATTATTCAGACAGCTTAAACATTACCAGGGGTAACCCCAACCTGGTACCTGAGTTTACCAATTCGTTTGAATTGTCATACCTGAAAACGTTGCCGCACAATAATACGCTTCTTGCTTCAGTGTATTATAAAGAAACCAATAATCTTATTACCAGATATCTTGACACCGCACAAAATGAATTAACCGGCAAGCAAGATATTATTAACACTTATGTAAATGCCAATTCAAGTTATACAGTAGGAGCGGAGTTTACTGCAGTAACCAATTTAACCAGGTGGTGGGATATGACGGTGAACGTGAACCTCTATAATTCCAAAATAAATACGGATAATGTCAGTGGCAGTTCACAGGATGCATTGTGGAGCTGGTTTGGAAAGGTCAATAACAATTTCAAACTTCCGGCGAAATTCAAATTGCAGTTAACCGGTATTTATCAGTCTAAGACCAATTTACCTGTCAACGCTAACAATGGCCAGATGGGAGGCCCCCCGATGATGCAGTCGCAGAGCGCATCACAAGGTTATATCCGTGCGTTTTATAGTGTAGATGCTGCTGTGAGCAGAAGCTTCCTGAAGAACGATGCAGCAACGGTAAGCTTAAGTTTCAGTGATATTTTCCGTTCGAGGAAATCTGATCAGCATTCAGAAAGCGCATTCTTCGTACAGGATTATAACCGTCTTCGTGACCCGCAAATGCTGAGATTGAATTTCAGTTATCGTTTTGGCAAAATGGATGTATCATTATTCAAAAGAAAAAATACAAACACTTCCGGTATGGATGCCAGCCAGGGTATGCAGCAGTAAAAAAATAATAACGAAAAAAGCAAGCGCATCACCGTGCTTGCTTTTTTCGTTATCTCCCGGCTCTCATAAAAACCATTCTGCATTTATTGATCACACATTTAAAACTTTCGTGAGATACTTATAGCTTGCAGTGATACTGGCCAGCGCATCTTTTGGCATGTCATGTTCTACAAAAAAATGCTTCATGCCGGCTGAGGAAGCAGCTGCAAAAATTCTTTTATAATCAATAGTACCGGAGCCAACCGGTAATATTGATTCTCTTTTTTCATCCAGGTCTTTTACGTGCCACAAAGGAAAGCGGCCAGGATGTTGCCTGAACAATTCTACCGGATCTTTTCCTCCTTTGGTGGCCCATGCAAGGTCAAGCTCCATTTTCATTTTTGTTTCCGATAAGAAAATTTCATAAGGAATTTTTCCTTCCACTTCATGAAATTCCATATCGTGATTATGATAGGCGAAACCAATTCCTGCTTTGCGGCAGGCTTCATCCGTTTTATTCAATACTTCAACAGAAGATTTGATCTCATCTAAACTGTTTGTTGGTGTATTTGCACAAACAAGAAATTCAACTCCTCCTTCAGCAGCTTCGTCCACGAGTTCCTGCATATTATCTTTTAAATTTCTCATGGGGGGGATTTTAATCGGGTTGCCATTCGCGTCAGCAGGCATCTTTGTTCCCGGCGGTAATTTGAAGGGGGCCCCTAAAACATGGTGCGATTTCCAGCTTAGCCCCATTCCATCCAGCATCTTTGAAAATTCTTTCGGCTTCATGCCATAATAGCCGCCTTTTTTACTGAAAGCAGATTCAATTTCTCTATAACCTACTCCGGCAATTTTTTTCAGTGTGCCGGTAACATCATCATCAATACTGGTGAAGAAAGTGAAAAGTTGCAGGCCCACAGCATGATGTGCTTTGAAAAACGCAGCATTTGTATTGTCTGCGAGGAGTACAGCGCCTAATGCCGCAGCCCCCGACTTCATTATAAAATTTCTTCTGTGCATAATAATGGTTTGAAATAATTAAAATCGCTAAATAAATATCTCATGTGCATCTCCGTTAAAAATCAGTAACTCAGCCCAAAGCCGAATTTGTACAAGGGATCTTTGGAATCATAAGGAACATCTTCTTTTTGATTTCTTACAGCCTCCATGGATGAGGGAAGCTCCACCGGTAAATGACCGCCTGGCTTGTATTTGCCGAATATTACATCGAGTACTGCAGCGTCACTGGCGCCAAAATCAGCAAATAACCCTTTTGCTTTGGCGCTGATTTCAGGTATTACAGCGGGACGATCAAGATAAATATCTACAATTGTAGGCACCTTACTTAGTATCTGAAGAATACTGTCTTTCAGCGGCTCTTTGAAATCAAGATCGCCATGATGAAACATGCGTGCCATCATAATGGGTGTTTCTACGGGAACGAATGGCGTATTCAGGCGGATGATAGCGATATCCGCATTTTCCGGTTTGTCCACAACAGTTCCGTATTGTGCGGCTACTTTCAGGTCAACATTCTTTACATAAATTTTTAACTGCCCCTGTTTTAGGGGAAGAATGTTGTTTTCATTTTTTAATAATGTCATCGCACGTCTTTGCGATTCTTCAGCAGCTTTTGCAAATTCAGGTTTGCCAATAGTTTCAAGGGCTTTTGCTTCATCAATATAAGGGTTGTCGAAAAGCCCCAGTTCAAATTTTTGTCTCAATAACCTTTTTACAGATTCATCAATTCTTTTTTCACTGAGTTTTCCGGTTTTCACCAGGTCAATAACCAGTTCAGGACAGTTTTCTCCGCCAAACTGGTCAACGCCCGCATCAATCACTTTTTTCACCCTTTCTGCTCTTGACAAACTCTCAACACCCCATGCACGGGCAGGCCAAACAGCCCCCATAATGGTGTTATCGGAAATGAGACCCCAATCTGTACAAACCAACCCGTCGTAGTGATATTTATTACGAAGCAGGCTGGTAATAATTTGTTTGTTGAATGAAAAACCAACATTCTCATCAGTCTGGTTCATCGGTACCCCATAATAAGGCATGATGGCTGCAGTATGCGCCTTGAATGCAGCTTCAAAAGGTATCAGGTGGTAATTGAAATTATTTCCGGGATAAACCTGTCCCTTTTGAAATGGGAAATGCGGATCTAATCCTTCTTTTTGCGGACCACCGCCGGGAAAATGTTTTGTCATGCAGGCTACACTGGTATGCCCTAATTTTTCGCCCTGAAATCCGAGTATGTAAGCAGTCGTCATTTTTGCAGAAAGCTGTGCATCTTCACCAAATGTGCCGCTGATGCGTGGCCAACGTGGCTCGGTAGCCAGGTCAATTTGCGGGTGCAGTGATTCCCTGATGCCTATCGAAATATATTCCTGTCTGGCATCATCTGCAAATTCCCTGGTAAACTTTTCATCACCAATAGCTGCAAGGCCGAGTGGTTCGCACCATTGCGAGAAAGTCTTGCCGCTCATCGCAAAAATATTATTGGTAAAATGATTACGCGGATCGGACGCAATGGTAATAGGTATGCCTAACCTGGTAGAATCTTCCACATATTTTTGCATGCGGTTATACCATTTTGCCACTGCTTCAACCGTAGGAATGGCCCATAGGTTAAAATGATTCATTTTGTATTTACTGATTAAGCCCAGTGCATTCGGGGCAAATGAAAATAAACCTTTGCCGGGTTTGTCTTCTATAGTTCCGTCATCGTTTATTCTTGCCCCATTAATAAACATCATACCGGCTTTTTCTTCAAGCGTCATCTGTGAAAGCAGGTTATTGATCCTGGCTTCTATAGGCTGGCCGGCATCTTCATAAATGTCCATCTTGCCGTTTTTATTCAGGTCTCTGTAACTGCGTTCGCGTATTGATGAAACGGAGCTATGGGAATCTGTAATAGGTATTTTTTTTTGTTCCGGGGGAATAGCTGCAACGATAATAAACACAACTGCAGCAGGGAAGAGTGCGATGACAAGTTTTTTCATGGCAATATTTTTATTACGTAAAATTTACGCAATGAAGATAGGGTATTTTCATTATTGCCAATCAAAAAATGATTTTTATTTTTATAGCATGAATGACGAAACAGAGTTCAGGGATTTTATGCTTCATGCACATGAACGTTTTGTGAAACACCTTTCAGTTGATTGCGTTGTTTTCGGTTATCATGAAAGGCAGTTAAAAGTGCTGCTGCTGAAATGGAAAGAGCTGGGCAAATGGAGTTTGCCAGGCGGGTTTGTAAAATTCAAAGAAAATTTGCCGCAGGCTGCCGCCAGGATTTTAAGAGAAAGAACAGGTGTTGACAAATTATTTCTTCAGCAGTTTCATGTTTTCGGTGCCCCGGGAAGATCAAAAAGAACTCCGAAAGAAATTGCATTCCTCAGCAGGCATGCAGATATGCCGGTTCCTGATGAGCATTGGATTTTGGCAAGGACGATTTCCGTGGGGTTTTATGCGTTGACAGAATTTTCAAGGGTAATCCCGAAAGCCGATATTTTTTCAGATATCTGCGAATGGCGTGATATTCATCATTTGCCAAAAATGATTTTCGATCACCGGGTTATTATTGAAGAAGCATTGAAAGCATTACGGCTCCAGATTTATCACCAACCCGTCGGGTATAATCTTTTGCCCGAAAAATTTACGCTTCCGGAAATACATGATCTGTACGAAACTGTTTTGGAGAAGAAAATGGACAGACGAAATTTCCCTAAAAAACTGCTTTCGCTGGGCATTATAAAAAAGCTGAACAAACAAAAAAAGATCGGGGCGCACCGGTCTCCTTTTTTATACAAATTCGATAAACCCCGTTATGAAAAAGCCTTGCGGGAAGGAATTGTTCTGGTGGTTTAACCTGCAATTTTCGGTTATGCATTTATGTTACCCCCTGTTGTCATTTGATGTAGCCATTGGCTTTGAGCCAGTCCCCAAACCGGTCGATCCAGGTATCGCTGGGCAAATGCTGCACACGCATACCAAAACCGTGTCCGCCTTTTGAATACATATGTAATTCAGCCGATTTTTTTGCGGCCACCCATTTTGTGTAAATATCTATACTATGTGCAGCAAGTCCAAGCTGATCATCACTTGCTGCAGCAATAAACATAGGAGGTGCATCAGGTAAAATTTCTGCCTGCAATTGTGCCGGCATATAGGCATAAACCGGGGCTACAAAGTCGGGTTTGGTTTCACTGGTATAATTATACGCTGCTGATGCAGCCACTGTTCCGCCGGCAGAAAAACCTATAACACCTATCTTATTAGCATCGATATGATATTCTGTAGCATGGCTACGGACATACGCAATAGCTGTTTTGCCGTCAGCGATAGCTAAAGGAATTGCAGCACTATCGCGCCTTTGAGCATCTTTGTTACCCATCATCGACATCATTTCTTTCACGGGGTCATTAGTTAAGCTATGTACGAGCCTGTATTTTAAAACAAAGCAGGTAACCCCCTTCCTGACCAGCCAGGCAGCTACATCATTACCCTCGCTGTTAATGGATAACGTATGAAAACCACCACCCGGGCAAATGATGACAGCAGTGCCAGAGTTGACAGAGGCATCAGGAGTAAAGACGGTGAGAGAAGGGTGAGTGACATTATATACCACTTTTGTTCTGAACATATTGCTGTCGTTTACAGCTTCATCCCAGTTCCAGTTCTCAGATCCTGGTGCAGGGCCTTTATATAGCTGAATTACTTTTTGCTGTGCATGTAAAATCGAATAACCGAATACCAGTAGTATTATTAACAGTAATTTTTTTTTATTCATGTCTGCCTGTTTTGGAAGATGATAAATTGCGGAATACTTATTTTGAAGATTTCAATTCATTGATCTGTACTTCCGGTGCCATCGCTTTATTATCTTTCTCTGTTATGATGTCCCTTGCCAATGTAAAATCTGCTTTTGATTTAATATCCAGGCTTGATGCGCCTATCATAACAGTATAGGTTCCTGCTTCCGCAATCCATGAGGAAGCATGGGTATCAAATGAGGCAAGGTCACCTGCATTTATGACAAATGTAATAGTCTGCGATTCGCCCGGTTTCAGTAATTTTGTTTTTGCAAAACCCTTCAGTTCTCCGGCAGGTTTGTCCAATTTTTTAGCTGGCGCGGAGATATACATTTCCACCACTTCTTTTCCTGCTACCGGCCCTGAATTCTTAACTGTGATGGTTGCCGTAATTTTTTTGTTGAAGGCGGTTGTGCTAAGCTTTAGGTTGCCATAAGTAAAATGTGTGTAGGAAAGTCCATAGCCAAATTCATATGCAGGTTGAATTTTGAAAGTGTTATAGAAGCGATACCCCACATATATTCCATCTTCATAGGTAATTTCAGCAGGAACCCTTTTCATGCCGAATGTGCTTGTGGTCGCTTTTTCAGGAAACTCTTTTCCCGGCCAGTTTTTGGCAGAAGGAACATCGTTATAGGATGCTGGAAATGTAGTGGCTAATTTGCCTGAAGGATCAACCTTTCCGCTCAGTACATCAGTAATGGCATTACCGCCTTCCAGGCCGGGTTGCCATGCCAGCAAAATAGCATCAGGGATGTCTTTCCAGGCTGTTACGTCTACTACGCCGCCAATATTCAAAACAACAATTGTTTTTTTATGCTGTGCATGGAATGCATCGGATACATTTTTGATTAATGTTTTTTCAGCATCAGTAAAATAATAATCGCCTTCTGTTTTCCTATCCCTGCCTTCACCTGCATTTCTGCCGATACATATCAGGGCAATATCATTTTCTGCAGTTGTCTTACTAACCAGGGTTTCATCAGCAGCAAATTCAGCAATGGGAGGACTTGGGTTCATGAATTCCTGGAAGAAATTCTTTTTTGGCCGCTTTGCTTTTTCTGCACTGATATAATCAGCATATGCTGTTGCCAACGCTTCGTCAACAATATATCCTCCGTTTTTCAATCCCTGCGACAATGAAATTTTATAGGCTTTATTCACATCCCCGCTCCCTGTGCCGCCAGTAATAAGATCGTAGCTGGTGTTCCCGAACAAGGCAATTTTTTTTGTGTTTTTGCTGAAAGGCAATGCAGCATCATTATTTTTTAATAACACCATCGATTCGGCAGCGGCGTTTCTCGAAACCTGGGCGTTTTTTTTCAAGTCAGGTTTATTGGAGAATTTATATTTTTTAAATGCCGGTGATTTTACTATAATATTTAAAATGCCTGCTATATTTTCATCCAGCACCTTTTCATCGAGCGTTTTGTTGTTGACAGCTTCAATAATTTTCTTTGCCTGGTCTGGTGTTCCCGGCATCAGCAGGTTGTTGCCTGCTTTTATTTGTGCTACAGGGTCTATACCTCCAAACCAATCGGTCATCACAAATCCTTTATAACCCCAATCGTTTCTCAGAATAGTAGTGAGCAGGTCATAACTTTGGGAAGTGTAGGTGCCATTGATATAATTGTAAGAGCTCATCACTGTCCATGGATGTGATTCCTTAGCTGCAATTTCAAAACCTCTCAGGTAAATTTCACGCAGTGCCCTTTCGCTGATAATTTCATTGATAGTGTTCCTGTTGGTCTCCTGGTTGTTGGCTACAAAATGCTTAATAGAAGTGCCTACCCCATTGCTTTGAATGCCTTTCACCAGAGCGGCGGCAATTTCTCCTGAAACCAACGGGTCTTCTGAATAATATTCAAAATTTCTTCCACCCAGCGGATTTCGATGAATGTTCATTGCCGGCCCAAGGAGGATATCAATACCATACTCATGCACTTCGCTGCCAAATGCAACGCCGATTTTCCTGGCCAGCGTTGTGTCCCATGATGATGCAATTAAAGTAGCCACAGGCCAGGCAGTTGCATAATACGTTTTTGAAGGATCATCTTTTCTTGTGGAATCGATACGTACGCCGGCAGGCCCGTCTGAAACCACCATTGAAGGTATGCCTAACCGTGGTATCGCATATGTCGTCCCGGCTGCGCCGGGCACTTTATCCTGTGTTTGCCCTACAGTTGGCCCGCCCATTCCGGGCATTTTAAATCCGTTTCCAACCAGTAACTTCGCTTTTTCTTCAAGCGTCATTGCTGCGACTACTTCTTTAATTGAATTTTTGCCGAGCTGTGGCAAAGGCCTTTGTGCAGAAGATTGAAGACTGAAAGATAATAACAGTACAGCAGTTAAAATTAACTTGCAGATCGCTTTAGCTTTTTTCATATAGCATAATTTATTTTTAAAACCGACTAGTATATTTTCCGGGAGAAGGTAGCGTAAGATATTATTCAAAGATATGACGGATTTTTATCCGGCCTTTCCTGTCAGCGCGGTCACGGCATCTTTATAATTTTCACCAACCGGGAGCTCCATTGTTCCGACAAACACACTGCTTTTTCTTATTGCAGTAATATGTTCGACAGAAACAAAATAAGATTTATGTATCCTGATGAACTTTTGAGCAGGTAGTTCTTCTTCCAGCGTTTTCATACTCATACGTGTAACAACAGGCTTGCTGGTGCTTTTCAGGTGTATCTTAATATAATCTTTCAGTCCTTCAATCCAGACAATATCAGAAAAAGAAATTTTCAAAAGACTGTAATCCACATTCACAAAAAAATAATCAGGTGCTGCAGCCGGTGATGATGGCGTGGTGTTCCTGAGCTGAAAAAGCTCCCATGCTTTGTTGCAGGCTTTCACAAACCTTTCGAGTGATACAGGCTTTACGAGATAATCCACCACATCTAAATTAAAGCCCTCCAGCGCAAATTTTTCATAGGCAGTAACCAAAATAATCATCGGCTTTTTTGGAAGGCTTTGTATAAACTGCAAACCTGTGAGGCCAGGCATTTGTATGTCAAGAAAAATCAGATCAATGTTTTTTGACTGTAGTACTTTCATGGCTTCCATAGCATTGCCGCATTTAGCCTCGAGTTGCAAATAGGGAAGCTTGCTGATATTGTCTTCCAGTAGTTCCAGCGCGAGGGGCTCGTCATCAACAGCAATACAGTGAAGCATCAGTGAAAATTTAATTGTAGTGAAACGGAGAACCAGCCATCATTTTTACTGATCAGCAAAGAATGGTTTCCGCCGTATAATAAATTTAATCTTCTTTTTACGTTTGACATACCAATGCCGGATGTCTTGTCTTTAATTTCTATGGATTCAGGATTGTATTTATTCCTGACTACAAAATTCAGCATATTGTTTTTTGCCCTGAGTTCAATATCAATGCTTGCGTTCTCAATCATACCTGTTCCATGCTTGAATGCATTTTCTACAAATGGTATCAGCAGCATTGGTTCGATGTCATAATGTTTATCCGGCACTTCGGAATGGAAATTCACGGCTACATTATTGCCGAAACGCTGTTGCTGCAAGTCAATATAACTTTGCAGGTATTCGGTTTCTTTTTCCAGTGGCACTTTTTCTTCATCGGCTTCATACAACATATAGCGCATTAATGACGACAATTTGAGCAGTGAAGGTTCAAGCTGTTCTGATTTTTTCCTGGCAAGGGCCACCATATTATTCAGCACATTGAACATAAAATGCGGGCTCACCTGTGAACGGAGGAATGAAAGTTCTGTTTTCAGGTTTTCCTTTTCCCTGTCCTGTATTAACTGGTCATACTGAATTTTATCTTTGATCATCCGGAAGGCGATGCTGCCTGCAAGCACAAAAAGATAAGGGAAAATTACAAAGAGAATGGCAAGCCTTAGCTGGTAAGTCCTGTCAGTTAAAAAAAGCCTGAACAAAATCCAGTCGCATATGATGAGTACTACAAAAACAGGAACCTGCAATGCTGCATATTCCCAATATTTCTTTTTATAGATGAAAAACGGCATCAGCACATATGCATTCAGGTAAAAAAACGAAACCCATAAAACATTAGTCAGAATATATTTTAATATGGCATTCCAGCCAGTATGGTCGTGAGATTCATGTGTGTTCGAATTTTCGTAAGTGGGTCTTAACAAAAAAGGCAGTGAAAAAAGCAGTGTCCATGCCGCAATGTGGAACGCAATCATCACCCATTTTTTTGAATACCAGGGCTGTTTCATACTGCTAATGTAAGCATAGGTAAAGTATAATTGGCAGAATGTGGCGACGAAAGCCTTTTTTTCAGCGACCAACACTGCCTTGGTAAGATGTAATTGAGAATGTAGGCCGGGTCTGTAGAATCACCATCCACTTGAACCTATCATCCACAAGTCATATAACCGGTTGGCCTCATTAATTAGATCCGATCTCTTAATCTTTTTAGTACGCAGTAACAAAATTTTCCTAAGTGTAATATAAAGCCGGATTTTCCGTTTAACCTATTGATAATTAAATCTGGTCCAATATCCTTAAATCCGGCATGATCTTGAAAGAGATTTTTGCAAAAAGATTACCCTGTCTTTTTGCGTTATTATTTATGCTGGCAGGCCCAAGTGCTGTCATGGCTCAGCTTGTGGCTGATTTTACACCCAGCATTACTTCGGGTTGCTCCCCTTTAGCTGTAAGTTTTACGAACACATCAACAGGTACCAGTGGCGCAGCTATTTACACCTGGAATTTCGGCAATGGTAATGGCATTACTACCACGGTTAAATCCAACCCGGTAGCAGCTACTTATTTCACCGGACAGAATTATACGGTTACGCTCACGGTTCAGGATGGTGCGCAAACCTCAACAAAAACAGCTATTATCACGGTGTATAAAAGCCCAACGGTAAATTTTTCGCCGGATATTACTACAGGCTGTGCACCACTCGCTGTAAATTTTAACGGTGTTGCTAGTCCGGGTGATGGTACCCTGACTGGTTATTTTTGGGATTTTGGTGATGGAAATACGTTGAACACCACATCGCCTAATGTGTCCGACAATTACGCCTTTCCGGGTACTTATTCAGTTAGCCTTACTGTTACTAACAGTTATGGCTGTACGAATACACTCAAACGTACCAGCCTGATTACTGTTTTTCCTGCATTGGTAGCTGCGTTTAGTGTTGACTCAACTGCTATCTGTAACCTTTCGCAGCCTGTTCAGTTCCAGGACATGTCATCAGGCCAGGGACCGCTTTCATATTACTGGGATTTTGGTGACGGGGCCAGCAGCACACAGGCTGATCCTTTGCACCAGTATGCGGCAAAAGGCAGCTACGATATCAGCCTGACGGTGAGCAATGGCTACGGATGTGCATCTACGTTAAAAAAACCGGCATTCATACAGGCAGCTAATTTTAAGGCTGATTTTACCACGGCCATGCCACTTTGTACCGGTAATGCCATTCAATTCACTAACCTGAGTACACCGGTGCCAAGCGGTAACCCCCTCTGGTCTTTTGGCGACGGAGGCAGCGGCATTGGTGTGAACTATGTGCATACTTATTCCGCACCGGGCAACTATAGCGTTACATTGTATGAGCAGTTCGGGGCCTGCCCGGATACAGTCACTAAAAATATTTCTGTTTTAACATCTCCGTCTTTAAGTCCTTTTATTATTAGCAAAGGGGTGAGTTGCCAGTCGCCCATGCTTGTGAATTTTAAGGATACCAGTTCAGCAGCAGTTTCCTGGCATTGGCAGTTTACCGGTAACCCTGCAGATACATCAAACCAGCAATCACCGGCATTTTTATACAATAACAACGGAGTGTACAACCCTACGCTTACAATATCCAATGTGAACGGTTGTAAAACCACTGTGTCAGAAACGATCAACACAGCAATGCCTACTGCAACGATTCATGCGGACACGGTGCTGGTCCCCTCTGCTATTTATTGTTCTGATGTGCAGGCAACTTTCACTGCTGTTTCACAAGATACCCTGGCCAGTTATTTCTGGTCGTTTGGCGACGGAACCACTTCAACACTTGCCAACCCGACACATTTGTTTACGACCCCCGGTACTTATACCGTTACACTGAATTTTACCACTATACATGGGTGTACGGGAACAGCTACTCCTTATACCATTACTGTTTTTGCCAAACCACATGCCAGTTTTACGGCAAGGGATTCGTTGAGTTGCAGGAGCAACCAGATTGAAGTGTTCACGAACCTGGATGACAGTGCCATGCAGTACACCTGGTATTACGGTGATGGAAGTTCAGATGTGAATAATAACATTTATCATACCCATCTTTATACGGACTCGGGATCTTATACGATGATGCTTGTTGCCTCTACTCCGGGTTGCAAAAACGATACGGCAATAATTACGAGGTATATTATGACTGCTGCAATACCAACATTAACTGTTGCCAATAATTGTGACAGTGACAGGCTGAATGCTGCATTAACTGTATTGCCACCCGGCGCTTCTGAATATATCTGGAACTATGGCGATGGTTCTCCCAACGATACGAACTATGTGTATGTTCCTGTAAGAAATCATGAATACCCAGGGGCAGGAGTATATACAGCATCAGTGTCCGCGCAATTCGGTTCCTGTTTGCAGAATACAGGCCCGGTGAATGTATATATTCTCCCCAAACAACATCCCGTTCTCAGTTCGGCAAAAGATACCATCTGTGCCAGTTCCAGTCTTCCTTATACTATCAGTGGATTGGATACAAACTATCAAAGCATTGCCAACGGATCAAACACTTATTACAAAATAATTGGCTGGCAATATGATGACGGAACAATGGCTTCTGTTAAAACCGGTACAGGTTTCAAAATATCATACAGCGGAAATTTGTCAGGCTTGCAACAGGGAAAAGACAGCATACGGGTAATTATTCAATCAAAATATTTTAACTGTTATGATACGAGCAATTATATCCCTATTCATATAGCCGGGCCTGTTGCTGCTTTCGGTGCGCAGGATGCTTTATGTTATCACGATCCGATTATTTTCTCCGATTCATCAAAACCTACCGATGGTGTTCCGATTATTAAATGGCAGTGGAATTATGGTGATGGTAATATGGATATAAGGGCTACAGGAGATACGATTCAGCATTTGTACGCTTTCCCGGGCACTTACACAGCTAAACTTACAGTAACAGATTCGAACGGTTGCGTAGCCACCGCGCAGCTTGCAGATACCAGCTTGCATATTTACGGGGCAAAAGCGGCATTCACCTGGTCTCCGCTTATTATTACGCCAGGTTTCCCTATTACATTTTATAATAAAACAAAAGCAAATACAGGCGTTAGTTTTTACTGGCATTTCGCAAGCGATGGTTCCACTTCCACCAGTGCAGATTCATTGCAACATACCTTCATTAATATCGGCAGCGATACGGTAATGCTGATTGCATATCCTAACATGCCCGGTGCATGTATTGACACACTTATACAAGTACTTGCCATAAAAAATATCGGGGCTACTTTCACGTATACCACTCTGTATATTGATCATGCCAACTGTCCGCCGATGGTGGCTAATTTTGTCAGCAACACACTAAATACTATCGGCCTGCATTGGGATTTTGGTGACGGGGCTACTGCAGATAATAACCCTAATCCCAATCATACTTATCTGTTGCCGGGCAAATACGTGATTACGTTAACGGGATTCGGGCCTAACGGAATAACCACTACCTACAAAGATTCACTTACGGTTAAAGGGCCAACAGGGTCCTTATATTCGAGCCTTGACCAGGCTTGCATACCGGCAGTGGATACATTGCATACCACGTCAAGTTATGCCGGTTCATATACCTGGGATTTTGGTGACGGAACTGTGATCACTACGCAAGATACCCTTGCTGTACATACCTATATTTTACCGGGCCTGTTCACCCCCGCACTGATACTTACAGATTCTACCGGATGCCAGGTAACGTTTAGGTATAACCGGCAGTTGCTGATGGATACATTGCATGCTGATCTTGGCCCTCCTTTTGTGTTGTGTGATACCGGTTCTGTCAGGTTCTATCCGCAAATATTAAGTTTCGTGGCAGACAGTCTGGGTTATCCACTTACTTATCACTGGGATTTTGGTACCGGAAATTCTGCTGATACTTCAAACGTCGTTAATCCTGAATTTCATTTTTCACAACCTGGCGATTTTGTAACATCGCTGCAGGTTCAGTCTCCGATAGGCTGTGTAGCCCATGCGTATGATTCAGTGCATATTGTTCCGCGTTTTGTTATGCCCCTCCCGCCTGATACCACTATTTGTATAGGTGGAAATGCTATGTTGAGAACAAGCGGCGCATATACCTATAGCTGGTCGCCTTCTTCCAGCCTGAATACCGATAAAGGAGACAGCGTGATAGCAAGGCCTGATTCGACCACTACCTATACTGTTGTGGGTACGGATAAATATCATTGTTTCCTCGATACGGTTCACACGAAAGTTACGGTGAATCAATTGCCGACAGTATCACTTCCTCCGGAATATGCTGTACTTCCCGGTGATGTTGTTAGCCTGGAGCCGACTATGAGTTCGGATGTTGTTTCGTGGAGCTGGTCGCCTTCGCAGTATTTGAATTGTACTGATTGCGCATCGCCGATGTCAACACCATTAACACCGATCACTTACACTTTAACTGTGAAAACTGCTATAGGATGTACTTCTTCAACATCAGTGCTTGTGCGATTATTATGTTCAGAACGTGCGGTGCAGATGGCTAATGCATTTAGCCCGAATGGCGATGGCAATAATGATTACTTCTATCCGTCTGGTAAAGGAATCAAGCAGGTTAAAAAATTTCAGGTGTATTCACGATGGGGACAATTGTTGTTTTCAAAATCAGATTTTCCTGCAAATGACCAGAGGCAGGGATGGGATGGAAGATTAAACATGGTTGACCAGCCTTCAGGCACTTATGTATACATGGCCGAGATAGAATGTTTCACCGGAGAAACTTTTCTGGTGAAAGGCACTGTTGAACTCATCAGGTAAATGAAAAAATGATCGTGAAAAAATATACTTACATATTTGTTTTGATGATCTTTTTCTTTGACGCAGTGTATGCGCAGGACCCCTCATTCTCTCAATTCTTTGCTTCCCCTTTAACATTAAACCCGGCATTGACAGGAAATTTTGATGGAGACCTTCGTGCGGCGGGCAACTATCGCAACCAATGGCCGGCAATAAACAATGCATTCATTACTTCAACTGTTTCACTGGATATGCCAGTCATGCAAACTAAGCTCCGGGAAGGCGATCGTTGGGCAATCGGCCTGATGGCAATGAATGATAAAACAGCAAACGGGATTCTTACCAGTAATTATCTTTCTTTTTCAACAGCTTACCACAAAGCCATTGATCAAAATGGCTTGCATAAACTTAGTGTGGGCTTCCAGGGAACCTATGCCAATAAAAAACTCGACGGGCCAAAACTTCATTTTCTTGACGGCCTCCAGGTTGACGGCACCTGGCTCCCGTCTTCTTCAGAACCAGAAAATATGAAGATGGTCACTTCTCATTATTTTGACATGAATGTAGGTGCTTTATATAACGGGTCGCTGAATGGAACCAATGAAATGTACGTTGGTTTTTCGGTTTACCATATTAACAGGCCCAAAGAAACATTTCTTAACGATAATAATATTGTGGTACCCACACGTGTTACGCTTCATGCAGGAGGTTATTTCCCGGGCGCTAATTCCGGAACTACATTGTATGTAAGTGCCCTTTATAACAGGCAGGCCACAGGCAGTGAGTTGGTGTTCGGTATGGCGCTGGAACTGCCTGCAAGCGCCGATGAAAACAAACCCGTAAACGTATACATCGGCAGTTGGACAAGAATAAACAATGTAGAAGATGCAGTGATTCCATATGTAGGTCTCGACTATGGAAGCTTTAACCTCGGTATTACTTATGATGTCAATATCTCCGGTCTTAAGAAAGCCAGTTATGGAATGGGGGGCATTGAAATTTCACTCATCTATATATTCAAAAAGAAAGATCATAGCTCCGAACACGAAGTGCAATGCCCGCGGTTTTAAAAAGACCTGTCATTAATAAAGTTATTCCCATCCGCAAAACATCATAATATTATATTAGCCGAAAACCATTTTCGGCTATATATCTACGTTATATTTTTACGGCTTGTAAATTCTTTTTCCCAATTTCCTTAATTGAAATTGCCGACCGGAATTTCCAACTCTTTCAACAAAAAATAAAACCTGCCATACGGCAGGTTAATAAATAAGTCGGGAGTACTCCCGGCGTTTATCTTCCGTTTGCTTTAAGTACTGTTATTTCTTTTTTGTCATCATCATCGTAAGTTTTTTTTACGATATAATGCCATTGTTTATCGGCTACATCAACAAAAAATATTTCTCCTTTTTTATGATTTTTTACAGCCTCCTGAAATTCTTTCGGCATCATTTCTTCCCCAAAAAACCAACCGGTATCGCCGTGAGTGTTGTTGCCATCCATAGTGTATTCATCCGAAAGCTTCTCGAACGGTTCACCTGAAGAAGCTTTTTGCAAGATGATTTTTTTAATACTGTCGATCTGGGTGGGAGATAATGAAGCGCCATCTAAAAAAACATAGTTTGCCCTGTAATTTACGGTTTCTTTTGCTTCGAGTATTTTGTATGTAACGTAGCCAACTGAAAAAACATCTCCCTTATTCTGTCTTAATAATCTTTTATCAATAAGTGTGGTGTCTTTGCCTAATGAAAGATGAAGTAATGCCGGTTTTAAAGCGGCGTTGGCATCAATAAACTGTTGCGCTTCCTGTGCAGTATTTATTTTTTGAAATTTTTCAGTAACCGTTTCCTGCGCAAGCGCAGACATTGAAAAAAGCAATATCACAGCCACAATACAATTTTTCATATTCTGATTTTTAATGATCCGAAATTTTTGGAAGGACAAATATAATTAATGATGGCATGTAAATTTAAGCGCTTTCACCTTCCCTCACATTATTTAAGATTTTGATAACTGACCCGAATCATTTGTTCACTTGAATTTAATCAGTCCTATTCTTTTTAGCCGCACTTAATTTACCTCGGTTTTTGCATATTTAAATTTCTTCTAAAATGATTTCACATGTCTGTTAATGACATTACCAAGGCCGTTGACCTGTTTACGCATGCCGAAGGCACGGGCCCGATGCGATTTCGTCGTCCGGTATATGTTGATTTTATGCCGCCATGCAATAGTGCCTGTCCGGCCGGTGAAAATATTCAGGCATGGATGGCCCATGCACAATCCGGCAACTATTTTGAAGCATTTCAAACCATTATGCAGGACAATCCTTTTCCCGCCATTATGGGCCGCGTTTGTGTAAAGCCCTGCGAAACCGGTTGCAACCGTAATCATATTGATGCCACTGTAAATATCCATGCAGTAGAAAGGTTCATCGGCGATGAGGCTATCAAAGAAAAATGGCAGCCCGTATTCACTGCAAGTCCATCAGGAAAAAGAGTACTGGTTATTGGAGCAGGGCCTGGCGGTCTTTCCGCAGCTTATTATTTAAAAAGATCAGGACATGAAGTGGTGATTTATGAAGCATCGGACCATGCAGGCGGATTGATGTGGACAGGGATCCCTGATTACCGTTTACCAAAAGATATACTCGAGGGGGAAATTACACGCATTATAAATATGGGGGTGAAGATAAAGTTGAATTATAAAGTGCAGGACATAATGGCGGAGAAACAATCCGGCAGCTTTGATGCTGTGTATCTTTCCATTGGCGCGAGGTTAATTGCAACTGAAAATTTTGTGCATGATAATTCGGTGTACATCACAGATGCTTTTTCATTTTTTAGGGAAATAAAAACAAGGCCATCCTATTATTCAGGGAAAAAAGTGATGATCTATGGTGGTGGCAAACTCGCTATGTATATTTCAAGAATGATCAAAAGGCTTGGTGCAGATGCAGCGGTATATTTTCCCGGCGATAAAAAAATGATGCCTGCATACGACTACGAAACAGAAGATGCCCTGGCTGAAGGGGTGAATGTTCAGTTGTTGAAAAGTATCAGCCGCATAGAAAAACAAAATATTATACTGCAAACGATGAAGGTTGAAAAAGGAAAAGCCATCGGTACCAATGAGTTTGAGAACATCAAAGCAGATGTGCTCATCATTGCAAACAGGCAGGAACCTGATTCGTCTTTCCTTCGTTCACTGCAGGGCGTAACCGTAAATAATGATGGAACAGTGGCGATTGATGCGAAGCGAATGACAGGCTTTGAAGGGGTTTTTGCCGGTGGGGATATGTTGCCGGGAGAAAACAGGAGTACGACTATTGCCATTGGTCATGGCAAAAAAGCGGCGCGTTATATAGATAGCTATTTGTTGAATGAAAATTATGTGAAGCCTGACAAGCATCCTACTGCTGGTTACCGCAAGCTGCATATGTGGTATAAAACGGAAGCGCCGCAAAAAGAACAGGGAAAACTGGCGCCTTCCGTTGCTGTAAAAAGCTTTGAAGAAGTAATTGCAGGTTTGTCTGAAACTGAAGCAAAATTTGAAGCACAGCGTTGCCTGAGTTGCGGCAACTGTTTTGAATGTGACGGATGTTTTGGAGCCTGTCCTGAAGATGCCATCATTAAATTAGGGAAGGGTAACCGTTATAAATTCAACTATAATGTATGTACGGGTTGTGCCGTATGTTTTGAACAATGTCCATGTCATGCTATTGAAATGATTCCGGAGCCTGTTAATTCTACAAACAATGTCAAGTAATAAAAAACTCATAGCCACCATTGATGGCAATGAAGCCACAGCCTATGTTGCGTACCGCATCAATGAGGTTTGCGCTATATATCCCATTACGCCTTCTTCTGCTATGGCTGAGCTTGCAGATGAATGGGCATCTAAAGGAATAAAAAATATCTGGGGCAATGTTCCTGATGTGGTGGAAATGCAAAGTGAAGGCGGCGCCGCAGGAACTGTGCATGGCGCATTACAAACAGGCGCACTCACTACTACATTTACTGCTTCCCAGGGATTAATGCTGATGTTGCCCAATATGTATAAGATCGCAGGAGAACTGACACCTGCTGTGTTTCATGTTGCTGCACGTTCGCTGGCCGCACAGGGGCTTTCTATCTTCGGTGATCACCAGGATGTCATGGCTGCGAGAACTACCGGCTTTGCCATGCTGAGTTCTGCGAGCGTGCAGGAAGCGCATGATTTTGCATTGATTTCACAAGTGGCATCACTGAAATCAAGGATACCGATAGTGCATTTTTTTGATGGCTTCCGCACTTCTCATGAAGTGAATAAAATTGAATTGCTAAGCGATGAACAGATAAAATCAATGATGCAGGATGAACTGGTAATTGCTCATCGCAAACGTGCATTAAATCCAGAACATCCTTTTATCCGGGGCACGGCACAAAATCCTGATGTGTATTTCCAGGGGCGAGAAACGGTAAATAGTTTTTACAATAAGATGCCCGAAACAGTAGAAGAAGTGATGAATGAGTTTGCAAAGATGACGGCAAGAAAATACCGGTTGTTTCAATATGAAGGATGTGCAGATGCAGAACATGTGATCATTATAATGGGTTCGGGTGGTGAAACCGTTGAAGAAACAGTAAAAGCGCTGAATGCTGCAGGTGAAAAAACAGGTGTGGTGCAGGTTCGTTTATATCGCCCTTTTTCTCTTGATCATTTGATAAAAGTATTACCCAATTCAGTTAAATCAATTGCTGTATTGGATCGCACCAAAGAACCCGGCGCTTCTGGCGAGCCATTGTACCAGGATGTATTATCAACTTTAGTAGAAGCAGTACAACAAGACAAGCTGAAAAAATTACCAGTAATTATCGGTGGACGTTACGGGCTTTCATCCAAGGAATTTACACCTGCAATGGCCAAAGCAGTATTTGCTGAATTGAAAAAAGATAAACCTAAAAACGGCTTCACCATTGGTATTAATGATGATGTTACCCACACAAGCCTTGATTATGATATTTCTTTCAAATTAGATGAACAGGAGTGGAGACAAGGTTTGTTTTTCGGTTTGGGGGCAGACGGAACTGTAGGAGCCAATAAAAATACGATCAAGATCATCGGTGAAAATACAGCACTTTTTGCGCAGGGTTATTTTGTGTATGATTCCAAAAAATCCGGCGCAAGAACAGTTTCTCATCTTCGTTTCGGACCAAAACCCATTAAAGCGCCATACCTCATTTCAAAAGCTGATTTTATTGCATGCCATCAGTTTAACTTTATTGAAAAAGTGGAGATGTTGGATTTTGCTGCGGAAGGCGCCACATTTTTGCTGAACAGTCCTTATAATAAAACCGAAGTATGGAATAAACTAACGGGGCAGGTACAGAAAATGATCATCGATAAACAACTGAAATTTTATGTAATTGACGCAACTACTGTGGCAAGAGAAAATGGAATGAGCGGACGCATCAATACCATTATGCAAACCTGTTACTTCGCATTATCAGGAGTGCTGTCCAGAGATGAAGCCATCAAACAAATTAAAAAAGCAATTGAAAAAACTTATTTTAAAAAAGGGCAAAAGGTAATCGATCAGAATTTCAAAGCGGTTGATGCAACGCTTGATAACCTATATGAAGTGGATTATCCGAAAAATATTTCTGCATCCGACAATGAACTTTTCATCGTTTCAGATAAAGCCCCAGTATTTGTGAAAGAAGTAACTGCTGTGATGATGACAGGTCATGGCGATGAGTTGCCGGTGAGTAAGATGACTGTTGACGGTACTTATCCTAGCGGCACCACACAATGGGAAAAAAGAAATATTTCAGACCTGGTGCCTGTGTGGGAACCCGGAGTATGTATACAATGCGGTAACTGTGCGTATGTGTGCCCGCATAGTGTTATCAGGGCGAAATTTTATCATAAAGACAATTTGAAAAAAGCGCCGGAAGGATTTAAGTCTGCACCCATCAATGCAAGGGGTTTCCCCGAAACACAATACACATTGCAAGTATACGTGGAAGATTGTACCGGTTGTAATTTGTGTGTAGAGGTTTGCCCGGCTTTTGATAATGCGGACCGTTCGAAAAAAGCGGTTAATATGAGAGAGAAAGAACCGATATTGAAAAGCGAACAGAAAAATATCAGCTTCTTCGAAAATATTCCATGGAATGATCGCTCAAAAATTGATTTCTCTACAGTTCATGGCGCACAATTTCTTGAACCACTGTTTGAGTTTTCGGGTGCATGCGCCGGTTGCGGAGAAACGCCATATTTGAAATTATTATCACAATTATTTGGTGACAGATTATTAGTGGCCAATGCAACAGGTTGTTCTTCCATTTACGGGGGTAATTTGCCTACAACGCCATGGGCAGTTAATCACGAGGGCAGGGGACCGGCCTGGTCAAATTCATTGTTTGAGGATAATGCTGAATTTGGGTTAGGGATGCGTATTACGGCCGATAAACAACTGGATGTTGCAAAACATTTGCTAATGGAAATGGGCAGGGATCTGGGAGAAAATTTTGTAAAAGAAATTATTGATGGCGGCCAGTTTGCGGAATCAGAAATTGTTGAACAAAGAAAAAGGGTAGAGGAGCTGAAGAATAAGTTGAAATTGATGAACTCCGATAAAGCGCAACACCTGCTGTCAGTTGCCGACCAGCTTGTACGAAGAAGTGTGTGGCTGGTAGGCGGCGACGGCTGGGCTTATGATATTGGTTATGGTGGGCTTGATCATGCATTGGCAAGCGGAAGAAATATTAATGTGCTTGTGCTTGACACGGAAGTATATTCCAACACTGGTGGGCAAATGTCGAAATCAACACCAACTGCCGCGACAGCAAAGTTCGCAGCTGGCGGAAAATCTGTTGGAAAAAAAGACCTGGCCATGCAGGCCATCTCTTACGGTAATGTATATGTGGCAAGAGTTGCATTTGGTGCTAATCCCCAACAAACTTTGCTGGCCATGCGTGAAGCGGAAGCCTACGACGGTCCTTCAATAATCCTGGCTTATAGTCATTGTATCGCTCATGGCTATGATTTAAAAGACGGACTGGATCAGCAGCATAAAGCAGTAGCAAGTGGCCACTGGCCTTTGTTGAGGTATAACCCTGTGCTGAGAAAGAAAAATCAAAACCCGTTTGTATTGGATTCGCCAAGGCCAACTATCAGCCTGAAAGATTACACGTATAATGAGCTTCGGTATAAGGTGCTTGCTATAACACACCCGGAAGATGCAGAAAAACTGATGAAACACGCCCAGGAATTGGTGAACCTGAAATGGAAGACTTATGAGGAATTGGCTACCAAAAAAGCAAGTGATTTTGTTCCGGTAGCATAAATCAAATAATTATGAATTTACAATCATCATACATGGGTTTGAAATTGAGTTCGCCCCTTATTGTTTCGGCTTGCACCTTATCCGAGCGAATCGATAATATTGTAAAGATGGAAGACAGTGGCGCCGGCGCTGTTGTGATGTTTTCCCTGTTCGAAGAACAGATACGGGAAGAAGAAGCAAGGGTAAAAGGAGTAATGTCGAATACGCTGTATTCCTTCCCGGAAGCGCTCGATTTTTTTCCTGACCTTGATGAATTTAATGTTGGCGTGGATGAATATCTTGAAAATATCCGCATTGCCAAAGAACGGGTAGGCATTCCCGTTATTGGCAGCCTGAACGGTTTTACCAATGAAGGCTGGATTGATTATTCCAAACAGATTGAACAGGCAGGCGCGGATGCCATAGAGATGAACATATTTTTTATCCCCGGTGATATTTCCATTTCTTCTTCTGAAGTGGAACACCGCTATCTGAATATTATTGAGTCGGTAAAACTGGCTGTTAAAATTCCTGTGTCTGTAAAGTTAAACCCCTATTTCAGTGCAACCGGGAATATGGCAGTGAGAATGAAAAATGCAGGAGCTGATGCGCTGGTACTTTTCAACCGTTTTTATCAGCCGGACTTTGATATCCACAACCTGGTTATTAACAACGATCTTCATTTCAGCGAGTCGAGTGAAATCAGGTTGCCTTTGTTGTGGGTGGCATTATTGTATGGCAGGGTGAAACTCTCCCTGGCGGCCACCACCGGTGTGCAGACTGCAACAGAGGTAATCAAGTATATTCTGGCAGGCGCTGATGTGGTAATGACGGCATCTTCCTTATATAAAAACGGCATCCCTTATTTGAAGACAATGAACCGGGAATTATCGGAATGGATGAACCTGATGGGTTTTGAAAGTGTAGATTCGTTCAGGGGCATCATGAGCCAGAGAAATATTTCAGACCCCACTGCGTACGAACGTACAAACTATATACGTATACTCGAAGGCGTCAGATGAGTTTTTTGACGATTAAGAAGCGATCAGGGCACGCCTGTTTTTCATCACGGTAATATATAAGTGTTTAATCGGATATCTTTCTGAGAACAGCTGTGCCTTTTTTCCGGATTACCTTTTTTAGTTCTTTTTGGCGAAGCAAAATGCAATAACATATAAGTAATTTAATTCAGGGTTTCTGTCTGCAGAAAAATGACAACGGGTATGTTGTTCATGGTTTGCTTGCTGAATTTTTGTTAGCTCAACATCTTGCTTATAGTTAGATGATCAAACTAAACACCCGGCATCATCAGGTACCGGGCTTCAGCTTGTTCATAAAGCCAATTATTTTTTTGCTGTTTCAATTGCAGCCTGTGCTGCTGCCAGTCTTGCAATAGGCACTCTGAAAGGAGAACAGCTTACATAATTCATTCCTATGCGATGGCAGAATTTTACACTTTCCGGATCTCCTCCATGTTCACCGCAAATGCCCACTTTAAGACTAGGTTTTGTTGAACGGCCCCTCTCTGTTCCGAATTTGATCAACTCACCAACACCGGCCTGGTCAATAGTCTGGAACGGATCGTCTTTCAGTAATTTCTGATCAAGATAATTCGGAAGAAAGCCCCCGATATCATCGCGGCTGAAACCGAAACTCATTTGTGTAAGGTCATTTGTTCCAAAACTGAAGAAATCTGCCACAGCCGCCATTTCTGCAGCTTTCAATGCAGCTCTTGGTATTTCAATCATGGTTCCGTACAAATACGGAATTTTTTTCATTTTCATTTTTTCACAAACTTCCTTGTATACTTTATCTACAATTTTTTTCTGGTGTACCAGTTCGTTTACCGTACATGTTACGGGGATCATAATTTCAGGCAATGCTTTTTTGCCTTTCTTGGTTAATTCTGCAGCAGCCTCTAGTATAGCACGTACCTGCATTTCTGTAATCTCCGGATAGCTCACGCCCAGTCTTACACCGCGATGCCCCAGCATCGGGTTGTTTTCATGAAGGGCCAGCACTCTTCTTTTCAGAAGGCTCATCCTGATACCTAGTTCATGTGCAAGCTGCTGTAATTTTTCCTGTTCATGCGGAACAAACTCATGCAGCGGAGGATCGAGTAACCTGATAGTTACCGGGTGCCCGTCCATCACTTCTAACGTATCTTTAAAATCTTTCTTCACATAATCATATAATTCATTCAGTGCTATTTTTCTTTCATCTTCAGTTTTGCTCATGATCATTTTGCGCAACAGGAATAACGGCCTTTCACTGCCTTCTCCATAAAACATATGTTCTGTGCGGAACAATCCGATTCCTTCAGCGCCGAACTGCAAGCCCTGTAATGCATCTTTCGGGGTTTCTGCATTAGTACGCACGCCGAGTACTTTTATTTTGCTTACAAACTTCATCAGGTTTTTGTAAGCGATATTTTTATTCAGGTCGATATCCACTAACGGAAGGCTCCCTTCATATACCAACCCTTTTGTTCCGTTCAGTGTTATCCAGTCTCCTTCTTTAACAACAGCTCCGCTTTTTGTATGAAATGTTCTCGTGTCATTATGGATTTCAATTTCATTACAGCCGACGATGCAACATTTTCCCCAGCCTCTTGCTACAAGTGCGGCATGAGATGTCATGCCGCCTTTTGAAGTAAGTATTGCCTGCGATTTGTGCATGCCATCCACATCTTCAGGTGAAGTTTCCTCTCTCACCAGGATAACCTGTTCCCCTTTATGGGCCCATTCCACTGCATCATTCGAAGAAAATACTACGCGGCCCCTTGCCCCACCCGGCCCGGCAGGCAGTCCTTTGGCAATTACCGTATTTTTCTGTTCTGCTTTGGGGTCAATCATTGGTAATAATAATTCTACCAACTGATTTGGCGCTACACGCATCACCGCTGTTTTAGCATCGATCAGTTTTTGTGCAAACATTTCTGTGGCCATACGAACGGCCGCAATTCCGTTTCTTTTTCCTACGCGGCATTGCAGCATATACAATTTTCCTTTCTCAATCGTAAACTCGATATCCTGCATGTCTTTGTAATGTTGTTCCAGTTTTTTCTGGTATCCGAATAATTCTTTATACAGTTTCGGCATTGACCTTTCGAGGGTAGCCAGGTGCCTGCTATGATCGTTCTTGGAATATTCATTCACCGGTGCAGGGGTTCTGATACCTGCTACCACATCTTCACCCTGTGCATTCACCAGGTATTCTCCATAAAATCGATTTTCACCCGTGCCTGGATTTCTTGTGAAGGCAACACCTGTGCAACTATCGTTGCCCATATTGCCAAATACCATCGATTGCACATTCACTGCGGTTCCCCAATCGTCGGGAATTTTTTCGATACGCCGGTATTCTACAGCGCGTTTTCCGTTCCAGCTGCTGAATACAGCGCCAATACCACCCCAGAGTTGTTGGGCAGGATCGTCAGGGAAATCATTACCGATAATTTTCTTTATTGTTTTTTTGTATTCTTTCACCAGCTCTTTCAGTTCTTCCGCAGTTAAGTCGGTGTCGTTTTGATATCCGCGCTTTTCCTTGAGGTCTTCTAATTTTTCATCCAGGATTTTGCGGATGCCTTTTCCTTGGTGCGGCTCAATGCCGGCTGCTTTCTCCATAACTACATCGGCATACATCATAATAAGCCTTCGGTAAGCGTCATAGGCAAAACGTTCGTCACCACTTTGTTCAATAATTCCTTTAATGGTGTTTTCATTCAACCCGACATTTAAAACCGTTTCCATCATTCCGGGCATACTTTTTCTCGCGCCTGAGCGGACAGATACCAGCAATGGGTTTTTTTCATCACCAAATTTTTTACCGGTAATCTTCTCTATTTTTGAAATGGATTCATGAACCTGTGACGATAATTCCTTCGGATACTTCTTCTTGTTTTCATAGTAATAGGTACACACTTCGGTGGTAATAGTGAAACCCGGCGGAACAGGCAACCTGAGTTTCGGATGACCTGCCATCTCAGCGAGGTTGGCACCTTTGCCACCGAGTAAATTTTTCATGGATTCATTGCCATCAGCTTTGCCGTTGCCAAAAAAATATACATATTTTTTGGACTTTATGTTTTTCTTGCTCATAATTTAAAAGGATTAAACAGGTAAAAGGTATTGCAGGATTTTTGCCCGGAACCAAACTTTAGTCACAGCGTGGAGTGATTATGATCAACACATAAAACGCTTTTCCGGGTTTAGATAAGTTGAACCGCTTTGTACATGAGTTTTCGGTTATGCCTTTCGTATGTTGGGCGTTCTATGCAAAATTTCATGAAGGGTATTGCAACCCTTTTGCAGAAACGGGAAATACTTCAGGCAGAAACTAACCCGGGCTATTCCGGAAATGTGAAACTAGGTACAAGTTTGTCAAATTTTTTTGTTTCAGAGTCTGTTTTACTATTCAGGTACATAATAAATTTTAATTCAAATTCTAAAAGGACAAACTTTGGGAAGCTTACATTTCTGATTTACGTTAATTAAATATAAAGCGGAACAAATAATATTCAACCCTGATGTTTTACCAAAGCAGGCTGTGTTTACAAATTTTCGAAATAGGGGATTTCATCATGACTCACGGATTCTTTCTGCTGCCAGTATGCAAGAGTTACAATATGCCCGTCTTTTGTTTTCAGCATCCTTCCGAAAATAGCGTTGATGGGGTTGAAGGTGTAATCAGTAACGCCAACCGTGAAAGTTTCGGGTGCTGAAGGTGTGGCGGGAGCTGCTGCCTCACTTTCTTTAGGAGTGGCTACAGCTGCTGCTTTCGGTGGCGGGGTAGCAGCGACAATAACAGTATATCCATTCTGTTCCAATAATTCTTTGAGAAAAGAAACCCTTACCGGTTTTGCATTTCTTTCAACAATGCCGCATTTCACACCGTTCAATTCTTCAAATTCATGATTTTTATTGATCGCCATTTTCAGTTAATGAAGTGATTGAATATAGTCATATACCCAGCTCAATATTCCCGTTAATAAAATGCCTCCGCTGCAAATGATGAGCCCGAACCGGGTCGATTTGTCGGGCTGTATTTTTTCGATCGGGTTTTCATTTTTATCGATAAATATTGCCCGCACAATGCGCAGGTAATAATACAATGAAACCACCATGTTCAGTGCAGCGATGATAATGAGTCCGTAGCTTGCCCTTGAGCCTGCTGCGGCAAGCAAAAACAGCTTGCCGAAAAAACCCGCGGTAGGCGGTACCCCCGCAAGCGAGAACAATGCCAACGTGAATACCCAACCGAGAAAAGGGTTTGTTTGGTATAAACCTTTGTAATCATCAATATTTTCTTTGCCTGAATAACCCGATATGATTGATGCCACACCAAAAGCAGCGAGGTTGGAAAAAACATAAATCAACACAAAATAAACAACAGCTGTTATGCCGGCATGATCATTACTGCTGATGCCTAAAATAATGAACGCAACCTGGGCAATGGATGAAAATGCAAGAAAACGCTTGATGTTTTGTTGCCGCAGCGCAAACAGGTTGCCGACGATCATCGTTAGTACAGCTACTGCAATTAAAAGGTTATACCACAAATCCTGTATCGGTTGAAACACCTTGTATAATACCGTGATGAGAATAAATGCAAATGCGCCTTTGGATATAACGGATAGAAAAGATGCAGTAGGGAAAGGGGACCCTTCATACACATCGGCAGTCCATAAGTGAAATGGAACGATGGAGAGCTTGAATGCGAAAGCGGAAAAAATAAATATAAAAGCGGCAGTTTGTAATGCTGAATTATTGAGATGTTGCGGTATTTCGGCAAAACTGATGGTGCCGGTAACACCATATATTAATGAAATGCCAAACAATAATATGCCTGATGAAAAAGCCGATGACAATATCATTTTCATAGCGCCTTCGGAAGAATATCTTTTTTGCAGTTCGAAATTGGCCATTGCGGCTACCGGGATAGAAGCTAATTCTATGGATAAGTAAAATATCAACAGGTTGCCGCTTGAAACCAGGAAGAACATGCCGAGTAATGCAGAAAGCATGAGCATAAAAAATTCTGCAAGGTTCCTGCTTTTTTTGAGCCAGTCTGCGCATAACAATGAAATCAGGTAAGCGCCGAAGCTTAAAATGTTTTTCTGGAAAGCGATTAATGGCGATGTGTGGAACATTGCCCCGAACAGATCCCCTTCTTTATTGAAAAAGAAACCTGTAATAAAATTAATAAGCAATAAAATCTGTATCCATGGCAGCAGCCATTCGTTCTTTATGCCTTTGCCCACTTTTATGAATAATAATATAAAAATGATGGCGGTTACTATCAATTCACTTTTCATTAATGTGAGAAACTCAGTCATTGCTTGGGAATGTTGAATAATGAATACTGAGAAAATAAGGGATATTGGACAAGGAATGAAAAATTGCGAAGCCGGTCCAATTTCATCATTCGGTGTTCTAACCTATGTCTCTTATCTTCCATTTTCTTCCCCTTCATCACCTTTTTTTTATTTAATCCTGTTCATAATCAACTCTGCTGCCGGTTTCAGCAAATCATTCAGCCATGACGGGTAAAGCCCGATGGCCAGGATGCCGATGAGCAGTATGAGGGCTGCCAGTTTTTCGTTCCATGTTGCGTCTTTCAATTCATCATGCGACTGATTTTTTAGGGGGCCCATCGCCGTTAATCCAATCGCCCGCAAAATATATACGGCGGTAACTACAATCGACAATGCAGCTGCTACCGTTGCTATGCGGTGCATCATATCGTTGTTTTCCCATGATCCCACCAGCACGGTCATCTCGGCAACGAACCCGCTTAATCCGGGCAGGCCAAGCGAGCAAAGCCCGACAATAAAAAATAAGGTAATGATGAAGGGCATTACTTTAAGCAACCCACCCATTTCATTTACCATCCTGGTATGCGTCCTGTCATAAATCATTCCGATGACAGCGAAGAAAAGTGCAGTCATCAAACCATGCGAAACCATTTGCATCACGGCGCCGACGATGGCAGTTTGTGTAAGCATACCCAACGCCAGCAAACTGAAACCGACATGGCTCACTGAAGAATAGGCATTGATATATTTAAGATCTTTCTGCATCATGGTAACAAAGGCACCATATAGAATGCCGATAGCAGAAAGAATTATAATGATGTTGGCATATTCTTTAGCACCTTCCGGTAACAAATAAATCGCAATCCGTAAACAGCCATATCCTCCAAGTTTCATGGATATGCCGGCAAGGAACATAGAACCGGCAGTAGGTGCAGATGAATGCCCGTCAGGCACCCAGATATGAAATGGAAACAGCGCTGTGAAAACACCGAAGCCGATAAACAATAACGGGAATAGAATTTTTTGAATAAGGGCCGGAATGTTTGCCCTGGATAAACTCAATAAATCAAAATCGTGATTATTGCTGAAATATAATCCGAGAATACCAACTAAAATCAGTGCAGAACCGGCCATCAGCATCAGGGCAAGTTTATTCGCTGCATATTCTTTTTTACCGCTTCCCCAGATACCAATGAGCAGATATTTCGGGATAACTGAAATTTCAAGAAAAAAGAAAAGCACAAAAATATCAAGTGAAATAAAAAAGCCGTAAGCGCCAAGTGCCAGTAATATCAGCAGGAAATAAAATTCCTTTGTCATCTTTTCTATATTCCAGGATACCAGCACTCCTGCAAGTACAACAAACGCAGTTAGCAATATCATGGCTACAGAAATGCCATCTACACCCAAATGAAAACGGATATGAAGCGATTCGAATAATCTATGGTTCTGCTCAAACAGCATTGGTGAAGATGGGTCTGCAGCCCTTGCTTCACGAAAGGCTGATAATAAAACAACAGCCAGAATCATCTGTACAAGCGAACCTGTAAGTGAAATCCGTTTTACCTGCTGCTTGTTGCGGGATATCAAAACAGCAACAGCCGTGAGCAAAGGGATTAATATGAGCAACAGCAGGTTCATTAAATAATATTTATAAAAATTATTTCCATAAGTAAGTAAACATAACAGCCAGCAAAATCACAGCACTTAAAAAGAAAATAGCATATTGCTGAACTTTACCGGACTGAAATTTTTTAATTCCTTCAGATATTGATTGGGTTGTTGATGCTGTTAAGTTGACCAAGCCATTCACTATGTTTTTGTCAAACCATTCTGAAGTTTTTCCGATGATACTGAAAATTATTTTCTGGGTGATGAAAAGATAGATTTCATCAATATAAAACCTGCGGTAAGCGCTTTTGTAAAACACACCTAAGGATGCGGCAATTTTTTCAGGTTTATTATTTTGTTTGAAATACAGCCATGCGGCCACTATGATTCCGGTAACAGCAAGTATTACCGGTGCAATGGAAAGTTGAAGATTGAAGGATGATTCCAATGCCTTGCCATCGCTGGTTATATAATTGCCAAAGTGAATATACCCTCCCAATGCTGCCCCGATAGCCAGTAGTATCAGCGGTAATGTCATCGCCCAACCACCTTCTCCATGATTTTTTCCGTGTGAATGAAATTCTTTGTTCCAGAAAATATTAAAATATAGCCTGAACATGTAAAATGCCGTAAAGCCGGAGGTAATCAACCCGGCCCAATAAATCATCCTGTTGCTATGATAAGCTGCAGATAAAATTTCTTCTTTGCTGAAAAAGCCGGAGAGAAAAGGAACGCCTGCAATGGAAAGACAGGCAATTAAGAAAGTTAAATGGGTAACCGGCAAATGTTTTCTTAATCCACCCATATCTTTCATTTCATTACTATGTACAAAATGTATGACAGCCCCGGCGCACAAAAACAATAATGCCTTAAACATAGCGTGGGTAAACAGGTGAAACATAGATGCGGTGTAACCTAATCCATCTTCCCCTCCGTATTTGGAAACACCTAACGCCAACATCATATAACCTATCTGCGACATGGTTGAATAAGCAAGCACCCTTTTGATGTCGGTTTGGGTACATGCGATAATAGCAGCAAATAATGCCGAGAAGGCCCCCACATAGGCAACAACCTGTAATGCTTCGGGGGCTGACAATGAAAATATCGGGAATAATCTTGCCACTAAAAAAACACCGGCTACTACCATTGTTGCCGCATGTATCAATGCAGAAACAGGAGTTGGACCTTCCATAGCATCGGGTAGCCAGATGTGCAGCGGGAACATGGCGCTTTTCCCTGCTCCGCCTATGAACACTAAAATCATTCCCCATGATAATGCCGATATGCCGAGAAAGGATGCGCTTAATGCATTGTTCAATGCCGCTGAATCCGGTGAAGTTAATTTTTGGATGAGCGTTACAAAATCCAATGTGCCGGAATAGTTTGACAGAATTAAAATACCAATCAAAAATCCTGCATCGGCAAAACGTGTTACTATAAAAGCTTTTTTACAGGCAGCAACAGCGCCAGGCCTGTCATAATAGTAACCGATGAGCAGAAATGACGAAACGCCAACGAGTTCCCAGAAGAAATAAATCTGGAAAATGTTTGATGCAATGACCAGCCCAAGCATAGAAAAAGTGAACAAGCCTAAAAATGCATAATAGGTAGAAAACCGTTCTTCTCCTTTCATATAAGCAAGGCTGTAAATATGGACCATTAAGGAAACAAAACTTACAACCACAAGCATCATCGCAGAAATCGGATCGAGTAACACACCCATATCGATGGAAAGTCCATTTGAAAATTCAAGCCAGGTATATTTTACCGGTATCAGCTTTTCATATACATCATGAACTTTTCCATAGTCAAAAAAATAATGCCATGTTGTGTGAAGCGAAAGCAGGAACGTTGCCAGTAATAATAAGGTGGCTATTATGCCGGAAATATTTTTTATATATTTTCTGCCGAAAAGCCCAAGCAGCACAAAGCCTGCCAGTGGTAACAATAGTATGAATAGTATGAACGTGGTGTTTGGCATTGATCAGTATTTCATTTCTTCCGTTTTTTCTACATCAATGGAACTATGGCTGCGGTAAACATTAATAATAATGGCGATAGCTACTGCTGCTTCTGCTGCTGCTATGGCAATAATGAATAATGTAAAAAACAAACCTTCCATTTTTTCAGGCCACAGGTATTTGTTGAATGCAATGAAGTTCAGGTTGACACTGTTCAGTATCAACTCAACGCTCATCAGCATCGTAATCAGGTTTCTTCTCGTAAAAAAACCATACACCCCGATAAAAAAAAGAGCGGCGCTGATAAATAATATATGGTATAATCCGGGTTCCGTCATTTTGCTTCTTCTTTACTTTTTATGGCGATTACAATGCATCCGATCATTGCTGCCAGCAACAGCATGGAAACTAGTTCAAACGGCAATGCATAGCCGCCGTTTTGCGTGCTCAGCATCAGCTTGCCGATATTCTGAATGGAAGGTGGTAACCCTTCTGTGGGGGCTTCCGTAAAGTCGTTTTGATAAACCTGTAACATGGTAAATGCAAATGCACAAAATACCGCCAGCGCTGAAAATATTTTTCTTCCCAGCCTTTGCTGAGGTAATTTTTCGCCCGTTTGCTGTGTTAAAAAGATAGAAAATATGATCAGCACAACAATTCCCCCCACATATACCACAATCTGCACCGCAGCAATGAACTGATAGTCGAGCCAGAAGTAAATGCCCGCAATACCGATTAAGGTAAATAACAAATAAATAGCTGCGCGGAATATTTGCCGGGTTGAAACGGAAAGTAATCCGCAAACTAATGTCAGTGCGGCAAGCAAATAAAATATGATTGTTGATCCGTTCATTATTCCACTCCTTCCATAATTTTCGATCCCGGGTTATTTAAAATTTTTGTCAGTTGGTTCCTGTCAAACACACTGTGCTCAAAAGTCTGTGCCATCTTAATAGCATCAGACGGGCAGGCTTCGATACACAGATTGCACATGGTACATAACTCCAGGTGATAAACCAGTTTGTCGATTGCCTTTTTCTTTTTGCCGTCAGCAGTTATATCAAACCTCGTAATCACTTTAATGGTTCCGTTAGGGCATGCCAGTTCGCAGGCAGTACAGCCGGTACAGCGATGTTCGTTATTTTCATTGTGCGGCATCACGACTTCGCCTTTAAAACGGTCAGGCAGATTAAGGGTGTCGCGGTTGTCAGGATATTGTTGGGTGATAATTTCCTTGTGATGGGTAAAATAATATAATGTGCGTTTCATCCCTGTTGCCAGCGATTTCAACGCATTCCAGATATTTTTTATATAGTTCGTTATAAACATTGTTATCAGCTATGAGCTAAAAATGCCAGCCTAATATAGCAACGGCAGTAGTTAATAATAAGTTTATCATAGTAATGGGTAAAAGATATTTCCATTCCAGGTTCAGTAACTGATCAATGCGCAAACGCGGGAAGGTCCACCTGAACCACATAATGACGAATATCAGGAAAAAGGTTTTGCCAAAGAACCACATACTGGAAGGAATAAAATCCATAACATGATTAAAACCCTGCCAGTTGCTGATATGGAAGGGCATCCATCCGCCTAGAAAAAGAGTTGCTGCTATTGCGCAAACGATGAACACATTCACATATTCAGCCAGAAAGAACAAAGCGAACTTCATTCCTGAATATTCCGTATGGAAACCGGCAGTGAGCTCCGATTCGGCCTCTGCCAGATCAAAAGGAGCGCGGTTGGTTTCGGCAGTCACCGCAATAATAAATGTAACGAATGCAATGATAGCCGGAATATGTCCTTTAAAAATCCACCATCCGTTCGACTGCGATTGAATAATTTCTGAAACCTGCAGGCTGCCGGTGAATACCACTATGGTAAGTACAGAAAGCCCAGCTGACAATTCATAACTTACAATTTGTGCGCCGCTGCGCATAGCGCCAAGTAATGAAAATTTATTGTTGCTCGACCAGCCTGCCATCAGGATACTGATAACCGTTAGAGATGAAATTGCGGAGACGTAAAGTACACCGATGTTCATATCCCATAGCTGAAAATCTTTTGCAAAAGCGATAGGTGCCATCAGCAACATGGCTACAATCATAGCAATAAAAGGAGCGAAGTTGAACAGGAATTTATCTGCGCCGGAAGGAGTCAACCCTTCTTTTACGAGTAATTTCAATGTATCTGCAAGGGATTGAAAAATTCCTTTTGGGCCAACACGGTTCGGGCCAAGCCTTATTTGTATCCACGCCGAAACTTTTCTTTCCATAATTACCAATACCAATCCCAAAACGGCAAAGAGGCCAATTACAGCAACACCCGCGATTACCATTTCAATAATGAATGTGAGTGTTGGGTTGAGGTTTTTGCTCAACAATTCATGAATCTTATTTGCTATGTTGCTGAAACTCCACATAAGCCTTGTTCCCTTCCTGCAAAGTGAGGGTCGGGTGTTTGTTTTCTATTTATTTTTTTCAATAGCCATTCAACAAATCAACTTTTCAAATCAACTTACCGGTCAATATCCGGTATTACCAGGTCAAGTGTGCCCATCATGGCAATTAAATCCCCGATCTTGCTGTCTCGCGCAATATGATCGAGTACAGATAAATTCGAAAAACCAGGTGAGCGGAATTTGATCCGGTAAGGTGTTGTTCCTCCTTCACTGATAATATATACTCCTAGTTCTCCGCGGGCCGTTTCCACTTTCTGATAAAATTCTCCTTTGGGCAGCTTCAAAACAGCTTTTGTTTTCGCCAGGAAATCACCTTCAGGAATATTGTCGATCAATTGTTCTATTATTTTTATAGACTGATGCATTTCCCTGATGCGTATCATATACCGTGCGAAAGAATCACAGCCTGTTTCAAGAATTTCATCGAACTGTACTTTGTTGTATACGTCATAAGGATAATACTTCCTGATATCGCAACTCACTCCGCTACCCCTGGCAACAGGCCCCGTGCAACCGTATGAAATGGCATCTTCGGCGGATAAAATACCCACGCCTTTCATCCTATTTTGGAAAATAATATTGCCGGTTACCAACTCATCGTATTCGTGAATTTTCTTTTTGTAGAGTTGTATAAAATCTTTTACCCTTCTTTGGAAATGGGGATGAATATCCATCATCACGCCGCCCGGCACCATATAGTTCATTGTTAGCCTTGCGCCACAGGTTTCTTCCATAATATCGTTAATCGTTTCCCTCTCTCTGAATGCATGAAAAAAAGGCGTGAAAGCGCCGAGATCCATGGCCATAGCTCCCCACCATAATTCGTGCGAGGCCAATCTTGTCAACTCATCCATCATTACCCTTATTACCTGCGCCCTTTGCGGAATTTCCACCTGCAATCCTTTTTCCACGCATAATGCACAGGCATGGTTATTAATATGTGCAGACAAATAATCCATACGACTGGTGACGTAAATGAACTGCCTGTAAGTAAGGCTTTCGCACATTTTTTCAATGGAGCGGTGGATGTACCCAAGATGAGGTTCTACTTTTTTGATGGTTTCCCCGTTTAACGTAATGACCAGGTGTAACACACCGTGTGTAGCCGGATGTTGCGGGCCTACATTGATAATAAAATCACCCGCATCACTACCAACCTGTGACGGGTTTTGATCAGAACGATTTAATATTTCAGTTTCACGATACATTTTGGGAATATCGAATATAAAACAAGGAACGATGGAGTTTTTCCAACCTCGCTGTTCTTCACCTCCTGTTCATTATTTATTGTTCACAGTTTTATCATATTCACGGGGTCTTCAAAATCTTTTCGCAGCGGGTTTTTCCCTTCCCATCCGTCAGGTAAGATCAATAACCTTAAATCAGGATGGTTGATAAAAACGACGCCAAACATTTCATATACTTCCCGTTCATGAAATTCAGCAGTACGCCAGATTAGGCTCACTGTTTCAATTTCAGGTTTATTTCTGTCGAGCTTAATTTTTACAACAACATTATGCCTGTGTTTGGTGGAGCTGAAATGGTACACCATGGTTAAATGTGTTTTCCAGTCAACACAGGTTAAGCAAAAAAGGTAATCGAATGATAAAAATTCATTATAGCGCAATGTTTGCACTGCGGGTACCCAGGTGTTTGCATCCAGGTGTATATTCAGCCATTCACCCCCTTCCTCGAATGTAACTGCAGGAAGCAGTTCTGTAATTTTTTGTTTTAGCTCTTCATTCAACATATCTAATCTTTGCCTGTTCTAATCTGTTCACGTGTTAATCCGCTCTTTATTTTTTGCTGAAGTGTAATTAATGCATGCAGTAACGCTTCCGGCCTTGGTGGGCAACCTGCTACGTACACATCAACCGGAATAACATGATCTGCACCTTTAACCACAGAATAAGTATTATAAAAAAAAGGCCCTCCGCTAATAGCGCATGCACCCATCGCAATTACATATTTCGGATCAGCCATCTGGTCGTATAATCTTTTTAAAACAGGGGCCATTTTGTTAACAATGGTGCCTGCAATAATGATTACATCAGCTTGCCTGGGGGTTGCCCTTGCTACTTCAAATCCAAACCTTGAAAAATCGTATTTGGCGGAGGCTACGGCCATCATTTCAATTCCGCAACAGCTGGTGGCAAATGTTAATGGCCAAAGAGAATTAGACCTTGCCCAGTTGATCACATCGTCGAGCTTGCTGAGCACAACTCCCCCTCCCGGCAGGTTGTGTACCTGGCCGGGAAAATTACCAGTTTTATTTTTTTCTTCGACCATTCTGTCAACTTTTCAACAAATCAGCTTATTAAATATGCATTCCTCATACGTTAATTACATCCATTTTAATGCGCCCTTGCGATGCGCATATAAAAAGCCCATAAATAATATAAAAAAGAAAATAATGATTTCTGTAAGGGCAATCCAACCTGCTTTTTTAGCGACTACCGCCCAGGGATATAAAAAAACCAACTCTACATCAAATATCAAAAATATGAGTGCGAAAAGGTAATAACCCACATTCAGCTGCATCCAGGTTTCCCCTTTGGTAGGGATACCGCATTCATAAGGCTCTCCCTTTTGTTTGTTGGTTGTTGCTTTTAAAACAAATTTTGAAAGAAGAATGGCAATGCCTGAAAAGGCGACGGCAGCAATAATTAAAACAATAAGTGATGAAGCACCCATGAACCAATGGATTTACACGAATATAGTAACTATGAATTAAAATGAAGGTGACAATTATCAACTTTTTAGCTGACCGTTGTGAACTATAATATTATAAAGCATAATAATCTTTGCAGCTTTTTCCTGGTATCGTCTATTTACGGTGATGTATATCTGCTTTTCACGTCAAAGCCTTTAAAAGCTCATGATTGATCTAATCTTCTTAATTTGTGGCTTCCCGGAACGGTCAGGATCGGGAGCAATACATGATTATGCAATTATCAAAACAATCAATCGGGCAAATTTCCCCAAAGGGAATAGAATTGCCGGGTACGGATATTTTTAGATTACCTGAAAAAGTTTTACAGTTTGGCACCGGTGTTTTGCTGCGTGGTTTAACCGATTATTTTATTGACAAGGCAAATAAAAACAAAATTTTTAACGGCAGGATTGTAGTCGTGAAATCAACTGACAGTGCGGGCGCTGATACTTTTGATAAGCAGGATGGTTTATATACGCTTTGTGTCAGAGGTATTGAAAACGGCACTACCATAGAAGAAAATATGGTGAACGCATCTATCAGCCGGGTGCTTTCCGCAAAGCAGCAATGGGCTGAAATCCTGGAATGTGCTTCGAAACCTGAAATGGAAATGGTCATATCGAACACCACTGAAGTAGGTTTGGTATTAACTAATGACAATATACATGATTCGCCCCCTGCTTCTTTTCCCGGCAAATTGCTGGCTTTTTTGTACGAGCGTTACCGGTTTTTTAAAGGCGACAAAACAAAAGGCATGGTCATTATTCCTACAGAGCTAATCCCGAATAACGGGGACAAACTGTTTTCCATATTGTTTGAACTTTCTCTTCAAAATAAATTGGATAATGGTTTTACCCAGTGGATGAAGGAGGCAAATTATTTTTGTAATTCACTTGTCGACAGAATTGTGCCGGGAAAATTAAGCGTGACTGAACAAGCCAAGATGGAAGAAAAATATGGTTATCGTGATGACCTCATGATCATGTCGGAAGTTTACCGGCTTTGGGCCATTGAATCAGCGGACGAAAAAGTGAAAACTGTTTTATCTTTTAGTAAGGCAGATAGCGGTGTGGTGATTGCCCCTGATATAACCTTGTTCCGTGAGTTGAAACTGAGATTGTTAAATGGCTCGCATACATTGAGCTGTGGGCTGGCTCATCTTGCAGGGTTTATTACCGTAAAACAGGCAATGCGCGATGAATTATTTTTTGATTTCATCAGCAAATTGATGCTTGAGGAAATAGCGCCGGCTATACAGGAAAAAAATATTTCCATTGAACAGGCCAACGATTTTGCATTAAAAGTTTTAGACAGGTTCCGCAACCCATTTATCGAACACCAATGGCTAAGCATTACGCTGCAGTATTCTTCAAAAATGAATATGCGGAATGTGCCCACATTAATAAAATATGTGGACCGCTTTAAAAAAATCCCGCAGCACATAGCATTGGGGTTTGCAGCTTATTTTTTATTTATGAAAGCCGTTGAAGTGAGTGATCATAAATATTACGGGGAATTAAATGGGCGTAAATATTTAATTAATGATGAATCAGCTTCTTATTTTTATGATACCTGGAAATTAAACAATGCGGAGAAAGTAGTAAATACTGTTCTTGCCAATCAAAAACTTTGGCAGCACGATTTGGTAATGATTAATGGATTTGCCGCTGCTGTTACCGGTTTTTTGCAATCGTTAATGGACAAAGGCGCAAATAGTATTTTAAAGGAATTAGCCTGAGCCGTATGATAAGGTTTTCGGCAACCATATTGCAATTCGATAAGCAAGGTGAAAAAACCGGGTGGAGCTATATAAAAATATCTTCAAAAATTGCGCAGCAGTTAAAACCGGGCAATAAAAAATCATTTCGCGTAAAAGGAAAGCTGGATGATCATGAAATAAAATCAGTGAGTTTGTTACCCATGGGGGGAGGTGATTTTATTATGGCGTTAAACGGAGCGATGAGAAAAGCGGTCAGGAAAACCAAAGGTGCAAAAATTGCTGTTCAAATTGAAATAGATAATAAAAAACCTCAGCCGCCTGCCAAGTTCATGGAATGCCTAAAAGATGAACCCGGTGCATTAACCTTTTTCAGACAGCTTCCATTTCACCACCAGAATTATTTCAGCAACTGGATAAAATCAGCCAAAACCGAAGCAACAAAAGCAAAACGCATCGCACATTGTGTTACGGCACTATACAGGAAATTCAATTTCGGACAAATGCTGCGGGAAATAAAAAAAGAAAAGAATCAGTTTTTGAACTGAAGTTTTTTACCTGCGCTTTATTATTAATAACTACAATTAGTTCTTACTTGTGCTGCGGTATAAAACGTTTTTTACAACTTTGAAATTTGAATTGTATTTATTGATTCCGATAATAAGTGCCATCAGCATTACAGTTGCAGCTACATAAGTCAATCCTTTTCTGAAAAATGATTCCAAATCGTTTCCGTAAAAAGATTGTTTGTGGGCTCTGATGCCTTCTTCTGATAACTGTACCAGCATAGCGCGGGAATCGTAATCATCTCCCCATATGTTTACATGATTATTCTGGTGCAGCAGGTAACAGGCGTCTTTTACAGTTTCGAGGTTATAGCTTCTTGAAGCCTGTGCAATATCAAAAATCGGGATGAAGAGATAATTTTTTGTAGATTTTTTTTTTGATGAAGTAGTATCAAACCAATGTTCGTTCGTATAAAGGCTTTTCAACACTTTCGCAGCAGCCTTTTTCTTCAGTTTTTCATAATTCTTGTTCATATCACATAAATTGGATGATTGGATTTTAAGGACCGTTTCTTCTATAACGCGTGAAAGTACTTTGTTATTGTAGGGTTTATTGCTATTAATCTATGTGGTTAATGCGCGATGGCTTGCATCTCTTCATTTTTTCATTGCCCTTTTTTTAAATAATTTAGCAGGCTTTTATGAAGTAAAAAATGGAGAAGTGCCGGAGTGGTTGAACGGGACTGACTCGAAATCAGTTTTACGCCTCAACAGTGTAACGGGGGTTCGAATCCCTCCTTCTCCGCTGAAATCGGCTATTTTAAGTAAACTCAAATAAGCAAAGCTCGCGAAACTCAGTGTTGGCGGGCTTTTTCATTTTCGAGATAACCTGCTTTTACACCGTTTTACAGCAAACTTCAGTGAGTAATTCGTTGAGTATAGTAAGTTTTTTTACAACTACTCACCGGAAACGACATAAACGATTTTCTATTAAGACTTTGTAAGAATTGTAGTAGGTGATTTAGCTGTTCGCCAACCTAATTTCATCATCTTAAAAGTGTACAAAAATGGAGAAGAGTTTTGGCTTATTATTTTTCTTGCGAAAACCTAAAGGTTTTCAAACGGGCTAAATCCCAATTTACATGCGGGTCACCGTTGATGGAATTGCTACATTGACAGACAAAAATGAAATGGATATGATTCAATTTAGATGGCGTAAGTTGCCGCACCTCGACTTAGCGTTTTATGCGCTGACGCATTCGAATGAGCATTATGGGCAAATTGCAGTCTATCTAAGGATGTGTGGTATCATCCCACCATCAACAGTAAATGAGAAATAACATCTTTCCGAAATTAGCACTACGGTCAACATGCGCATTGGCGTTATATAGGCGGACAGTAAGTCAAACTTCAACTTCAGCTATCCATCAACTTCAGTTCTGGCTTGACGAATAACTATCAGCTTTTGTATTTAACGTCAACAACATATTTTCAAATGGGCATTTGTACCGGGCTGGATAATCAATGAATTCCCTGCCTTCGCAAATACTCGGTCGTTAGCGGCAAAGCAATTACAACACCATGCAAAAAATTTTACTTTTCATGGTAGCTACTATTATAACGACAGTCAACTCTACCGGACAGACGCAAAAACCGGCGGACTTGGCAGAAAAAATTATCATCGCTTTCAAAACAAAAAATTTTGATAGATATAAAGAACTTTTGATTGACACAACGGACTATAAAGAGTTGATGCAAGATTATTTTAAAACACCGTATTCCTGAAACAGAGAAAGAAAGACTTATAAAAATGAGGAAGCAATTTGCTGACTCTGGCGATACGGAAAACAAAAAAGAATTTGACAGGCTTTTACGTAAAGGCGAGAAACTCGGTATTGAATAGACAAAAATTAAAAAATCAAAGTATGTTTTCGAAAATGACAAACCAACAAACTCAGACAAAAAATCATTGTGCGGGTATCTCAATTTCTTTTTTAAGGACACAATTTACGTCGTCTTTGGAATTGAAGCAACGAAACTATTATCAGGATATAAAATTTCAAACATAAGAACAATATTAAAAGGCGAGGTTGGACAATACATTAACCCCGACTTATTAGATAATGCAAATAAGTAATTGCCTGCAGGCAACATGCGGTTTGCTTCAATACTGGCGGGACATAAAAATACATAGGAGAGTCCTCCGCATTTCCATATCAAGGACGATACGATAAATTCTGTCCCCATCTTTTTCAAATGTATCAAAACTGAATTCATAGTTGGCGACTATATAAATAACAAATGCTGCACTTATACCAATTGACAAACCGATCACATTGATAAGAGAAAAAACCTTATTCCGCCGGAAATTTCGCCTAGAGACCAGCAAATAATTTTCAAACATAAGCCCCCTTTAATTTCCCGAAAGCGGGAAAATTTACGTTTCTAAAAATAGTTGCTGTTTCATGTTATAAGCCTTCTTAAGCCCCACTTTGGCGGGGTTGGGGCGGCTGTTATTCCATTCTCAAACTCTTCACAGGATTGGCAATGGCAGCTTTAATGGCATGAAAACTTATGGTTATAATGGCTATTACAATCATTGCTATTGCAGCTGCAACAAATATCCATGCACCAATATTAATATGATATGCAAACCGCTCCAGCCAAACATTGGCAGCCCACCAGCCTATCGGGGTTGCAATCAATACTGCCGTAAAAACAAGGGTTACAAAATTTTTGCTCAGCAATACGCCAATATTACCAGCAGTAGCACCCAGTACTTTTCGAATTCCTATTTCTTTTGTTCGCTGGCTCATCAAAAAAGCAGTTAAAGCAAACAGTCCCATCGCCGAAATAAATAAAGCGATCATCCCGAAGAAATTGATGATTGTTTCCAAACGCTGATACGATGCAAAAAGATTTTGAAAATTTTCATCGATGAATGAATATTGAATCGGGAAATCCGGCTCAATTTTTTTCCATAACTGAACCAATGATGCAACAGATTGCTGAATATGATCGCCTTTAAATTTTACTAAAATTGCTCCGCCAGATTGAAATGCACATGCTTTATTTCCTATTGTATACACTACAGGTTGAATAGATGCTTCAAATCCATCGGTATTACAATCTTTCACTACACCAACTATTTGCACAGGTACCGAATCGCAATCACCAAAGAAAATATTTGTTCCCAATGGGCTCGTCATATTCAATCTCTTTGCAGCTGTTTCATTAATCACAGCGCTTCTTGTGTTTTGATCTGAGCTTTCATCATTAAACATTCTTCCTGATAGTAAAGGAATATTCATTGTTCTAAAATAATCTGTGCTCACTTTTACCGAAACCAATCTGCATGGTTTGCCATTATATGTAAACTCATTGGAAGAAGTATCAAAGCGGCTCCTGATGCCATCGCCGGGTACCGATGTAGATTTTGATACATACTCCACACCGGGAATAGAGAGCAATTGATTTTTTACAACATCAAAATCATTATCCCTTGTTTTTTGCATCGCCTGGATTCGCATTACCTGTTCTCCGGAAAAACCTTTGTCTTTTGATTGCATATAATGCATCTGGCTGCTGATTACAATTGTCGCAATCACAAAAAAAGCGGAAACCACAAACTGTACCACGATCAATGCATTTCTTAAAGATCTGCCTTTTGTTCCCCTGGAATAGTCGCCTTTTAATACTTTATTGATATTATAATTGGAAAGAAAAACAGATGGGTATAAACCGGAAAGAATAATCACCAATAAAAGACATAAAGTAATTTGCCATGCGATAGATAGTGCCCCCGATGAATGAAACAAAGACATATCAATATTGAATTGCTTATTGAAGTAAGGCAATATCGTTTGTACCAATACTAAAGCAATTAAAAGGCTGATAACACATTGCAATCCGATTTCACCAATAAATTGCCAGATCAGTTGTTTACGCGGTGAGCCCAACACTTTTCTCACACCAATTTCTTTTGCCCTTCTCACTGAAGCAGCAATGGATAAATTACTGAAGTTAATAGCTCCGCTAAGCAGCAGCAATACAGCCAGCAATAATATTGCAGAAACTGTTTTAAAATTACTGGTTGCAAATTTTGGAAAGTTGTGCAGGTTCTCAAACGAATCAATAAAGAGGCCTGCCGTATGCCCTGCTTTTCTGAAAGAAGATAATGACTGGTTATCTTTTTTTAAACGTTCATTATAATAAACATCATCAGCCTGTGCTTCCAGTTTATCAATTGCTACTTCATGTTTTGATTTTATGTATGTTTCAAATGACATGTTTTCCCAAAACATATTTTGTTTTTCAAACGGATCACGGTTTATAAATTCTGCCGTAAGATCAGATGGTTTATCCGGCTGCTGAAACACGCCTGTCACTTCGAGGTCAAAAGAATTATAAAATTTAATGGTTTTACCTACAGGATCCTGTTTGCCAAATAATTTTTCCGAAAGTTCTTTACTGATTACAATAGCATTGGGTTTATTAAGAGCGGTAGCAGCATCTCCGGTAATAAGTTTATAAGGAAAAACTTGAAAGAAAGTGGAATCTGCCCGAACACCACCCGTCTGATATATTTTTTTATCTCCAACACCTAAGAGAATGGAAAAACTTCCATATTGCTGAATGGTAGTGGCAGCCTCTATTTCAGGTAACTTATTCTGAAGAAAATTGCCAAGCGGTGCAGGGTTGCCACTCATAATTTCTTCATCTGATCGCGTTGTTACTTTATATACTCTTTTTAAAGAAGCATCCCATTTATTATAACTTAATTCGTAATTAAAATACAAGAGTATAATAATAAAACTTGCCAGGCCAATAGCAAGACCCATAATATTGATAGCGCCGTAAATCTTATTCTGAACAAGATTACGCCATGCGGTTTTGAAATAATTTTTAAACATACTTCGAACTGCTTTATACTTACTCAATACTAATAAAGTGCCGCTATTTTTCTTTTTTGACAATCAATTAGATCAATATACCAGATATTTGAAAGTAAGTTCGTTTTTGATACAGTAGTGTCCGGTTTTATTACAAATAAACGGGCTGAAAACTTGTCACATTGTGTCAAGATAAAATTACCGCCAATGCTTCGATGTGAGCGGCAAACCTACCGCCGACCGACAACTCAAAAATCAACAAATTTATTTCCCCAAGACCTCATTTCTGACAAAACACTTTTCAACGCAAGACCTTTTGACGTTAGTGAATATTCTACCCTTGGCGGAACTTCGGCAAAAACTTCTCTGACGACAATCCCATTTTCTTCCAATTGCTTCAACTCTTTCACCAACATTCTGGTGTTGATGCCTTTCACACTTCTTTCTAAATCCTGAAACCGTTTCGTTCCTTCTTTCATCAACACAAAAACTATGGGCAAAGACCATATTATTTGCAACTGCAATCTATGCCGAGTGTGGGGAGCTTACAACAGCAGTCAAGTTTTCAGGGGTGGTCAGGTATAAGTGAACTTTGCATCGGCTATACTTTATACTTGGGCCATTTGAAGATAAAAACAGTTATTGTCCCAGCTTTAGCACAGACCCTTTTGAAGTGCAGGCCCATCCTGTGTTTACATTGATTAAGCTCATGCTAAGAAATGACTCGGCACCTAATCGGCAATCTGTTGTCCAGGTTTTTCCGCCATCCGTTGTTTTGTAAATAGCAGAATCTGACATATAGTATGCATTACTCATGTCCAACGCCTTAATGATATTTAACCGGCCGCCTTTGGCAAAAATATTGTTCCAGGTGATTCCTCCGTCGGTTGTTTTGAAGAGCCCGTACTGGCAGGGGAAATACCCGGTTAGAGAATCCACAAACTGCATGAGATCGTATTCGTCGGAGTTGATAGCTGGGCTGATAATATTTATTGCTTTTTGAATCCAGCTGGCTCCACCGTCATCGGTTTTGGCGACAGTCCCGAGACCTGTGATCACAAATCCCTTCATATCGTCTATAAAATAACTGTTATAGACCTGAGCCTGGCCATTAGGATCATGATACACATTGATCCAGTTATTACCGGTGTCTGTGGTTTTATAAAGCCCGAAGACAATGTCATTATAAAACCCGGTGGATGGGGTGGGAAATGAAAATGTAAGTGCGCCTTGGGTGGGAATTGGTTTTCGCACCCAGGTCTCACCACCATCGCCGGTGAATAGTATATAAGAAGTGCTCTGTGCAAATCCGTATTGGGGGCTTTGAAAAAAAAGATTGATCAAAGGAGAGGCTGAGCGGGTTGCTGGAATGGAATCCCAGCTGTACCCTCCATCCTTGGTTTGATAGATGATGAAGCTGTTTGCGATGATAAAGCCGGTGGAGGCAGAAGTAAACCATATATCAATAATGGGTTTGTCCTTGGTAACTGTTATCTTTTTCCAGTTATGGAGCGTATCCTGGGCATTCTGCTGTACAGAGTTTGGGTTGTTTTTGCTACAAGAAATAATAAACAATGCCAGGGCAGTGCATGCAATACAGGTTTTCTTCATTATTTTAAATTTGACAGTTTGAAAAACATTTTGTTAACACCTGAACTAAAACGTTCCTGTATGCAAAATAGTGTAGTTGTCTGTGTTCACTTATTGATGATTTTATGAAATAAACGCTCATGAATTGCTAAAGTGGTGTTTGTGCCTGAGCTTTTGTAAACAGGCAGAACATATTGCCCGGTATGCTCACACTCATCGTAGCTTGTTCTTAAATTTAATAATCAAACTCACTCGGCGTATGGCTGGCCTACGCCGTTCTTCAAGTGCAGGCTGCGTCAGCTAAAACGCAAATTTTTAAACTATGATGTGTAACTGCAAGCTACTAAAAACAGCGGAGTAGGCCAGCCATACGCCCAGTAGCTTCTTGATTAATTGTGAATATAAACTACGCTGAATTAGGGAGGCACAGGTTCGTATTTCGTTTTTATCCAATCTCAACATTAAATCTTGTTTGCTGAATATAGTTTAATAACCGCTTTACAAATTATTTAAACAATGGGGTACTGCAAAACTTATGCTTTTATTAGTGATCACGCTATTTAGAAAGATCATAAGCGCACTAGATTTTGAAAATCATTTGAGTTGATGTTGGTTGTGCTTTCCCGGTTTTAAATGGATATAATGTAAGCAAGCCTTGCACTCAGGTATTGTATCCTTAAATTTCCGGCGCTGCCAATTGAGCTTATAGATGATTTGAAATCGTAACCTACACTTGCCTCAAAATTTTTTATAAAAATTATACCGGCTGTTAATCTAATATCAGGCCAAATGCTTCTTACCGGATGTTCGTCATAATATTCAACCAGGTTATAAGAGTTATTGCTTGAATCGTATACTTTAGTCGTAAAACTCCACGTAGGTCCGGAATTTTTTATGTTGAGATTAATATTTACCCCAAAACCAGCATACAACTCTAGCAATTTGTTTTTAATAAAAGAATAGTTGATTGATGGAATTATACTCAGGTTCTGAATTTTTGCAGAGTTTTTATCATTTTGACTGTTGGCGGTTAAACTTATTTGCTGCCATTGCCCTTCTATTCTCCCAAAGAATTTGTTGGAATTGATAAAACCAGAGAAGTCATAGTGCAACCATATCAATGGTCCAATATCATTGCCAGTGCTGGTTACTAAAATGTACAGACCTGAATATTTTAGATTCGAAAAAAATACACCTGCACCAACACCTATCCTTTGCTCCAACTTTCTTGAACGATATCGAACCGGTTTCGTCCAACCGAAATTGCCGGAATTTAGCTTTGTAACCAATTGCGCCAAATCATCCCTTCGGTAATTTATCCTTTGCAGCTCATCAGGTTCAGTCAAATTGATTTTATTCGCCATAACAAATGAATCAATTTGCCTTTGGTATACTTTATCATTTAATTTATAATCATGTGCTGCACTTACCAGGTAAAACATATTTAGCAATTCGAAAATTCTGCCATCGGAATATTGCAAAAAATAATGAGATTTAAAATCAAATGACTCGTACAAACTTATTTTGCCTTGTACCAATTGCCTCAGGTAAATGCTATCTGTTTTGGAAAAACTCATTTTGGAAAGCCTGGGATCGTTGGTGTACACCAGGTGGTCCAAATCGGTACTGTTTGTGCTGATGTCCCCGACATAAGAAGTGTACGGCGTTTCACCTTCAATCATAAAGCCTTTTATTTCACCGGCCTTATAGAATTTAGCTTGTTTTTTATCTTCGTTGACTGAAAAACTTATAACGCCTGGGTTTACCCGGGAATCTTTAAAGCCGATATAACCTTTAACTGTATCTCCATTATTGGCTATTATATAACCCTGTTGCCAATTTGATTGCGCCTTAATATTTATCGGGTGAATGAATAACACGATGAGCGTTGCAATAAACAGGTTTAATTTCATTTGGTTCTATTTATAGAAGCGTACATGAATATAATAATAAAATACAATGATCATATCATTGATAGTTTTAAAACTGTGCAGTCGACCACCCGCTTCCCACACTCGCCGTAGGTTGTTCTTAATTTTTATGATCGCATTCACTGGGCGTATGGCTGTGCCTACGCCCTTCTTTCATTGCAGGCTGTGCCTGTTAAAACGCAAAATTTTCAAACCATGATGTGTAGCTGCAAGCTACAAAAAACAGCGGCGTAGGCCAGCCATACGCCCAGTAGCTTCTTGATTAATTGCAAATATAAACTACGCTGAATTAGTAGAACCGGATTGCAGATAAAGACATCAGAGAATATGAAATACATTACAGAGAAACAATAAACTCTGTTCCTGTTGTTTCCTCTGCTTTTACGCTGATGCTGCAATGAATTGCCCTGGCCAGGTCGCGGATGATATGCAGGCCGAGGCCATGTGCCGAACCGCTGCTGGCG
>DATKNN010000041.1:0-26418 GCA_035541355.1 Puia sp. | reverse complement strand
CCGCCGCCCCAACTGTCGCATAAATCAAGCGCTTCGTCAAGCGATTTAATACAAGTGGGGAAGATGCTATTACCTCGTTCTTTGATTTTTCCAGATTATGATTCATAGCTTTATTTACATATCCTCCACTTAATATAAAGTGATACCCTTCAATAGTTATTAATATTTCGTCTTGAAAATGGTCTAAGCTTTGTGGATTATGTAAAGCAACAAGTTCTTCAGCATATCCCTCTTTAATTAATTTCTTCACTAAACGAATGAAAAATTCATGCTTGCGCATCATGTCTGGGAGCTCAAATCTGTTTAATAAATCTTCTGCTTTTAGAAAATCTCTTTTATTTTCAGGTTTGTCCCAATTTTTTACCAAGTCTTCCAAAATCATGTCGAGACATTCTTCAATGCTTTTCATAAGCAATAGTTTATAGTTATAGTATATTATTTTCGGATTGAAATATAAATCACCATCAATGTTGCCGAAATCGCTAATTGTAAAAATTCCCATCTGCACGGAATGGGATGTTGCGGGTTGTCAAAAAAGCTAAAATTTAAAATATTAGTCTGGCGATTTTGAAGAATATTGTCAGCCATATTTCTCATTCTAATCAAGCTCCTTCTTAAAGAACCATGAATTTCAAGAATAAATAACCCATGAATAACAAGAAAAATCAATCCGGCTAAAATCTCAGCGCATAAACAAAAAACTCGTATTTCTGATTTGATTTTAGCATAAATAGCTATTGTCGCAACTGTCCAAATAGCAATATTCATTTTCCAATGGATTTCTCTGGTCTTATTATATTTTTCGGCTTCTACTTTATAAAGCTACAAAACATTATTATTATCCATAAACAGGTTTGATTTGTATATTCTAAGCTACTTGTTTTTTTGGAAGATAACAGCTATAATGTTAAATAGCCGCTACAGCAGGGCTTCGCTGAATTATTATAATTAATAACTTTAAAAAATGTAATTATGAGAACATCTCAAGCAGTTAAAATTTTGGAAAAGCATAAAAAGGTAATAGAAAATCCAAACTATGATTCTGACTTTTTATGGCAACAAGAATCTCTCTCTTATATAGAGAAATTTTTAGGGAAGGACACCAATGAATACAGGATGATGAATTCTTTTCATTTCCCAACAATAGAAGAGAGGGATTACGACGCTAAATTACAAGCAATAAGGCATTTATTAATTACTTCAATAACACAAGCCATTTCAGTTTTAAGAAATGTCGGAATAAAAAGAGAATATCACAATATTCTGTGTAGATATTCAGATAAGGAATTAATTGCTGGCGCGATAAGCGTTGCAGTAGTTATATTCTCTGCTGGATTTGGATTGGCAAAATTTCTTACTGTTTGTCCGAATATTTAGAGAAATCTTTTCCTCTATCAAAACCAACATAAATACCGCATAAATAAGCGAGATAGGAAATACTTATCGTGAAGATTAAATAGACAGCAAAATCAATCAACAGCCCTCACATAATTCACCCTTTTATCAGCAAAACTAGAATCGCGGTAGCCAAAAGAAGCGTGGCTAAAAAAATACAAAAAACGCGAAGCCCTGCTGTAGCGGCTATTTAACATAAAATCACCTTATGTTTCAAAAATTATTTTTGCTTTAAGGTTTCAGATTTTTTTCTTTCAAATAAAAACAACAATAAAATAAAAAGAAAAAAATCTGAAACCTTAAAAAGCAAAAATTCCTTTATTAAGAAAATAACAGAGAAAATTTTTCGGAACATAAGGAGTATTATGTTATTTAAGTTAGCCGTGGGAAGGGTGGATTTTTTAAGTTTTCCTTAAAAAAAATCCACTTGTGCGTTGGCAATCGCGAAGGCTGCGGGAAGGTGCGCTCTTGTATTTTATTTTTTTAAAAGGCATAACGAGCCGATAGGCGAGTGAAAAAATATATAAATTGGCAGTTGTGCATAACACAAATATGGTTGACTTCAAACCCGGCAATTATTTTTATAGATTCTATATGCCATCTAATGATGGACTACAACTTCCCAATGAGGTCTATGATTTCTATTGAACTTCCTAAAGAAGAAATAGATAGATTTGTAAAAGACGCTAAACCTGTTTTTGGAGAATCGTTCACCGAAAAAGAAGCATCCAACTTCAAATATATGACGTTTAATTTCAGGTTTATACAAAAAGAAGATTGTCCTTAGACCCGTAAAGCGGTGATTCTGATTTTAGTCTTTCTTTTAATAAATCATCATTATCTACATTATCAACTCCGCACTCTGTAATTAATTTATCGATGTCTTTATCTAAGCTAATGATAGCGTATCTTGTTTCGATTGGAGTTGGTGCTATTAATTTATAGATTGATATTTTTTCTTCTGTGGAATTTCCGTAAATAACTTCTGCCTTATCTACAATTATTCTCCAATCGTAATTTCTTAAAATATACAAATTTGCCTTGGTCATACAGTATTTGTTTACTTATCAAGTTACACAGAAAATGCACTCAACAGAAGCGTAGGAAAAAAACAAAATACAAGAGGGCGAAGCCCTGCTTGTGCGCTTATTTAACATAATATTAATTATAAGAAAAAATAGCTGTTAAAATAATCCAGAGGCCAATTTAAAGACAATAAGCCCAGCCTGATGCCGTTAAATTTGCCGCACCTATTGTTATTAGCTTTTAAAATCCGTAAAATGAAGATTAGGTATTGCAAGGTTATCCTTAAAACCAAAGACGAAAACAAAATTTTTTCTTTCCGTGCAAAAAAGCTTCCGGAAATTAATGATGAACTGGTGCTTTTTTATGATGGCGAGAACCGCTTTATAAAAGTTGACCAGGTAAATAAAAAGCCATTCCCACAAATATTTGCTTCTGAGATAACCTATTGATTGCGCTTTCGTATTTTGAACAGAGCTGTGTTTTTTTTAGTTTTGTATTTAAAGCAAACCTTATCGCAAAACTGAAACCATGGCTTACGAGTCGAAACAAATCAGAGATTTCCAAATTGATTTTTTACAGTTTCTGAGTGATAAACCCTTTAAAGAGGTTCATATTTATCATTATATCATGAATTATTGGGGTAATAATTCTTCTTCAATCGTTTCCCTTCAGGTGCTTAAAGATGCCATTACTGATCTTTGCGAAAAAAAATATATAACTTCAAAAAGTAATGCGCACCTTTCTTTAGGGGTTAACGCCGTTTCAGAGGAAGACCAGAAAAACAATGCTATTTGCATCATAGAGGATGAAGGCCGTGCTTATCTGAAAAAAATTGAATCGGCACGTACCATCAGAAATGTTGTAATATCCATTGCCGTTGCAGCCGTTATTTACCTGCTGTGGCATTTCCGGCATAATATGAAGTATTTTTTCAAACAATAACCACAGGTAATTTATTATCAATTGGATATTAAGAAAGCACTTCTTGCGGAGCATTCTAAAAAACAGTGTGATAAAATTGTGAAATATATCGGCAACGACGCCGGTAAATTTTCAGGATTGATGAAGCTGTTTTTTGAAGGCGAATACAGGGTGGTACAAAGGGCTGCCTGGCCAATGTGTTATTGTGTGGCCAGTCAGCCTGAATTGATCAGGCCTTATTTTAGCAAGATTATTAATAACCTGGATAAAAAAAACCTCCATAACGCAGTGCCCCGCAACAGCCTGAGACTTCTACAGGGTATTAAAATTCCAAAAAGATACCATGGAAAACTGATGAATATATGTTTTGCACAAATTCAATCGAATGAAACTCCGGTTGCAATTAAAGCTTTCTCTATTACTATTTTACAGAACTTATCGGAATATTATCCCGATATAATATCTGAATTAAAATTTTTAATTAAAGACCGCTGGGAAAGGGAAACCCCGGCATTCAGGTCAAGGGCTAAAAATATCCTGAAACAATAAAATTATTTCCGCTACAAAGCCTCAGATGCAAATCTTAGTTTCGATTTTTTAATAAAGTAATCTTGTTTTTATTGTGTTTTTCACTTCTTTAAGAAGTTGTAAGGCCTGCTGTGAAAGTTTTTTGTCAACATCCAGCACCACATAACCGATATCATCATTTGTTTTCAAATACTGCCCGAGGATGTTAATATTATGATTAGATAGCTGCGTATTGATTTCAGATAAAACACCTGGCACATTTTTATGAATATGTAATATGCGGTGTGTATTTTCCTGTGGCGGCAAACTAATTGGTGGCACGGTATGAGACCCGATGGTAATGCCCATTTCCAGGAACTGGAATAATTTGTTACTGACATCCTCTCCAATATTTTGCTGCGCTTCCTCGGTTGAACCGCCGATATGGGGTGTCAGTAAAACATTCGGCAGCGATTGCATAGGCGTTTCAAAAGTATCGCCATTTTTTTCAGGCTCCCACGGGTACACATCTATGGCAGCTCCCGTAATATGGCCTTCTTTAATAGCGACACTTAATGCATTCAGATCAACCACCTCACCCCTGGCATAATTCAAAAGAATGGATCCTTTTTTAAATTGCTTCAGTAATGATTTATTGATCATGTTTTTGGTTTGATTGGTTTCGGGCACATGCAATGTTATAATATCACTTTGGCCTACCAATTCTTTCAATGACTTTTTCGCCACCGCATTACCTAAAGGCAGCTTGGTAATAACATCATAAAAAATAACTTTCATGCCTAATGATTCTGCAAGTACACTTACCTGGGTGCCAATATTACCATAACCGATAATGCCCAGTGTCTTTCCCCTGAGTTCATAACTGCCTTTAGCTTCTTTCAGCCAAATGCCTTTATGGGCGGCATTATTCTTATCGATGATTCTCCTGATCAGCAATATGGATGCCCCAATAACCAGTTCAGCTACGGAACGTGTATTTGAATAAGGAGCATTGAACACTGCCACACCCTGGCTGGTAGCATATTTCAGATCGACCTGATTAACGCCAATACAGAAGCAGCCAATGGCCTGTAATTTCTTTGCAGCATCCAGGACTCTTGGGGTGATTTTTGTTTTGGACCTAATGCCCAGCAAATGCACATCTTTTATTTCTCTGATCAGGTCATCTTCAGACAATGCACCACTTAATTTTCTTACAGAGGCATAACCTGCGCTTTTAAAATAAGCTACGGCGCTTTCACTGATATTCTCTAAAAAAAGAATATTGATTTTTTCTTTAGGGTAGCTTGTACTGTTCTTTTCGGCCATAATTTTCTCCCTTTTTTTGCGTTATTATATTGTAAAAAGAAGTGCAAAATTGTTATTAAAACGCGAAACCAAAAAACAAAAATGATTTTGGGCTTTTTTTAAGCGAAATAATCCAGTATTTTTGTAGATACTCAAAACTCAAAAAGAATTCCTCGTGAAAACCATTTGCCTCTACGTATTGGCATTAACATTTTTTATCGCATGCGGCCAGCCGGCGGAAAAAAAATTGTCCACCCAGGTGACTGATTCACTCGCTGCAACTGTACATGTCCATCCTGCTCTTTCACCTGAAGAATTTCACCATTATAATATTTATGCCTCTCATTTTTTTGATTCCCTGCTAAAAAGAAATTTTAACGGAGAAGTGCTTGTGGCTAAGAATGGTGAAGTAATATATGAAAAATATGCAGGCCTAAAATCGTTCAGCGATAAAAACAGCGTTGTTGATGAGCACACCGCTTTTCATCTCGCTTCAGTATCAAAAACCTTTACGGCAATGGCCGTATTGAAATTGTGGGAAGACGGAAAACTGAGTATAGAAGACGACATCACAAAGTACCTGCCCGGTTTTCCTTATCAGGGGATTACCATAAAAATGTTATTAAGCCAGCGCAGCGGATTACATAATTATGTGCACTATGTGGCAACACCGCGTGGGTGGAACAGGAAAACATTTTTTAGCAATCAGGATTTGTTGCAATATATCATCGCCCACAAAAATGAAGTCCGCGGAACAATTCCAGGCAAACATTTTGAATACTGCAACACCAATTATGCATTACTTGCTTTGATCATTGAAAAAGCATCAGGGGAAACATATCCGCAATACCTTACCAAGACCTTCTTCGAGCCATTACAGATGAATGATTCTTATGTCTTTGACCTTTCGAAATTACAAACATCCACTATTTCTTATAAAACAAGCAGAAAGCCTTACCCGATGGAATATCTTGATGTGGTTTACGGAGATAAAAATGTGTACAGCACAGTTCGTGACCTGCTGAAATGGGATGTCGCACTGCGTTCAGGACAATTGTTCAAACCAGCTACCTTAGACAGCGCCTATATGCCTTACAGTTTCGAGAAGCCTGGGAAAAGAAATTATGGCCTTGGATGGAGAATGTTGTTGATACCTAATGGCAAAAAATTAGTTTATCACAATGGTTGGTGGCATGGCAACCGGACTGCCTTTGTTCGCATGATCGATGAAGGGGCTACGATTATTGCACTCAGCAATAACGATTGTACAAGGGTATATGCTTCGAAAAAACTTTCCAATCTTTTTGGCGATTACAGGCAGGGTAATGAAACCTTTGAAGAGTTCGATAATGAACATGCCGGTATGCGCGGTGAACCAACCCCTCAAAAATAATTTTTTACATTACAGATGGACAGTTTCCGGTTTATTTTCCGGATTGTGCTTTAGTTCATTTTCCTATTTTTTTCTCGCATGAATAATGAGTAAATTTCGGCATGGAAATCCTTTCAGCCGGGCAAATTCATGGATGGGACCAATATACCATGCTCAACGAGCCCATTCTTTCAATTGACTTGATGGAGCGTGCTGCATCGAAATGTGTTGACTGGCTACAGTCTAACGGATATGCCTATTCATCGTTTACCATCTTTTGCGGTAAAGGAAACAATGGTGGTGACGGCCTGGCCATAGCCAGAATGTTGCTTGAAAAAGAATGTTTTGTTTCAGTATTTATTCTTGAATTCGGGCATAAAGGAACCGATGATTTTCAGACTAACCTGGGAAGGCTGCATCAAACAACTGCTCAAATTAAATTTATACAGACGCAAGAGAACTTCCACCCCATAGCTGCCAATAACATTGTGATTGATGCGTTGTTTGGTTCAGGCCTGAACCGGCCATTAACCGGGGTAACTGAAAAACTGGTGGAACATATCAATAATTCAGGGAATACAGTTATCGCGGTTGATATTCCCAGCGGCTTATTTGCAGACAGGAGTTCAAAAGAGAATACCGTTATCCACGCCCGCCATACGTTGAGTTTTCAATGCTACAAGCCTGCATTTCTGGTAGCAGAAAATGAAAGCTTTACAGGCAATGTGCACGTGCTCGATATTGGCCTGCATCCCGGTTATCTGCGGGATGTAAGAATGGATTCCATACTCGTAGATAATAAATACATCTGCCGGTTTTTAAAACCAAGGAAAAAATTTGCCCATAAAGGAGACTTCGGGCACACATTACTGTTGGCCGGTAGTTATGGGAAAATGGGGGCAGCCATATTAGCGGCCAAAGCCTGTTTGCGTAGTGGAACCGGCCTCCTCACCTGCCATATTCCTGCATGTGGGTATGATATCATACAATCTTCGGTGCCTGAAGCGATGGTGACCATTGATGATGATGAAAAAATTTTAACAGGCATAAAAGAATATCTTACCAGGTATGACGTGATTGGTATCGGGCCAGGCATAGGCACTGATGCAAAAACAAAATTCCTGATTGAAAATATTCTTCAGTCTTTCAGAAAGCCGGTTGTAATTGATGCCGACGCATTGAATATTATCTCTTCGGACAAAAAAATGATGGCTTCCCTGCCATCAAATTCGGTTATTACGCCACATCCAAAAGAATTTGAAAGATTGTTTGGCCAATATGAAAATGATTTCGAAAGAATAGCAGCTGCAAGGGAAAATGCCCAAAAATACCGGATCATTATTGTGTTAAAAGGCCATCACACTTTTATTGCCACACCTGACGGGCAGGGATTTTTTAATAATTCAGGGAATGCTGGTATGGCCAAAGGAGGTAGCGGAGACGTGCTGACCGGAATGATCAGTGCTTTTCTTGCACAGGATTATTCTTCACAGGAAGCAGCCGTTTTGGGGGTATACTTGCATGGCCTTGCTGGTGATTTTGCAGCGGCCCGTTATTCACAACAAAGCATGCTGGCATCGGATATTATTGAGCATATTGGGCAATCTGTGCGCTATCTTACAAATAATGATAGTATTCCTGATTGAAAAAAGAGTGTCTATCTCTGTTAATTTTTTTCAAAAAGTATCTCATCTATTTGTTATTGAATAGTTATACATTTTTTGTACTGACAACTTTTGCGTGAATTTTGCGTCTATAAAGTTGTAATTCACAAATAAAAAAGGAGGTGTTATGAAAAAGTTGTTAATCGTAATGATTTCACTCGCATTGGCAGGAACAGTATCAGCACAACGCTTCTCTCATCGCGTAGGCGGTGGCATTGCTTTTTATTCAACACCAAGGGTAATAGTCGGCGGTGGCTTCTACCCCTATTACGGTTTTGGTTTTAATCCATTCTTTCCTTATTATTATCCTTACGGATATTATCACAGGCCATCCAAACTTGATTTACAAATCCAGGATATAAAAAATGATTATAAGGATAAGATATGGTCGGTAAAACACGACAGTAGTTTGTCCCGCCGTGAAAGAAGAGAAAAAGTGCATGAATTGAAAGTTCAGCGGGATAATGAAATCAACGACCTTAAAATGAATTATTATAAAAGACACTAAAGGCAATTACTGATTCTGCAAAAAGATTGCCCCTCTGCACAAATCTCCCGTTTTAGCGGGAGATTTGTTATTTGACATATAAAAGGCTTCTTTATTGGTTACTGATCTTAATTACATAAACGTATTTACTTTTCATTATTGATGGATCGAACTCCGGGAAATTTACTGATACGTTGTTTCCAACCTGTTCCCATATTAACGATTGATGGGTATCGAGTAATTCGATTCTTGTTTCTTGTTTTAGGCTGATATTTTTAAGTAAGAATTTTTTGCCTGGCCAATGAGGCAGCAATCCGTATAAATTTTTTGATGATGGGTTATACGTAAAGAAACATTCCTTAACTGCGTAACCGGGATCTGGATTAACAGTAAGCTTAAGCATAATATCACCTCCACCGTCTTTGAGTTTATAGTCTTTGCGCCCTTCGCTCCACTGGCAAGATGTTTTCCATTTCACCGTATTATAAATTGCTTCACTGTTTATTTTCATCCACTCGCCTATTTGCAATAATCTTTCCTGCATTATCGGGGGTATTTTTCCATCTGCATCGGGCCCGATGTCCAGTAAAAAATTTCCCCCCCTGCTTACTTTATCAATAAGGCTAAGTATAAGTATCTGAGCAGAATTATAATCCCAGGAATCTTCTTCACGGTTATATCCATACGAAAACCCCATTCCCCTGCTTTCTTCCCAGTAGTGATCCTTAAAATCGAGATCAGGCTGATACTCGGGGGTATAAATTCCTCCATGATGAAACCTGATGCCCCTGCCCCACCGGTCGTTCGTAACCACCCTGTCTTTTACCGGGCTTTCATTATATAACCATGCCAGGAACTCGCGGCTTTTCCATAATGTATCCGATTCATCCCAGTCGCCATCGGTCCAGAAAACATCAGGCTGATAATTATTAATAAGATATTTCATTTGCGGCCACATGTGTTCGGTTACATATCGCGGTTTATCATGCAGCCATAGCGGATTGTACCATTCATATAACGAATAATACATACCAGCATGTACGGAGGTTTTTCTGATGGCATTGAATAACTCTCCCAGCAAATCCCTGTGTGGGCCAGCATCAACAGCATTCCACGAAAAGCCCCAGTCTTTGTTTGCTTCTTTACTGGGCCAGTTTGCAAAACCGTCATGATGTTTCGAAGTCAATACAACATATTTTGCGCCCGAAGCTTCAATCAGTTTTGCCCACTCGCCGGGATTATACAATTCAGCTTTGAACTGATCTGCAAATTTGTAATAGCTGATATTATCATATTTTTTTTTGTGATAGGCAACAGTGCTGCTATCGCCACTGTTCAACGCATGTTGATACCATTCAGCATAGTTTCCTTTGCTGCAATATGCAGGCACGGAATAAACACCCCAGTGTATAAAGATGCCGAACTTGGCGTCTTTATACCATTGCGGCAACGGCCGTAAATCGAGTGATTGCCAATCAGCTTTATAATTCTGGGCAAGTGCCACTGAGGATATACAAAATAATGAGAGAAATATTCTTTTCATATTGACATTTTAAGAATAAACATTATTTTATGTTAGTGATAATATCAGTTTCATTTTCAAATATACTTGATAGCTAAAAATATTAAAGTTGTTTTTATAAAATGGAATCAGCTGCCAGCTGATATTGACTATGCCTAAAATTACCTCAGTTTGAACATTAACATTTCTTCAACCTTAGATTGGGCAATTAGGGATAATTTGCGTCGTTATCAGCAACAATAATTAACTTCGTATGGCATATATGGCTTACACAGTTGATCATTTTGAATCGCAAAAGAATACGAAGGCATCTGCATACACCCTGGTCATTTGCATTGTACTCGTGCTGATGTTTATTTTTATTACTTGGACACTTCCATCCCCTCCTGCATTGCCTGAAGATGAAGGTATTGAAGTGAACCTTGGCAACAGTGATGAAGGGCTTGGAACCAACCAGCCTTATTTACCAGGCAAACCCTCTGCGGAAGACAAACAAAAATACACTCCACCGAAAGTAGCACCTGTAGAAAAACAAGCTATAAAAGAGGTGGAGACAAATGATAACGATAAAGAAGAAGCGCCTGTGGTAAAAAAGCCTCCGGTAACCAAACCGCAAGCAACAAAAATTATTCAAAAAGATATTTCGCCCAAAACAGTGAAAACAGTTTCGAAACCTGCAGAAAATCCAGAGCCGGTTAAGCCAAAACCTAAAGCTGTTTTCAACGGGGTAAATGGCAATGGAACCGGTGGAAATGATGCAGATACTTATAAAGCTGGCGGCAACCAGGGTGTAGCTGGCGGACGTGGTGACCAGGGAAGGCCCGGAGGAAATCCTAATTCAGACAATTATACTGGTAACGGGGGAACAGGCCATTCAGGGGTTAGTATTTCAAGGGGTTTACAGGGAAGAAGAATTGTGGGTACGCCTTCATTTACGGATGATTTTAATGAAAATGCAAAAGTTGCAGTGGATGTTCATGTGGACGCAGGCGGAACCGTAACCAGCGCCGATTATCAATTAAGAGGTTCTACTACCTCGGAAAGCAATATGGTAACTATAGCACTTCGCAAAGCCAGGCAGGTTAAGTTTAATACAGGCGGAAATGAATCAGTAGGTACAATTATTTTCAATTTCAAAGTGCATAATTAATTCCGACTTTTTTGATTATAGCGTACTGTACTCAAAAGATTCTAGAGTTTTCATCCGCGTCCAGTAATTGTATGGTTGCAGAATAATCAAAAACATCTTCCCGGTTAAAAATTACCTGCCGCAGCAGGTCATGAATAGTAACTACTCCGACAAATGCTCCTTTGTCAAAAGCCAGCAGGTAGCGGGTTTTCCTGGTGTTCATCAGGTTCATGCAATACTCAACAGTATCATTTAATTCAACAAAAGGGAAATCTGTCGACATTACTTCTTTCACCGGTGTGTTGGTACTGGAACGTCCCTTCAATATCAGGTTTCGAGCATAGTCTCTTTCCGAAAAAATTCCTTTGAATTCATGACCATCCATTACTATCAGGTAGCTGAGATTTACAGAATTGAGCATGCTTAGTGCATCAATAACCAATGTGTTTGACTCAACCACATTAAAAGTCTTTGTCTTGCTTTCGATAAGGTCCTTTACTGTCTTCATATGCTCAGTTTATTTTAAAGATAATTTTATATTATTTATGCCCGATGAATTTTATGATGACTCCAGATGCAAAATAATAATCTTTATTTTTTCTGCCAACCCTGTAAATTCTAAAAATTTCCTTATTAAAAGCCCCTTGTCCATGCCATCATAATCCCTGCGGCAACAGCTGCATTTAACGATTCAGCATATCCTTTTTTTGGGATGGTAATTTTTTGATGAGCCAATAAAAACAGATCGGTTTGTATGCCTTTCGATTCATTGCCGATCAGGACAAACCCTTCTTTAATTTTTTTCATTTCAAACAAACTATTCCCTTCAGGAGCTGTGGCATACACAGGAATAGCCTGGTTTTTTTGAATAAATTTTTTTAAATCTTCATAGATCACCTGAACCCTGGAAATGCTTCCCATAGTGGCCTGTACCACTTTTGGGTTAAATACATCAGCGCTGTCAGTGCTGCAAATAATATTTTCAATGCCAAACCAATCAGCTGTACGAACAATGGTTCCCAAATTCCCCGGGTCCTGTATGCAATCAAGCAGTAATGATATTTTCCCCACGCAATCATTTTTTTCAAAAAGCGGCTTTTTAAAAACGCCTAAAACCTGATTAGGGGACTGCAAAAATGAAATCCTTTCCAGATCCTTTTCTGTAATTTCAATGAACTTATCCGAAATAGAATTCAAAAAAGGTTTATTTTCATCAGCCCATGATTGCAGCGCATATAACTGTTTTAATCCGGTATTTTTTGATTGCAATAATTCGTTAATTATTTTCGGGCCTTCAGCAATAAAAGCATCTTCTTCATCACGAAATTTTTTCTGGCTTAAACTTTGAATATATTTGGCATGTGATTTTGTTAGCATCGCCTTTGTATACAATTAATTAAAACTCTTTTTATTGGAAAACCTCATCTGATAAAAAACCCGCAATCCTGATTATGTTATCTGGCCGGCAAGTTACTGTATCTTTTTTCAAACCAGCAATTGTGCTGATAATGGCGATGACAGCATTTGTTTTTTCATGCACATTTCCCAGGCGATATGAAATAGGAAAGCCTTATGTATATAAAGTAAAAATTGAAGTGGATGGAAAACTGCCCAATGATGAAAAACAGGATTTGGCAAACAGACTTGCCAACCAGTTAGATGACAGCATGCGGGTGGGAAAAATATTGGTATTTAAGCGCATGTTCAGGCCTGGAAAAAAATCAAAGAAAGCAGCGTTGCCATTTATTTACCGGGAATTACAGCCACCTCCTGTTTTCGATACGGCCAATGTTACCCGGTCGAATAATTTCATGATAGCATTATTAAACGCTATAGGATATTATAACCCTTTGATAAAAGACACTTTTAAAATTGATACTATAAAAGACAGGTATCAGGCAATTGTGACTTTCAAAGTAAATCCCGGAAAAAATCTAAAGATTGATTCAATCGGGTACGACCTTCAAACAACCGAGTTGCAAAAGCTGGCCCTTGAAAATCAAAAAAATTCTTTTCTGAAAAGAGGAAATCCATTTTCCAAACAAATTGTTTCTGCAGAGCTGGAAAGATTGATTACACTATTCCGTAATAACGGATATTATAAGTTTTCAATTAAGGATATTTATGCCGAAAGAGATACCGTACTTTCAGCACTGATAGACCCGACACTTGACCCATTCCAGCAGGCGCAACTGTTGGAAGAATTGAGAAGAAAAAGAGAGAACCCTACCATTAACGTGGTGATCAAGCAACGGCCGCCGCAAGACTCCAGCGAGCTAAAGAAATATCATATTGACAGTGTTACCGTATTTCCTGATCTCCCGTTAATAGAAGACACAGCTGAGGTGGTTAGAAATGACAGCTCAACAAAAGATGAAACATCTGTGATTTCAAGAACAAAAAAATTCAGGAATCAGGTCATTTACCATAATCTTGCCATTCATCCCGGCGATCTGTACAAATTAGACAGCTATTATAAGACACTCAATATTTTTGGAAACCAGATGGGTGCTTGGCAACGAGCTACACTCGATTTCGGGGAATCACAAAAAGCAGATTCTTTATTAAATGCTACCATTCGATTATACCCTGCAAAAAAGCAAACGCTTAGCGCAGAACTTGAAGCAAGCTACAACACCAACGATATTTTAACGGCAACCAATTTATTCGGACTTGGAGGAAATATTTCTTTGCGTAACAGGAATGCTTTCAGGAGCTCGATACAAACAAACACAAGCATACATGCCGGCGTTGAATTTGGCGCTGACTTTATTCAAACCACCCAGGCATCATTTTCACATACTGTTTCATTGCCACAATCACCATCATTTTGGTGGTTTAAAAATGTAGATAACAGGCACACTGCTTTAAACCTGAACGCTTCGTTTACTGACAGAAGAGATTTCTTTACTCTTCGGTCAATCGAAACTTATTATGGATGGGAATGGACAACAGGCAACAGGTCGTTTATATTAAGGCCGATTAATCTTGAATATAATGACTTAACACCAACAGATAGCCTGAATCATCTTTTGGATACGGTGCCCTCACTAAAACTTGCTTTTAAAACAGGCCTTGTTATAAGCACACAATTTATTTACAGTTCAACGAGGCAATATGGAAAACATACTGATTTTCTCAGGATGCAGGTTGAACCCAGCGGTGGGCTGATTGGCCTGTTTGATTACGTCAATAATGGAGCACTTCTGCGTTTTGTTAAAGGGGATATTGAATATCGTCATCATATTGATTATAAAAAAACAGAGCTGGCGTTTCGTTTTTTTGGGGGGGCAGGTTTAAAATATGGCGCAGGCAAAGGAACAAATCAAACACTGCCATTATATAAAGCATTCTTTGCAGGCGGTCCCAACAGTATGCGTGGGTGGCAGGTAAGGCAATTAGGGTTGGGCTCCACTCAATTTTATGATACAGGGGTTTACAGCAGGTTCGATAGGTTTGGTGATATTAAACTTGAAGGAAATATTGAGTACAGGTTTCCAATAGGTTCTGTTTATGGAATTAAAGTAAAAAGTGCTGTTTACACTGATTTTGGCAATATCTGGAACTGGAAAATAACTGATACCGATCCCCAGTTAAGGGAACTTTTGAAAGGTAGTGATTTTGCAATCGACAGGTTTTATAACGAAATTGCAGTAGATATCGGAACAGGTTTACGCCTCGATTTTGATTATTTCATTATCCGGTTCGACTGGGCTTATAAAATAAGGGATCCGCAAAGACTTGATTATCCCAACAGATGGTTTTATGACATGCATCTGAAAGACGGACAATTTCAATTGGGTATCGGTTACCCTTTCTAGTGAATAAATTGCTCGCGATAACCTTTAACTCGCGTCTTTTTCCAGTTTTTGTTTTATCATTTTTTCCGTTTCATCCATTGTCATTGATTGCTCAACTGAAAATTCACCGATTCGTGTACGGCATAATTTGCTCAGGTAAGCGCCGCATCCAAGGGCAACGCCGAAATCATTTGCCAAACTTCGTATATATGTGCCCGTTGAACAGGTTACACGAAAGGAAATTTCAGGTAATATCGTACTTGTGATTTCGAATTCTCTGATTATGATTTTTCTTGGCTCCAGTTCGATTTCCTTTCCTTGCCTGGCCAGTTCATAAGCCCTTTTCCCGTCTTTTTTTATGGCTGAATGGATAGGTGGCGTTTGAAAAATTTCCCCTGTAAACCGAATGGTATTAAGATGTATCTGTTCTGTGGTAATGTTTGAATAATCCTTAAAATTTTCAGGCAAGCTTTCCAGGTCATAGGTGGGCGTTGTTGCGCCAATAGTAATGGTACCGGTATATTCTTTTTCGGCTGACATAAACTCATTAATTCTTTTAGTGAATTTACCTGTGCAAACAATCAATAAACCTGTGGCCAACGGGTCAAGTGTACCGGCATGGCCTACTTTTTTTATTTTAACCAGGTTACGGATTTTTCTTACCACATCGAATGATGTCCAGTTAAGCGGCTTGTTAATCAGTAAAACTTCTCCTTGCCCGAAAGGGTTCATGAATTGCAGTTTGAATTTTTTGGCGCAAGTTACATGATGAAAATTAAACGGTTAATGTCAAAAAAAAGTAACTTTCTTGGCATTGAATACATTATAGCCATTTCAAGCCCTAAACTGGTAACTAAATAGCTTGTCGTGCTTTAATTTCAAGATATTTATTTACTACGTTAACCGTAAGGTTTTGAGGAGCGGTGAGAATGGCACTGATGCCATGTTTCTGGAGTTCTTTTACAATCAGTCTCTTTTCATGCTGAAATTTTTCAGCAATTGTTTTCATATATATGGCTTCTATATCTTCAGCCGCGGCACTGGTCAATTGCTTCAGACCGGTATTTTCAAAAAATATAACCAGTAATAAATGGTTTTTTGCTATTGCTTTGATATACGGTAACTGCCTTTGCAAAGCACTCATGGATTCAAAATTGGTAAACAAAATAATCAGGCTGCGCTGTGTAATACGCGTCCGCAGCAATGCAAATAGCCGTTCATAATCAGCTTCAGGAAATTTTGTTTGCTCATGATACAGCATTTCAAGGATACCTGTCATTTGTTTGGCCTTTCTGTCGGCAGGTAAAAAACCTCCGATCTGATCTGAAAAAGTAATCAGCCCGGCCTTATCTTGCTTAATGAGCGCTACACTCGACAAAATCAATGATGCATTAATTGAGTAATCCAGCAGGGTCATATCATCGAAGGGCATTTTCATCACCCTGCTCTTGTCAATAATGCAATATACCTGCTGACTTCTTTCGTCTGTGTAATTATTTACCATCAGTTGCGCTTTTCTCGCAGTCGCTTTCCAGTTAATACTTCTTATATCATCCCCCAGCACATATTCTTTGATTTGCTCAAATTCAAGACTATGGCCGATTTTGCGCATTTTTTTGCTGCCAGCTTCAGCAAGGTTGCTGGAATGGGCCTGTAATTCGTATTTTCTTAATAACGCATAGGAAGGTAAAACTTTTACTGTAGTATTTGCTTCAAATATCTTCCTTCGTATAACCAGGTTAACAGGGCTTTTGATGAGGACATTAATATTATAAAAAAAATATTCGCCTCGTTCGGTGGGCCTTAACTGGTAATTGATTATTTGCTGTTCGTCTGCTTTTAATTTAACACGGAAAAAAAAATTACGCAACTGGAACTGTTGCGGCAATTCATCAATAATGATAGCGCTGACCGCAAAAGAGTAATTATTCCTGACTGTAATGCTTACCGTGTTTTGATCGCCGTTACTGAACCTTTCAGGTGATATACGTTCCACTGATACAGGTTGCTTCCTGAAGAAAAGGATAAGATAATCCAGCAATATGAAAATGAAAAAAGCAAATAATGTGATGACTGCAAGATTAAATAAAAAAGTCAACCCGTAGGATAATACGAACAAAGCAATTACCATCACGAACAGCAAATAAAACCTGCGGCTGAAAAAAAGTGAACTGTAGAAACGCTTTAACATATTTTATGTTCTGAGTGTTATGCTGATTATCGTTGCCCAACTTAATGTGTTTGCCGGAAAAAGCCGATTTTGAATTTCAGGTTGGGGTTATCGGGCTATCTTGGCACTTCAATGGATTGAATAATTTCATTAATGACCTGGTCTGCGGTTATGCCTTCCATTTCTTTTTCGGGCGTTAGCTCAATCCGGTGCCGCAGTACGGCCGGTACTACATATACAATGTCATCAGGCACTACAAATTCACGGCCATGTATAGCCGCGATTGCTTTTGATGCATTTAACACACCAATTGATGCCCGCGGCGATGCTCCCAGATAAATGGATTTGTGATTACGCGTTGTAGTTACAATTAAAGTAATAAAATGGATCAGTTTCTCTTCCACATGGAGGCTGCGAACCTGCGACCTCAACAAACTGACCAGGTGTGAAGAAAGCACCGGCTGCACTTGCTCAATCATGTTCTGCAGGCTCATAGTATGATGATGATTGACAATCCTGAATTCTTCTTCAAGCGTAGGATAGCTGACATTTATTTTGAAAAGAAAACGGTCAAGCTGTGCTTCGGGTAAGTGATAGGTACCTTCCTGTTCAATGGGGTTTTGCGTAGCCACTACCATAAAAGGTGACTGCAACTGAAAGCTCTGTCCATCTACCGTTATCTGCCTTTCCTCCATTACTTCAAATAGTGCGGCCTGTGTTTTAGCAGGAGCGCGGTTAATTTCATCAATCAAAACGATATTACTGAATACGGGCCCGGGCTTGAATTGAAAACTACTTTGCCCCGGATTGAATACAGATGTTCCGATTACATCACTGGGCATAAGGTCGGGAGTAAATTGTATACGCGAAAAACCTACTGAAATGGTTTTGCTCAGCAACTTCGCAGTAAGTGTTTTCGCTACACCCGGCACACCTTCAATGAGAATATGGCCATCAGCCAGTACCCCTGCTAAAAGCAATTCTATCATCTGCTCCTGCCCTATTATTACTTTGCCTATTTCACTTTTCAGCTGTTCAACACTTTGCTGCAATTGGGTCAAATCAATTCTTTTTCCGAATAAATTTTCTTCCATATTATGTTTGTTTATAAAATTCCTCTATTTTTTTATTGAATTCAAGCAGTCCTTCATCTGAAAGTGATTGCTGCTGTTGAATTACTTTGATATAATCTACAAGTTCTTTTGTCGCGATTTTGCCATACCCGCTTTTATAGGAAAGTCTTTCTGCAAAATCTTTATCCAGGTTTGATGTAGGTAAATTGTATTTTGTACGTACATGACTGAGGAAATGGACAGACATTTTATAAGCAAGATTCAGGTTATCTTTCTGTTGATAATAAAGCCTGCCAACGGTTTTTACAAAATCAAGCGAGGTGTTGCGCAATGGAATACTATCCGGAATTGCCCGTTGTTTACGTTTCGATTCAAACAAATACAGTAACAGGAAAAGTATCAGTAGCAGCCAGAAAGCCCATTTGAAAGCCGGAATGCCAAGCAGGAATTTTAAAGCTGAAAAGTTGCCATTATTCCCGTCACGAAAATTTTCTCCCCATGTTATAAGCTTAATATGCCGGGGAAGATAGGATAATGCGTAATCATAGTACGTTTTATTATTGTTATGAAGAAGAAAAAAATTCGTGAACGCAAATGGCTCAAGATGCAGGTACAGGCTGCCGCCGCTTTTGTAATTTATTTTAATGAAATTGGGTTTGCCATCTTCGTTCCTGCCTAAGATTTTTACGTAGTTTGTATCAATAAAAGAAAAATAATTGTCGTAAGCATAACCCGGATATTCAAATGAATCGTCTTCATAAGTAACGGGATGAAGAATTGATGTTATCAGTGTGTCATTAAAATTGAAAAGGGTAAGCTGCCGGTCTTTTACACTGAATGAATCCAAAAACTTTTTACTGAACGTGAATGCCGAAAGAAAAACATGATCGCCCTGGTTAATGAGATTGAAAATGGCATTGAGTTCTTCATCTGTAGGGTCTATACGCGGCGTAATAGCTATGAGTGCAACATTACCTTTATTATTATTTATCTTCCACCAATAGTCATTCTGAAATTTAACAGCGCCTCCATTGTCTATTAAAATTTCAGCATCAGGGAAAAGGTAATGCAGGTTTTTATAAGCATAATAAGTGCCATAAGGAATTTTATCGTTATGCCACAATGTTACCCGCCGGTTCAATTTCTTTTGTTGATTCAACCTGCAGCCTGCTGCGAAAGTTAATGCCAGTAAAATCCAGATCAGGTTATATGGTACTTTCTTTTTCAAACTTTGACCGAAGTATAAAATTGTTCGAAATTTTCCTTTACAACTAAAGCCTGCTGTTCGGTAAGATTAAAACCTCCGTACCACGTATACTCATAAACGTTAGTAAGCCTAAGAAAATCTTTTCCGAATTTGGTTTTACTTAACTGGTAGGCATATTCATGGTTTGTTGCCTGTACATGAAAGCTGATCAGTTTGTTTTCATCAAGCAAACGCAATGCTTTCAGGTGCATATATCTTATAGCAAATCTGTAATTATTTGCCAACCATGATTCCTCTATTTTCTGATCAATATCTTCCGTGTCTAATTCTGTTTCACCTGTTTCTGCAACACTGAGCTTTTTAGGTTTCGAATAAAAAAGATACAGTTTATTAGCTATGACAATTTTATAAAATGCAAATATCAAAACGGCAGCTATCAGTATATATGCAAATATCCGGAACCCCTTACCGGTAATGAATTCAAAAAAATAATCGCCAACCCCCTTTTCATTGTTGACAGGTTCTTTTTTCAGGTATGCAGGATCGTTGGCATATTCAAAATCCTTGTTTTTCTTGAATATATTTACTACTGTATCAGGAACGATACGAAGCGTTGCGGTATCCTCAGTATTAACAGTATTAGTATTTGACGAATCTGTTATTGTACTGTCTGCTGGAATGGATGTTGCAGTTTCCGCATCTGCTGCTGTTACTGAATCTGGTAAAGGGTCTGTTTGTGCATTAACTGTAAAAAAATTACCTGTCAACAATATTAAAACCAATAGCGATGATTTGTATATAAAACTTTTTGTGTTACAAAGTAACAGGTTCATGAAACTGTTCAGTTCAATGGTTTTGATTTCAGGAAGAAGCATTTATTTTCTTTTGCAAACGAATGGGGTAAATTACGAAATACCAGATAATAAAAGCAAGTGATGCAGTCAATATAAAAATGCCCAGTGCTATGGGCATACTTGAATACCTGGTTATAAACCCTTCCAAGAAGGCTGCACAAACAAATACAGGCACGAGGCCGATCATCATTTTAACCCCGTCTTTTGCTCCGCTTTTTAATGACGAAAGCCTGCTATACGTGCCTGGAAAAAGAATGCTGTTGCCCAACACGAAACCTGCTGCACCGGCAATGATAAGCGATGATATTTCAAGTGTGCCATGAATCCAGATTACCAGTACCGATTTCCATCCAAGCCCTTTTGAAAAAAAATAATACTGAAATGAACCAAGCATAACACCATTGGTGAAGAGAAGCCAAACAGTTCCCATCGACACTACAAACCCTGCTACAAACATTAAAAAAGAAACCCTGATATTGTTTAAAGCAATAGCCAGAAACATGGCTATCTGGTTATCGTTTTTATATACGCCAAACGGGTCGCCCTTTGCGATGTTCTCTTCTGTCATTTCCACATACCTGTCACCAAGCACTCCACGAACAAAGCTTTCGTCATGCGCAGCCGAAAATGCGGCAATAATGGCAAAACCGGCAAAAATAATGAATGAGTATAAAATTTCCCGGTGATATTTCCGAACAACAAGAGGTAATTCCGTTTTCCAGAACCGGATTATCCTGGATGACTCTTCTTTTTTGTTTTTGTAAATACCGAGATAAAATCTTGAAGCAAGGCCATTGAGGTATTGGGTAACTTTACTATGCGGATAGAATGTTTTTGCATAGCCAAGATCATCCACAAGTTCAGTAAATTCACCTGCAATTTCATCAGGATCATTAGACCCTTCGTATTGATACTTTTTCCACTTTTCCAGGTTTTTTCTTATGAATAATCCTTCACGCATGAATGCTTAATTTCAGGTTTAATATCCGGCTAAAACAGCTTGTAACTTTTACTTTCAAGGGCTGATCCGGATCTGGTACAATTGCCGGTATAGGGCAGAGTTACAAAAGAAAATTATATTTACTGATAAATATAATGAATTAAGGTTTAGAATTTTAATAGTTGATTTTCTTTTTTACTTTTAACAAGAGCCAGATGAGTTTTGCACGGTTTCCGAAATGACAATTCGCAATTAAAATGTATTTGAAAGATGTCGTTGGTAAAATTAGATACCGGCTTTAATATCGAAGTTGATTTTGCAATTACCCCATTTCACAAGCGTTTATTTGCCTGGGTTATTGACTTGGTAGTCATGTTTGCCTATGTGTGGCTTGTGCAAAAATTACTTGGCTTGCTGTATGAAGATTCATACCTTGTACCTAACGTTATTTCCATTCTTGCACAGATACCAATCCTGTTTTATCATCTCATTTTTGAGGTGGCCATGAATGGACAAAGTATTGGTAAGAAGGCTATGAATATACAGGTAATTGCAGAAGATGGAGGGCAACCTACCATCAGCCAGTACCTGATACGGTGGATGTTCCGATCCATTGATTTTCCTGTTATTGTTTTCAGTGCAGTATTGACAGCCCAGCTTCCCTGGTGGTGTATGATATTCCTGTTCACAGGTATTGGTTGCGTCATCATTACCCAACATTCACAACGTGTTGGCGACCTGGTTGCAGGTACTATTATTATTGATAAAAAGAACAGAACTTCATGGCAGGATACTGTTTTTACGGAGCTGGAAACAGGATACCAGCCAAAATTCCCACAGGTAATGCATTTGAGCGATAAAGATGTGAATACATTGAAAAGTATTATTGAATCTGTAAAGAAGAACAGTAATTATGATCTTTCTATGCGCATTGCCGAACGTATTAAGTCCAAGCTTAACATACAAAGCGACCAGGATTCCCTGGATTTTTTAGAAACCCTTTTAAAGGATTATAATTTTTATACTATTGGGTAATCCTCCTGCAACATCAATGATTAAAAAATAGTACTACTGGTTTGAAACAGAATTCAAACAAATAAAATTGACAGAAAATTGCAGTCACTGCAATAGAATTATCTTTAAAGTAAATAACTATCCTAATATTAATGCGGACTTACCAATTGAGCTAACAGGGCAAAAAGAATCACCAACGCTACTAGGATAAGGCAAATGACGAGGATAATGCCTAATATTTTAAAATATGTCTTCAGGCTTGCTAACCCTAAATTCAATTTTACCGGGTCTACCATTGACAGACCTCGCTTTGTCTCCACTGCAAACCGGTATAAAAAATAATTGATTGCAGTGCCAATGATTGCACTGATCAGCGCCCCGGCAATCATACCGCCTCTTGCAAATGAATTAACCATTGCTCCTTCATTATTAAGGCTAAAAGAAGTAGAAGTGGTTTTGTCAAGAAAAGCAACAATAATAGCAATTCCGTATCCGACAAAAGCACATATAGCAGATATTTTGGCCCAGAGGGTAATTGTTTGTAGTTGGTTGCGGGTGTCCTCATCAAAGCTTAATGAGAAAATATTATCAAGCTGATTTTCCATGGTTAAGCAAATTAAAGTTTGAATAAACTGGAAAAATTAATCAGTAAAGAGCAGATAGCGAAAACCCTACTGATGATGAAATAGATTTTTAATACATTAAATCCGCTGTTGAATATTCCCTGGTCCTGAGTCTCTATGCCTTTTCTGACTAGTGTGGAAAAACGGTAAAGCAGGTACACCATGAAACCTACAATTGCCAGAATGACTACAATGAAAAACATTAAAACACCTGCTAAAGCTTCGAAGCCGGACATGATGCGTGATGATAAAGCTGTTATTACGCTACCGGCAAATATCAGGGATACAAGCAGCAAAGCAACCCCTATTATACCAACAATCGAAATGAATTTTGTCCAGCGCGTAGTTTCTTTTAAAATATTGCCGGCATTATCATCAACATTGAGGTTAATTAATGGATCGTTAGTGTTTTGTTCCATAATGATTAGTTTAGGTTAACACAACCTAACGATAAAAAATGAAAAATGAAAGAAAATCAGGGCAAGGTCGAAGCTGCAGGTTAACTACTCTTCAAAAAATGATATTAATTGTGTGCTAAAAGCTGTTTGTGATGGACAGCATCCTCAATACGCCCTCGCAAACAAAACTCTTTGTGAACTTGGATTTCCTGTTAAAATACATTTGCCGTCTTCTCTTTTATTATTTAGAGGAATACAACGAATGGTGGCTTTAGTCTTTTCTTTGATTTTTTCTTCAGTTGCTGCGGTGCCATCCCAATGTGCAGATATGAATCCGCCTTTATCATCAAGTAATTTTTCAAACTCATCCCATGTATCAGCTTTGGTAATATGTGCATCACGATAAATCAGCGCCCTGTTATAAATATTTTTCTGGATATCTCCGAGCAGATAGGAAATTTTTTCCGCAAGCCCTTCCATGCCTATAGTCATTTTTTCTTTAGTATCCCTTCTTGCTACTTCAACACTGTTATTTTCCAGGTCGCGCAATCCAAGTGCAATACGGACCGGCACACCTTTCATTTCATATTCGGCAAACTTCCATCCCGGCCGTGCATGATCATTACGGTCAAATTTAACGCTAATGCCTACCTGTTTTAACTGGCTCGCCAATTCATTCCCTTTTACATCTAAAAGTTCTTTTTTATCATTTCCTTTATAAATAGGAATAATAACCACTTGTAAAGGCGCTATTTTGGGAGGTAAAATCAGCCCATCATCATCACTGTGTGCCATTACCAGTGCGCCAACAAGCCTTGTGCTTACGCCCCAGCTTGTAGCCCAAACATAATCGAGCTGATTATCCTTGTCAGAAAATTTCACCTCGAATGCTTTTGCAAAATTTTGCCCGAGAAAATGAGAAGTCCCGGCCTGCAGCGCTTTGCCATCCTGCATCAAAGCTTCTATGCAATAGGTATCTTCTGCACCGGCAAATCTTTCGCTCTCTGTTTTTACGCCTTTAATAACCGGTAATGCCATATAATTTTCCGCAAAATCAGCATATACCTCCAGCATTTGTTCTGCTTCAGCAACTGCTTCTTCTTTTGTGGCATGTGCAGTATGCCCTTCCTGCCATAAAAATTCAGCTGTTCGTAGGAATAGCCTGGTTCTCATTTCCCAACGCACTACATTCGCCCATTGATTGATGAGCAGTGGCAAATCTCTGTATGACTGTATCCAATTTTTATAAGTGTTCCATATTATGGCTTCACTGGTAGGACGAACGACTAATTCTTCTTCAAGTTTTGCTTCCGGGTCAACCATCAGTTTTCCTTTTACTGACGGATCTGTTTTTAACCGGTAATGGGTAACTACAGCACATTCTTTTGCAAACCCTTCTGCATTTTTTTCTTCAGCTTCAAATAAGCTTTTAGGAACAAATAAAGGAAAATATGCATTTTCATGGCCGGTGTCTTTGAACATGGTATCTAACCGGGCCTGCATCTTTTCCCACAGCGAAAAGCCATAAGGCTTGATGACCATACAACCACGGACAGCCGAATAATCAGCAAGTCCGCCTTTTATGACGAGATCATTATACCATTGCGAATAATCCTGTTGCCTGCTTGTAATTTCTTTGCTCATATTATTTTTGTTTTTCCCGGCAGTATGGCTAAATTCCAATAAAAAAATATGGTATTTGTCATTTCTTCGGCTATATTCTGCCTTTCGTAATTTTTTTGTAAATTACAATGGACATTTAGTGTAACTTTACAAAAGAAGCGCAAAATTAGCAACTTCGCTTTGAAAAATTTTAAAAGTCTTTGCCATGAAACTTATACCTATTTTCCTATTAGTAGCTTTAGTTGGCTTGGGCGGCTGCTCATCGTCATATAAAACTGCTCAAACTCCTGACGATGTATATTATTCCCCCGGGAAACAATATGTAGCGCACAATACTTACCGGAATAGCAACGATGACGATTATTATTATGGGAGTAATAATAATAACGGCGAATATTATAATGCTAATCCCAACGATCAGTACCTGATGATGAAAGTACAGGACCCATCGAGATGGTCAACCTTCGATGATTATGGGTACGATGCATTTTATTATCCATATTCCAGTGTAGGTTTGGGTTTTGGGTATATGAATTATTACAGCGGAATGTATTCGCCATGGGGCAGCTTAGGGTTCTGGAACCCCTATTATGGATGGAATAGCTACTATGCATGGAATGCTTTTTACAATCCTTATTACTATTATGGCAATGTAGCTTATGTAGGCGGAAAATCTTCAGCTTATAATACTTATTCAGGTTTGCACCCATTCAATTCAGCAGCTTACCGGAATAATGTGTATAGCAATGCCAACGCTGTCTACAATTCTAACAATAACAGCTACAACCGCAATAACAACAGTTTTAATAATAATAATTTGAGGCGTAGCTATTATAACAATCAAAACAGTAATAACTATAACAATAACTTCAATAATAACCGTAGCTTCTCACAGCCCAGCAGGTCTTACACGCCATCATCATCAGGTGGCGGAGGCGGTGGTTCAAGAAGCAGCGGAGGTGGCGGTGGAGGTTTCAGCAGGCCCGGCCGACCTTAATACGAAATATCTGATAACTTTTTAAAGATTAAAAGGGAGGAAAGGATTTGATGTATTAAAATCTTTCCTCCTTTTTTTTACCATTAATCAAAAGATAGTTCAGATGAAAAAAATATTTTTGCCAGTTTTCATTTTTGTATCCCTAAAGCTTTCCGCACAATTGCCGGAAGATGCATTACGTGCCTCATGGACAACTCCAAGTGGCACTGCAAGGCAGCAGGCTATTGGAGGGGCAATGGGTTCATTGGGTGGGGAAATTTCAGCAACTTTTGTAAATCCTGCGGGCCTGGGGTTTTATAAAACAAATGAAATTGTATTATCGCCAGGGTTTCGGTTTTTGAGTGATAAAAGCCATTACAGGGGAACAGATGCTTCTGGCAATGCTATT
>DATKNN010000040.1:0-56445 GCA_035541355.1 Puia sp. | reverse complement strand
GACAAAATCTTTGGAAGAATATTTAAAACAACTTGATGCGACAATTAGATATGCGGACACGCTTTCAAAAAAATAGTATTTAATTCGCCGTCTTCTTGTAGTAAAAACGCCAGCTAACATGCGGCTTGCCGCTATGCTGGCGGGACGGAAGAACAATGAGCCTTTGAAAAAATTTCGGCCAAAATCGGTCGGACGGAACAAATCCAGGCATTTTTATTTAACTTCAACTTCAGCAACAAATCGGCTTCGGTACCGGGCGGACAATCATAAAAGCCCAGCACAGCAGCAAGCCGGCCTCGTTGTGCGTCATTTCATTTTTACCTTGTGACATTTCATAGCACCAATTGTATAACCTGTTAAAATATTTTATAAAATGAAACGCCCAATAAAATTGTTTTCAATTTTTGTTTCTTTATTGACGATTTTTATTTCAGAGAAACTATACTCCCAGACTATTGATACCTTGATAGACGTAGGCGGTTACAAATTACATTTCCACATTATAAAAGGACAAGGGACACCAATTCTATTTGAAGCGGGCGGTGGCGATAATGGAACCGTGTGGAATGATTTGCTTAAACCACTTGCCAATATTACAGGAACTACACTTATAAGCTATGACAGAGCTGGTTTTGGAAAAAGCACACTTGACACCAACAAGCACGGAATATTAAACGGTATAATAGGTTTAGAAACTGCTCTCCATAAGTTAGGATATGACGGAAATATTTTACTGGTATCCCATTCACAAGGCGGATTTTACTCTACACTTTATGCTTACAGGCATCCTACAAAAGTGAAAGCAGCAGTATTAATTGATGCAAGTACCAGTTGTTGGTTCAATGATAATAGACTTGCCGTTATTCAGCATTCTAATGATATTGACAGAGAAAAATTTAAAGAAACACGACCAGGACTTTATTACCAGTTTGGAGACTTAAGCTCTAATGTGAATTTCATAAAAACAAAACTTTTCCCAACTTCAATTCCTGTAATAGATTTTGTTTCTGAAAACCCACCCTTTGATGATACTGTCGATATTAATAATTGGAAACTTTGTCATCAGGAATTTGTTAGTGGTTCTTCTAATCGCATTGGTATTACAGCTTATGGATGTGGACATTATATTTTTGAAGATAATCCAACACTTGTTGTAAATGCAATTGCAAAAGAATATTCTGCAACACTGGAAAGTAATCAAAAAAGTAAAATTTTAACAAAAGCAATTACCTATTCTACTGACGCAACGAATGAAACGAAAAAGAAAGAAACTTTATACAGACATTCTGAAGATGACCTTAATTCATGGGGATACGCATTACTTAATAAGGGTAAAATGCAGGAAGCACTTGAAGTTTTTAAATTGAATGTTATGCTAAACCCAAACAGCTGGAATGTTTATGACAGCTATGGTGAAACGCTCTTAAAAAATGGACAAAAAGAAGAAGCGATAAAAATGTATGAAAAATCAGTTGAGTTAAACCCAAAAAATGAAAACGGCAAAAAGGTATTAGAGGGTCTTAACAAACAATAAATTAATAAGCGACAAAGAAACGAACGCACAACAAAAGTATTTATGCAAGCAGGGCTGACATAGCGCAGCATCAGCAGTAGTAATTCTATTCAGCTTTTGTTCCGGTTGACACAGCGCTGTTGTACATTTTATTATAACTTCATCTTTTGTTTTTCAAATCGGCAGCAGTCCGGGCTGACAGTATGCTGAATGCCCTGCCTGCAATAAATACCGAGCCGTTATATGCAATGGTAATTGGCACTCTAAATATTTAAAAACCTAACATGACAAAAGCACAAAATAAGACAGTTGAAACTAGTGAAGATGTAGCTAAATTTTTGAATTCCATAATAGATGAAACCAAGCGAAAAGATTGCTTTACGATAGCAGAAATCATGAAAAAAAAATCAGGTTTTGAACCCAAAATGTGGGGGTCGGCAATTGTAGGTTTCGGATCTTATCACTACAAATATGAAAGCGGTCGAGAAGGAGACGCTCCATTGGTAGCATTCTCTCCCAGAAAAGCTGAAATCTCGTTATATCTTTCTTCTGGCTTTGAAAAGAGAGAAGAACTCCTGAAGAAATTTGGCAAACATAAAAGTGCCAAAGCTTGTATTTATATTAAAAGCCTAGAAGGTATTGACATGACAATCCTTGAAAAAATGATTACAAATTCTGTCAAACATGTAAAAGCCTTATACAAATAAAACGCCACTGCATATAACATGGGGTTTTGCGCATACTGGGGCGGACAAACAGCGTCTTTCATCTATCGCAGCTCCAGGCAGCAGTAGTTCGGTCGGACACTTAAACTTCAACTTCGGAATTAATTATTAACTTCAAATCATTAATCGGCTTTGGCAAGCAGGGGCGGACACAGCAGCAATCCCCAGCAGCGCAAAGCGCTTCAACGTTGGCAGCAATTTGGCAGTTTTAAAATTTGTAACCATTGTGACTCTGAATTCTTATAGCATTACTGTTCGAAGACAATTCGCTTATGTCGCACAGCCTTTATTTTTCATTATAATTTCCATTGTGATTTCATTTTTATTACTTGGATGTACACTTGTTTCACTTATTCTTCCTTTAATGGTCTTTTTTATTGATACATTGCCTGCATTAATTTTGCATTTTCAATACTTATCAAAAAATGCGAGCTCATCATTAATTTTTCGAAGAGAAAAAAATCAAATTGAATACAAGAAGAAGGATTACACTTTAAACTATTCTTTCGAAGAGATTCAGCAAATCACCAACGTTTCTAGTTCTTTAAAAACATATTTTAGTGGCAAATATTCTTTTGCAAACTATTTTTATTATAAACTTAAATTTAAAGATGGAGTAGAATTGGTGATTACATGTCTATTAGCAGATGACCTTGATGGTTTATTCTCCTTGATATTTGACAAAAGAATTGACATCAATAAAAAAACATTCCCATCTATTTGAACAAACTGCTGCCAACAAAAAGTTTTGCGCAATCGTGGCTGGACAATCTAACTTCAGCTAATTGCAAAGCCTGGCTTTAGTTCCAGCTGGACAAACATCGCTGAACTTTAATTCTTAACTTCAACTTTTACTTAAAATCAGCTTCAGGCCGGGCGGACACATTACTAATTCCACGTCAGCGCAAAGCTTCGGAACGTTGGTAGCAATTTGAGACCACTGGAGGCCAGACAGACTACTTTCAATTGGAGTTTCACGCAATGGGAGTTGTGTATGACAGTGCCAAATCAGATGAAATTTTTCAGCAAAACATTATATAGCTTTTGAAAATTGGATATATACAATTGATGATATAATTGAAAGTAAGGCACAAAGCAGTACCCTGTTGCAGGAGACGTGTCTAAGAAAACAAACCTGTTACGTGCAATTCCAGTGTTAAATTCATAACTTTAAATAAATTTTGTGAGGTGAAGAAAAGTATATTATTCATTTTATCTGGCCCATTTATTTTTTTTCTAATGCCTTTTATTTTTGCGTGCAAAAAGGGAAATAGTACTGATAAATCAACTTCTGACTCAACACAGCGAACGGTAAAGCCACCAATAGATTCCGCCGCTTCCATTTACTTGGCTGGAGGCCGAACAGACAGTGTAATAGCAGTGGACGCCGTAACAGGAAAGGTTAAATGGGAAAAAGCAATTAATAGTATTGCAGGTTTCTCACCAATCTACTCTAAGGGCTTTATTATTGTCAGCGGCACGGGAAGCGATTTTTCGGTATATGGTTTTGACACGTCAGGTAACATGAAATGGACATACCTTATGAGCAACAGCGCCACTTGTGCACCTGTTACTGAAGATGGAAGAGTTTTCATTTCAGATGGAGGTTCTGTTTATGCATTAGATGCCCAAACCGGATCGTTATTGTGGCGTTTTACAGACGGTGGCTGTAGTCAACTAGCAGTTCGAAATAATACACTTTACTTTAGTACTAATACGTATTACATAGAAGCTCTTGATGCGCAAAACGGAAAAAAGGATTGGGAATATAAATGTATTACCGCGGCATACCCACCAGTAGCTTTCGATGATAGAATCTATTGCGAAGCTGGAAATATGCTAGTGCTAGATAGTAAAACAGGCCAGTTGATAAATGACAGCAAAGGGAACAACGGTATTTACGAGGGAACTGTAACTTATAATGTTAGATACGGCAATATTTATGTTCTCAGAAATAGTCAAACGACGGGTGTTTGGGTCACCGACTCTGTAGAACCTTCAACTTTTAAGTTCTCACTATACTATCCAACAGTATATGACCCTCCTAGTACCGCTCCTATATTGGAAGACAGCATGGTAATTCTTCCATTTGGGATAAATAATGCAATTACAGGTGAACTTCTTGAACCTAACTTTCTTTGGGGTACGGGTACCCTTTCGGTAACTTATCTGAATGGTATTCTTTATTGCCTTACTGATCAGAGAGACACTTATGATCCAAACTTAGGTGGTCATGAACATGCTGATCTATATGCATGGGATCTGCGGGAAAATAAAAAGCTTTGGCAAACTGAATTCTTAAATGGATACTTCATAAATATAGAGGCTTGTATAGTTACAAAATCAAAGATTTGTCATAGAGGAGCTCTTAAATTTGAATAAGTAACAGTAACTAAAATGCCTCAATTTTAATCTTCAGCAAATTTTCACGCTTTGGATGTAGGAAAAGACAATTTTCAAATCCAAAAAATATTTTTTAGTTAAATTATACTTGATCTTAAAATATTCAGATAAATTTAAAAATTCAAATGTTAATTTTAAATTCACCAGCGGATAACATTTACTAAAGTAATTGAAACCATTTCTGGGCTAACTAAGCTTTGAGACAAAGTACCATATACACCTCATTTGTTGAGAACAATAAACTTCGTAATCCGCTTCTAATAAAAAAGACCAACATATCGGTGAAATCGAAAACAGCAAAATAAAGACTACACATTAATTTACTCTTTAAATTCGATGCCAATCTCAATCAAAAGCTTGACAATTAACAATAAGTATAAGTTTGTTCTATTGCTAATTATAATAAAGGTATATTTATGTTTAACCGTAAACGCATAAATGTTCACAGAACCAAATTACTGAAACTGCTACCAACATTCGGTTTGCTGCTATGCTGGCGGGACGAAAGAACAATGAGCATTGAAACAATTTTCGGCTATTATTAGGCGGACGGAACATTTCCAGGCATTTTTAGTTAACTTCAACTTTAGCAACAAATCGGCTTCAGTTCCGGGCAGACAATCATAAATGCACAGCACAGCAGCAAGCCGTTCTCGTTGGCTGCCATTTTCTTCAACTATGTTCAGAGAGGTAAAATATTTTTCCAGACGCTTATTCCGCACCCTGACTTTATTATTATTTACAGTTTGCTTATGTAATCAATCATTCTCACAGACAAAAATTTTTACTTCCGACATTGATAATTTTTGGAAAGTTTACGACAGAATAAAAGAAACGAACGATACATCACAACAGCTTCAAATTATTCAATCAATATATTTTGACAAGGCAAGTAAAGGTTTAAAAAGTTTTATAACGGAAGCTAGAATTACGATAAGTTGCCTTCTAAGAAACATAAAAAGAAAACCAAGGTTCTGGTCGTCAATCAGACTTAAAACACTTGCAATTAAAAGCCATAATCAAGAACTTGAGAATATTATTTTGCGATATAGAAAGTTATATTCAAAGTTCAAATCACCGAACATATATTTTGTAATTGGTTGTCTTAGTACTGGTGGCACAACAAAAAGAGATGAAATTTTAATTGGTGCTGAAATCGCATCAGCAGACAGTACAGTTGACGCTTCTGAAATTGGCGAATGGTTAAAAGGAGTTTTTAAAGACGGCAAAGGAGTTGAATATTTAGTAGCTCACGAAATGACACATACACAACAACCAGACGGCGATTCGGAAGACGACGGAAAATCAAATTTGTTAGGTTATTGTATAGTAGAAGGCGCAGCAGATTTTATTGCAGAATTGCTTCTTCAAAAGCCAATCAATTCACCATACATGACTTATGGAAAAGCAAATGAAAAAATTTTGTGGAAAGAATTTCAAAAAGAAATGTACGGACAAAATGCAAGTAGCTGGTTATATAATGGTGGCGATACTTCCCATGCTGACTTAGGTTATTTTGAAGGTTATGCTATTTGCAAATCTTATTATCAAAATGCAAAAGACAAAAAGAAAGCTATCGCTGATATTATTAATTTAGACAGAAAAAATTTGAACGCTCTCAGTAATTTTCTTGCTAAATCAAAGTATGCAGACAAATGGGAATAAAAAACGGCAGACAACAGAAGTATTTATGCAAGCAGGGCTGACATTACGCAACATCATCAGCAGTAATTCTATTTAGCTTTAGTTCCGGCGTGACGAAACGTTATTGAGCATTAATAATAAATTCATCTTTGTATCTTTAGCCGGCTTCGGTTATCGGCTGACACGGCGATGAATGCCCTGCCTGCAATAAATACCGAGCCGTTGTAGGCAACCTGATAAAACTTCACTAATGACAAAATACGTTACGACATGTTTTACTATAATATGTTTTAGTATTTACTCTTCGTTTGGACAATCCAAAGAAATCAAATTGCTTCTCGACACAACGATCGCAATTATGAAAAGCAATGCTGTTAACCGTGACAAAGTGAACTGGGAAAAAATTGAAAATAATATTTATTCAGAAGCGGTCAACAAAAATGCTTACCAGCTTGGAACTATTTTTAGAACATTATTTCAATCACTTAATGACTTTCACGGATATTTTCAGTGTGGGGACAGTATTTATAGATGGCATCGACCCGAACCGAAAGATCTTGACTCGCTAATAAATGAATGGAAAAAGGGCGTCCGTATACAAACACGAATTCTCGAAGACAACATCGGATACTTAAGGGTGCCGTCTATGTCGTTCGCAGAAAGAAATGAATTGGACAAAAAAGCGCAAACATTAAATGACAGTCTTTGTTCCCTACTGGATAAGAATGTTCATGGAATAGTCCTTGACTTAAGACTAGATAATGGTGGCGCAATGTATCCAATGATACTGGGGCTTGAGCAGATTTTGCACAACGGAAAACTAGGATCATTTGAATCGAAAAATGCTACAAACTGGATACTCAAGGATAATGGCTTTTATTTGGACACATTGCTTTTAAATGAGATAATTCCTAAATGCAAGATTACAGATAAAAATATTCCAGTTGCGATTCTGATTGGCAAAGGCACTGGCAGCTCTGGAGAATTTCTAACCATCGCTTTTAAGAAAAGAAAAAACACAATTTTCATAGGGACAAATACTGCAGGCTATATAACAACAACACAAGGATTTCAAATAAATGATGCATCGTTTCTACTCTTATCTACTGGCTATGGGCGAGACCGAACAGGCCAAACTTATAAAGCTTCGATTAAGCCTGACAACTATAACAATGCGCTTGACAATTTTAATGATATCAGCAACGACAAAAAAGTTTTGGAAGCCATAAAGTGGCTTAGGTCAAGAAATTAGACAAGGCTGCCTACAACATGCGGTTTGCTGCAATGCTGGCAGACTCAAGAGCAATCATCAGCAAACCAATTTTCACCTTCTGCTCCGGCGGACATAATTCTATTGGGCGATTGTTGTAACTTCAGCTAAAAATATGACCGGGCTTCAGCAATCGGCAGACGAATATGAATGCCAGCACTGCGGCAAGCCTCGGTCGTCGTTGCCTGCTACTTTTTTCCAAACTTTCAAGACACTTTTATCAATTCAAATTTTAATATATAATGACTCTCGAACACGTCGCAATTTGGACAGACCAACTTGAAAACTTAAAAGACTTCTATATAAAATACTTTGACGGATCAGCAAATGAAAAATACACAAACAAAGACACTGGCTTCGAAAGCTACTTTCTGACATTTAAATCTGGTGCAAGACTTGAGGTTATGACAAAACCAAACATACCAGACAACTCAAATGACACTATCATAAAACAACATAAAGGAATAATACACTTGGCTTTTGGTGTTGAATCCATGAATCTAGTAGACCAAATGGCAAGACAGTTTCAAAACGATGGACTACAAATATTACGTGGTCCACGAAAGACCGGTGACGGTTATTATGAGTTCGAAACACTTGACCCAGACAACAATAGACTTGAAGTGACAGTTAAAATTTAAATATTAGCAACAAACTAACTAAAAGCAGCAGGCAACACTGCATTGGCAATATGGCTGGCGGACACAGGAAATCTTGACTTTTGCAATTCTATTGAGCATTAGTATGGGCAGGACGTTATCAATCAGCTTTGGAATATACAGTTCAACCAAGTAACTTTAGTAAGCAACGGGCCGGGCAGACGGAATTTTATTTCCGCCACAATCGTCAATGCGGTTCGTTGTAGGCAACTTTTGACTCACTTTAATTGTGCAAGTTTTTTAGACAAATAGATAAATTAGCAGATGAACAAAATAACGAGTAGTTTCCAACTTTACAGTTTGTGACCATCAACAATTAAATTGTATGCCATGAAACAAATATTTGTGTTCTTTTTTGTGTACTTGCTTTTGGCTAATGGGTCTTTTGCACAAACCAAGACTACTTCATCTCAAAAAAAAGAGTTTAAAAGTATGATTACAAATGAGCAACTGTTTCGGGACATAATTGAACAAGGCTTCGGCAAAGGCGATACTAGTTTATTTGACAAATATACTTCGCCTGACTTTATTGAACACCAATATGGATTCGACCCACCAAACGCTGAAGGCGTCAAAAAATCAATCCTAAGCTTGCGAGCTTCTTTTGCCGACATTTCGTTTACAATTGAAGAATTGATAGCACATGATGACAAGGTGTGGGGTCGCATGACAGTGCGTGGCACACAGACAGGACAATTCGGGCCTTTGCCTCCGACGGGTAAAAAGTTTGAAATTACCGTTATAGATATAATGCGGTTTAAAAACGGAAAACTTGTTGAGCACTGGGGTGTTCCTGACAGGTTCGCATTAATGCAGCAATTAGGGATGATACCGCAGCAAAAATAATCATGAAAATCGGCAATTTTTTTATCAGAATAATTGACTGCCTACAACATCAGGTTTGCCGCAATGCTGGGGGACACAAGAGCAATCAGCGGCAAATCATTTTTCACCTTCGGCTCCGGCGGACATAGCTCTATTGGGCAATTGTTGTAACTTCAGCTAAAAATAAAACCGGGCTTCAGCAATCGGCAGACGGATATAAATGCCGGCACTGCGGCAAGCCTCGGTCGTCGTTAGGCAATATTTGGCTCAAACATCCATTTGCCATAACTTAATAAGATATGGAAGTACATCATCATCCTGATCTGCATCACAGCAAAAAAAAATGGAAAGAATACTTTCTGGAATTCTTAATGATTTTTTTAGCTGTAACAATGGGTTTCATCGCCGAAAATTTTCGTGAGTACCTTACCACGAAAGAAAAAGAATATGAGTACATCCATAGCCTTATCCATAACCTGGAACAAGATAAAACAGACATCATCAATACTATTGGAGACAATCAAAAAAAACTAAACGATTTGGACAGTTTACTTTCACTTTCTTCTTATAGCAAATTAAATCCTGTAAATAAGCGATCGCTATATCAATATTCTCGAATGGTTTCATTTTATTCCAGTTTTTCAAGTAATGATGCCACTATGACACAACTTAAAAACACTGGTGGATTACAATACATAAGAAAAGACCATATTGCGGACAGCATTTCAAGGTATGACGAAATTGTAAGAAGCATTAATGCAGCTGAAATTCCCTATTCAAAAGCAATAAATGATGCAGTTGATGCTGTAAGCGAACTATTGCTCTTTAAAGTCTGGAAAGATACTGCATATTTTAAAAACGGTATGGCTACAAATAAAGAGCTTCCCTTGTTATATGATAACCCTCAAAAATTAAATATTTTTTTCAACAAGATATCTTTAGAAAGAGGATGGACCCAGAACTACCTAAATAATTTGCAAGAAAAACTTCCGTTCACCATAAAATTAATTGATTTATTAAAGAAAGAGTATGAGATAAACTAAAACACGTTACGAATGAAAGCATCGCCTAACATATGGTTTGCTGATATGCTGGCGTTACGGAACAGCAATCAGCTTTTTAAAAACTATAAGCTATCATCAAGCGGATGAAACTCATTCGGCTATTTTTTGTAAATTTCAATTTCAGTAACTTTAATCGGCCCCGGTTCGGGCTGGACGTTACAAAATGCCAGCACAGCAGCAAGCTGTAATCGTAGGCAGCAAGCAAGGTTGACACTATAATAATTTGACAAATGAGCAAAGAACAAACAAAAGAACTTTTGAAGTTTCTGAAACCATTTGGCAATGACATCATTGAACTTGTAATGTGGCTACGAGAATTTGCTTGGGACTTATGCCCTGATGCCAACGAATTAATTTACGACAATTACAATGCTGTTGCTTTTGGCTGGAGCCCGACAGATAAAGTTGGACATACTATTTGCTCCATCGCAGTTGGGCGTTCAAGTAAAAATATTCACTTCGGATTTTATTGGGGAAATGAAATCTCCGACCCAGACAAAATTCTTTTAGGGCTAGGCAATCAGTATCGCTACATTCTTGTGACAGATAAAAAGAAATTTCCAAAAGCATATATTAAGAAACTTGTAAACGAAGCTTATGCAAATTCACTTTCAAAAGTTAAAGACCCAAAACAATTCATCAGCGGACAGACCATTGTAAAATCGGTTTCAGACAAGAAGCGACCAGACAAAGTGAGGAAAGCAATTAAGGCAGTAAAGAAATAACATTGAAACTGCGATAGACGAATGCCTGCTGCCAACATGCGGTTTGCTGCAATGCTGGCAGACTCAATAACAATCAGCGGCAAATCATTTTTCACCTTCGGCTCCGGCGGACACAATTCTATTTAGCATTTGTATTAACTTCAGCTAAAAATAAGACCGGGCTTCAGCAATCGGCAGACGAATATGAATGCCAGCACTGCGGCAAGCCCTGTTCGTTGGTTGCAACTTTTTTTGGCGACAAACAAACATTTCAAAAAGAACAAGTATATTTTTTACTCCTCTGACTAATCAATTAATTGACAAATGAATTTTTTGACATAGTTTAGACTACAATCATCACCCAGACTTTATAAGTAAATAAAATGAACCAAAAATTAATATTTTGGGTTAAAGATAAAATTGGTTGGCAAAACGGGCTTTTAATTACAATATTTTTAATTGTTATTTTATACTCAGTAAACAAAAAGAAAAATCTAATAAATAACGCTGTTTATACGAACGGCATTAGTGACGGGCTTCAAAAAGGAGCAAGGGGGCATATTTATTTACATTATCATTTTCTTGTAGACAATGTTGAGTACAAAGGCGACGTTCCAGAGACATTCTGTGAAAAATGCAAAAACAATTGCTGCGATTCAGGGACACTTATAATCGTGAGATACGAATATGAAAACCCCAAAAATAATGACCTTGTAGTTTCAAATCCTAACAAGTGAAATTTAAAAAAGCTGCAACCAACATGGGTATCGCCAATAGTGTGGCCGGATATTGAAACAATCAGCAGCAGAAATTCTGCTGTACTGCGGTTCGGGGCTCGACGAATAAAGCCCAGCTTTAGTTCTAAATATTTAACTTTAGTAAAAAAGGCAGGCAGCAGTTCCGGGCGGACGAATATAAAATTCCAGCACTGCGTCAAGCCTTCGTCGTTAGCGGTGATTGAAAAGACAGTAGCAAACCATAGACAACAAAAAAGCCAAATGAGAAAAATAATTTCATTTATGCACATGTCGCTTGACGGTTTTGTAGCAGGACCGAATGGAGAAATGAACTGGATTAAAGTTGATGAAGAAATTTTTGATTATGTCGGTAACCGGATAAACGAAAGTGACACTGCATTATATGGACGGGTAACTTATGAGATGATGGAAAATTACTGGCCTACCGCAGGAGACGGGCCGACAGCGAGCAAGCACGACATTGAACACTCAAAGTGGTATAAAAAAGCACACAAAATTGTTTTATCAAAAACAATGAAAAACGAGGGTTTTACTAACACAACAATTATTAACGACAACCTTTCAGACACAATAAATGAAATAAAACAACAACCAGGTAGCGAAATCGCACTTTTTGGTAGCCCGACAGCAACACATTCACTTATTCAACTGAACTTAATTGACGGTTACTGGCTATTTGTTAATCCAATTATTCTTGGAGAAGGCATTCCATTGTTTGCAAACATCAAAGACAAAACAAAACTAAAACTATTGACTACTCGACAATTTACTTGCGGAGTAATTGAGCTAAATTATACAGTGGACAGACAATAACAACGCACGGCTAACATTGCATTTGCGTTATGTCGGCGGACAGTGATGATGATATCAACTTCAGCTATCTATTTACGTTAGTTTCAGCTGACAATTAAAGCCGAGCTTCAGTAATAACAATTAACTTTTGTATTTTTAATTAGCATTTATAACCGGCGGACGGAATTCTAATTCCGCCACAAACACAAATGCTTGGTCGTTGGCGGCAACCCTGAATGAGCATCATTTTTAAAATCAATTATACGCGAACAAAATGAGACGAACCACGACTTACATCAAAATATTTTATTTTCTGACACTTTTGCTTTCAATGGGAACATCCATTAGGGGACAAGCCAATGTAAATGATAGTTTTGAGAACAAAATTGAAACGATAAATCGCCAAATCGATAAAGCATATATTGACAATAATGTTGAAGCTATTCTTTCTTACTACAACAGTTATGCAACTTGCATGCCCGAATACCACAGAACCCTCCACAATAAAAGCGACATTTTAACATATTTTCAGCAATGGTTTGCCGCTACCAAATCCAATAACAGCAGTAGAGCTATTTATTCTGTTGAAAAAATAAATGACTACTTAATTGAAATCGGAACTTTCAAGAACGAGTTTATTAAAGCTGACAATTCTCCCTTTGTTTATAAAGGAAAATATTTTCGAATTTGGAAAATAGAAAAGAATAAAACCTTGACAATCCTTTCAGAAATCTGGGGCAGTGATGAAGACCTGGACAGGGCACAGTTTCCTTTCATTAAAAACACAGAACTGGATATTGTCTCAGAATATTTTGCAAATGCAAAAATCAGAAAGGAAATTGAGAGCAGAAACAATGTGATTTCCAACTTAATAACAAAAAGAGATGGCGAACAGCACTCAACCTTCTATTCCCGTGACGCTATTTATATGCCTTACTACCGACCAATGCTAATTGGTTTTGAAAAAATTAAGACTTATTATATGGACCATGAAAGGGCCGGAGATATAAATATTGATTCGTTGCAAATCACACCAAACAGAATAATTGATACCGGCAATTTTGTGTTTGTGGAAGCTTCTTATGGTGTGAAGTGGCGAACCATAGATGGTGCCAGTAACGGAGTTGTGGCAGGAAAAAATATTACCGTGTGGAAAAGAAATGACAAGGGGGTTCTAATGATATATCGACAAATGGTTAATCATGACTAACCAATGGGGCTGCCTCCAACATGTGGTTTGCTGCAATGCTGGCGGAAGGAATAACAATCAACGATAAATCATTTTTCACCTTCAGTTCCGGCAGACAATATTCTATTGAACAGTTGTATTAACTTCAGCTAAAAATAAAAACCGGGCTTCTGCAATCGGCAGACGGAACACAGAATGCCCGCACTGCGGCAAGCCCTGTTCGTTGTGCGTCACCTCATGCGACAAGACATTCACAACGAAGTCTCTAACAGCTCACCACACATTGCAGCACATTTGCAAGGCAAACAAAACCAACCGCACAGACGTAACCTTGCAAAAGAGCTGCAATTGCCGACACACAGCAACCAGTTCTTAAATTGTAAAGACACACCCAGGAAGAGAAAAAAAACTACCTAACAGCGGTTTCGTTTTCCGACAAAAGGTAGAAACTATTAAGATACCAATACTTGGTTTTACAAAAACTATTTTACTTTGATAACCACTTTTCCTTTTGCCCGACCTGTTTCAACATATGACAATGCTTCATTCGTTTGCTCAAATGGAAACACTTTATCAACAACAGGCTTTATAACCCCCGACTCAATCAGTTTAGTAATCTGACTTAATTGATTTCCTTCGGCTCTCATAAACAAAAAACTAAAATTGACATTCAACTTCTTTGCATATTTCTTAGCACGGCTGCTGATTAATTTCGTAATCAGTTTGAGATACCAGGCTAAACCAAGTTGCTTTGCGAATTCAGGAGTTGGAGGACCAGTCAGTGTAATAAGTTGCCCTCCTGTTTTTAAAATGCGTAAAGATTTTTCAAAGATTTTTTTATCCCTGTTGCTGTGCAACACCACGTCATAATCTTTTAGTTTGGTTTCAAAATCTTCACTCTTGTAATCAATAATAATATCAGCACCCAAACTTTTTACAAGGGCACTATTGGCTGAACTTGTAGTGGTTGCCACAGTTGCACCTAAATGTTTCGCTAACTGAATTGCAAATGTTCCTACACCACCTGAACCTGCTTGTATAAAAACTTTTTGTCCTTTCTTCAGTTTTGCAATTTCAACAAGTGCCTGCCACGCAGTTAAACCAACCAACGGAATTGATGATGCTTCTTCCATTGAAATATTTTTAGGTTTCAGAGCCAAATCGTTTTCACTGACTGAAATATATTCTGCAAATGTGCCTATCTTGAAATCAGAAGGTCTTGCATAAACCTCATCACCCACTTTGAATTTAGAAACTTTTGCCCCTACTTTTGTAACAATACCTGCCATATCATGACCATTCACAAAAGGTGTTTTATAGGGAAGAAAAATTTTGAATTCGCCATTTCTTATAAGTGAATCCAACAGGTTTACGCCTGATGAATGTATTTGTACCAACACATCATTTTCCTTTACAACAGGGTCAGGCATTGTTGTCAGATGTAATTTTTCTTTTTTACCATAGCGGTTTACTATAAATGCTTTCATTTCTTTATTTTTTGGTATTAAATTTATTTATTCAAAAATTCAATTGCCTGTGGTATAAATTCTTCGTGGTATTGAAAAATACCGCCATGCCCGGAGTCAGGATAAACTTTTAATTGAGCATTGGGAAAACGCTTTGCCATGTAATTAGATAATGTGGAAGGCACCATTCTGTCATTATCGCCATTAGCAATAAAGACAGGCAGTTTGAAAACACTTAAATCCATGGGTTTTTCATTCGCCCAAACTTTAATTGCTTTTAATTGTTTCTTTAAAACATATAGTTTCACTTTTTTGTCACGGTTTTCTTTTCTTTCTTTTAATCTGCTTAAAAAGTCTCTTGCAGCAGCCTTTCCAATTTTATTTTGATTAAAAAACAAATAAAATTTGGGGTCTCTAAAAGTTAATAATCCCTTGAAAATATCACTGTAAGTTCTACTTACGACAGCAGGTATCCCTTCACCACCTCTTGGTCCGGTTCCTGCAAGCACGGCTTTACGAACAAGTTGTGGCTCTGCCAACAATATTTCCTGAGTAATAAATCCACCCATGGAGAATGCTACAATATCTACCTGGTTATAACCGAGGGCATGAATAAAAGCGATACCATCTTTTGCCATATCGGCAATACTTTCTCCCTGCCTGCCTGTGGTAGCGCCAATACCACGATAGTCAAAAGAAATAATTTGCCGATTTGCTGCAATGGCATCCATAATTCTTGGGTCGCAATTATCAAGGTTTGCCGTTAAGTGATTGAAATAAATCACGGGGATGTCACCCGTTTTGCCGTAAGAGCGGTAAGCGAATTTTATTCCGTTGGCGTTCACAAACTGGGTGGGAACTGTTGCGTATGTGTAGTTACCACTTTGTGCTTTTGTTGTATTCATTTTTAATATTATTAGAATTGTGAGAAAAAATATTCTTTTCATTTTAACTGGCTACTTTGTTTATGTTTTTAATAATTGCTTTCTCATACGTTTTGTAGGTGAAATGTTGCAGCCCGAGCAGCACTGAAACTCCTTTACCGATAGGATAATGGAACTTCGGCTTTTTTTCTTCAACCAATTTTAAAAGCACATTCACAACAGGTGTTGCTTCAGGCGATTTAGAAAATAAATCTTTTGCAAATGCTTCAATTTTTTTTCGGTAGGAAGAATAGTCATCAATTTTTCTTTCAGCAGAAATTGAATTGTTGATAACATTGGTTTTAAATCCAGTTGGTTCAACCATAGCAATTTTGATATTGAACTCATTCAACTCAAACCGCAATGCTTTGAAATAACCTTCAAGTGCATGTTTGGAAGCGGCATAATAAGCGGTACTTGGAAAACTAAGTAAACCCATAATTGAGCCGACTGTAATTATTTTTCCAAATCGTTGCTTTCTAAAATACGGTAACAACTCATTGGTAAGTTTTACAGTTCCCCAGAAATTTGTTTCCAACTGCATCCTGCCTTGTTCAATAGTTGTTTCTTCGGCAAGACCTGATAAATAGAACCCGGCATTATTTATCAACACATCTAATTTTTTTACTTCGCCGAATAGTTGCTTTGTAAAACTTGTAATGGAATTGCTATCGGCAATATCTAACGTCATTAATTTAAAAGGCACAGACGATTGATGTTTTTCAGGATTGCGGCTTGTACCAATCACTGTGTAACCGCTTTTGTGAAGCTGATTTGCAACCATAAGTCCGAAGCCTGATGATGCCCCTGTAACCAAAATTGTTTTGCTCATTTTTTATTTTTGAAATTTAGTTTATACATTTGCTTGCAATTTGCAAGTGCAAATATATAGCTTACTTGCATATTGCAAGTGATTTTTAAAAAATAATTTTTTATGGCTAAGATTAATAAGAGGTCGGATTGCCCTATAAGCTCATCCCTTGATGTATGGGGAGACAAGTGGTCGCTGTTGATTATAAGAGATTTAATGAATGCTAAACAATGTACTTATGGCGATTTTTTAAAGTCCCCGGAAGGCATTGCAACCAATATTTTGGCTTCCCGGTTGCTGGCATTAGAAGAAAATGGAGTGATTGAAAAATTGAGCCACCCCGACAGCAAAGCAAAAGTTTTATATAAACTCACCCGAAAAGGAATTGACCTGCTCCCTGTAATGTTTGAAATTGGAATTTGGGCAGATAAATACTACGACATTAACAAAGAAAGAAAAGCGGAACTAAAAGAAGTGAAGAAGAACAAAGAGGAATACTTTAAAGCAAAAATCAAAGAACTAAGCAGTTGACAGTATTTATACCAACCCGGCAGACAAAACCAGCGACGACATGACTGCTCTAACAAGCCAGCGCTGCAAGCCAGGCACATGGTCAGGCACACAAATCCAACACACAGAAGCCAACCTGTCCAAGAGCCTGCCTTGCCCTACACACGGCAACAGTCTTTTAGTTCGGACAGACAAGACCCCTCAGGCTGACATAGTATGACAGATAAGGAGGGTATGCGTACAGCAAAAGTATTTGCAAAAGCAGGGCTGGACAATCAATGAACTCCCTGCCTTCGCAAATACCTGCTCGCATTGGCTGCAATGCGCAAGGACAGTTTCGAAGTTCAAAAGCTGTTGGACAAAATCTGCTAAATCAAAATTCATAAGACTTGACCCAAAGCCCACATCATCGGAGAATTTCTGTTGGACATTAGTAAAATAATTTGACAGTTCTTTTCAATTTTTCTTCAGCGACGGTGGACCTTTGCTCAAGCCTTAAAGTAATAGCTGTTGTGAATAACAAAACAGAATATGTGAAAAGATTGTCTAAAATTGATTTGCTTTGTCATAGAAATCATTGGCGAAAAAGATCATTTATTTGTAATAGCAATCTCAATGACAGCAGGTGTTTTTTTCTAAGCGTAGTCACACCGGGCTTAATCCTGTGTCATCCAACTACTGTAAACCTATAAACGCCGAGTCCATGCTAAACACAAAGCTCGATTATGAGACTCGGCTTGAAAGTAGGCGGAGAAGCCTTCTATGTAAATAATATGTATATTTATATTCATGGAGAAACCTAATTCCAGTTATGATAAAACAACTTCTTGCTTATCTATGTCTTTTCGTCTTCTTTATAGCTTGCAAAAAAGATGTCTATAAACAATATGAAGGTAATTTTTACTTACAGGTGCCCGTATTTGAGGATAATAATACTTGGCTTGTCTCTTCTTCTGATCACTTCAGTATAAATATTTCGCCTAATAAATATTTATGGAATTTCAAACGCTATTCAGGTAATGAGTTTATCATTGAGGCTAACGGTGACTCTGCAGTGGTAACAGAACAATGCATATACAAATCACTTTCTTTAATGCCATTAAAAAGCTCTCCATACCCCGGACAGGTCTTTACACTTATCCCTTCAGCGAATGATCTTAGCACAGTCTCTTTTAGATCTGTCTGTGACAGTGAGTATATCACTTTATATTACTGCTATAGGATAAATGAGTGTTTCGAATACACTCCAACAATGGAATACCGAGATAGTTGCCATGCCTACAACCTTCCGTTAACAAATCAAGCAGATACATGTTATTGCGTGCAGCAATTTAAAATGCGATAACCCACACTGTCTCACCATTGTTGTTCAAATGTAAAACTTATTTCCAGCTGAGTCCATGCTAAACAAAAAGCATGGTTATGAGACTGGGTTAGTAAATAAATCCGATACGATGAAAACGGAACGATTAAGCGAGTGACAAAAGACGTTTATTATTAGATAGTTCTCTTTTTTTTGCACTGCTTGCAACATAAGGCTTGCCGCAATGCTTGCAGACACAAGAGCAATAAGAGGCAAACCAATTTTCACCTTCGGCTCCGGCGGACATAATTCTATTGAGCGATTGTTGTAACTTCAGCTAAGAGTAAGACCGGGCTTCAGCAATCGGCAGACGAACAAGCATTCCAGCACTGCGGCAAGCCTTGGCCATTAGCAGCAGCTTAGAAGCCGCCAAACACGTAAAAATAAATAAACGAAAATGCAGATTACTACAACCTGCAAAAACTGCAATAATCAATTTGACGGGAAGTTTTGTAACCATTGCGGGCAGGCTGCAGATACCCACAGATTGAACATGCATCATATCTGGCACGATCTACAACATGGGCTTTTTCACTTTGACAATGGTATTTTTTACACTGTTAAGCAACTGCTGAAAAGACCCGGACATACCATAAGAGAATTCATAAACGGAAAAAGAGTTGGCCATTTCAAACCTTTATCATTTGTGGTTATATTAGCAACAGTCTATGGACTGCTTTATCATTACTTCATTGGCAATATCTTCAACGTTAAACCAACCCAAACGGGGGATGGCCTGTTAAGCGCTTATGAAAAGGTGATCCATTGGACCACAAACCATTTTGCCTACGCTACATTGTTGTTAACTATAACCACTACCATTGCGTCATATCTGGTTTTTTGGAGGCAAGGATACCATTTCGCTGAACATTTTGTGCTAAATGCTTATTATAGAGGTTTAGTGTTGGTAATTGTCCTTTTATTTCTTCCAGTGTTTTATTTACTCTATAAGGAAGGTAAAGAGTGGTTGACGATTTATGCAGCTATTTTACAGATTATAGACTTTGTATTGATGTATTGGTGTTACACCCAGTTCTTCAATAAACTCACGTGGTTTCAATCCTTTGTTCTTACATTACTTGCCTATTCGTTTACCTTGATGATTAATTTATTTATTGCGTTTGCATCAGGGTTAATTGCAAATGCGGTTTCGTAAGGCAAAGTTCAAATAATTGTAAACGATGCCGCTAACATGTGGTTTTGTGCAAGTATGGCTTGACGTTGTAAGCATCAGCAGCAATTTGCTGTTCGGCTGCGGTTCCTGGCTGGAAGTTAGTAATTTGGCATTGGGTAGTTAACTTCAACTTCGGTTTTCAATCGGCCTTTGTTCCGGGCTGGACGTTATAAAATGCCAGCACAGCAGCAAGCCGCAGAAGTTGTGCGTCATGCAAAACGGACCTTTATGCAAAAGATAGTAGTTCAAATATTTTTATTGCTGATTGTAGGGCAAGTATTTCCCCAAACCAAAAGCATTGGTTACTGGACAGGCTCCATGGACAGGGAAGGCTCAATTTTAAAAATAGCGGATGAGTTTAACATCAAGGATGGCAAAACAATTGGCTTCTTCAATGCGGTGTCTCAAAGAGCAAGTGGCATCCCGTTAGATAGTATCGCTGTTATGAATGACTCTCTCCAGTTTCAATTAATGTCAGAGCCAGTAACGTATTTTAAATGCAAGGTTTCAGGTGATAAAATAACCGGCGAGTTTATACAGGAAGGTTTTTCAAAAGGAATGATTTCTTTATCACGTTCAATAAAACCTTCACCAAGTTTCGAATACTCGGATACATCATTTATTAGCGGAAAAAATAAGATTTCATGCCGCATTTATTTCCCTAAAGAAAACGGCAAGTTTCCCTCCGTTGTATTTTTGCATGGCTCTGGTGGAGAGGGTATGTTTGCTAACCAATATTTGGGAGAATACCTAGCCTCAAAAGGTGTGGTTACTTTAATTCAAGATAAACAAGGAGTGGGCAAATCCACCGGGAATTGGACTACAGCTAATTTCGATGACCTCACAGATGACTACGCAAATGCTGTTCATTTTTTAAAATTATTCGGCAAGGTGAGCAAACAGGAAATAGGTATATATGGTCATAGTCAGGGTGCGACAATAGCTCCTTTATTAGCTTCAAAATGCAAAGATGTGTCATTTATTATTGCCGCTGCTGCAATTGGAGACTCAGTTTACAAGCAAGACTTATACAGAGTTGAAAATAATCTAAAGTCAAACGACTTTACGAATATTGAAATTAAGGAAGCAATGACTTACTACAAGCAGTGGCTTGAAATGGCACGTACAGGAATTGGATTTAATAAATTAGATTCTTTAAACAATTCATCAAAAGATAAAAAATGGTTTGAATGGGTTGAAGCACCACCGAAAGAACATTGGATATGGAAATATTATTTAGCAACCGGAAATTATAATTCATTAGCCTATTGGAAAAATATAACAGTTCCGGTTTTGCTTGTTTACGGAGAAAATGACCAAATTGAGGACATTAAAACTTATTTGAGTAACATAGACAGTGTATTGAAAAGTAGACAAAAAGTAAAGGATATAACTGAAATTATTTTGCCAAATGCACAACATAATCTTTGCATCTTCCCATCAAAAAAAGATAAGTTTTTTTGGTGGTATTTATCTTATGGGTATGAAGACTTAATTACAAGTTGGATAAAATACAGGTTTAAAAACTAATGTACGAACGCACAACATTAGGTTTGCCGCAGTGCTGGCAGACACAATAAGCTTCATCGGCAAATCAATTTCCACCTTCAGCTCCGGCGGACAATATTCTATTGCGCGATTGTTGTAACTTCAGCTAAAAATAATAACGGGCTTCAGTTGTGGGCGGACGAATATGAATGCCAGCACTGCGGCAAGCCTCGGTCGTTGGCGGTCATGCCATTGGACATCCCGTAACTTTTGAAAGCGCTCTATTTACGGACATCAGCGTTTACAGAATCAATAGGGCTTTTTTTAATATCCACGTTATCTGAACCAGGTTTAACGCTGCTATCTTTCAAAACATCAGCACCTTTGGTTTTCGTGTTATTCGGCAGCTTGTCAGAATTGGATGTTCTTACATAAATAAAATACCCAAGCAAAAGTAAAAGGCAAAGCAATCCTGCTATCCTATATTGTTTTTTGTTATTCTTTAATACGACGACCTCTTTCTCTGGAAGTGAGGGTTTTGCCCCTCCTTCAATAATTTCAATGACCGCATGCAGGATATAGCCCTTTTTTGGAATGGTTTCGATAATTTCTTTGTTATTATCAGAAAGGATTTTTCTTATAAAAGAAATGGCCTGGTTCAATCCTTCATCTGCACCACCGTAATCATTCCACACTTCTTTTATAAGTTGCTCACGGGTTACTAATTGATTATGATTTGCAGACAGTATGCAAAGTACATCCATCAGCCTTTGCTCCAGCCTGGTTTCTCTGCCAGTTTCCTTGTCGGTTAAATTATTTAAAACAGGGCTTATCAAAAAGCGTTTGTTTATCAAAAACTGCTCTTTCATTATTATATAGTGGTTTGATAGACAAAAATAAGCTACGTTCTGATTTTAAAAGGTTATAATAAAAAACAAACCTTTTATAAACCTTTTCTAAAGGATTTCTATACCACTTAGCTCTTTGGCAGCACCTACTTTTGGAAAAATAAATAAATATGAAAAAAATAATTTCTTTTTGCGCATCATTTGCAATGGCTGGTGTAAGCCTTTTTATTACCAGTTATGCTTTAGGCCAGCAGGTAAACAACAAATTACCAAAAAAATCAACAACAATACAAATGCCTGTCTCCCTGCCACCAATTGAGGAAACTTATCTCAATACGGTTTCAACAACAGGTGCCGATGGCACAAAATACAAATTGGTAGTGATAGGTGATATGTTGCCAAACTTTTATGCAAATGGTCAGTTATTGAGCCGAAACGAAATGGAAAAATATAATGAGATAATTGATAAACTTATCCCTGTTTTATGCCAACGTCAAAAACAAGTGGCAGAGGAACAAAGAAAAGAAATCTCAAGAATTACATCTGCCATACTAAAAGAGCTAATAGATAAACACTATTATAATGATGAAGCAAGCGTTGAATCATTTCTTCTTTCCAATAAGGAATTGGTAATAAATAAGCATAAGCAGAGCAATGAAATGTTTATTTATTTCTGGAATAAGTTTGGCAAATCTTCAGATGCGTTTTATTATTATGATAATAGGTTGAAATAACAAATAAAATTTTAATTCATTATACCTGACAGAATGAAACAAATTAAAAGGCTCTTAAAATACCTTGCTGCAATTATTTTATTTTTTTATGCAACTGATATTTTAGCTCAAAAACATTTACACTATAGCGAAGCCTGCAAAAAGAAAATCCATGAAGTCGAAAACAACCTGATTTCATGGGTAAAACTTGATAGCAACCAAAACTGGAATATCTACGACAGGATGAAAGCCCTAAACATTAAAGGTGTAAGTATTGCAGTGATAAATAATTATAAAATCGAGTGGGCTAAATCGTATGGCTGGGCTGATAGTACTGAGAAGAAACGTGTGACAAATCAAACTTTATTCCAGGCAGCTTCGGTCAGTAAATCCATTAATGCCTTTGCATTCATGAAATTGATGCAGGATAAAAAAGTAAACTTTGATGAAGACATTAATGCTTATTTGCAAAGCTGGAAATTTCCCTATGATACTGCTTCACACGATAAGAAAATAACACTTGCAGAAATATTAAGTCATACAGCCGGCTTAAACGTGCATGGTTTTGATGGGTATAAGTGGAATGATTCACTTCCTTCTTTGAAACAAATATTAAACGGAGAAAAGCCTGCCAACAATCCTGCCATCCGTTCTGCATTTGAACCGGGTTTAAAGTTTGAATATTCCGGCGGCGGTATTGAAATTAGTCAGCAGTTGCTTGAAGATGTATTACATAGTTCTTATCAATCGTTTATTGAAAACAATATTTTTAAGCCATTAAATATTACGGCCAGTAACTATTCAGATAAGCCAGTTGGCAATTATGCAACTGCCTATCGCTTCGATGAGCAGCCAATTGGCTGCAGGTATCATATTTATCCCGAGAAAGCGGCAGCAGGGCTTTGGACAACTGCAACAGACCTTGCAAAATTTGTGATTGAAATACAGTTATCATTAAAAGGAGTTTCCAATAAAGTGCTTACTCAAAAAACAACTGAATTAATGTTAACACCTTACCTGCAATCATCTAATGCTGCTTTCGGTTTTTTTGTCGATAAAAAAGGAAACGATTATTATTTTCAGCACAGTGGCCTGAACGAAGGTTTCAGCAGCCAGTATTATGGTTCTATGAAAGGAGGCAACGGCGTTGTAGTTCTTGTAAATAGCGACAATACAGATTTTATGGCAGAGGTAGTAAATAGCGTTGCGACCGTTTACGGATGGAAAAATTTTTATGAATTTGCACAAAAGAAAATCATTAAAGTTGCAGACAGTATTACAGACAAATATATTGGTAGGTACAAGTTTGACAACACCGATAATGGGCCCTCCATTATAAAAGAAAAGGGAGTTTTATATTTAGTTGACCCCAACTCTCCAACCAAATGGGAGATATATTTTACTTCCGAAAAAGAGTTCTTTATGATTGCAGCCCATTGGGCGAATCAACAATTCTTTACAGACGAAAAAGGACAAGTAAAAGGATTTTACATTTTGGGTGACAATTACAAAGTGACTGTGAATAAAAGTGAGTGACAGGCAACACAAGGCACGAACACACAACATTGGTATTGCCAATAGCGGGGCTTGACGTTGGAGCAATCAGCAGCGGTAATTCTGATGTGATGCAGTTCAAGGCTCGAAGAATAAAGCTCAGCTTTAGTTCTTAATATTTAACTTTATCATGAAGCCATGCAAAAGTTCCGGTGGACGGAATTCTAATTCCCGACCATCGGCAAGCCTCGGTCGTTGGCGGTCATTGTAAACAGGCAGCGAGAAAACGAAATAGCAAAAACGACAAAGTATCAGTATAAAAATGAAAACCATTTACGACAAGCAAACACAAGAAGAATTGATTGAACGAATAAACTTGCTTGACGAAAACAGTCAAAGGCAATGGGGGAAAATGACCGTTAGGCAAATGCTTAAACATTGCTTGGCGTGGGATGAAATGAGTCTTGGAAAAATGAGTTTAACGCAAGTGTTTATCGGAAAATTATTTGGGAAAGTAGCTTTAAAAAATTTCCTGAAAGATGATAAGCCTGTAAAACGTAATATGGGAACACTTCCTGAACTTAAAATTACAGAAGACATAAAGGAAGACTTAAATACATTGAAAGAACAATGGACAATTTCAACTAAAAAATACACTGACTTGAAAGATAATCACGAATACATACATTCATTTTTTGGAAAACTAAACAAAGAACAAATAGGTATATTAGCATATAAACACGCAGACCATCACTTGCGACAATTTGCTGTATAAAAAACAACGAACCGCCAACATGCGCATTGGCGTTATGTCGGCGGACTGAAAACATAACTTCAGCTTTAGCTATCTATCATCTTCGGTTAGGGCTGGACGTTATAAATTGACCAATAGGAATAACAATGAACTTTTGTACTTTTAACCAAGCATCGATTGTGGACTGACGTTTTTCAAATTCCACCACATCGCCAAGCCCTGGCAGTTGGCTGCCACCTTATAAAACCTGCAACCTGACAACAGACAATTAATAAATAGTGAAATGAGAAAATTGAAATTACAAGTCCAAATTACCATTGACGGTTTCATTACGGGACAAAACGGAGAAATGGACTGGATGAAATTCCCTTGGACGGAGGATATTATTGATTATGTACGACAAATTACAGAACCAGTTGACACCATTTTATTGGGCAGAAAACTTGCAGAAGGATTTATACCACATTGGACAAATGTTGTTAGTAATCCAGAAAACCCTGAATATGAAGGAGGACTTAAATATACAACAACACCTAAAATAGTTTTCTCAAAAACACTTGACAAATCAATTTGGGAAAATACAAAAATTACAAACGGAGAACTTGTAGAAGAAGTTACCAAACTTAAAAATCAAACTGGTAATGACATAATTGTTTATGGTGGTGGAACATTTGTGTCAGCACTTATTAAAAACAAACTTATAGACGAGTTTCATTTATTTATAAATCCGACAATAATCGGACAAGGAATGCCTATTTTCAAAGACGTAGAAAGTATGCAAAACTTGACCTTACTTAAAGCGACAAGTTTTGACTGCGGAATTGTGGTTTTGACATATAAACTTGACGAAAAATAACAATGAAGACAAAAAAGGCAGCAGCTGACAAGCGTTTGCCAAAAGCGGGGCTGAAGTGGTTCTAATGAGCATTTGTGCAAGGTTCAACAGCAGTAATTTTTATGAACTTTGGTGCTAAAGTTCCCCGCCTTCGGCAAGCCCCGAACCGTTGTGCGTAATTGGGTGAAACATTCAAAATTTAAAAATGTTTATGAAAAGTTTTTTTCTCATTTTCTCATTTTTTATTTTATTTTCTTCAACTTCTTTCTCACAACTTCTCACTACTAAAAAATTAGATAGCTTATTTGATATGTTACAAAATCGTGGATTGGCAACAGGAAGTGTAGCCATTTCAATAAATGGAAAAACTTTATATCAAAGAGCTATTGGTTTTGCCATGCTTGAAAGCAATGACAGAAAAATTCTACCCGATATAAATACGGAATACCGGATTGGCTCCATTTCAAAAATGTTTACTGCAACAATGATTTTTCAGTTGATTGATGAAAAAAAGTTAAGCCTTCATACAAAACTATCTATATACTTTCCGCAATTGCCCAATGCAACTAAAATTACGGTAGAGGAAATGCTGTATCACAGAAGTGGTTTGCACGACTACACACATGATACAAATTTTTCCGATTGGATGGATAAGCCAAAAACGCACGAAGAAATGTTACAAATAATTGCAAGTAAAGGTTCCGATTTTGAACCAAACGCTAAAGCGGATTATTGCAATACAAACTATTTATTGTTGAGCTATATCATTGAGAAAATTACAGGAGCCACTTATGCCGAAGCGCTGAATAAAAGAATCGTTTCAAAGATTAGGTTGCAGCATACTTATTATGGCAAGCCGATAGATATTCGCAGAAATGAAGCAACTTCTTACAAATATTCAGATAACAGTTGGAAAAAAGAAAAGGAAACCGATGTTAGCATTCATTGTGGCGCTGGTTCAATTGTTTCTACTCCAAAAGATTTGACTGTATTTATTCAAAACTTATTCAATGGCAAACTTATCAGCCATGCAAATATTGACAGCATGACAACAATGGTTGATGATTATGGAATGGGGATATTTCCTTATGATTTTGATAATATAAAAGGATATGGACATGGCGGAAGAGTAGAAGAATTTTATTCATGGATATGGTATTACCCCGGAAAGAAGCTTGCTATTTCTTATATTACAAATGGAATTTTATATCCCAGAACTGATATAATGGATGGCATAAGAAAAATTTGCTTTGATGATGATTATACAATTCCCTTTACACAGCCTGTTACTTTACAAAGCAGCGACCTTGATAAATACATTGGCACATATTCATCAGGCGACTTGCCATTTAAAGTGATTTGCAAAAAAGATAATAACAAATTGATTTTAGAAGCGGCGGGAAAAACGATGGAGGCAATACCTATAAGTGTTAATTATTTTATGAATTTAAAATCTGGTTCATTCTTTGAGTTCAATCCTGAAAAAAATGAGCTGCAAATAAAGGAAACAGCCAACGTATACTATTTGCAAAAGGAAAAATAACTACGCCCAACATTTGTATTGCCAATAGCGGGGCTTGACGAATAATGCCCAGCTTTAGTTCTTAATAATTAACTTTATCAAAAATCCAGGTTCAGTTCCGGGCGGACGGAATTCTATTTCCCCACCATCGCAATACCTGACCGTTGTGCGTCATTTTAATCGATATACAATGCCTCTAAAAAATTTCATACTGATTATTCTTTTATTTATCCGTTGTATGCAGCCGGCTTTTTGCCAGGAGTTAATCTATAACGCAAATGAATCATACGTAATGCATGACAGCATTGTCAAAAGCCGTTGGGACTGGGGAGGTATTATTTCCGATTACAGTTTTCGCCATATGTCTGAATTCTTTCCCGTTGCTATTATCGAATGTCCTGCAGAATCTCGTGTACTACATTCATTGCCGCGAAATTATATCAGTCAAATAAAAATAAAGCCACAGGCAGACAGTTCTCAAACAAACGGCAGCATTACCTTTGAAAAATACCTGCAAAGCATACATCTCAGCAGCATTATCATTTTGCACAAAGACACAATTCTCTTTGAAAAATATTATGGCATGCTTCCCGGTGAATTGCATACCCTGCAATCGGTGAGCAAAGTCATTACTTCAACTTTAATCGCACAACTTGAAAATGAAAAGAAGATTGACATAATAAAGCCAGTTGAAACTTATTTGACCGAATTAACAGGGACTGACTGGCAGGGCATCAGTGTAAAAAATATTCTTGATATGAAGTCTGGAATAGAAGGCGCTGAAGTTATACCGGGAACTCATCCGTTTACTGACCCGAAGAACACACATTACCAATTCGAAGCTGCATTGGGCGTTGTTCCGAAAACCGCTGAAACACCTTTATCTATTTATAAATATATTGCTTCTCTGAAAAGAGCGTGGAAGCAGGGAGAGAAAACGGAATATAATTCCATTAATACGTTTGTATTAGGATGGATTGTCGAAAAGATTACAGGTAAAAAATATGCCGACATAGTCGCTGATATGATTTGGAAACCGATAGGCGCTTCTTCAAACGCTTATGTATGTATTTCAAACAATGGTTCACCGTGCTGCAATGCAGGTATCTCAACAACATTAAAAGATCTTGCCCGCTTCGGATTATTATTTACAAATGGCGATATAAAACAGAGGAAAGAAAGAATCATCAGCTATGGCCAGATTAATAAGATTCAACAGACAGGTGAATCAGGTTATCAATGGGACGAAGCGGAAGTAGGCGGTGGCATGTTAAAAACCGGCTTTGGCGGTCAGGGTATTTATGTGAATCCTCAAAAGAATATCGTAATCGCATATTTCAATTTTGTTAACGATGATTGGAAGGATGTCGAAATGTTGCCCATACTTAAGCAGGTAGAAAAAGTTATGTTGGAAAAGGAAAAATATTAAAACCATTGATTCAAATTGACAAAACGAACGCACAACATGCGCATTGGCGTTATGTCTGCGGAAAGAAAACGAAACTTCAACCTCTGTAATCCATCATCTTCGGTTCGGGCTGGACGTTAGAAATTGAGCGATAGCAATAACAATGAACTTTTGTATTTTTAACCAGGCATTGGTTGTCGGCAGACAATTTTCAAATTCCACCACATTGCCAATGCTTCAACGTTGGGCGCAATTATATAAAAGTTGACCATTCATGACCAAAACATTTTTACAGGCTGAATGGAGAAAATTAGCAATGGCTAATTACTCTGTTGACAAAGAAATTCTTGAGAAATACTTGCCCAATAAAACGGAAATCGACACTTGGAATGACACATGTTATGTTAGCTTAGTCGGTTTCAGGTTCATGGAGACAAAGCTCAGAGGTTTCAAAGTTCCTTTTCATACAGATTTTGAAGAAGTAAATCTGCGGTTCTATGTTCGTCATAAAGACAATGAGAAATGGAAACGAGGGGTAGTTTTTATAAAAGAGATTGTTCCAAAGCCAGCTTTGACTTTTGTGGCCAATACAATTTATAAAGAAAACTACATGACACTTCCTATGAAACATTCATGGACAAATTCAGCAGAAAATTTAATTGTTGAGTACCAATGGAAAAAAGGTAGGTGGAACAACTTAAAGGTAATTGCTGACAAATATTTAAGCTTAGTCAAAGCTGACAGCGAAGAAGAGTTCATTACAGAACACTATTGGGGTTATACAAAATTGACAGGTAGTAAAACGTCTGAATACGGTGTTGAACATCCCAAATGGTATGTTTATCAAACTTTGGACTATTTAATTGATGTAGACTTTGCTGACATTTATGGAAGCGAATTTAACTTCTTAAAGGCACAAAAACCCACATCTGTATTTCTTGCTGAAGGATCAGAAATTCAAGTCAAAAGTAATCGAATTCTTTAAAACTGCGCCCAACATGAGCATTTGTGTTATGTCGGCGGACAGTGATGCCGGATTCAGCTTCGGTTACGGATTACCGTTAGTTTCGGGCTCAGGGCTTACGACGGCGAACGTGCTGTCAGATCAATACCTTGGTAAAGGGGAATCCGACCGTTTATGGAATTAGACATGAACTGAACACTGCCGGGTACGGTAGAAAAAGATATCAATGAGACATATGGCAAGGCGGCATTTCCTTTTCAGTACAATGTCCGATTTAAGAATCTTTTCTCGCCTAGGACTGGACCGGCTATCAGAATTTAAAAGCAATACCAAGGCTTAGGATAGAAAAACTGGTATATCCAAGCTCCCCAAAAACGCAGATATGCGGTGAAAACAAATAATGTGCTCCTGCAAATGCGTCCACCGCAATTCCTCCGGCCTTTCCTGCCGGGAGGCCATAGCCAGGAACATTATATCCATTGTGACAGGAATAATTGGCAATAAGGTATCCGATTACAACTCCTGCATAAGGGTCCGGCTTCTTACCTGTTTCATTAGGCGCCGCAAAATGATAAGCCCTCTGGCGGCAACCAGTATTCCGGTACTTTTCCATGCCACCGCCCATCATAGCTACATTGACTGGTTGCATAATCCACCCGGGCGCCAACGGCAACCTCCCCGATTCCCAGTTTGTGAGAGATATCGTGTTCATAGCTCATGTTTAGGCTGAAAGGAAGACTGGAGCTTGCGTAACCTGTGCCCCAGTACACGCTTCCGAGCCCAATGCCCAGGTCAACCCTATTGGTTCCTTTTTGGAAAGCGCGGTCGCCTTTCTGAGCTATGGCAGTGAGAGAAATCACAAAACCTAAAAGCAATAAGTGTGATCGATTTTTTCATGTACTTTGGTTCAAGAGTCAGAAAAAAAAGTACGGACCAGATATTTTGATTTCATGAGGACCTCCTGGGGCAACGCATGAGAAAAACCCTGTTATTGCTTAAACCAAAAAAATCATCTGCTTTACTGTTCATCAGGTCTAAATACCTCCGGTCAATGGAGCAATATTTTTCGGATATCATTATTGCCAAACTCAATGACATAAAGATTACCGTCGGCAGGGTTGTAAGCAACCCCGTCCGGATATTTGAACTGTGCCTTTGAATAGGCACCATCGGTCAGTCCGGGTATTCCTGTACCTGCAAGCGTTTCAAAATCCATTCCGGAACCACTGATATTGGCTTCTGCCCCTGTGACATAACGCACAGCATGATTGCTGGCATCACCAATAAATAGTACCTGAGTGGATCCTGCGACGCTGCTATAATATCCCTGACAAAGGCTATTGGGCCCAAAAAATGTTGCAGAAGCTCCATTGCCATTGATAAAGCCTGATGAATTGCCTGGATTTCCGGCAATGGTATAAGTGTTGATGTTGCCAGTAGTTCCTGTACCGCCCGGGCCATTAGACAAATTGTTATAAAAATTGCCGACCGAAACGATCTCACGAATCTTGTTATTGCTGTAATCAGCCACATAGATGTAGAGATATTCATTGCTGCTTGTACCTGTAGCATAAAGAGCTATACCACGTGGACTGTTGAAGGTGGCACCATTAATTGTGGCGTTACCATTTGTTTCGTCGGCAGAACCGGGGTGGGTCGGGCCATCTATCGGGCCGGCGATTGTAAATATGGAAGTATCCGATAAACGGATTGCCCTGATCACATTGTTTCTACTGTCTGCAACAATCAGCATTCCGCTTATTGAATCATAGGCGATCCCGATCGGTCTTGCCATCGGGGTCGAAAGGGCATTTGTCGGGCTATAATAGTAACCGGTATTACCATTCCCTGCAATCGTGGTCACATTTCCAGACGCATCAATTTTACGTATACGATTATTCAATTCATCAGAAACATAAAGGTTTTGCCGGTTATCGAAGCATAATGCTGAAGGAGCGTTGAAAAGGGCGCTTAAAGCGGGGCCATCTTTGAAGCCTGCCTTAGTGCTTCCTGCAAAAGTGGTTACTACACCTGCAGGCGAAACTTTGCGAATCTCATTATTCCCATAATCCGCTACATAAAGATTTCCGTTATTATCAAATACGCCATTTTCAGGAGAGTTAAAAGAAGCAGCAGTACCTGTACCATCTGTAGAGCCTGATGCACCGTTTCCCGCAAAAGTAGTGACCTCATTTGCACCTACGTTTACATTATCGTATGTAAAATACCCTCCACTAGCAAGAGCCCCTTGCACAACAAGCAATACCGGGAGAGAATCGAGTGTCGCAGAATCTTTATTTGAAGGAATGCTGATCACCAGTTGAGTTGCATTGCTTGCAATGATCGTGGCCTTGATGAGCCCCAGTGAAACAGATTCCTGTGTTGTATCTGCAATAAAGCCGGTACCGGTAATGGTTACCAGAGTTCCTGTCATTCCATGCCTGGGGGTAACAGAAGTGATGGTCACTAAAACTCCTTGTTTATTTTTTTTTGCACAGTATTCAAAACTGAACATGCAGAGAAGCAAGATTATTTTTATAAATGCAGTATTTGAGGAAAAATATTTCATAACTGGTGATTTTAAAATTGAAATGGAAGGGAAACCTTAGCTGATTCATTTGAAAAATCAAAATTATCCAGGAGGATTAGAGTTGACAATACCGAAATATCGGTATGAAAAATGAAAGTAGAAATGAGGGTCGAAAAGAGTCAGGTGAGTTTTTCGTATATCGCTTTTGCTACTGCTTCCGTCATACTGGCCACGTGTAGTTTTTCGTAAATCTTTTTGAAATGTGTCTTTACGGTTTCAATACTGATTTCGCATTTGTCGGCAATCATTTTATAGCTCATGCCATCTACCAAATGCTTGAGTATTTCTTTTTCTCTTTTGCTCAGGTGATAGTCAGAGGGCATTGCTGCAACAGGAAAATGATGACGGAAAAGAGATAATATTTTTTGGGCAATAACGGGAGACATGGGAGCCCCGCCTCCAAAAACTTCTTCCACGTAGGAAAGTAAAGAATTAGGCAGATGTCTTTTTAAAATATAACCCGATGCGCCCGCGCAGATCGCGGCGAACACATAATTGTCATCTTCAAAAACGGTTTGTATTAATATTTTCACCGAAGGAAAATGGTTCAGTATGAGCCGGGTGGATTCAATGCCATTGAGCGGCCCGATTTTGATGTCCATGAGCACTACGTCAGGTATATCCAGTTGTATCTGCTCCAATATATTTTTTGTGTTTGTGTAAATACCAGTGAGCTCGAGTTTGGGCAAGTCAGCTAGCAAGATGTGCATCGCATCAATAAACTTGTTATTGTCTTCATATATCACTAACTTAATAGACATACCTGCGTGAAGATAACCTTAACTAATAAATATTTCTCTACCGAAATCTCGGTATAGGTAACCGTATACTAAGATGAGTGCCGGCCGGTGTTGAAGAAATTTCCAGGATCGCTTTCATCTCAGCGGCCCTTGCTTTCATGTTCGAGAGACCATTGCCATTTTTTACGGTGTTTTGATCAAATCCAACACCGTTGTCCGAGATATCCAGTTTCAACATCTTTTCTTCCATCTGCAATGCAACTTTTATTGTTGAACAAAAAGCGTACTTCATCGCGTTGTTAATAGCTTCCTTGCAAATGAGATAAATATTTCTCCGAATATTCATCGGCAGGTTTTTCTTTTCCAGTTCGGTGCCGATAGAAAATTCCATATGGATATTTTTGGATGCGGCGGTTTCCACAAAAAAGTTTTTCAGCCGGGAAAGAATGTCCGAAACACTCTCATGGCTTGAATTGACTGCCCAAACAATATCGCCCATTTTCTCAACCATATCTTCAGAATAACTATTGATCTTTGATAAAATCGCAGAAGACTGTTCCTGCAAGCCATCATTTATTTTATCATTTGCCACTTTGCTGAGAATGGTAATACTGCTCAGGGTTGCGCCTACATCGTCATGCAAATCTTTCGAGATTGCGTTGCGCACTGATTGTACACGTAGCAATTGATTGATGCGGTACCGGTAAAAAAAATATAATATTGCTGCCAAGCCTATCACAAGCAAAAGTTCAAACCACCAGGTTGTCCAAAAAGGCGGATGAATAATCAATACCAGGGAGGTAATTGTATTTGCCTCAACACCCTCCGTGTTGGCGCATTTAACTTTGAATACATAGGAGCCTCCCTGCAGATTGGTATAGGTAGCGAAACGCTGGTCATGAGCGTTGACCCAATTTTTATCTACTCCTTCCAGCTGGTAATAGTAATTTATCCGGCTGGACTGCAGATAACTCAGCGAAGCAAAATAAATGGTCAAAAAATTTTGCTTGTAAGAAAGCTGTACTGTATCTGAGTGATGGGAAAAAGAATCGATGGAATAAGGATGATCAAAGATTTTAATTCCTGTAAGGATGATATTAGCTGGTTTCTCTCGGTTGGAAACGCTGTCGGGATGGAAATAAAGAAAGCCTCCTGTGTAGCCCACAAATATCCGGCCGTCCGCAGATCTGTACATATGGTGACAAGATGAAAAGTCAATGTCCCTGATTCCATCTTCGGCGCCGAAACGCGTGACATTTTTAGTGACCAGGTCCACTTTACAAATCCGGTTGATCATTGCGGCCCAGATCGTTGCTGGTGGTACAAAATAAAGGGCGGAGATATTATTCGAAGGCAGGCCATCTGAAGCGCTGATGGTAAAGAATTTTTTTGTATGGCTGTTGAAAATCGCAATTCCTCCAGACGCAGTTCCCATGGCCATCATGCTGTCGTTGATAGGGGTCATACAATTGATCACCTGGCTCGGGATGGATTGAGGATTATTTTTTTCAGGCACATACATTTCTGTAAACTTATTTTCTGCAGGGTCAAATTTTTGAAGCCCGAGTCCCAGTGTGGCAACCCAGATGTTCCCGTTTTTATCCGGAAGAATATCTGAACTGGTAGCTGATTGAACTTCGTTAACAGGATGGAAGTTCTGGTAAAGCGAAAAAATATTTTTCTCCGGATCATATTTACCAATGCCTGCGTAGAGTGATAACCAGATATTTTGCCGACTATCCAGGTGCATGTTGAGGATCGTGTAATTACCCAGGCTTGGAGGATGTAATTGAGAGAAAGATTTTATGTCTTTATCGACAATCGTCAGATAAGAATGCTGGCACCCAATCCATATTCTTTTTTGCTGGTCTTCGATCATCGACCATGCGCGGTCCCCTGGTTCTGCAATGGAATTTCGTTTCCCGTTTTTATACGACAAATAGAGTTGAGGATTTAATTTTTGGTCGAACAATATTACGCCTCCACCCCATGTTGCCACCAAAAATTTTCCATCTGATTTTTGAATGATATCTGTGGTTTCAAGTTTCATGTTCGGAAATTTCTTTTGGGGATCGAGGTCCACAAAATGAAATGGCTGTCTATAGGGATTAAAAATATTGACCCCCTCGTCAGTGCCTATCCAGATAGATCCATCCCTGTCTTCTGAAATACAATTGACAGTGGAATTAAAATAAAAATTATTGCCATATTATTTTCTGAGGATACGACCATGAATGAGTCTTTTTCGCGCTGATACTCCATCAGGCCCAGGGAACCAGATCCGAGCCAGAGTTGATGGCGTGAATCCTCCAGCATGGCGCTTATAGAAACCGGCTTGTAACCTTTCGGTGCTGATTTTTTTTTGACATTTACAATCGAATAATTTGGCGACGCATATAATTGATAGGTTACAGACAAGCCTGATTCAGGATCATATTTTGCCAGTGAGATTTCATTGCCGATTACCCATAGATTTTTTTCCTTGTCAAGATATAATCTCATAGGCCGGAAGTCCAGGTCAAAAACAGAAAGTTTTTTAGGGTTATAGTCATGGCAATAAAAAACTTTTTCCGCCAGATCATACATGCAAACACCCTGGTTTAAATCTGCGAGCCACAATTGATTTTTTGACGCATCAAGTTGTGCGGCTATAAAATAAGGATGCAGTGTCGCAGGAAACTTGTCTTTTATAAATTCAATCTTAGAGCTACGCACATCGTAACGGGCAATATTTTCCGTGCCGATCAGCCATATATTGCCATCCTTATCCTTACACAAACCGGTAGAACGAAAAAAATCCTTGGACAATGCATTGTCAAGATCATTGAGCCTTAGGTTCCGAGCTGTTAGGGTATTGAACTTGTTGAACCCGGCCAAAAATGAAATTGACCAGATATTATTCTGGTCATCTTCCAATAATGAATATAAGATATCGGAAGAAAGGCTTTGCTCATTGAGCGGGTCATGATGAAAACTCTGAAAAGTATAGCCATCATATTTCTGAAGCCCATCGTTGGTAGCCACCCAGATATAGCCGTTCTTATCCTGCAGGATACTGTTCACATTGGCGCTGGGCAAGCCATCCAGTGTGCTGATATGATGGAAAATGAAAGGGCTGTTTTGGGAGAAACTTTCACCAGTGATAAATATCACCGGTACAAAAATAGCGGTATAGCAAAAAGATAATAGAATACCAGATACCTGTTTCATCGTAAAAGGCAAACTAAAAATTAGCATTAAAAGTTCAATTAATAGAATTAAATTTTTAATGAAGAAGTTTAGCAACCCAATGAACCTGGAATAAATTTGAAGGATGCGCCAATACAGAGACCATTCCATCGAACCACAAACCAAGGTGTGCATAGAAAAATATAATGGTTTGAAAATGCAGGATCAAATGCAGATTTTAATAGTCAATTGATTTAATAGGAATCTAATCGACATTCAATTTATGTACTGGATATTTTTGTATTGCATATAGGTCTTGCCACCAGGAGTGGTAACCATTGCGGCTGACACCCTTCCTTTACTATCGAGGGAATAAGTGTAATTGAGAGCACTACTTGAAATGCCTTGAGTGCTGGTATTTGAGCTGACCACAAGTTCGTTGTTCGGGTGACCGGAAATCGGTGGCGTGCTAAACCTTAAGTCGGTTTTATTGGAAGTTGTTCCGTAGCTATAGGTAATAGAGCTGATGAGGCCGCCTGTGGCCCAATAAGTATTTTCCCCGACCACGTTGCCACCTGCAATTGTAAATAATGTTTTTGTTGCAGGCTGAGCGATATTGTTGGTCGTCGAGCTATTGTCTTCTTCAACGCAATAGGCATTTGCATCATAACTGAAGCTATTGGTGGTAACTGTGTTAATGGTTCCGACTATTGAAGTAGCGACTAGTTTGGTCGGATTGCCGACAGAATTGAGATCGTAAACCAAAGTGGTATTGTAGGTGGCGCCACCCCGGGTAAGTTGGCCAGTTTCTGTTTGGGTGCCTTGCCCATAAGTGAATTGTGCACTAAAATTTAAATTGGTTACGGCGCCTTTATAAGTATCCGTTCCTGTTTGGGTGGCTGCTGTTGGGCGGTTGTTGTTGTCGTATGAATAAGTGAAGGTGTAATCCGAGGAGGTATTTGCTAGAACCGTATCGGTAATGATCAGCTCATAAGATTTGATCAGGGTGGCGGCCTGTCCGTCACCACTTACTGAATTGCTGGTCCCATTCTTGTTGCAGTCCGTGAGACCGCATGTTATAAAAGAAACAATAAGCAAGACCCTGTTGGAATGCATATGGTAATATATTTAATCCCATTAAAGATAAAATGGGCGAACAATCATCGCAATACCGAATATGGGGGATGTACTATGAACTTGGAAATATTTGCCGCAACGGTCAATAAAGAAGATTATGCTGCAGACTTTACAATAAAAGACACCATGAGTAATGCGTCTTGTGTTGGTGCTGATGAATGGCGCGAAAAGCCTGTTCGTCACCTGCATATTCATGGTGGATTTAATAAACCGCCGCAAGATTCTCTTTTTATCTTCTTGTTAAAGAGAAATTCTACTGGCATTTTTTTCAATACATCTCACCATTTCCTTTATGGGGTCATGTGTGTTGATCGGGTTATTCCAGATATACCCTTCGGGCATGACTGCGAATTCATCATTCACCGGCTCCGGTGAAATTCCTGAACTGTCAAATTTCTTTCCAATAAATTTTTGCAGGTATTGCCCTGTGGTAAGGTAGCTTTTCATTGTTCCTTTTGAAACCCTGGGTATATTTCCTTTCACCTGCCATTTCACCGGTTCGATCACCGTATCGGTTTTCAGGGAAACTGCCTGCAGACCGGGATAAGCTGTTTTCACTTCTTTTACAGCAATCATAACATTCGTGAATTGATTTCTAAAAGCCGGTATGAGTGGCTGGAGTTTGAACTTCATTATTGAAGATTTGCGCTCGATCCTTTCCCTTTGACATTGGAAATTAATGTAAATTGGAACAAAATAATACGCCAAGCCGCGAGTTAGCGGTCATTGCAAACCAACGCTCTAACAATTTTAAAGCAATAAACAAAACAAACATAAAATGGACTTCTCACCTTCCAACAAAGTTGTTAAACTGTGTCTTCAAGGGATGAACATAGAAGAAAAAGGCAAACCTGAAGAAGCCAGCAAACTATTTCTGGAAAGTTGGAAAGAGGCAACAAACGACTTTGAAAAATTTCTTGCAGCTCATTATGTGGCTCGATATCAAAAAACTGTTCCAGAAAAATTAAATTGGCTTGAAACCGCTTTACAGTTTGCATTAAAAGTGAATGACAATACTGTAAAGAGTGTTTTCCCTTCTCTCTATTTAAATATTGCCAAATGTTACGAAGACTTATATGACCATATCAAAGCAAAAGAATATTCTGACTTGGCAATTTCTTTTAAGTACAATCCTTCTGATATAGGACCATTTTATCATGGTACAAAAGCAGATTTGCAGATTGGAGATTTATTGACAGCAGGCGGCAACTCCAACTACAAATCTGAACTTAAGATGAACCACATTTATTTCACAGCATTGGTTAATGGCGCAGGGCTTGCAGCAGAATTAGCAAAAGGAAACGGCGAACCAAGAGTTTATGTAATTGAACCAACAGGCAGTTTTGAAAACGACCCAAATGTTACAGACAAAAAATTTCCAGGAAACCCAACACGTTCGTATCGCAGTAACTACCCGTTAAAAATCGTTGGTGAAATAAGAGATTGGCAAAGACTATCACTGAAGGAGCTTCAACATTGGCAAGAAAAATTGGCGAATAGTAAAGGAGAAATTATTAACTAATTTATGAAACGCAAGATAATAAACAACGAACAGCTAACATGCGGTTTGCTGCAATGCCGGCTTGACGGAATAAATCTCGGCTGCAAACCCTTAATCAGCTTTAGTTCCGGGCTGACGGAATTCTTGTCAACAACTTATTTTAACTTCAACATCAGTTTTATGATCGGCTTCAGCTGTCGGCGGACATTTAAAAAATGCCAGCAAAGCAGCAAGCCGTTTACGTTAGCAGTCATGCAATTTCAACACTCTAATAATTTGACCGACTAACACAATTTAAATGGCAGAGAATAAACAAGAAGAACATCCTGATAATTCGATAATTCCTGAATCTGAAAAACCTTCAGGGGAAACCATTTCAACTAATCCTACAGAAACAATAACTTCAGAACAAGAAATTGAAAATATGGAAGTACATCATCACCCCGACCTTCATCATAAGCCAAAAAAATGGAAAGAGTATTTTCTGGAGTTCCTGATGATTTTTCTTGCCGTGACGATGGGCTTTTTCGCAGAAACAATTCGTGAAAGTATTAAAGAACATGGGCAGGCAAAAGAGTATGCAACAACAATGGTAAGCGATCTTGAAGCTGACACTTCAGATCTAAACGGCTACATTAAATACGAAAGCTATGCTTCATCTAACATAGATTCAATGATGCAGTTGTTTGCTGATAGCAACCTGGCGAAAATACCTTCAGGAAAGCTTTACTGGTATGGATTGTGGGGCGGAGCTCATCGGGATTTTGTGCCGCATGATGCCACTATGCATCAGATGGAAAGTTCGGGCTCGCTGCGTTATTTTACTAACAAATCCCTCAACCGGGAAGTTGCACAATATGACCAGCTCTGCAGAAACTGGGAAAAAACAGAAGAAACAGATATTGGAATTTATGTGGAAGTCAGAAAAGCAAGATCAAAAATTTTTGATTCTAAATATAATAATGCCGCTAACCAGATATGGCTTGCCAATAAAATTTCTTTTAAGCAGCAAAGAATAGATTCATTTATTAAAACAAATCCGCCTTTATTATCTTACGACAAAACATTGTTTAATGATTATGTTGAGATGGTACGCTCAAGATATCTCTGGCTTAAGGTAAATAATGCGGATACATTGTTGGCTCATGCAACCGTGCTGCTTAAGGACTTAAAAAAGGAATATAATTTAGAAGAGGAGTGAAGAGAAACACGAATGCACAACATTGGGCTTTATGCAAGTTGAGCTTGACCAGCAAGCATCAACCAAGTGCAAACCCAAGCTGTGGTTCGGTTGGACAAACAACTTTCAACTTTAGTTGTTAAATTCAACTTTGTATTTTCAATGAGCAGCGGTTATTGGCAGACGGAATTCTAATGCCCAACCTGCATAAAGCCCTGTTCATTGGCTGCTATGCTTATTCAACACCCTAACAAAATTTAGACAGATAATATGAATCCATTTATATTAGCATTTAATGCTAGAGGAATTAATGCGACAGTACACAAACATTCCGCATTTCAAATTGTATTTTCTAACAACAACTTGTTTAAATCGACATTAAACAATGAATTCAAGGAAAATATATTTGGCTTTATTGTAAAGCCAAATATTTCCCATTTTTGTGAAGTTGGTTCGAATGAACTTTGTATCATTAATATAGAGCCTTATTCGCCTGCTGGTTTCTTTGTAAACTCATTGTTGGACGATTATGAAAATTACATCTTGTTTGAAAGCAAAAAAGAGCTTAAAAATTTATTAGGTATAAAGAAAGTAAACAATCTTAATTTTTCTATTTGTGAAATGCTTATAAAAATTCAACCTGCCACTAAACTGGATGATAGAATAAATAAAACTTTAGTTACTATAAGAAAAGATTATGCCCAAAAGTTAACCCCAAAATTCTTTCAGATAGTTTGTTTCTTTCACCATCAAGGTTTTCCGCATTATTCAAACAACAAACAGGAAGTAGCTTATCTAAATATCTTCTTTGGACACGGATACGTCACGCCGTAAAGATGTCATTAACAAATAAAAAAATTCAACTTACAGATATCGCTTTTAATACTGGGTTTTACGATTTAGCGCAACTTAACAAATATATGTACGCAATGCTTGGTGTTTCGCCAAGCATACTTCGGCAAAAAAGTGATTTGATACAAATGCAGGCATATTAGTTCCTCTACATTTGTTTTCAAATTGCATTAACATGAAAAAGTTTTTAATACCGACTCTTATCACGCTGGTAGTTGCGCTTTCAAGTGCAATGCAAAAAGATAGAAACAACAACGGTAGTACCTCTATCTCAAAACATAACGGATACGAAAAGAATGGCTGTACTGATACAGGTACTATTAACCCAAAAGATAATCATCCTCGTTTTGAAAAAAAAGCTTTAGATAGTTATATAAGTTATGTAGATGAAGGTAAAGGAGATGTTGTTGTTTTCCTACATGGCAATCCCACATCTTCATATTTATGGAGAAATATCATTACACCACTAAGCTTGCGTTATCGTTGCCTGGCACCCGATCTTATAGGTATGGGCAAATCAGGAAAATCAGGTGCCGGGCCAGAAACTGCTTATAGTTTTTCTGATCAATATCGCTATTTAGATGCATGGTTTAATGAAATGCATTTGAAAAAAGTAACGCTGGTAATTCATGATTGGGGGTCAGCGCTGGGATTTTATTGGGCATCGCAACATCCTGATAAAGTAAAGGCTATTGCCTACATGGAAGCAATTGTTGCAGACAGAAGCTGGCAGGAGTTTGGGCAATTTGAACAAATGTTTCATGCTTTACGATCTCCTACAGGTGAAACAATGGTATTAGACAGCAATATTTTTATTGAACAAATATTACCTCATGCAATATTTAGAAAATTGAGTGCGGAAGAAATGAATAATTATAGAGCCCCCTTTTTGACACGAGAATCCAGACTGCCAACACTTATATGGCCAAGACAAATACCTGTGGAAGGGCAACCAGCAGACGTATTAAAAATAGTAAATAGATATGCTTCCTGGCTCAAATCATCTACCAACATGCCAAAATTGTACTTTAATGTAGAACCTGGTACTATACCACCAAGTGCAAGAGCTGTTTTTGCCACGCTGCCAAACCAACAAACTGTTACTATAAAGGGGATACATTATGTGCAGGAAGATGCACCTGCGGAAATCAGTGACGCCCTGCTTAAATTTCTTGAAAAAAACAAATAATTAATGCCATAAAAAATAGACATGAAAACTATTCAATATGGAAAATTTGGGGATGTACATGTTCTGCAAATGGTAGATATACCTCAACCAACAATTGCTTCAAAACAGGTCTTAATAAAAATAAAAGCAGTTTCTATTAACCCCATGGATTGGAAAATAAGAAAAGGAGAGATGAAATTGATGTCAGGTTCGCATTTTCCAAAAGGAACAGGTGTTGATTTTTCAGGCATTATTGAAGAGGCAGGTAAAGACATCACTCATTTCAAAAAAGGAGATGAGGTTTTCGGGATTGTAAACAACCTAATGAAAGAAGGCGCTTTAGCAGAATACGTTGCTGTAAATGAAGATAAAGTTTGGGTTAAACCTGCTTCACTTTCTTTTAGCCAGGCTTCAACCATTCCAATTGTTGGTGCTGCTGCTGCTTTAGCAGTAGAAAAAATAGGAGACATAACTAACCATACAGAAATTTTAATTAATGGTGCAACCGGTGGCTTTGGAATGTATTTGTTACAATTATTGAAGCAAAAAGGTGGTCTTGTTACTGCTGTTTCAAATACTGCAGGTGTAGCTTTTGCAAAAAAATGGGGAGCAAATTTTACTATTGATTATACTAAACAAAATGTTCTTGACGCAGATAAGCCATATGATGTAGTGGTGGATTTATCAGGAAAAATGGGCTATGATAATGCAAAGCATATAATGAAAGAGCATTCGGCCTTTATTAATCCAACACCAAAGCCAATTGAAATAATTAGCACTCCTGTAATTGATTTATTTGTTGGCAAAAAGCATATTGTTTTACTCTCAAGTCCTTCATCCAAAAATATTCCAATGCTTGTAAAAGCTGTTGACAATGGTTTACAAATTGAAGTGAGTAAAACATTTGGCTTTGATCATGTAACAGAAGCTTATACATATGCAGAGAAAGGCGGGTACATCGGAAAAGTGACAATTGAATTAAACTAATAATCAAATAAAAAAAGTATGAAAAATGTTCTAAAGGTTTTGGTTGCCCTTTCAAGTCTGCCACTTTTGGGTCTAGGCTTTGCTGCAATGTTGTCACCCAATTCAATGCTGGACTTATTTGACTTAACACCAAAAGGTACTTATGGTTACAATACTATTCGTGCAGATTTAGGGGGCTTATTAATTGGTAGCGGACTAATGATTTGGATTGGCTTATTGAAAACACAAAACAGTTGGTTCAATGCAACAATTTTTCTGATGGCAATACTACTCTTTGGTAGATTATTAAGTACTCTAATAGATGGCTGGACAAATGCTGCCATACCTGCAATCGGCGTTGAAATTTTCGCAATTATTATATTGACCTTATACAAAAGGCAAGACAAAATTTAATAGTAAAATAAAAATCACAGCAGCCAATATCGGGTTTGGCGTCATTGGGGCATGACGTTATAACTTCATCTTCAGCAATATGGCATCTTCAGTTCGGGCTGGACGTTTTTCAATTTAGCCTTTAGTTGTTATCTTCAACTTCAGTTTTTCAATTGGGCTTTAGTTCCGGGCGGACGATCTTAAAATCCCCCAACAACGCCAATCAATGTTCGTTGGCAGCCACCTTGTTAGGAGATCGCTACCAGACACCAAGACCATCCACCACCCCGTACATTTAAAAAAAAATAACAAAAAAATTTGCAGATTTGAAAATTGTCCGTTTCTTTACAAACTAAATAGTATGTTTATTAAGTTATGGCTTATTCGCTTTCATATTCTAAGGCAATACTTGTATTGGCTTTCATATCTGACAAAATCAGACGTGAAGAAACTGAATACATTTCTGCCAAGGTAATTTCGGACTTGCTGAACATTCCAAAACCGACCTTGTCGCTTATCTTCAATAATTTGGTTCGTGCAGGAATTTTGGAATCCAAAGAAGGCATAAATGGCGGAGTGAAATTTGCGAAAAGCGAGGACAAAATTACGTTGCTTGATATTCTTATGGCTATTGAAAGCCCGAAACCTTTGTTTCAGACAAGTTTTGAAATGAAAGCACAATCAAAACGTCCCGATTCTGTGAAGAAACAACTGGTGCAGACACTTAAGAATGCTGAACAGACAATGAAAAACGAGCTTCAAAAAACAACGTTGAAAGACATTTTGAACGAAAGGTAATTTTTTTTTTAACACTAACTAAATAAACGTATTATGAAGTATATTTTATAATAGGAATAATTATTTTGGTTTCACTAAAACTATCAGCTATGTCCGTTTTTTTACAAGCCACCAAAAGCGGTTGGTATCCGCAATTTCTTAAAGCTGTTGTAGAAGAAATATCTAACGACATCAACACTAAAACAGTTTTAGACATCGGTACAGGACCGGGAACGCTACCGCAAATGCTCATTACGCAAAATCAATCATTGAAAATAACAGGAATTGATATTAACAGCAAAATGATTGCGGATGCGAAACGAAGAACAAAACATCAGAATGTTACTTTTCTCAATCAGCAACCAAACGACACAACGACTTTTAAAAGCAACACGTTTGACATCGTAACATTTTGTTCTGTTCTTTTTCTATTGGACGATAGCACAAAAAAAAGTTTGTTGGGTGAAGCAAAGCGAGTGCTGAAGCCAAACGGAAAAATTATTGTGCTTACACCATCGGGGAAAAAATCAATCATTTCATCATTTGCGGATGTGTGGAAATATCCATTTTCATTACACAACTGCACATTTATGGTTTGGAAAATTGCAACCACAAGCAGTGGACGAAAATGGGAAAAACAAAAATGGCTTTCGGTCTATGCGGCCCAAAATGAAATGCAATACAGCAGTTCACTAACATTCAATGATAACGCTTCATTGGAAATTCTAACAAAACAAGTAAACAATAAACAATTAAAAAAATAACAATGAACGCAATACTTTGGACAATTCAAGGCATAGTTGCCACGGCTTTATTGGCTTCGGGAGTAATCATTATGGCGCTTCCAAAAGAAAAATTAGCGAAAAAACTTTCCTGGGTAAACGAGTATTCTGACGGAATGCGATACTTCATTTGCATTTCAAAAATCTTGGGAGCAATTGGTTTGATACTACCAATGCATCTCAACATATTGCCTATTCTGACACCGATTGCGGCTTGTTTTATAGCTTTGTTTATGGTTTTTGCAATGCGTTACCACTTTGCAAAAAAAGAATACAAAGACGTTCCTGCGACAATTATTTTCTTTGTATTAGCGTTATTCATAGCTTACAACAGATTTTGAAACAAAAGGCGAGCTGCCAACAGTGCATTGGCAATACGGCGGGCGACGAATATATTCTCAGCTTTTTGTTGGCTATTTAGCTTCGGTTCGGGCAGACATATAACCCGAGGCAATAAAATAAACAATGAGCTTTTGTATCTTTAATCAGCAGTGGCACTAGGCGGACGGAACACAGAATACCGCCACATCGCGAATGCTTCAACGTTATGCGACATGCTTACAGATGGCATAAATGCCAACAATTAGACATAAAACAGTTTTACTTTTTTAAGAACTTTATTTTGACAAAACAAAAACGTGAATAAAATGTACACAGCAAAATATTTAAGTCCGATGATACCTTCTTACAATTTAAAAAAAACAATAGCATTCTTTACCGGTTTGCTTGATTTCAAAATTGATAGAGATGATAGAACATACTTTATTTTATCCAAAGACAACTTAACGTTACATATTCAACGAGCTGGGGACATCGGAGAAATGTCATTTTATCTCGTTGTAGATGATATTGAAAAAGTTTGGCGGGGCATGAAAGATAAATTAGGTGATATGAAAGTGAAGGAGCCATTTGACCGAGAGTACGGGATGCGGGAAATTCATGTGATTGTTCCAGAAACAAAGACGCTAATGTTCATTGGACAAGCAATAGTTTGATTAGTATTTACAGCCTTTTTTAGACAAATAGCACGACCGCACAACATGAGGTTTGCTGCTACGGCGGGGCGACGAAATGTAGCATTAACAGCAGTAATTCTAATCAGTAGTCGTTACAGCCGACGAATAAAGCCGAACAATAGAATAAACAATGAACTTTTATTTATAAATTTAGCTGCGGTTACGGGCTGATGATTTTCAAATACCGCCATATCGCGAATGTTTCAACGTTGTGCGCCACTTAACAATCACTTCCATAATTCAAGACAAAACCATTATCACCTGAAAGAAATGCTGCAACAAAAAGTCAGGAATAAAAACTTCCCGACTTTTCGTAATGTGCATATTAATCCTGGCATCAATTTGTGGTAAAGACAATTGCACCAAATTTTGCCCTTGCACCAAATTTTTTCACTGCTTCTTCTTTACCAAACACGTTAATTGTTTTAATTTTTTCGGGAGCGAGTTTTTTAACTTCCTCTGATGAAAATTCTTTGTTATCTATATAATAAATTATGCCGGCAGGTGGATTCTGAATAATCTGTTTAACAATTTCCTTTGTTTCTTTTTGGCTTACTTCCCTTCTTTCCCCTGTTTCGCCATCATAAATGACAGCTTCATTTGCCGAATCGTTTTTAGCATATGTAGTAACAAGGTTGACTGAAGTAGGCTTTTCTTGTTCATCCACATAATTGATTGTCACGTTAACCAAAGAATCATTTACTTTAAGAACTTTTGTTTTTGTTATCTTGACAGAAGCATTGGGCATTAATTTTGGGTCTGTCTGTGCATTTGCAATTTTAGCCGATACAAGAATTGTTACTAATAATAAAATTGGCAAACCGCATACTCTTCTTAAGTAGGAGTATTGCACTTTTTTTGATGCTGTAATCATATTTAATCTGCGTTTTATTGATGAATTAAGAAATGAGCTGATTGGGTTAAGATAAACTCCGTCATTATATGTTTGCAATAACATAATAGCAAAGGTTTCGGTGTCTCCTTCTTCAACAGAAGCTTCATCAGCTATAAATTCAAGAATGGTGTTCAGCTCTTTTTGGATGAGCCAAAAAAATGGGTTTATCCAAAAAACACAAGTAGATAGTTGAATAAACAATTTGTCATAAGTATGCTTTTGCTTTATATGAATTAGCTCATGCTTAAATATTTTTTCTCCAAAAACATTGTTTACAGGCACACCATTCTTCCAGAAAAGATTATTGAAAAATGAAAAAGGGGCCTGCCTTGCATTGGTTTCAATAAACGTGAAGCCATTCATTGGAGTTTGCTTCGAGTACTTTTTAATTTTATATATCCAACATATTTTTTTACCTAGTATTATCAGGAATACAATGCTTATAGAAAACATGCAAACTATTAATATGTTGTCTGTATTAAAATAAAAAGTTGACTGAAGCTTTTGTTGCTGTTGGGTAATGAATTGAAACAAGGATTGCAAAGGGATATTTTTTGCCTGCTCAGCCTTAAGCAAATTAATATTGACAAACGGGGCGACAAGACTAATCGTTAATGACATTAATAAATAAAACCTGTTGTATATATGGAATTTTTTATTTCGCAATGCAAGGTGATAATAGAAATAAAAAATGCCACTTGCCATGCTTGATTTGATAATGAAAATAGATAGCGGGTGCATAAATTATTTTTTATTTTTCTTTAATTGATTTAATAACAGCTCCAGCTCGTTTACGGTAAGTTTATTTTCATCTACCAAAAAAGAAATTACATTGGGAAATGAACCTTCAAAATATCCTTTGGCTACATTTATTAAAGTAGATTTGGAATATTGTTCTTTTGTAATTTTAGGGAAATACCTAAAAAACCTGCCAACGCTTTCGGTTGTTACAAATCCTTTCTCAATCATGGTTTTCAGCACTGTGGCCACTGTGTTTTTATGGGGTTTTGGCTTTGGCATATTATCAACGATTTCCATGAGCAAGCCGCTTTCCAGTTTCCACAAAACTTTCATTATTTGTTCTTCTGCCTTGGTTAAAGATTTCATTAAACTATATTTATAGTTCAAATATAGAACTATATTTTTAGTTTATCAATTCTTATTACTTTTTTTATTTTGTTTAACAGTTTAGGTTTAAGGGGTAAAAAGAGATGATTAAGCTGCGGCGCACAACAAAAGATTTGCCGCAATGCCGGCACACTCAATAGCAATCATCGGCAAACCAATTTTCGCCTTCGGCTCCGGCGGACATTATTCTATTGGGCATTTGTTATAACTTCAGCTAAAAATAAAACCAGGCTTCAGTTGCCAGGCTGATGAACAAAAAATATCGGCAAAGCAGCAAGCCGTCAACATTAGCGATCATGCAACAAAGTCTCAGAGAAATAGACAGAAATTTTTATATCCGATTTTCAAATGGTAAATATATTCTGGCGTTATTCACCCTGAAGCTGTCGTTTTTGCACTGCTAAAATTCTGAAATACCTTCTACTTTTGTATTGTCTGTTAAATCAAAAAACCAGACAGTTTTATGAAAAATTTATTCAATAGATGCAGACTTCTTAAATCAACACTGTTAATTGTAATTGTGTTTGCCGCTTATCAGTCAAACGGACAACATATCAAACCTTCCAACAGTGGCTATGCTCCGGTGAATGGCATTAAAGTTTATTACGAAATATATGGTGAGGGTAAGCCTGTTATTTTACTTCATGGTGCATTTTATACCATTGACATGAATTGGGGAGAATTGATACCTGAACTGTCAAAAACCAGGAAAGTAATTGCCTTAGAAATGCAGGGACATGGGCATACAGCATTTTCAGATCGGGAATTATCAATTACTACTTTGGCCAGTGATGTTGAAAAGCTAATGGATTACCTGAAAATAGATAGTGCAGATGTAGCAGGATATAGCATGGGTGGATCTGTGGCTTACCAGTTTGCCGTACAAAGCCCTAAACGTTTAAGAAGATTAGTGATTATTTCTTCTACCTATAAAACTGATGGTTGGCTACCTATAGTCAATACTGCCTTTAAAGATTTTAAACCCGAATTTTTTGATAATACCCCTTTAAAAACAGCATACGATGCAGTGGCCCCTGATAAAACAAAATGGACAAGGTTTTTGCTGCAGATGTTCGCTTTTGCCCGAGTGCCATTCAACGTTGGTGATTCCAACATTGCAAAAATAGCTGCCCCTGTATTAATCATATCTGGCGACAATGATGGGTTGGATAAAATTGAGTTAGCAAAAACATATAAATTATTAGGTGGGGGTATTTCTGCCGACCTAAGTCCTATGCCAAAATCTCACCTGGCTATTGTTCCATCGCAGGGGCATGTCGGTGTAATGATGCAGACGAAAACTATAATAGGTTACCTGAATGATTTTTTAAAATAAATATGGACAATAATACAACAACGAAATGCACGTACCGATAACAAGCTTTTCCGCAATGCTGTCAAGATCAATTTTAACATTCAGTTCCGGCGGGCATAATTTTATTGAGCGATTATTGTAACTTCAGCTAAAAATAAAAGCCGTGGTTCAGCAATCAACAGGCGGATATGAATGCGACACTGTTCGTTGCTCGCAATTTTACAGGTACACTTCACTGACAAAATGAGTTTTACCAAATTCATACCGATAGATAACTTAAAAGCCTACATCAAATATTTTGTTGTGTAGGAGACTGAATTAGAAAATGAGTATAAGGTGCTTCCTTCATCAGGCTTAGTTATCGGCTTTCAATATAAAGGTAAACTTGTAACAATAAAAGACGGTAAGGAAAGTGAACTGACATCAGCAGGAATTACAGGTATTGCGGACAGCTTTAAAATATTCAAAAATTCGGCTGGTATTGGAACCGTTTTAGTTTATTTTACTGAAACTGGTTTTGCTCATTTTGCCACACACCCCGCCAATGAATTATTTAACCTAAGCCTTTCTCTTGAAAATATTTTTGACAAAAACAAAGTTGCCGAAGTGGAAGAAAACCTGGCTCTTGCTACTACCGATCAACAACGCATTAAAATTGTAGAGCAGTTTTTGCTTTCTCAGCTGAAAAACCTTCAGGCTGACAAATTAATTGTGGAAGCGGTAAAGCTCATCTATCAAAGCAACGGTACCATCCGCATAAAAGAACTGAACGAAAAACTATTTATCAGCCAAAGCCCATTTGAAAAACGCTTTAAGAAAATTGTAGGAACAACACCAAAAAAATTTGCATCTGTTGTTCGCTTTAATACAGTCCTTAATAATCTGAACGAAACTAAATCATTAACAGAAATCTGTTACGAATACAATTTCTTTGACCAGGCTCACTTTATCAAAGATTTCAAGCAGTTCACCGGTGACACACCTGAGAATTTCAAGCGCTTTTTGTAGAAAAACGATTTTTTACAATTACAGGGATTTTAGCAGCTACACCTTTGCATTGTAATTGAAAAAAATCGTTTAACAATTAAAAATCAAGGAAAAATGTTTACAACAGAACAAATCAAAGCAGCCCACTGTAAAGTAAAATCAGGTGCGGACTTTCCTGCATACATTCAGGAAATTAAAAAATTAGGTGTTACTTCTTATGATACTTTTGTAACAGATGGTCATACTGACTACTACGGTGCGAGTGACTATAAAACTTCATCGGTTACAAGGTACGATGCGTTGACGATTGCGGAAACTGCAAACAATGAACGGTTCAAAGTGGATTTAAAAGAACATCAGCAAGGCAAAACAGACTATGCTAGATTCATGAAAATGTGCGCAACATCCGGTATCGAAAAATGGACTGTTTACATGGACAAGATGACCTGTACTTACTACGACAAAGCAGGAAATGAAATTTTGGTTGAACAAATTCCGCAGTAAAAACTGCCTGCAACAAAAGTATCAAAAGCAGGGTTGAATAATAACAATTTTTGACTACAATGAAGATTCAGTTGAAATAATTAATTGACAAAGCACGAACACACAACATGGCGGCAGTCGGGGGACGGATCAAGGTGAATCAACTTTAGCTAACCATCAGCGTTAGTCCGGGGAGGGCATTACAAATTGAGTGATAGGAAATATTTTGTACATTAGAAAGATTAAACAGCATCAGTTACCATCGGATGTTTTTCAAATTACGATATAAACACAAATACTTTGTCATGGGCGGTCATTGTAAGACAGCATGCGGCACGTTATAAAAAGCAGACAATTTAAATTCATCAAATGAGAAATCTAGTCTACGCAATCAACCTAACTATTGATGGTTGCTGCGACCATACGCAAGTGGGGATACCTAGCGATGACCTGTATGATCATTACGTACGTCTTGTGCAAGATACCGATGCATTCGTATACGGACGAAAAACGTATCAATTGATGGTTCCTTATTGGCCCGACATTGCAAATAACCCTTCCGGTGAGGAAAAAACAGATATCGAATTTGCTCAGGCGTTTGTCGCTGTCAAAAAAATTATTGTTTTTTCAAAAACACTGGACAAAGCAGATGGGAAAAACACGGAAATTGTTCGTACCAATCTTAAAGAGGAAATATTAAAATTAAAACAGGAACCAGGTAAAAGCATACTGACCGGTGGTGTAGATATACCTTCGCAACTAATACAACTTGACCTCGTCGATGAATATCGTTTTGTCATTTTTCCGGTATTTGGGGGAGAAGGGAGACGGCTACTGGAAAGCATTAACCTGCAGGAAAAATCAAAATTAAAACTTGTTGAGGCAAAGACTTTCAAATCTGGAAGTGTTGCACTTCATTACACGAAACAGTCATAGAAAAACCTGCGACAGGAGCGACGCCTTTACAATGGGAGCCATCAGGACAATAAACAACAAACCGCTAACATCTAGCTTGATGCAATGCTGGCAGAAGGAATAGCCATTTGAGGCAAATCACTTTTCACGTTCAGTTCCGGCAACGGAAATAAATGCAAGCACTGCGGCAATCCTTGGCCATCTGATTGTTTTGTTGTTTTTCCGGTTGAAGTTTATTTCCACGTTTCCCCCAAAAAATGCCACGAAACTTTGCGGCATTTTTCTTTCAGTATTTAAGCAAACAAAAAAGGATGTTATCAAACATCCTTTTTAACCCTAAACCCTAAAAGACCGAAACCTACTGATCATGAAGAAATTTACTGAGTAATTTTAGTTGAAGTGTTGTCTGCATCATTCCGTCCATTTGATATCTCATCATTCTTTTCAGTGATTCATTCATCAGCTTATCCTTAAGTATTTTTCTATACACCCCGATAACTGAAATATCCATTTTCCTGCAAAGCTTCAGAACAAACTGTTCCGGGGTTTTTTCTTTATGTTCATTTATTTTATCCTCAGGCTGTTCATTAATCGTTTCCATATTATTAACATCACTACTGCTTAGTACCGTGATTTGTGCATTCAGTTCGTTAACGTATTGCAGGCTCTGTTGCTTTAGGTGTATGATTGTCTTCCCTGCCATTCCGCTTTTTGCATGAACAACTTCACCGCACTTTTTGATTCCTTCCAGCAAGGCACTGCGTAAATGTTTTAACTTTTTAACATCTGCCGACGAAAATTCATTTGTGGATGAAGTTGCCATGTCTTAATAATTAATATTCCCGAAGTATAGTATGAGTAAGTGCTAAATTGGCTATGTTGATAATTGACTTTTCTGATTGTTTCCTTTTTAAATAACAGCCTGCATCATAAGCAGGCTGTTATTTCCCTTAATCTCCTGTAAGCTCAACTTTAATACTTGCCTGTATAGCGGATAATATTACAACTGTCATACCAACATTTTCTAACAAGCTGTTATCTGTGGGTTAATTTCTGGTTATCGGGTAAATCATGCTGCAGGCGGGAAATTTTTTCATCATATTTTGCAACAGGGCGACAGGCCGGTTAAAGTAATTTATCAATGGCGGAATTGATCAGTTCCCTGTTTAAAGGTTTGCCTATGAACATATCGGCACCTCTGTTAAACGCCAGGTTTTTATCGCCGGCACTGTCGAAAGCAGACACCATCAACACTTTAACCGAAGGATGATTTGATTTTACATATATCAGGAAATCAACTCCCATTCCATCGGGCAGGCGATTATCCAGTATTAATAATGCGGGCGGTTTTTCGTCGATTTTTTTTTGTGCATCAGATAATGTGTTTGCAAATGATGAAGTATAATTTTTTTGCTTCAGGATGCCTCTTAACAAATAACAAATGTCCGGCTCATCGTCAACGATCAATATTTCTTTATGGTTCATACACTGCTATGCAATTGTTAATATTCTATAAACAATTTTGCTGCCACATCTGAATGGGGTAAAATGAGTGGTTCAATAGAAATGGCCGCCCTCAAATTGGGGAAATGCGTGCAAAATTTTTCGCATTGTGAGTAACCGTTTTCTTGCAGAACTGTAAACAAGGTTGTAATTACAGTTGTTTGAAATATGGCAAGATGTTTTAATTATGAAAAGTTTACCGGGCTTTGGCGAACATATTTATTAATTTTAAAAAGAAGATAATTAATATGAGAAGGATTTTAATAATAGATGATGATGTGGATATGTGCAACCTGTTGGGCAGGTTTTTACAGCGTAAAGGTTTTGAGACAGGAATTGCCAACACCGGAAGTGGCGGGGTAACTAAATTTAAAGAATCCAAATATGATATTGTGCTCTGTGATTTCAGGCTGGGAGATAAAGAAGGCAAAGATGTACTTAGGGATATTAAGGCTGTTGACCCTCATGCCATAGTAATTATCATAACAGGATATTCGGATATTAAAATTGCTGTTGATGTTATTAAAACAGGCGCTTTTGATTACATCACAAAGCCGCTGATACCTGATGAAGTATTGAATGTTATATATAAGTCTCTGAATGAATTGCCTGATAAGAGCGAACCCGGGGCTGACACAAAACAGAAACTAGAGGCTGCCAATGGTGAATTTTTAAAAGGGAATGCCCCTTCTACAAAAGATCTTTACAGGCAGGTAGAACTGGTAGCCCCTACTAACTATAGTGTTATTTTGTATGGTGAAAGCGGAACGGGCAAAGAAGTTTTCGCGAGAACGATTCATCAAAACAGCTTGAGAAAGACCAAGCCTTTTGTTACTATGGATTGCGGCACTCTATCAAAGGAACTGGCCGGAAGTGAATTGTTCGGGCATGTAAAGGGCGCATTTACAGGGGCATTAACTGATAAAGAAGGTCATTTTGAAATGGCAAACGGTGGCACACTTTTTTTGGATGAAATAGCGAACCTCTCATATGAAATCCAGGCTGCGCTCCTTCGTGTTATCCAGGAAAGAAAATTTAAAAGGGTGGGAGGCACAAAAGAAATGGACCTTGATGTTCGTATAATTGTTGCATCCAATGAAAATTTACAGGATTGTTACAAAAAAGGAAAATTCAGAGAAGATCTCTTTCATCGTTTTAATGAGTTTTCTATAATACTCCCGCCGCTCAGGAAAAGAAAAGAAGATATTCCTTCATTCGCCGATTTCTTCCTGAAAAAAGCCAATGAGGAGCTCAATAAACAAAACATGGTAACCGGCTTTGACGATGAAGTAATAAATATTTTCAGAAATTACACATGGCCCGGAAACCTCAGGGAGCTTCGGAATGTGATACGAAGAGCAGCGTTATTAACCCAGGAAGGATTGATTTCTTCAACTGTGCTCCCTGCGGAATTAGCTGCTTCTCCATTGCAATACGTATCTGATGAGCCTGAAATTGAAAATGGCCATCTGTCTGTTTTTAAAAGCAACGACTTGAAAAATGCAGCATCACAGGCTGAATACGAAACTATCATGCATGTATTGCGCCAGGTAAAATTTAATAAATCAAAAGCTGCAGAAATACTGAAAATCGACAGGAAAACTTTGTACAATAAGATTAAAGCTTATGAAGCGCAACAGTAAACAGCAGCCGGGATATACATATAGAATGATTAAAAGGATTTAATTCAATACGGAAATATCCCAACCATGGGCAAAATCTTTATTGTATAGTTTATACAGCAGTTTCATATCGAATCATTCATTTATGCCATTTAGTTTTATACGGAGGATACGAGCAGGTTATCTTACAGCATTTATATTGCTATTGTTTTCGTATTCGCTTACGTTTTACACAACCTGGCAGTTATCAAACCAAAATAAAACACTCAATCATACCAACGATGTTATTAATAAACTGGAGTTGCTCAACTCAAATATTAAAGATGTCACTATCGGTGTAAGAGGATATATCATCATGCGGGATGCAAAGTTTTTGTTGCCTTATTACAGTGCAAGAAAGAACATTGATTCGGTATATAAAATATTATTACAGCTTACTAAAAATAACAGTTTGCAGCACGAGAGATTGCTGACGCTTGATTCGCTGATAAAACGAAAATTTGATATTGCAGAGTCTTCTTTAAAAATAATTCAAAGTGCGGCCCTTGTTCCGGATTCATCTATTGAAGAACTGACATTAGTGAGCAAAAAAAATTCAGATTCTGTCAGGCTTGTCATAGGATTAATGCAGAACAGAGAAAACGACTTGCAGAAAAAAAGGAGTGAAGCAGTGAGTTTTACATCAGTGGCAATAAAAGTAGTGAACCTCACTTCCCTCATAGTGGCCATCTTATTGGTGATTTATTCAGTGTTTACCTTTAATATTCAAAACCGCGCAAAAAGGGATGCCGATAATCGGGCAGCAGGTTACCGGAAGCAGCTTGAAGAAAGAGTAATGGAACTGGATAAGGCGAATAAAGATCTTGAAGAATTGCGGAGACTTGAAAAATTTGCTATAACCGGGCGAATAGCAAGGGCAATTGCGCATGAAGTGAGAAATCCGCTGACAAATATCGGACTGGCTGCAGAGCAAATAAAAATACAGTCGCCAGATAACCCGGACAATGATGACCTGCTGCAAATGATAAACCGGAATACAGGCAGGATTAATCAGCTGGTTACTGATTTGCTTAACTCATCAAAATTTTCAGAACTGAATTACGAAACGGCTTCCATAAATAATGTGCTTGATGATGCCCTCGCACTTGCCTTTGACAGGATACAATTGCGGAAAATTGCTGTTAAAAAAAAATATGCCGCGAAGCTGCGGAAGGTGTCGGTTGATGTTGAAAAAATAAGAATTGCCTTTCTGAATATTATGGTAAACGCTGTTGAAGCAATGGATGATGATCGTGGCGTTTTGCTTTTGGAAACAATAGAATCGGATAATAAATGTGTGGTAGCCATTACTGACAATGGTATTGGAATGGACCGGGAAACTATTTCCAAATTATTTGAACCCTATTTTACCAATAAAATCAAAGGAAATGGCCTGGGGCTTACCAATACGCAGAATATTATTCTGAACCATAAAGGATATATAGAAGTAAAAAGCGAATTAGGCAAAG
>DATKNN010000039.1:0-7055 GCA_035541355.1 Puia sp. | reverse complement strand
CAGAAGTATGCAGCATCCGGCTTTGCAAAATATTCAGGGGTTCGCCAAAATAAAATGCCACAAGCGGGATGATGATCAGTGCAGCAATAAGCAGGATGATTGTTTTCAGCATATAATACACGCAGTTATAAAAATGATCCCAGTTCTCTTTTTACACCTCTATTTTGTGAGAATGCCAGTTCCCGGAAAAGTGCAAAGCTTAACTATACCGGTTACTGCAGGCAACTACAGCCACATGTGAAAGTATGCCTGCATGAAGCCCACCGCTACAAAATTCAATTTAATATAAATTTTAAATATATGGCTTTTCAGGCTTACCGGTTTTTGAAGGTTCTGAAGCCTTTGCACTATTTGTACATCATGATGTCATCTGCCTCTGTAATAAAATAAAAGGGAGATTGCTTTTCGTGGCATTCCATTTTCATCTGATTACTTTTTTTCACCGTCAACAACGTAAAATTTTAATGCTATCAGATTTGCAATGATTAATTTTTATTCCGTAATTTTTAACACTGGTAAACTTCAGTTTCAAAAAGAATTATACTGGCAGAGGATATAATTTTCTTAATCAAAACTTTTAAATACGGTTGCTCATGAAAAGAAGACATTTTTTACAGATCTCGCCGCTTGTTCCATTATTACCCCTTACTGCTTTTGCAAACCTGAAAAATAAAGACATGAAAATTAACCAGGCATCAGATGCGGATGCAAAAGACTTTTTTTATAAACCATCCAATGCGTGGGCGGCCGATTGTATTCCTTTATATGCAGAGGGAAAATTTCAATTGTTTTATTTACTCGACTGGAGAGATGCCGACAAACATGGTGAAGGCACCCCGTGGTACAGGGTAAGCACCACCGATTTTGTTCATTTCACAGAACATGGGGAAATGTTACCGCGGGGAACAAAAGATGAACAGGACCTTTTTGTATTTACCGGTTCTGCCATCTTCGCAAAAAACAAGTATCATATTTTTTATACCGGGCACAATTATCACCTGGCCGACCAGGGAAAACCCGCACAAGGTATTATGCACGCCGTGAGTGATGACATGAACAAATGGGAAAAACTTCCGGCGGAAACTTTTTTTGCGCCGACTAATAAATATGAAAAAGATGACTGGCGCGATGCGTTTGTTTTCTGGAACGAAGAAGCCCATGAATACAATATGCTTTTGGCTGCCAGGTTTAAAAATGGTATACCGCGTAGGAGAGGGCTCACCGCATTGTGTGCATCAAAAGATCTACATCAATGGGAAGTGAGGGAGCCGTTTTATGCGCCTGACCTTTATTTTACACACGAATGCCCTGACTTATTCAAAATAGGCGAATGGTGGTATTTGCTTTTCTCGGAGTTTACGGACAAAGTAAGAACGCGATACAGGATGAGCCCCTCCCTGCGTGGTCCATGGACCACTCCGAAGAATGATGATTTTGATGGCCATGCTTTTTATGCTGCAAAAACAGCATCCGACGGAAAGCATCGGTATATTTTTGGATGGAACCCGACACGCAGCAATTCAAAAGACAATGGCACCTGGGACTGGGGCGGTAACCTCATTGTACATCAAATTGTACAGGAAGCAGATGGCAGTTTATCAGTGAAAGTTCCTGAAACCGTCAGCGCTGCATTTCGAAATAAGATCATTCCTTCATTTACCGTGGGCAATGGTAATTTCAAAACCACTGAAACCGGGGTTGGTTTTAATTCCCTGCAAGGCTTCAGTGCTGCCATTGCAGGCAAGCTGCCTGACCAATGCAAAATAGAAATTCATGCAGAGTTTGAAAAGGGTACCAAACAATTAGGCATCATGTTCCGTTGCAGTGATGACCTTGATAAGGCGTATTACATTCGCTTAGAGCCCAACAATAATAAACTGGTATTTGATATGTGGCCGAGGGACCGCAGTGAAGTGGACCACATGGCCGAACTCGACCGGAATATTGACCTGCACCCCGGAGTTCCGATAAAACTGCAATTATTTATTGACGGAAATAAAGGTGTTGCTTACGTGAATGATAAAGTAGCCATGAACTTCCGCGCTTATGATCTGGCCGCAGGCAATTGGGGCATATTTACATCAGAAGGCGTTGCCAATTTCAGGGATATAAAAATTGCGGTTCTTTAAAATACTACAAACGTATTTTATAAACTTATTTAATGTAGGGTTCTTAGCCTATGCATGATGCATGAAAATGGAGGCACTGTCAGAGCCAGCAAAGGTCAAGCTATGTGGGTGAGGGATTTATTATAATTATTCTTTTGATTATTTCTATAGGGATTGCTGTAAAATTCAGTTCTCAGTTGAATCTCTGCCATGCGAATATAAATTTGCCTGTGAGTTTTGCGGAACCTGCCGGAAAACCTCAAGATAAACTATATCAAATAATAACGGCATGCCCGCGCCAATTCAAGAGAGCCTAAAATTCTTTTGATATGGGATAATGTAACCTCTTCTGATTATGCGTAACTTTATATTGTAACATAAATGAAGTTATGAAAACCATGAACCCTATCATTACCCGCTTTGCTGCATATGTAGGTGTACTCATCAGCATATTCGCATGTAACAGAAATGCAACAGCACCAAACCCGATCATGAATGAACAGGCATTGCAAAAATTTCCTTATGATACGATCCTGAAATACGGGTGGTACTATTATGCAAATTATGATACTGTATATACTGCTTCTGATACTGCCGGTAGCAACGGAAAATGGACCCCGTTACCTTATTATAAAAAAATCCCTGTTGTTCAGACAAACGTCTGCACGTTGGCAACCCGGTATTATTTTAAGCCCGACGGGTCTTTGATATCCATTGACTGCAACGGACAGCAAAAAAATGTAGCAACCTGGAACGTATACCAGGATTCCACAGTTTTAGACGGAGAATTATATGTCAATGCCTTTCCGCTGTTAACGATCACTTCGCCGGCTAGCGGTTGTTATACCCCATTTACGGATACACTTCCCCCCAATACAAGAAGGCCAGTGTTTTTCTCGATGATTGACTCATCTGCAATCAGTGTTATGTTGAATATATCACAGTCAATATGGGGTTCTGAAGATTCTGTGGCAATTATCAACCACCTGATGAAGCATTCTTAAGCAGGCCTGTTATTTCATCAACCCATTTTAATGGCCTGTTGATATTATGTAATTGTTATGTGTTGATTTGAGTTTTATTCTGCTGCCCTGGTTCCTGTCCTCACTAAACATAATTGTGATGATTGAATGTTTCGGCTCGTTATGACAGGAGCCGGGGAGATGGGCAATGTTTTATGCGGCCTGATCGTCTATAAATTTAATTTTCTTGTTTATTATAAAGAGTAATGAGAGATCAGCGTTGTTGGTGATACCATCGCAATAAAGCTGGTGCCCGATCACAACGGAAGTGCCGGGCTTTATCCGTTAAATCCTAAAACACAGTACTGCAAAATTACTGCTGCGGATTGCCTGCATGCCAGGCCCACACTGCGTTCAATGTAATGTTGGAAGTTGCCTTATTTTCTAGTAATTGTTTTCGAAATGCAAATTTCTGGCTCCTAAATCATTTTTATAAAATAAGCGGACAGTAAAAGGAAAATAATAACGTTTGTCACTAATGCAAATTTTTCATTTGCCCCGACAGGCTTTTTTAGAAAATGTTGTAGCCCCGCTATGCCATAATGCATCCCACTTCCAAATGCACTAACTATCCTCCATTGCGGCATGAAGAATGAAAGAATACCTGTTGCTGAAAACGGTTTTTATTGTATCGGAAATTACAACAATCGCTCAATAGAATTTCGTTCTTCAGCATTGTGTCAAAACTGATGGCTACACGTAGAAGGTAATTTGTTTTTGTCAGGGTTTAATATAAGCCCTGTATCCTGAAGTGTAAAATACACTGGTAGAAAAAAGTTGAGGAGCAATGATTGCCTGGCCATCCTGCACAAATGAAAGAGTAGTGTTGAGGCAGCCGTGCTTTCCTGTACCGGAGGCGCTCATGATATTAGAAATAAGCACTGTTTTATTTTTTGCGGGTATATATATTTGCCAGTCGTATAAATATGTAATTGCCAAAGATTTTGAGGCATCATTAATATAAACTATCGTCGTATCGTTTGAGGTAGTATAGATACTGTTCCCAATACCATTGGTTTGTTCTACGACAACAATTGAATCAATTAAATTTGAATAATTATCATTTGGCTTGTAAGCTCTTACTATAAACGTATCAATGTCTGATAGATGAAAACCTATGAATGTCGGGTTGATTTGCCTATGCTGTGTGCAAATATAGTCACATCCGTAAGCGAATATCAGAAAGACAACAAAAACGAAGGTTAAATGAATTTTCACCAATAATGTTTTGTCAAAGTTTATTTATATTGAAATTTGTTTTTGATGCTAAAATATATTTAGCAGTATATTAACTTTAAGGCACAACGCACACGGCCTGCTACAGTGTTTGCATTTATGTGGGTCTTCCATGGCCAAAGGTGAAAAATATTTTGCGGTTGATTGTTGTTAAACTTGCCGGCATTCCGGCCATCCTGGTGCCGCATGCCATTTATCTGAATGTAATTTGCCCTTCATTGCCCTTCAACCGTACTGAGATATTCTCGGATATTTTTATTGTTTGTGTATTCATTTTCTTAGTTGTTTCAAACAACAACGAGCCTATGGTATTGTTATCACCCAACGGCCTGTCCCGTATAATGAATTTAAAATTATCCGGCGAAACATACTCGTTTCTGTTCAAATAAACATAGGACAGGTTGGTGAGATACTTTTTGAAAAATTCTTTTTCAATGGAATTAAGTTTGAGTACTACCCCGGAAAAACGCTTTAACATTTTTCCGTTTCTGTCCGGCTCTTTTTCTTTAAGATAGTTTTCCCTGGTCAGTAACCCGTTGGCATAAGCCAATTTCCTGTAATCAAAATATTCTTTTCTATACGACATCATCCACCATCCAAATTTAGATTTCGAATCGAATACTGAATCGTCAATCGATAATCCATCAAACCATGGAATCTTTACTTCTTCGAAATTTCTTTCTCGTTTAAATAGCGCAGTTTTATAATTTTTATCCAGAATGGCTTTGAGTGTAAAAAGTTCCCCAACGCTGTCAACAGAAAATCCGATTCCGGAATTGCCGTTAGGTTGAAAGCCGACTGAATCTAAAAGTTCAACATAGTTTTCGCTCCCATACATATAAGTCCCTGTCCAGCTTTCGCCATTGTCTGCTTTAGTTGTTCTTGTCTCAAGCGCTGTCAATTGGTTTTTTATGAAGCCGGAATTTCGAATTGCGTTCAGGTCGGAGGTACTGAGCACCAAAAATAGATGATTGAATTTTACTTTCGGAATATTTTGTCCAAGAACCGAAAATGCAAATAATATACACCAACAGCTAAGAAATGATTTCAACATCATCGTTTTAAAGTTTTTCTCTTGCAACCACCTCAACTTTGAAAGTCGCTGAAAATATATTCTATCGTTCATTTATGTTCAGTCAACCGAATGTGTAACAGACGGCAGCGCTATTGATGATGATTTATTTGTCATCCACCGCTGACACAAAACTGAATGTTAATGGTAGTTTTAACCATGTTCACTAATGTACTCGAACATCTGTTTGTTATTGGCAAAGTCTCGTCGTTTAAAATGAGTTTGATACCTTTTGTTTACATATTTCAGGACAAATCTTTCCCTTTCAAAATGGAAACTAAAATGAGCGGGTATACACTCTGCATTGTTTTCGGCGATAATGAAAATCCTATGCCTTCCAAACAGACTTGAATAAATTGGGGTAAGAAAATTTGATAACTGGAAACCGTTAGTAATAGATTTTTCAGGATTAAGAAAATCGTCATAAACCATTACTTTACCCAAAGTCAATTTGCGTAAAAGTAGTGTTTCATTATTATAACTGAATGTTTGAAAATCAGTATAACTTTCTCGTATCACACCTGATTTGATTAATTCTTCGCGTTCTTTATGCGAACGAACGCCAAAAGCATAATTAAGAGACCATACCATGGTCGTGTCGGAAGGATTAGGGTAAAGGATATTATAAAATAACCTTGCAAATAATAGTTGTTCCTTCCTGACTATAATAGGTTTCATCTTTGCCTGGAAAGAATCAATCACATATATAATTATTCGGCCCCTGTAATCATAATATTTGTCAAAGGGAAGCGGGATTGTGTCCTTATACAAGGATGGCTGAAGTAAGATGTATCCCCTGATGGTGTCCGTCTGTCCGGCTAATACCGCCAGGCCTTTATAAAAATGGGAATAGTAGGTTGGATAGGTCGCAAAAGATTTTGGTGTAACGCAAGTACAAGTTAAAAATATTAAAAAGATTAATCGTCCCATAAAATCAACAGAGTGATATTGCCCTAAATTACTGCTAACGACCAAATCTTGCCGCATTACAGATACCCATATCCGTACGTCTGATGCCGAAGCCCGGTCATTGATTTTATGTTGAAGTTACAACAATCGACCTATAGAATAATGTCGGCCGGGGCCGAAGGTAGAAAATGATTTATAATACTAGTCATTAACCTGTCGGTATTGAGGCAAACCTATGTTGTGATTTGCTTTCAAATTAAGTTCTGACGATCTTTGATAACAACTTTTATGCCTTTCTGAACCGTCCCTATTTTGTTGTGATTTGCTTTCAAATTAAGTTCTGACGATCTTTGATAACAACTCTCCTTATGGTTGGTTTTATTTTGATGGTGTTGTGATTTGCTTTCAAATTAAGTTCTGACGATCTTTGATAACAACACTTCAATATGGAAGGCGTGGAAGTAAAGGGTTGTGATTTGCTTTCAAATTAAGTTCTGACGATCTTTGATAACAACACGCTTCCCCCATAGGTATTATCTTTCCTGTTGTGATTTGCTTTCAAATTAAGTTCTGACGATCTTTGATAACAACTCAGAAAGGGAATTACAGAAGCTAAAAGGGGTTGTGATTTGCTTTCAAATTAAGTTCTGACGATCTTTGATAACAACACAAATATCATTATGGCCATCATTGGTGTGTTGTGATTTG
>DATKNN010000038.1:0-6241 GCA_035541355.1 Puia sp. | reverse complement strand
CCTGGAAGCCGACCTGGCTGCCGTCAACCGTTTCATGCCAGTCGCTTAGCGGCACCCTTGTCGGTGTTTCAGTGAGGTATTTGTAGACCGGTTGTATCAGCGCATCAAAATCGTTCTGATTATCTGCCAAAACAGATGTCCATAAAATCCAGTCTGATTTTGTATACGTTTTCCTGCTATCTAACGGTAATCCATATACGTTTTGTTTGCTGATATAATATTTGACTTCTTTTTCATACACTTCATGAGGGAAAAGATGCAGGCCAAGCAATTTGTCCCAAACCAGGTTGTATTTCTGGCTCCAGGAATTTTTATTATCAAATGTCAGTGAGTAATGGTCGCCCGCATCAGCCATTTGTTCCCATTTGACAGCTGCGCTTTGTGCAATCTGTTTGTATTTTGATGCTGTTGCGAAATCACCTGCCTTATCGGCCATCTGTGCATAAGCGCCGATTCCTGCAATGGCTTTTACTGAAAGATTTGCATTGCGGGCAAGATGCCCTGCAAAATCATCAGTACACAACTGGTTGGCTGGATCAATACCATCTTTTACCAGGAAATCGACCCATTGCGACAATGTTTTCCAATGAAGTTTTGCATAGTCGGCCCTGCCTTCAGCTTTCACTATTGCAGCGGTGAGAATAATCATATTACCTGCTTCTTCCACCGGCATATCTTCAGGATAAGTTTGGCCATTGGCGATGGGATAAGTGCCCAGGTCATGAGCCGGAAAGGGCTTTTGCCATTTACCGGTTTCAGAATAATCGAAAATGCCGTTCAGCATCCCTTTCAATAAATCCGGGTTATATACTAATGTGAGTGGTGCTGACGGGTAAGTTACATCAACTGTCCATATAGAGCCGTTGCTGAAATTTTCTTTTTGCGGAAATAGTATTTCATTATTCGGGCCACGCACTAATTTATGAGCAGCCAGAGATTGACGATAAGCTGCTACGCAAAGTTTTGCATATTTTTCACCACCTGCATTTTTTGCATCGTCATACATTTTTTTATCGAAAACATCGCATTGTGATTTTATAATTTTGTAATCGGATGACGCTTTACTTAAAATCTTCTCCATTGATTCTCCGTCTTTCTTCCACCAGGCCTGCAGGTTTTTATTAAAATATTGAATAGAGTAAATATCATCATACGCCAGCTCTACCCTTTTATTGATTTCTGCAGCGGAAAGCTGAAAGTCGAACGTCGCTGTCAAAGCAATACCTTTTGCTTCGCCATCGGCAGATTTCTTTTCCTGTACTGAATAAGTTCCGTTTATGAAAGACTCCAATGCCTGTGTTTCGTTCATTGCTTGTATGGAAGTATTTTTTTCCGTAGCGGCAGCAAGATATAAATAGCCCCAGTCAATCCGAACATCATCTCCTTTTTTGTTCAATATGCGCTGGCTGGCGGTTCCTGTCCTGGCAATGGTGAGGTCATTCTCATTGACTTTAACATTGCTAACAACTTGCTGGCTGCTGTTATCAGTGGCAATTGTTGCAGAAGCACTAAAAAAAATCTCCACATGATGCGATGCGCCGTCTGTTGCAGTGGTTTTAAAATGGAGATAAGAAACCGGTCTTGATAACAGGTTCAGGTCATTTACCAGTAACGGAGAAAGAAAATCTAATTCAAGTTCAACAGGCCCGCATTGAAATGCATATTTAGTTTGTGTTGCAGTCATTTCAATGGATTTTTGTACGGCAGGAAGAACATTTTTTATACCGGCCTGTTTTTCCAAACCCGCATCAATCCACGATCCGCCACCTGTATTGGTGCAATGCATTGCTAATAAATTTCCGGTTTTCCGCAATGTGTTTTTTACCACATTATTCAATTCGTTATTTTCATAACCATCCGAATAACAAGATGCACAGCCATAGGCTTTTTCTCCGTTTATATATAACTCCACATCATCATCGTGGCGCATATGCAATAATAAGTGTTCAATGTCGAGGTTATCCAGATCAAAATTTCTCCTGATCCAGATATCCCTGGTATTCCATTCAGTTTGCGGATTGCGTTCTTTCGTACCAAATGCCCCCTTGCCATTTCGCCATCCGGCATCAGAGAAATTTTCTTTCATCCAGTTGCTGCCCGGATCGGTTTCAGTATATCGGCACAAATATGGTTTTTCTTCACCCGTAGGTAAAATAGTCTGTTCCGGGTATTTGGCATCACCTAAAAAGTTGTATACCACACCATCCACCTTTAACAAACCGGTCAACTGCTGATCTTTACCTGTCCAGTGTTTGGTTGATGATTCATTCAGTTTATCAGTAAAAGACCAAATGCTGAAATATGGATCGTGTGCAATAAGCGGATATGCCGGCGCTTTATTTAATTGTGCGTTCAGCTGGGAAAAAGAAAAAATCAGGACAGAAAAAGCAATCAGGCAATAAGTTGGTTTTTTTTTCTTCATTTTTAATGTTTAAGCAAGCAAATGATTAAATGGCATTTTTTGTTAGCTCATTATTCACTGTTCTCCAAATATTCAACGGGTTTTTATTCTTCAATTCATCAGGCAATAATGCATCAGGCCAGTTTTGAAAAGCCATTGGCCTTGCAAATCGTTTAATACCATCAGCTCCTACCGATGTAAACCTTGCATCAGTAGTTGCCGGGAACGGACCTCCATGATGCATACTCCGGCAAACTTCAACTCCTGTGGGCACGCCATTCATAATAAACCTTCCGCAAATGTTTTTTACAGCTTCCACTACTTCTTCATTTTCACGTATATCCTTCACTGTGGCCATTAAAGTTGAGGTCAGCTGGCCTTCCAGTCGCCTCGCCACTTCTGTCATTTGATTCACATCTTTACAGCGGATGACCAATGAGTAGGGGCCGAATACTTCGTGATGCAATAATGTGTTCTTCAAAAAAGTTTCCGCATCAACTGCAGCGATTGTTGGGATACCTTGGTTGTCTTTTGCTGAAGTATTGGAAACAGCAATTGTAGTAACACCTTTTTGGTTTAATGCAGCTTCCCGCTTTTCCGCAAATGCTTTAGCTATTCCCGGGTGAAGCATGGCCGCCGGGGCTATGTTTTTAATTTCCTCGCCCAATTTATCAATAAAAATATTCAAATCATTTCCATCTACAGCAATAATCAACCCGGGATTTGTACAGAATTGCCCCACGCTTAATGTAATGGATGCTGAATACATTTTTGCTATATCTGCAGCAGATTCATGCAATTTATCCGGCAACAAAAAAACAGGATTAATACTGCCCATTTCAGAAAAAACCGGAATCGGCTCTTTTCGCTGGTTAGCCATATCAAACAATGCTTTACCGCCTGCATAAGATCCGGTAAAGCCGACCGCTTTCACATATTCGTGCATCACCAGCATTTTGCCCACTTCAAAACCACTGCTATGTATATGCGTAAATGTTCCATTGGGTAACCCGCATTTTTCAACAGCTTTTAAAATAGCAACTGCAACCAGTTCGGATGTTTCTGCATGTGCCGGGTGCGCTTTGACAATTACCGGGCAGCCTGCTGCAAATGCAGTAGCAGTATCGCCTCCGGCGGTTGAATAGGCAAAGGGAAAATTGCTTGCCCCGAAAACAACAACCGGGCCAAGCGGTATCATCATCTTCCTGATATCCGGTTTAGGTGGCGTTCTTTCCGGTGAGGCGGTGTCGATACTTACTTCCAGCCAATCGCCTTTACCGCAAGCTTCGGCATAGCTGTTTAACTGAAAAATTGTTCTTGCTTTTTCGCCCTGTAACCTGGCTTCAGGCAAATTGGTTTCTTTCATAGCTGTTTGCACCAATATCGGACCTAGGGCATCAAGTTCGGCAGCAATGGCTTTCAAAAAAGCTTCCCGCTGTTTTAGTGATAATTTCCGGTAAACATGAAAAGCATTCCATGCTTGTTTCACTGAGGTATTTATTTCTTCGATAGTAGCATCCCTGAACATCATCAAAATTTTTGAGATGCAAAAATAACTGTTATATGGTAAATGATAATGAACAGGATTTTCAGGTATTGATACATCTGTATCAGATTTTAACCTGCTGATGTGCGGAATATTTTTTTAACAATATGATTAAACGTACCCTGGAAATTGGAACACATATTACTTGTCAATTTTTTTTACACGTAATGTATAAAGGGGCTTAGATTTATCAGGTTTCGTACCTATGCAATAAAACAATTTTTTGTTGTCATAACAGCCACCTATATAGTGGATTTCAACATCACAACGAAAATACTGATGTTCATAACAGTTAAAAAACAATAAGCCTACGGCATATCCGGTGTTTGCAACAACCTGTATAATTCATCAAGTTTGGGAGATAAGATGATATCTGTTCTGCGGTTCAGGGCCCTTCCTTCCGGCGTGCTGTTGGTTTGCTCGGGGTCATATTGACTATGCCCCGAAGCAATAACCCTTTTCGGGTCAACCTGATAATCGTTTGTAAGTATTCGAACAATTGAGGCAGACCTGGCTAAGCTCAGTTCCCAGTTATCCTGGTATTTACCATGAATAGGGATAGAATCAGTATGTCCTTCAATATCCACCGTAATGTCGGGGTTTGCATTCAATACTTCGGCTAATTTTCCAAGAGCAAGTTTGCCTTTCGGATTTACCACCGCACTTCCCGAAGGGAATAATAAATTTTCCTGCAGGCTCACATATACTTTACCGTTTTTGATTGAGACGGATAATTCGTTCGATTTGAAGCCCACCAGTGCATTCGTCATTTTTCTCCGGATATCTTCAATAGCTTTTTTTTGTTTATCCATTAATGCCTGCAATTGTTCCAGTCTTTTTTGCTGGTTCAGGTATTCCTGCCTGCTCTTGCTAAGTTGTGATTGCTTGTTTGCGGCATCATTAGCCAGGGCATCAATCCTTTTATTCAGGTCTGAAATATTTTGATTGAGGCCCTCAATCTGTTTAAGTTGCAATGCAATCTGATTATCCTGTGAGTCAATCGTCTGTTTAAGGTTATTAGCGAGTTTGCTCATTTCAGCAATTTCATTTTTTTGTTGTTTTACCTGATTAGCCAGTGAAGCACTGTCATTTCGTACTGACTGCAACGCCAACTGGGAAGCATTAAATTTTTTGGCAGGAACGCAGGCTGTAAAACTAAACAAAACTGTGCAGAGAAATAAAGACGTATTTGCAACTTTTCTTTTCATATTTACCAGATTTACCATTTTTGAAATCAAAATAAGCAGATTATTGACAATAATAATAGTACAAACTAAGAAACAGATTAAAAGCAGATTAAAATATTGTTAGAAAATATAAAGAACCATGAAAATAATTCTTCCACTATTGTTTTAGGCAATTCTATACCTAACAATTTAGTTTCGGTTATTTATCAAAACATCAATACTAACGGAAATACATATCTGAAATATAGTTTGGTCAACATCTTAATTATTTCATCCACTCCTTGTATTGAATATATTTTATGAGTTGGGGATTATCTGCAGAAAGCACGGGCATCCAGTCACCAATGAATTTTCTTATCCACCATTGCCTCTGGAGATTTCCCGGCTGTGCAAATTTATACCTGTACAGTTCCGCACGGATAAATCGTGGCGGCTTATCAGGGAAAGGATTATTGGCAAAAAGACTTGTTGCAGCAGGATCATTGTGCAAAAGTTTCCACACTAAATGATACGTCCATGGATATTCTTCAGCGGTCGACATAGAGGCAAACCACATTTGCCAATCCAGCCGGAGTGGATAGGGCGCAATCTGGGGTGGCATTTTATCTAACAAAACTGGCAGCCCTTTGTAAATATAAGGTTTCCATACTGCGTTATCGTTTGTAGTATCATCCATAGTTCCTTCAAAAACAACATTAGTCCGCTCCTCTCCCACGCTTCCGAATGCTCCGTATGTATTTACCAGATCAAGCGGATCGTAAGAAGTATTCATAATCTGGCCAGGTGACATCATGTTTATTACCGGCTGGATACTCAATAATACGATCAGTGATGTTATTATCCATGATATAATGATCATCGGTCGTGATTCTTCCACCTGCCCTGAAACACGCCGGGACATCACTACAATTTTTTCAGGCAGTAGCTTAGACCAGAATCTGTCATCAAAACAAGCCAATGCCGGGATAATGGTGAGCCAGTTTAGAAAAGAAAGATTTCCGCTCAGTATAATAACAAACTGGAAAAGTACAATAATAATTCCTGCACTAAGTCTGCCTATTCTTGGCCAGAACATAAACCATGGAGCAATAAGTTCTGCAAGCCAGT
>DATKNN010000037.1:0-173042 GCA_035541355.1 Puia sp. | reverse complement strand
CTGCGAAGCTTTTCCAAAGCTTCAAATCCTGATAAATGTTATAAAAGCATAATTAAGCTTTGGAAAAGCTCGACAGGAATATCTCAAAAAATCATCCGGCTTTAGAGACCTGCCAGGTTTTTAAAACCCGACAGGCTTTGCAACTGCGATTATAAAATTGGTTTGAAAACGCACCCATAGGCCGAAGCTCAATAATAGCACAACCGATGAACGGAATGCGACGCAACAATGCTGAATAGAATTCCTTCGCTCATAACCAAAACAAGGTGAAAATTCAGAAAAATTTTGTTAGTAAGGACCATAAACCACAAACCATAAACTGCCAACTCTTTTCATTACTTTTGCAGCTCAATTTTAAAAGGAAAGAACAGGAATGAAGAATATCAGGAATTTTTGCATTATAGCACATATTGATCATGGCAAATCCACCCTTGCAGACAGGCTTTTGCAGGCCACCAACACCATCAGCGAACGTGAGATGATGGACCAGGTGCTGGATGATATGGACCTTGAACGTGAAAAAGGGATCACTATCAAAAGCCACGCCATACAAATCAATTACCAGTTTAACGGTGAAGCATATACGCTGAACCTGATCGATACCCCGGGCCATGTGGATTTCAGTTATGAAGTGAGCCGTGCGCTTGCCGCTTGTGAAGGCGCATTATTATTAGTGGATGCAACACAGGGCATACAGGCGCAAACTATTTCCAATTTATACCTCGCTATTGAAAATGACCTGGAGATCATTCCTGTCATTAACAAGATCGATATGGACGGCGCGATGATCGATGAAGTACGCGACCAGATTATTGAACTGATCGGCTGCAAACCCGATGATATTTTACTGGCAAGCGCAAGAACAGGTTTGGGCGTTGAAGAAATTCTGCATGCCATTGTTGAAAGAATACCTGCGCCAAAAGGCGATCCTGCTGCGCCTTTGCAGGCATTGATCTTTGACAGCGTGTTCAATTCCTTCCGTGGCATTATTGTGTATTACAGAATTTTAAATGGCAGTATTAAAAAAGGAGATAAAGTAAAATTTGTTTCAACAGGTATAGAATACGAAGCCGATGAAGTGGGCATTTTGAAATTGTCGCTGGAGCCAAAGAACGAAGTAAAAACAGGCGATGTTGGATATATCATCACAGGCATCAAGAATGCGAAAGAAGTGAAAGTGGGGGATACAATTACTCTTACGAGCAACGAGAACCCCCAGATGATACAGGGTTTTGAAGAAGTGAAGCCGATGGTTTTCGCCGGCATTTTCCCGGTGAACACAGACGATTTTGGTGAACTGCGTGAATGCATGGACAAACTGCAGTTGAATGATGCATCATTAACTTACGAGCTGGAAACCTCACAGGCATTGGGTTTCGGCTTCCGTTGCGGTTTCCTGGGAATGCTTCACATGGAAATTATCCAGGAGCGTTTGGAAAGAGAGTTCGACCAAACTGTTATTACCACTGTTCCGAACGTGAGCTTTGTTGCATATACTACACGTGGAGAAAAAATAATCGTGAACAACCCGACAGAAATGCCTGACCCTGTCCGGATAGAAAGAATTGAAGAACCTTATATCAAAGCGCAGATCATCACCAAGCCAGAATATATTGGCAACATTATGACTTTGTGTTTGGGCAAACGGGGGATACTGTTGAATCAAAGTTATCTTACAACTAGTCGTGTTGAGTTGCAATTTGAAATGCCTTTGACTGAAATCGTTTTTGATTTTTATGATAAATTAAAAAGCCAGACCCGCGGCTATGCATCGTTCGATTATCACCCGATCGGTTATCGCGACAGTGATATTGTGAAGATGGATATTTTATTGAACGGCGACCAGGTGGATGCATTGAGTGCATTGATACATCGCAGCCGTGCACAGGATTTTGGAAGAAAACTTTGTGAGAAATTGAAAGAATTATTGCCAAGGCAACAATTTCAGATCGCAATACAAGCGGCCATAGGAGCGAAAGTGATTGCCCGTGAAACGATCAGCGCATTACGCAAAGATGTAACTGCAAAATGTTATGGAGGTGATATCAGCCGTAAAAGAAAATTGTTAGAGAAACAGAAAGAAGGAAAGAAGCGCATGAGGCAGATCGGGAATGTGGAAGTTCCGCAGGAAGCTTTTTTGGCGGTGCTGAAACTCGATGAATAGTTCGGAGTTGAGAGTTAATAGTTCAGAGCCGCCTGCCGGTTTTAAAGCATTTTGATAATTTGAATATTCACTATTGCCGATTCACAAAATTTTCAGCAACCCTTTAAACTTAAAATAAATCACTCCTTCATTAAACAGCGAAGCAACGATTTCAATTTCTTTATTTTCTCTCGGAAAGAATTTCAAATCCAGTTGAACTGTTTTTGTTTCAACGGGATTGATCACGGTAAGAAATTTCATGTGCGATGCAGCTACCACTCTCGTGCCTTTTCCAATGGCATCTTCCAATACTTCTTTTGCCATTTGCATCATGCAAACGCCGGGAACAACAGGGGTTTGCGGGAAATGGCCATCAAAAATTTTGTGTCCAGCATTTAATCCCAGCGAGGCTTTCACTGCATTTTCATCCTGATGAATATACTTGATGGTAAAGAAATTTTCCTGCAACATTATCTTTCGATGCGTTTTAATCCGATATCAAAATTAGAGATTTTGATGTTATGTGAAAACCCGATGGTATCCGGGATACCATTAATGTAATTCTGCATAACAGCTTCGACAGCTATTTTTGATTTTGAGGCACGTTGCATTTTGATGAGTTGTGTACAATTCAGGTCAGTAATATAATAATAAACTCCTTTTGTTTGCGGAAAAGCAGTGTACACAAATGCACTATCTTTAAAAGAGTAAGAAAGTTTGTTTTTAAGATTCTCCATTAATATTAATTCAAAATCCTTTTTCAGGGTTCTGATTACGGATTTTTTATCCATTTGTTTGGTAATATTATGTACTTCAAAACTGCCGTCGTTGCGAAATTCAAAATCAAAAAAAGTAAAGCCCATTTCGCTGGAGAAAACGATGCGGATGCTGCTGTCGGGCATTTTTTTAATGATGAGTAAACCGCTTAAGTGTTTGCCAATCACGTCTGCTTTGGCGCTGTATAATACCGAAGTAAATGAAGGTTTAAATTTCTGAAGACAGTTTTTATCAGTTTCTGTTTTTTGCAAATTGCTGTATAGTGAAGAGCAGGCCTGCAAAAAACAAAAACAACTAATGAATAATAAATATCGCATCGGGGATGGTTGCATTCAGCTCTTTATTGGTGAAATTGATGATCGTGTTATCGCCGGAAATTTCGATCATATCAATCCTGTTCACAGAATAATCCTTTTTATCTACAACAATATTGATATTCCTGAAATATTCTTTCAGGTTTTTAGCAACCGGTGAAAGTTCGACGAGGTAATTTCTTTCACTCTCGAAAATTTTAAAATTAAAATCAGTATTCGCAAGTGCAGTACCGCGGACACAGTCGACAGTTATTTTATTAATCTGTTGAAATAATTTGTTAGATGAAGTTGAAACCTTGCTTTCTTTACTTGCGTCTTTTAAATACACATTATTCCTGTTCATGATCATGAGATATTGAAAAGGCGAGTAGTATTCCATCCTTACCATATTGTCTTTCTTGAACCAGAATTTTCCTTTTGAAATGATTTTCTCTGAAAGCATACTCAGGTTTTTTTCCTGCACGAAATCACTTTTTATGCTTTGCATTTTTTGAGATGCAGAAGAAAACTCCTGCTTAAATTTGGAAATATCTGTAGTTAAGGAATAGCCCGCATGCTGCGCCGATGCAATAATGAAACATAAAACGCAGGACAAAGAAAAAAACAGTTTACGCATAGGCCTGTAAATTACACATTTTATCTAACCTCGTTATTTCATAACCTTCCGCTTTAACAAATTGAATAAATTCCGGTAATATGTCAAGTGTAATGTTACAGGTGTCATGAAATAAAATGATGGCTCCCGGTTTGATGGATGTTTTAAGTTTTTGCAACAGCTTGTTTTTGTCTTTTGCAACGGTATCCATCGAGCGGACGTTCCAACCTACAGAGCTATACTCACCTTTGAGTATAGCTTTTTTTACGTTTGGGTTGGTAACTCCGTAAGGCGGGCGAAATAATTTTGGAGACAGTCCAATGTTTTTTTTCACCTCAATGTCTGTAGACTGCATATCATCCAGCATTTTTTTCGCAGAAAAAAGATCGAACCAGAAATGGTGTGAGTAGCTGTGGTTTCCAATAATATGTCCTTCATGATGTATCTTTTTTAGTAAATTTTCATTTTCTTTTATCCTGTTGCCAATACAGAAAAATGAGGCCTGCACATTATTCTCTTTTAATACTTCCAGGATTTTTGAGGTAAATTTTTCGGACGGGCCGTCATCAAATGTGATCGCAATTGCTTTTTTATTAATCTTCGCGGAACAAACCGACCTGATATAAAAACCTGCCTCTATAAAATAACTTCCGTAGAAAAGCACCAATGAATATATGAACACGGAAATGATGTACAGCCAGACAGAGATGTGCGCATGAAAATTAATTGCAATCAAGAAGATTAACAGCGATGCAAAAAAAATATTGGTATTCCTGAAAGTTAGCATGCAGAAATAAATAATATGGAATGATGAATGTTCTGGTAGTGGTTGTAAATCAGGATTTTTTTGAAGTGTTCCGTTGTTTTTTCAGGAGTCAATGCAGCCGGTAATTTATTTTCTTTGATAATATGGGCTGCTAACCATAATGCAAATGCCACTGCCGTTGGATATTCTCCGCAGAGTTGTTTAAAGTGGATGCTGTTGGTGTGCTGGAACAGCGAGTTGCTTAGCTCTTCGTAAATTTTATCATTGCCGGGGTCGCCGTTTCTTCCTGTTATAAGCAAGTCAATATCGCCGGGGTTGATTGCCTGTTCTTTTAAAAATGAAATGATTTCATTTTCGGTTTCATGATTATTTGCTGGTTTGTAAAAAGTTTTCAAGGCCCGCAATTTGGCAAGGTTGTTTGGATTGTTTTGATCAGATAATACAAAAAAAGTAGCTCCTTCTCCGGCAACAGTTCCCTTCGTTTTTCCCAAAAACAGGTTTTCAGCAGGGAAATTTTCTTCTTGTTTGTACAAGCCGAACCTGGACAATATGGTATGACTAATTTTAGTTATTTCATCAACTCCTCCCGCAAGCACATTTTTTGCTTCACCTTCATTTAGTAACATGATTGCATCAAGCAATGCACTTTCAAATGAAAAACCGCGATGTACAAAAGTATTATTATAATTATGGCAATGCAGCATTAATGCAATCTGTGCTGCAACGGTATTATGTGTTGATTGTATAAATGCAGTAGGAGTGAGCAGTTCTTCTTTTTGCTCCACCATCTTGGTGAGAAATATTCCGGTATCTTCCAGGCAACCATAAGCAGTTCCTGTAATGATCGCATCGGGGTTTTGTAATGCCGCATCTTTTAAGCATTGCGATGAGGCGGCTACACCCATCCTGATAATCCGGCTCATTCTTCGGGTTAGTTTCGGGTCGATGAATTCTTTATAATCTGGCTCTATACAATTCATGCGGTTACCCCTATGCACAACTACCTCGCTAAGAAATGAGGAAGTGCCAAAAGTTTTTTGCGGAGATATGCTGCTTGCCGAACGAATGAAAATATCCATGTACAGGGCTGCTTTATTCGGGATATAAACTACAAATTTAGCAGGATTATACTGTTTGGCAAAGCTTGTTGTTGAGCTGTTTTTTATCTGAACTTTTTTATAACCGGAGTTTCTGCTGAAATTTTTTCAAAAACTGCCGTAATGATTACACCTTTGGCAAAACCGCATGTGCAATCAGGATTGCTGTGTACAAAAAAAATTTCTGCGGTTGTCGGCCCGAAAACAACATTAATAGTGCAATCTGAATCTATAGGTGAATTATAATTAGCCTGGTTGTCGAAATATTGGAGTGTATCAGAAAAAAATGCTGATTCGAAGTTGGGAGCTCCTTTATTAATATACAATGACATGGCGAGTTTGTTTTCGTCCAATAACTTTACGCGTATTTCACCATTATGCCCTTCAATAATGTTTTTCTTAATAGACCCTTTAAGCAGATAAGTGCCGGTAGGGTTGACCTGGTCAACTGAAAGCATAAATGACAAGTCAGGAATGGATGCAATAGCAATCAAAGCGGAAAAGAATAGTTTCATGATGCTTCATTTTATAATTGTGAATGAAGCTTTCTCATGCCGGATTAAAAATAAATCTACGAAATAGATCGTGATTTACACAATTCATAATTTTGACTATTATGATTTTATTAACGGGCATTTTTTATTTAATGTAATTTCATTACATGAAAAGAAAGAAACTGGTGGTCCTTACAGGCGCGGGGATCAGCGCCGAAAGCGGGTTAAAAACATTTCGAGATAGTGATGGTTTATGGGAAGGTTACCAGGTTACAGAAGTTGCCACACCAGGTGCGTGGTACAGGAATCCGCAATTGGTGCTCGATTTTTATAACATGCGCCGCAGGAATGTGATGGATGCAAAACCGAATGAGGCCCATACAAGGCTTGCCTTGCTGGAGGAAGATTTCGATGTTCATATCGTTACGCAGAATATTGATGATTTGCATGAGCGGGGCGGATCGCACAATGTGCTTCATTTACATGGAGAAATTTTAAAAATGCGCAGCGAAAAAAATACAAGACTGGTGTATGACATTCATGGCGATATAAAATACGGCGATAGGGCAGAAGACGGTGCCCAACTCCGGCCTCATATTGTTTGGTTTGAAGAACCAGTGCCGATGATAGAACCTGCAATCGAAATAGTCCGGTCTGCTGATATTTTTGCAGTGATTGGAACTTCATTGGTCGTATACCCTGCGGCAGGACTGATTAACTATGCAAAGTCCGACATCCCTAAATTCATTGTAGATAAAAAAATACCATATACTTCTTCAGTTAAGAATCTTACTGAAATTGAAAAGCCGGCTACAGAAGGGGTTGTTGAAATGGTAAGTATTTTAAGAGAAAAACATCTTTAGGTTTTTGCTAACAATGGCTTTATTAACATTGCAGCCAAATGATATTGAAGAAATTTTTTTTTGTTATTATCTCCATTCTTAGTGTAGCAATTTGTTTCTGTCAAAGCAACTCCCAGCTACAGCAGGTCAGGCAGTTTGTATTGAAAGCAATGTTACGGTCTTACGATTCTTCTATCGGTTATATAACCATCACGCCCGGCGGCAGACTGAATTATTTATATCCTTTTTATGAATTGTTTAAACAGGAAAACAAATTCAGGCAAATGGAAACAGATAATGGCTATAATAATGAAATTAGCAAAGCCGCATCTTTTTTGGAAGATTATCAGACTGCTTTGGAATATCAGCTTAAAAATTATACTGCCATTGACCATGCTTCTGAAAAACAGATTGAGAAAGCGATTGATGAAATTAAAGCCGTTCAACATGCAGATGCGGCTAGATACATTTCGTTTGCTTCCAAAAGTTATGATGTAATCATGATTAATGAGTCTTACAACAAGCCGCTTCACCGTGCTTTTATTATATCATTGCTTGATGAATTATACCGTAAAGGGTTTCGCTACCTGGCAATGGAAACATTAAATAATTATTCAAAAAAAGCAATACGTAGCCTTACTGAGGCAACAGGATATTTAACCAGTGAACCGGTAGGCGGGGAATTAGTGAGAAGAGCTACTGAACTCGGTTTCACGCTCGTTCCTTACGATGATACTTCTTCTGCAGAAAAGTTAAACCGCCGCGATTCAATCCAGGCGGCGAACATTTTTAAAATATTGCTGCACGATCATTCAGCAAAGATACTGGTAGTTGGCGGTTACGGGCATATTGCAAAAAAATCGCCTGATAAAAATTATATACCCATGGGGCTGGCATTTAAAAAATTATCAGGCATCGATCCATTGTGTATTGACCAGGTGAATATGTGTGATGAGGGTGAGTTTCCTTACGGCAAAGCGTTATACGAAGCCTATACTGACAAATTTTCAATAACTGTCCCATCTGTTGCAATGATTGATGGGCAAGCATTGAATATTACCAACGATGAAGGCTATGATATTTGTGTAATACACCCGAGGACAATCTATAGAGATAACCGTCCGACATGGCTTACATTAAATGGACGGAGACAGGCTGTATACATAAAGCCTACAGTCAAAAACACCTTTCTTGTTCAGGCATATTATGAATATGAAACAAAATTGAGCGGCCCTGGTCAGACTATACCAGCTGACCAATCTTACATTGTTTCCAATAAAGACAGTTATCTGTTGTATTTACAAAAAGGAAAATATTTAGTAGTATTCAGGGATATCGGCTATCACCTGATCGGGAAATTGAGTATAGAGGTTAATTGAGTTCTTCTTCAAAGTGAATATGATGTTTTTTTAATTCGGCAAGCACCGGATTATAAATTTCGGGTAAAATAGGAATGTGCAGTCCCGTCAGGGTTATTTTCCCAAGCAAAATTAATTTCGCAGCTATTCCCAATGGTAGCCCTACTGTTTTTGCCATGGCGGTCCTGATATTATCTTCTCCTTGTGTAACCAGGCTGCTCCGCAAATAGTTTCTTTTATTTTGCAGGATATACTCCAGTTCATGCACCATCACGATCATGTCTTTGTCTTGTGGTTGCATAGCCAGTTTTGTTTCCAGCAGATATTGAAGAACATCTGCTGAAGTTTTTGCAGATAAAGGAACAGGCCGCTCATCGAACAGGCCTAGGAACTGCATGGGTATACTGATATCCTCCGTGATATATGGCACTACAGGAGATGCCCATTTTTTGAAAGAAAGTTTATCGGCATCGATGAATTTTTTATCGTCAGTTAAGCCAGCTGCTACCACGGCCTTCCATGCCTTGCAGAATGCAGGATAACGAAGTGTGGTGCGAATGAAAGTACTGGCGGATTCCAGCTCATAAACTGGTATATAACTTAATGAATCGCGGTTAGGGTAATACGCCAGGTTCCCGATTTTTTTTACATTTATTTCGATGCAACCCTCAAAAAGTGATGGATAAGGTTTATTAATGATTTTCCCGGCTTCTTTATAAACTGCACCAGCTGCGCCAGCCAACACTACATTTCTTGGGTTCCAGCTTATTTTATAATGCCAGGGATTATCATCGCTTTCAGGAGCTACCAAACCACCAGTATGGGATTTGAAAGAAGTAATTTCGCCACCTTCATGTTTTATCCTGTGAATAAGCTCCATGGCACTCATGTGGTCAATGCCGGGATCAAGACCCATTTCACACAGAAAAAGTAATTTATTTTCAGTTATTTTTTTTTCTATATTTTTTATTTTCTCATCAACATAAGATGCTGTCAGCAGGTTTTTATTTAATTCCACGCAATCGTAGGCAACCAGGAAATGAAGTGCAGGTGGCAAAAGCGAAATTACAATATCCGAATTGCTGATCAGTTTTTTACGTGTAATATCATCTTCCACATTTATTGAAATAGCAGAAGTATGGGGAGCCTGTTTTGTTTTGGATTTTGCTAATTCAAGATTATTGTCAACTACGGTCAAAAACCAATTATGTACCTGGCTTTCTGTAATCAGGTAATCAATAAGACAAGTTGCTGACTTGCCTGCACCAAAAAGCAGGATATTTTTCATGAAGGCAATATAATCAAGTTAACCCAACTGGAATTAAGAAAGCAGTCAATATGAAGCGACGGAAAAATTCCAGTCCTGACTTTTTTGATTATTGTCCGGACTATTGCGCTAATATAATTTCTCCCAGGTCTGTGGAACGGCCGGCATTCACCACTACATTATCAATGACCTGGTTTTTATAGGGAAATTTCGTGTGAAGTAAAACTCTCCAGACTCCGGGTTTTACTTTTAAAGTAAAAGCTCCTTTCGGACATGCGACTATGACTGAGTCTTTATCTTGAATGGCCCAGGCAAACTGCAGGGCATTCGGGGCATTTACTTTGCCGCTTATCGTATTGGATCTGATCAGTTTCATAGCATGAACACCTGTTATTACCAAAAGAATAAGGCACAACTGCACAAAAGCATTTTTCATACACTTGTAATTACGCTGATTTTTTTAAAGTGCAAATAATCAATCCATACAACCCATGCATCCTACGAACATTAATTAGTGGGAGGGGATAAGTAGTTTTTATAAATATTGAATTGCAGATACAGTCAGAGCGTGAGTATTAAGAGGAACAAATATACGCCAGCCAGCTCAATAAAATCTGATAGTGAATAAATTTTATTTTTTATAACTAAAATCAAATGAAATTATATGCCTGAGTAAGAAACAGAAGGTTCTTTTGAATTAATAAGAGCTACTTTGTAATTTACTTTTACTCCACGCGGGCTTCTAGGCGCCTCCTGCATTATTGACTCACCCGGGCGTACATTATGATAATATAAGTTTTCTGTTTTATACACTTTTTTATTTGCCTGAACATATTGCACTTCAACCATAACAAGGTCAAGCGGGTATATGGATCTGTTATTGAGTGTTAATTGCAATTCTGAAATTCCGCCGAAAGTTCCTACATCGTAATTATTAGCTGATACCGAAACTAATTCATTAATATTCCTTTTTACGAAATCTTTGTCATTGATAATATCTGTTCTATGCGCAGATTTCCTGGAAGCGAATGAACCTGATATGCTGCTGTCCGGAATAATCGTTTCTTTGGGAGTTATTTTCGGCGCATCAGTAATTCCTGTATTTTTTCTTTTATCTGATTTCTTGTTTTCGTTTGTTGGCAACGGTTTTGTTTCACCTGCTTTTGTATCAGTGCTGTTATTCATATCGGTAAGGGATTGGTTATCCCTGATGGATAAAGATGAATGATTGTCTGTAACAGGAATTGATGTGGAAACCGGTATGGAATTGTTTGATGGGTCCTGATTATTTCTTTTTGCCATTTCATTATTTTCATTTCCCAAATTCGGTACAGTTGCAGAAGAATTTTTGCCGATGGATATTCCGATAAATATTCCGGCTCCTAATAATGCGATCACGCAAACTGCCAATATACCGGGTTGAAGGTACCGGCGATAAGCAAACCGGCTGTCATTAATGGACTTTTTTTTCGGATCACTTTGAACGGAAGGTTCATGCTCTTGTTTGGAGGCATAATTATCCGGGTTATTATATGCTGTTGTATTATAGGGTTCCTTTGCCGTATTTTTTGTCACCTCATTAGCTGAAGGTTTGGCAATATTTATTTCTGTTTGTTGGGTTGTGTTGTAATTTCTTGCGGGAATTGTTGTGTAGACCTTTTTACTTCCGACTTCAACGACGATCTGGTTAGCAGCAGCTCTATTTGCTGTTTCCTGTTTAGTTGATTCTGATAGTACCTGTTCTGCTTTAGGCTCCTTTTTTTCCTGCGAAGGTTTTTTGAAAAACCTGTCGAATGGCTGTTCCTCTATAATTGGGGCATAAGGTTTCAGTTCTTCTATTTCCCCGGGATAACGCCAGGCTGCACTTCTGCCTTCTACCCAAACAAGGTCGTACTTCTTAAACCCTTTTGTTGTAATTTCATCAAGGGAATAAGGCCCCGATTGTTTATTGTCGCGGAGTAATAAATAAGTAGACATCTGTTCCGTTTAAGAGGTAGAAATAGACTATAGATTATTACAAAGGGACGAATCAAAAGTATTGATTTTTTTCACCGGATTATGTGAACAGTTCGTTATAAATTTAATGGGTTGTGTTAAGGGTGTCATCAAATTTAAGGAATAACTGCCTAAAATAACCAAACCCTGACTTACAATTTCTTTTACCATTTTAGTAAAACAAATATTGAAATACGGAAATTTGCTCAATTCTGCAATCTTAACGATATTAGTCCACTCATATTATAAAAACACAAATAATTAAATATGGAACCTGCAATCCAGGAAAAAATCAATGCATGGCTGGATGGTAATTATGATACTGCAACGAAAGAAGAGATTATTAGGTTGCAGAAAGAAAACCCGAATGAACTTATTGAAAGTTTTTACAGAAACCTTGAATTTGGTACCGGAGGGCTTCGTGGTATTATGGGCGTTGGTACTAACAGGATGAATAAATATACGGTTGGCATGGCAACACAGGGTTATGCCAATTATCTTAAGCAGGCTTATCCCGGAAAAACGGTTAAGGTCGCCATTGCACATGATAGCCGTAATAACAGCCGTTTTTTTGCTGAAACTGCAGCAAATGTTTTCGCAGCAAACGGGATTAAGGTTTATTTGTTTCAATCACTTCGCCCCACGCCGGAATTGAGCTTTACGATAAGGCACCTGGGGTGTCAGGGCGGTGTGGTTTGTACAGCTTCACATAATCCTAAAGAGTATAATGGGTATAAAGCATATTGGAACGATGGTGGGCAGTTAGTTCCCCCTCACGATAAAAATGTAATTAAAGAGGTAGAAAAAATTGCATCAGTAGATGAGGTGAAATGGGCGGGAGGAGAATCAAATATTTCTATTATCGGCAGGGATATCGATGAAGCCTACATCAATATGGTAAGCGCACTGTCAGTATACCCTGAAATCATAGAAAAACAACACAATCTCTGTATTGTATATACGCCAATACATGGAACAGGCATTAAACTTGTGCCGCAGGTGTTGCAGCGTTTTGGTTTTACCAATGTGCATGTGGTTAATGAACAGGCAGAACCTGATGGAAATTTCCCTACAGTAATTTACCCAAACCCTGAAGAAAGTGAAGCAATGAGTATCGGGCTTAAAAAGGCCGCTGAACTGGATGCAGATATTTTATTGGGAACTGATCCCGATGCAGACAGGGTTGGTATTGGAATTAAAGACAAATCCGGAAAATGGGTTTTAATGAATGGTAACCAAACTGCCGTGCTTGCTTTTAATTATATGATCGAAGCAAGAAGAGCAAAGGGTGTGGCCAAAACGAATGATATGGTGGTAAAAACGATTGTTACCACTGATATGATTGATCAGGTAGCGAAAAAGAATAATGTAACTTGCTATAATGTGCTGACCGGTTTTAAATGGATTGCAGAACTTATCAAAGAAAAAGAAGCAACAGAAGAATACATAATCGGTGGCGAAGAAAGCTATGGATTGATGATAGGTTCAAAGCTGCGTGATAAAGATGCCGTGAGCGCCGTCGCGATGTTATGTGAAATGGCAGCTTACGAAAAGAATAAAAGAAGGACATTATATGACAAACTGCTTGACTTGTATGTTGAATATGGTTTCTATAAAGAAGACCTGATTTCCATCACTAAAAAAGGAATGAATGGTCAAAAAGAAATTGCAGAAATGATGGAAAGCTACAGAAGCAATCCGCCTAAAACTATTAATGGCTCCCCAGTTGTTCAGTTATTGGATTATGAGTTAAAAGTGGGTAAAAATCTGCAAACAGGCGAAAGCTGGGAAATAAAATTGCCAAAATCGAATGTGCTCCAATTTATTTTGGAAGATGGCAGTAAAATTTCCGCCAGGCCATCGGGAACTGAGCCTAAAATAAAGTTCTATTTTAGTGTGAATACCCAATTGGGCAGCGTTGCTGAATATGAAAAAACAAAAGCCGGCCTAGAGGCAAGGATTGACAGTATAATAAAGGATATGAAATTAAAGTAAGGAATATATTTAGATTCATGGATTTGCAAGCAGCCCGGCATTGCCGGGCCTTTTTAGTAATTAAATGTGCGATAAACGATTTCAAAAGCCTTTTTAAAATTGTTGTTTTGAAAGCGGGAAATAAACTGAAAAAATATATTGAAAAAAGGTACTCTTTGATTGATTCTTTTTTTAGTAAGCCAAAACAAAAATTTGTTGCAGAGGATTATCACAGATTGCGGGTGGAAATAAAGAAGATGAATGCTGCGTTTAAGTTGATTTCATACTGTGCAAAAAAATTTAATCGAAAAAAGTATGATAAGCTTTACCGGGATATTTTTAAGCAGGCCGGTAAAATCAGGGAAATGCAAATGCAGGAATCTGTTTTAAAAAAGTTCAAATTATATAAGACCCTGAAAGGTTTTATCCTGGAAGGTAAACAGTTGCAAAAAGCTGAATCTGCAAAATTTTTTGCGTTAGTCAAGTATAGGAAAGCAACAAAACTCCGGAGAAATAAGAATCAGATAACTTCTTTTTTGAAGCAGTTGAATAAAGATTGTATCGAAGGTTTTTTTATTAAACAAAGAAAAAAGATCAACGCGGTTTCCGGGAAAAAGAATCTTACTCCGGCAGAAATACATAAGCTGAGGAAATTAATAAAAGACTTTAGATATATGTGGAAGTTGTTTTTCCCAGAACGAAGTACAAGTTCCAGAATTGATTTTTTAACTGAACTTATCGGGAAATGGCATGATTATGATGTGGTGGGTAAAAATCTTCATAATGCCATAGCAACAGGGAATATGATTCATAAAGAGGCGGATAATCTCAGGGAAGTGGCGAAAAAAATTAATTTACAAGCGAATGCCTTTTCAAAGAATATAATCAGCGCCTGCACCAAAAGTAATTTCATCTCATTCTAATGCTTATGCAGCCTGTAACCAAGTATCACTTTAAATATTCCGTTATCGGTGCTTGGGGTAAATCCCCAACCATAACCGCAATTGAATTCCCAGTCGGGCGACCAATCCAGGTCGATAGCCAGAAATAATTGATGCTGCTGGTTGTTTGAAGAAGGAATATTATTCAACGGCCCGATTCCGCCGTAATATTCAAAACCTGCTGCAATTATTTTAGTTACATTGTAAGCGGCCTTTATATTCGGGGAAAAAACGTATCCTTCGTTCTTATTAAGACCATGAAAAGATTTGTCGAAAGTGGGATTTAATGACAGGTACAGGTTTCCTATTTGTTTATCTATAATAGGCCTTATCTCGAGGCTCCAGTCATCTTCACTATACTCAAATTTTTGATAACCAAATTCGACGGACAAACTTGCCCCGACAGGCCAGTTCCATTTTGCGGGAACCATTACCCTGGGTCTGATATGGCTGCCAACATAAGTGGTGCGATGGTCGTTTCCTATTGTATTAAAAAAATAAAAACCGGTCTCAAAAAAATCATTCCAGCCATGCGTTATCTCGATAGTTTCATGAAGTACGTGATTTGTTGGCAGTACCCCATTTTCGACCTGCTTCTGTCCGTCAAAAGTATAGTTGCTGTGCAGTTCGAGCATCGTTGAATTTTTTGCTACCGTTTGGGACCCGTAAACCTGTATTTCGTAATTATCCTGTGAAAATGCAGAATAAAATGAAAATAAAATAACGCAGATGATTAATGCATTTCTCTTTAGCATCTGCAAATATCTTTGTATTGCACGAATAAAAAAAGCGCCTGTTTGTTAACAGGCGCGTGGCAACTGTGATGGTTAAGGTATAATGATATTTGCTTATTCATTCACCAATGCATCAACAGGATTGGCGATGGCGGCCTGGATGGTCCTGATGCTTAATGTCAATAATGCGATGATAATCATCCCGGCCCCGCTTAATGCAAATACCCACCAATTCATATTTGTACGGTAGGCGAAATTGTCCAGCCATGTTGATCCTGCCCACCAGGCAATCGGTGCGGCAATTAGAAATGCAATGACAACAAGCGAAAGAAAATCCTTGGATAGCATTGAGACAATCTGTGATACTGATGCGCCAAGTATTTTCCTGATCCCTATTTCTTTTGTGCGGACATTTGTAGTGTACATGACCAAGCCCAAAAGCCCTAAGCAACTGATGAAAATAGCCAATGCTGCCGCCCATTTCAGCAGGGCAGAAATGCGTTGCTCACTTTCATAAAATTTGGCAATGCTTTCGTCAAAAAAACTATAATTGAAATCATTATCCGGATAAATTTTTTTGTAACTGTTCTCTATTTTTTTGATTGCATCCTGCCAAAGTGTGCCATCAGCGTTTTGAGGTTTTAAGGCAATATGAAAATTAAAACTTCTTAAATTAAAAGAATAAAAGGCAAGTGGCCCGATAGGGGCGTGCAATGAACCCTCATTAAAATCGTGGAGCACACCTACTATGGGCACATTTTTATGGTTCATGTTCAGTTGTTTGCCTGCCACATCTTCCGGGTTTTGAAAGCCCAGTTGTTTGGCATAGGCTTCATTAATCATTATTTCCTTCAATGTATCGCTCTGCTGAACATATCTACCGGCAACTAATTTTATCTGATATAATTTCAGGTAATTGCTATCCCCCCACCTTACCTGCACATTCGCTTGAATTTCTTTTTTTCCGTCAATGTATTTGATATCGGAGAAAGCAGCGCCCTCAATGGCGGGGGGTAAGAACCCAATGCTTGCTATTTGGATTTCAGGAATGTATTTTAGCTCGTTTAGCAACGCATAGCGCCTGCTCATCGTCGTATCAAACGGCACATGAAAAAAAATAATAGCGTCTTTTTTAAAGCCCATATCCTTATTAATAGAATAATGGATTTGTTTGACAGCGATAAAAGTAGCAATAACAAAAAACTGGGCAATCACAAACTGTGAGACAGTAAGTGTTTTCCTGAGCCATGCATTTCTTGTTTGGCTGCTATTGGCAAAGGCCTGTTTCTTCAACACCATTGCTGGTTTGAAACCGGATAAAATCAGGGAAGGATATAACCCGGCAAAAAAGCTTACTGCAAATATCAAGACGATGAGGAATAGCAGGATAAAAGGCTGATGAAACAAATCGTAGTGAAGCCCTTCAGGAACATAATATGCAAATATTTTTAATAATATAGGCGTTATGATTACCGAAAGAACAGTTGCAACCGTTGTCATTAATAATGTCTCTCCCAAAAATTGTATGACCAATTGCTTTTTTGAACTGCCCATTGTCTTTCGGATACCAATTTCTTTTGCTCTTTGCGAGGCTTGTGCAGTAGTGAGATTTATAAAATTGATACAGCCCAACAGCAACAAAAAACCCGAGATAGCAAGAAGTCCATAGAGCGTAGGCAAATGAGCGATGCGATGACCAACACCTCCGCCATAATCACTATTGAAATGCACATTACTCAAAGCTTGCAGTTTGAAGCTCATCAAGCGGGTGGAGTCTTTGAGGGCATCTGGATTATATTTAGCGAGTAATTTTTTTAGTTGCGGTTCAATTCTTGCAGGGCTGCTGTTTGGTGAAAGTTTTACAAAAAGCTGCGAGTAACCCATCCAGTCTGTCCATTTGTCCATCATAAAATCATCTTTTAACCCAAGCTGCAACACAGTAGGAAGAGAGATGAATTCTTTAAAATCAAAATAAGTGTTGTAAGGAATGTCTTTTACGATTCCTGTCACATAGGTTTTCACGGAATCATTATAAATAATTTCTTTGCCCAGGATTGAAGAAATAGGTAGCGAAGGAAAATATTGTTTTGCCCTGCTTTCTGTTAGTATGACCTGGAAAGGCTTTTGCAAGGCTATTTGCGGAGAGCCAGCAAGCCAATCATAAGAAATCATTTTGAAATAATCGTTGTTTGTAAAAATGGTGTTGGCCTGCTTCTTATACACAATGGGTTTACCAGGATTATTATTAACAACAGCCACTTTCGCCGTTGCGTCACCCTGAAATTGGAAAAGAGGAACGGTTTGATCGACACCGGTTATTTCTTCGGAAATAGCTTTACCCAGCGGGGCGGGTACTGCATGCCCATGTCCCTGGTCTTTGTTAAATCTGAAATCCATTACGATCCGATAGATCAGGTTGCGCTGGGGTTCAAATTTATCATAGCTCAATTCATAATGTACGATTAAAAAAATGACCAATGAAGCGCTGATGCCGATGGAAAGACCAAGCACGTTAATGAGTGAAAAAACTTTATTGCGCATAAAGTTTCTTAATGCAATGATGAAATAATTTCTGAGCATGAACTTATATTTTTATGCAGTTTTGGATTATCCGTTTTTCACCGGCAGGTGTTTATACTGGTTAATAATCAATTTTTATATCCAGTAATATGCCATTCGTTTTGTAGCTGAAGGACAATTGTTTAAAATATTGCATTTCTGCGAAGCGGTTCGTTAATGATACAATATTGTCCGGTTTTGATACAATTTTACCGGTTTGCATAAATCCCTGCTCAAATCATTTCTTTGCAATATCTTTTTAAATAAAATTTTACATTCGCAGTCTACGTTCATCAAGCGTTTTTAAAAAAGCTTCAATATGAAAAAAGGATATGTATTACTGTTAGCGGCCTTATTATATTTCAGTGCATCTGCAAGTGTAAACCTGCCAAAGATTTTCAGCGATAATATGGTATTGCAACGCAACCGCCAGATCCCGGTATGGGGCTGGGCTGCGCCGAAAGAAAAGGTTACTGTTCAGTTTGATAAACAGGTTAAAAAAGTGGTTGCCGGAAAGGATGGCAAATGGATGGTGAGGCTGGATGCTGAAAAAGAAGGTGGCCCATATCAGTTAATTGTAAAGGGGAAAAATGTATTAACTATTGATAATGTTTTGGTGGGAGAGGTGTGGCTTTGTTCCGGGCAATCGAATATGGAAATGCCGGTTGAAGGCTGGGGGAAAGTAAATAATTACAAACAGGAAATTGCAGCAGCTGATTACCCCGAGATCAGGCAATTTCTTGTGAAAAAAGTAGTCAGTACAACACCGAAAGATGATGTCGGTGGAGGTGACTGGAAGCCCTGTAGCCCTGCTACTGCTGGTGATTTTACTGCAGTAGGCTATTTCTTCGCAAGAGAATTGTACCAAAAACTTCATGTGCCTGTTGGTTTGATTAATTCTTCCTGGGGAGGAACGATGGTGGAGACCTGGATCAGCCGTGGTGCTTTTGAGAACAGTGATGAATTCAAGAACATGATGAACGCTATGCCGGCAATCGATCTGGCGGCACTGGCAAAACAAAAAGCAGCAGAGCTGGAAAAGAAAATCTCGGATTTACAGGTAAATTACGAAGCACACCCCAATACGACAACATGGAATGAAATAGATTTTGATGATAGTCATTGGCCAAAAATGAAATTGCCGGGACTTTGGGAATCACAAAAAATGGGGCTGGAAAACCTGGATGGATTGGTTTGGTTCCGCAAAACAATAACGATTGATGATGTAGATGCAGGAAAGCCTGCATTAATTAATCTCGGACGGATTGATGATTCTGATGATTCGTACCTGAACGGAATGAAAATAGGGGAGACACGGAATAAATATAATGATTTGCGTTCTTATAATATTCCTGCCGGGGTTTTAAAGGCAGGAAAAAATGTAATTGCAATAAGAGTTGAAGATACTGGCGGCGGCGGCGGCATTTTTGGTGAAGCTTCAGATTTGCAGCTGACTATTGGGAACAAATCGGTTCCGCTTGACGGCAACTGGTCGTTCAGGGTTGAAACTATTTACGGCGATGGAGGTAACACGGGCCCTAACAGCTATCCCACTTTATTATTCAATGCTATGATTAACCCGATAATCCCTTACGCTATGCAAGGTGCTATTTGGTACCAGGGGGAAACCAATGCAGGGCGCTCATATGAATACCGGAGCTCATTTCCGCTGATGATCAAAGATTGGCGGCAGCATTGGGGGGAGGGTGATTTTCCTTTCTATTTTGTACAGCTTTCCAGTTTTGATGCAGGCGGCGGCAATAGCGAAAAAGGAAGCGGGTGGGCTGAACTGAGGGAGGCACAAACTATGACTCTGGCCCTGCCAAATACAGGAATGGCAGTAACTACAGATATCGGGGAATCTCATGATATACATCCAAAAAACAAACAGGATGTAGGAAAGCGACTTGCTGCCATTGCATTAGCTAACACTTATGCACAACCGAAAGAATTCAGCGGGCCTATGTATTCAAATATGAAGATCGATGGGAGTAAAATCATACTTTCTTTTACACATGTAGGTAGCGGCTTGATGGCAAAAGACAAATATGGATATCTGAAAGGCTTTGAAATTGCAGGTAATGACAGACAGTTTCATTGGGCAAAGGCATATATTAGCGGAGATAACATAATTGTGAATGCTGATGAAGTGACTAATCCTGTTGCTGTCCATTATGGCTGGGCCGATGACGCACTTGAAGCAAATCTTTTCAATAAGGATGGTTTTCCAGCATCGCCATTCAGGACTGATTCCTGGAAAGGAATTACTGAAACGGTGAAATATAAAATCGGTGAATGAGATTTTTATGAAAAAGGAAAAGTGCAAAGGGAAACTACTTATTCAGTAATCGGATAACTGCTCTACTTTTAAGCATGCGTTATATTACGAGAACCGTCTGGATACTATCTCTCATAAGTTTATTCACTGATGTGGCTAGTGAAATGTTGTATCCGGTTATGCCGGTTTATCTCAAAAGCATCGGGTTTTCTGTTCTTCTTATTGGTATTCTTGAAGGCATAGCTGAGGCCACTGCCGGCCTGAGTAAAGGATATTTTGGGAAATTATCTGACAACTCCGGCAAGCGCATTCCTTTTGTGCAGGCAGGCTACGCATTAAGTGCTATATCAAAGCCGATGATGACTGTTTTTATTACCCCTTTATGGATTTTTCTTGCAAGAACGCTCGACAGGCTCGGCAAGGGTATTCGTACCGGTGCAAGGGATGCGATATTATCAGATGAAGCAACCCCGGAAACAAAAGGAAAAATTTTTGGGTTTCACCGTTCGATGGATACATTAGGGGCGGTACTTGGACCTGCATTAGCCATTTTATATTTATATTTTTTCCCGGGTCATTACAGGCAATTATTTATAATTGCTTTTTTCCCGGGAATTATTGCGATTATCGTTTCCCGGTTACTTCATAAAAAAGATAAAGCACCAGTTATCATAAAAAAAACAGCCTCTTTTTTTTCATCAATCAGTTATTGGAGAACGAGCCCGCCAATGTATCGGAAACTGGTAGTGGGTTTACTTGTCTTTGCTCTTTTTAACAGTTCTGATGTTTTTTTATTGTTGAAAGGCAAGCAGGCTGGATTGGGAGATGAAACGGTGATATGGGTTTACATAGCATACAATCTGGTGTATGCTTTGTCTTCTTTTCCACTTGGCATTATTGCTGACAAAATCGGGCTTAAAACTATTTTTCTTCTTGGGCTTATATTATTTGCTTTGGTGTATTTCGGGATGTCATCAAACATACACTTATCTGTTTACCTGATATTGTATTCTCTCTATGGAATTTATGCCGCAGCAACTGATGGAATTTCCAAGGCCTGGATCAGCAATATTGCTGATAAAAAAGATATTGCAACTGCAATCGGAACATATTCCGGTTTTCAAAGTATATGTACGCTGCTTGCCAGCTGGTTAACGGGTTTTGTGTGGTACAGCTTTGGCCAATCTTCAGCATTTCTTCTCACCGGCAGTATTACTGTTCTGGTTGTTTTTTATTTTTTGATAAATGTTCCAGGGGTAAAAAAAGTGCAATAGGTGAAGCGTTAATATAATTCAAGATTAAGTGTGCGCAAAAACAGCCTCAAAGAAAAATGTGGAAACAAGTTCGGATTTTTCAGAAAAACAATTGTAATTTGCATTGCCTAAATAAAAAAGGCCTTTCCGTAGAAACGGACCGGCCTCTAACGATTGCTTGCCATATGAAAAAAGAGCTAATTCAAATTTTTTGCTGATCCACAGCTTCTTTTAAAATGAGCCTCTAACTATTGCTGCTTTATCGGTTGCTTGCTTAACTCATTTCTTATACAAATGTAAGATGCAAACTGAAACGATTTTTGCCAACTTAACGCGGTTTTAATTATGTCAAAATTGGTTTTATTTTCTAAAACCCTTTATCAGACTGCGTTTTAGAACAATTAGCACACTATGTCCAACAGATATACAGATGCCTTATTTCAGCTGATTCATTCGCTGGAAAAATCTGAAAAAAGGCATTTTAAGCTTTATATAAAGAGAAGTTCTTCAAATGAAAACCTTAAAATCGTTCAGCTTTTTGATGCGTTGGATAAAATGAACGATTATGATGAAAGAATTTTATTGAAAAAACTCAAGGGTACGGAAAAACCCCAGTTGTACAACCTGCGAACGCATCTTTACAAACAAATCCTGGCGAGCCTTCGTCTGTTGAAAAGCTCTGACAGCATAGACCTCCAGTTGAACGAACAGTTCGATTATGCACATATTTTATACAAAAAGGGCTTGTTTGTTCAAAGCCTTAAAATTTTAGAAAGGGCAAAGGAAACAGCAAAAGCTAATCAGAAATATAATTATCTGACTCAGGTAAATGCACTTGAAAAGAGAATCGAGATGCTGCATATTAACCGCAGCATGGAAAGCCGCGCAGAGATGTTAGCAAATGAAGCAAATGAAATCAGCGATCGTATTGGCATCCTGTCCAAACTTTCCAATCTTGCATTGCAATTGTATGGATGGTATATCAAGCATGGCCATGCAAGGAACGAAAGAGATGAAACCGGAGTGAAAAAATTTTTGAAAGATCATTTGCCTGCCAATGCACACAACCAAACAGGATTTTACGAACGTCTTTATCTCTATCAAAGCTATTGCTGGTATGCATTTATAAGGCAGGATTTCATTATGTATTACCGGTATTCACAAAAATGGGTAGACCTTTTTGATGAACAGCCGTTAATGATACGTGTGGAAACCAGTCATTACATTAAGGGAGTGCATAATTTGCTGAATGCTCATTTTGATCTTCGGAACCACGCCCGTTTTGAGGCAACACTAAGAAAGTTCGAAGAATTTGCACAAACTGACCGAGTAAAAGATCATGACAATTTTCGTATACAGGCATTTATCTATATTAATAGTGCAAAAATTAATCAACATCTGATGCAGGGTACATTTAAGGAGGGGTTATCACTTGTGTCGTATATTGAAGAAAAGCTTGAAGAATATGCTCCTTTTATTGATGAGCACCGGATTCTTGTTTTCAATTATAAAATAGCTTCCCTTTATTTTGGCAGCGGTGATTATAATACATCCATTGATTATCTGCAGAAAATAATTAATTACAACACCGATATGCGTGGCGACCTGCAATGTTATGCCCGTGTGCTGCATTTGCTGGCACATTACGAACTGGGCAATTTTGAGATCATTGAGTCGCTGATAAGATCAGTATACCGTTTCATGTCGAAAATGCAAAACCTTACGGTTATTGAAGAGGAAATGTTTGCATTTTTACGCAATTCATTCCGGATATCCAGACAAAAATTAAAGCCTGAGCTGGAAAAGTTCCTCGACAAAATTAAACAATTTGAAAAAAGCAGGTTTGAAACAAGAGCGTTTGCCTATCTTGATATTATATCCTGGGTAGAAAGCAAACTATATGACAAACCTCTGTCCACTGTGATCCGGGAGAAATATTTGCGAAGCAAGAAGATGAGGTTGAAAACGGTTGAAGCTTGATTCTTCCGGGTATGAATTTCTAATAACATTTTCTAAATACCTTTTGATTTGTTTGCATTTAGTGTTTTTCATCTTACATTTATTGTTTAAATAACTACCATGAAACTTTTTGTTGCGGGCTTACCTCCCGATTTTGATGATACGGATTTAAAAGAGATGTTTGAACTCTATGGAGAAGTGACTTCTGCAAAAATTGCAATAGACAGGCAAACCAGGAGAAGCCGTGGTTTCGGTTTTCTTGAAATGCCGAAGGAGTTAGAAGCTAAAGAAGCTATACTTGCTTTGGACGGAGCAAAATTAAACCGGGGCAAACAACTTTCTGTAAAGCCGGCAGATGACCAGCAAAACTCATCAGGTTCAAGAGGGCCATCCGGTGGCCGTCCGTTTAACAGGCCGCCCGGGTCCGGAAGAAGATTCTGATTTCTTCTTCATTCCTTTTTAATTATTTACAAAAATTTGTGGAGCTAAAAATAATTCCAGTGCAGAAAAAAGCGCTGTCAGTAGCAGAGGATTTCCTTATGGAAAATAATCTGCCTGCGACTGATATTTCTGAGCCAATGGTGGAATTGTTTTTTGGAGTCCTAAACGGCGGGGTAGTGGCCACAATTGGCAGAGAAAGCTACGATCAGGATATATTATTACGCTCCCTGGCTGTGAAGGCCGCATTCAGGAATATGCATATTGCTTCGCAAATGATCAATTATCTCTTATCGCTTTGTAAAAAAGGAAACATAAAATCTGTATATCTTCTCACCACGACAGCGGAAAAATATTTTGAAAAATTTGGATTTAAAAAAATAGAAAGGCCCGATGTTCCTGGTGTGATCAGGGAAACAAAGGAATTCAAAAATCTCTGCCCTTCATCTGCAATAGTAATGAGAAAGATATTGAGTTAACTGTTTTCAGTACTTAGTTTTTTCAGTTTTCTAATCTGTTGCAACAAATAAATCAGCACACCCCATACTGATATAATGATGGAGAAGGAAATAAAATACAGCCATATCGGGGCTTTCCCCCTTCTTGCAAATAAAGTCCTCACATCGTAATTCGATTGATATTGCACAGGCACTCCCCAGGGCACAACTTTTTCTGCTGTTAAATTTCCATAGGTGTCATTATCTTCAATTTTTGCAACAATAACCAGGTTTCCTTTTGAATCTCCTGGCAATCCTGGTCTATTGAAACTGGTACTAACTATTCCCAACGAGTCGGTAGTGTATGAGTCTGTCTCCGCTACATTTAAAATACTTCCCTGACGTTTTATTCCAATCTTCATATCAACACCTTTTACAGGAACCCAACTGCTGTCTTTCAATTCCATAAATGTTGCAGTTATCTTCTTATCAGCCCCAGTGTCAATTTGCAATTTTGCTTTGACGAGGTCAAAACTCGCACTGCCTGCATTATACAATTTTGATTCAGCTATTTCTGCCAGGAAACTTGGTTTTGGCAACTTGTCCCACTCGGCTTTTGCTGACGCCGGTACCTGAATGCCGGCATTGCCCTGTTCATCGGTAATGGCTTTACCCAAAAAGCCAGAGGCTGAATCAGTATTGATATAAAACTTTACTTCCAGCCCTGGTACCAATGTTAATTTGCCATTCACTTTTGATTTGGCCTGGGCCTGGAGGTACTGCGTATAGTTATTAACGTTATGGTAGCTCAGGTTCAGCAGTAGTTTGTTTTTTTCCTGTGCTGACAAAGAAAGCGAGAACGCAATACAAAATGCAAGTGTGGTGATGTGATTAAGCTTTTTCATGTTGTTCAAATTCATCAATGGTTTCCTGAATGGGGATAATAGGGAATATTCTGGCAAGTATGGTAATGATGAGCATGGCGCCTGCGAGAGACCCCATAGCTATCGCCCATTCTTCCCAGGTTGGAAAATAATGCTTATAGTTTGCAGGAACATCTCTCATCGGAAGAAATGGATGTAAAAGAGTAGGGGTTACAATCAGGTATCTTTTAAACCACGACCCTATAACCACAAATAGCCCTGCAATAAAAGCCGGTAAAGGCCTTCGTCCTTTTCTAAACATTAAAATAAAAATAGGAAGGAACATAGATGTGCTGATGGCAAACCAGAACGGTACTGAGAACTCCCCGGTAAATAATCCCATCAGGTGCTCTTCTTCATCTTTTTTCATTTTAAAAGCCGGGACCAGGAATTCATTTACGTTAAAATACAGATACAATAATGCGAGCATGACCACTATTTTTCCCATTCTGTCAAAATGATAGTAAGTGATATAATGATCAAGATGATAGGCCTTTTGTACAATGAACATGGCAATTAAAACGCCACCTGCGCCCACCAGGAAAGCTCCGGAAATAAAGTAAGCCCCAAAGTTGGTGCTATCCCACCCCGGGCGATAGGTGGTTGCAAACAACCATGAAGTTACCGTGTGAATAGCAAAAGCAACTGGTATTATTGTTATTGCCATCAGGTTAATGGCCCGCCTGTTTATTTTAATTTGCTTATTGGTGTTTTTCCAGAAGCCGCCAAGGAATTGATATAGCTTATTGAAAACGGCATTTTCTTTTTTGCCGAAACGTAACATTAAATTCAGGTCAGGCAATAAGGGGAAATACAGGAATAAGATGCTGATAAGAAGATAAGTGCTGATTACAATAACATCCCATATAATGGGCGATTGCATCCTGCCATGAATGAACAGGTTGTAAAACCGTTCGGGCCTACCCATATCTACTATAATAATAAGCCCGGCAAAAGTAATGGCGGCAATGGCAATCATTTCGGCAATTCTTGTTAATGGAATACTCCATTTCACATTGCTTAATTTTAATACTGCTGAAATCAAAGAACCTACCAGGCTTATTGCTACAAAAAAAACAAAATTGGAAATATAAATGCCCCATGATGCGTAATCACGCATTGCAGTAATCACCAGTCCTTTTTGTAATTGATGTATATAAGCGGCTAATCCAACCACACAAATCAGTGATAAACCGGTAACCCATAATTTGCCTGTTTTTCCAAATTTTTTTGGAGATAGGTCGTTAATTATTTTTTGTTGTGCTAATATATCCACGATGAATAATTTTTGCGTTAGCTTTTACTGTTTTCTGATGTTGAATCGTTGTTTTCAAAAGGGAAATTCCTGTTAACCGGCGGCAGGTAATACACACTGGGTTTTGTCCCTAAATCTTCCAGTAACCTGTATCCTGCTTTATCCCTGATTAAATCGCTGAAGCGGAATGTTTCTGAACCGTTCGTTACCGAATCTTCCAGCATATTTCCAAAAAAGAAAACACCATTAGGACATGCGGATACACAATGAGGAAGTTTTCCTTCCCTGACCATATCAGGACAAAAATCACATTTTCCGACAGTGCCTTTCTTTTGCGGAACACTGCTTTCGCAGGAATATGGTTGATCTGCAATTTCTTTTGGAACGCCGGGGTCTTCCCAGTTAAAAACTCTTGTTGAGTAGGGACATGCGGCCATGCAAAACCTGCAGCCGATGCAACGATCGCTGTCGATCAGCACGATTCCGTCCTGCCGTTTAAAAGTGGCATCAACCGGGCAAACTTTTACGCAAGGGGGCTCATCACAATGCATGCAGGTGGTGGGTTGCCAGTAAGGGGCGGTATGCTGTGCATCCTGCATGGGATATACTTTAATCCAGTTCTGACCGGGATGAATATGATGCATATGGTTACATGCAGACTGGCATTTTTTTAAGCTTTTGCACCTGGAAAGATCGATGACCATTACGAATTTTTTTCCTGCCATGCCTTTTCTTGCTTCGCTATTGGAAACGGGTGGTAAATCCGGTACCGGTTTCAGGAATGCTTTATCCACTTCAATCACTTCACCGTCTACCGAAAGCAATTTTACTTTCTCTCCGGATGGGGCAATATGATCATCCGCTGCTTCTTCAAAAATATTTTTCTTGTTGGAAGAGCACCCTGCTACTGCACCGGCTGCAAGTAAACCGGCCAAAAGGAATTCCCTTCTCGAATTATTTTCCTGTTTCATTAGTGAGATGATTTTTTATTTTTAACCCAGTGTTGCAATTCTTCATCAGTAATTTTTCTTTTGTTGGCAGAAACCAATGATTCATCAATTTCAACCAGCTTGCCATCCTGTGTGAGTAATTTCATTTTATGGGGATTTGTTTCAGGCTTACATGCAATAACATTTTTTTTAAGTGGTGCAGGAAATTTTATAGCTGCAACCATAGCTGTTAAAACAGACAATGCACCGATGCGAAAAACAAATTTTCTTCTCGATGAAGATGAGGATGGGGTAATTTCCAGGCTCCTTTCGTTATTCATGAAGTAATGACTTTTATGTGTGAAAGAATAATTGAAGATATTTTTGAAACGGGTATTTGTTCATGATGAATGTCAATTAATAATATGATTGATGCCATGTTATTAAAAATGTGTATAATAATTGATTTGCCCGGATATATTTAAATGCAATAAAAAAGCTTCGGTATTACCGAAGCTTTTATTGTAAAACCCAGTTATTGTAATTTATTTTTTTAATGTGCGGACGAAGTTTACCAGGTTCCAGATGTCTTCAGCATCGGGAATTTTCTTTTTGAAACTTGGCATGTCATCCCTTCCCTCAGAAATTTTGTAAAACAATGACCCGTCTGTCTGCGCCTGTGTATCTGCATTTGAGAAATCGCCCGGCTCTGTTTTTAATTGTGCTGCTTTGCTGCCGTCGCCCAAACCTTTTGCACCGTGGCAGGATTTGCAGTGAGTATTCCATAATTCTTTTCCGGCAGCAATAGAGGCTGCGTTTGAAGCCACCGGGTTCTTTTTACTTTTTGCAGCATCGGGCACAGCCCATGGCTTTTTGGTTTGTTCAACTCTAAAAGCTGCAGTCATTAAAAATATCAAAGCAACTACAGCGCTTAATAAAATTTTCATGCTGATTTTATTTTATAAATGGTGAATAAATTGCTTAGCTAAAGTTAACTAATATCAGAAATTCCAGAGTCTTGAAATATTAAAGCCTATAAAGTATTGCCCTTTTTTGTAATCGTTTTGGTTATACACGCTATTATTTTGAGGCAATAAGTAGTTATAATTTCCTGCAAATATCTGGAAAGTGTGCCCGCTCGTACTCATCTCTAAACCGAAACTAAGGTTAGGATGAGGGTTATTCATCGGGTTCTGAGTTAAAGGCTGATCATAGTCAACAATTATAGCTGTTTTCGGAGTTATCTTATATCGGCCGATAGCTGAAAAAGTGAAATTGTCGTTTTTAAGTTGCGGCATTACTTTTCCTGTTGAATCAAGATATCCGGCAACATTGTTAATATGGGAAAGCGATATGCTTACCTGGGCAGAAAATTTTTCGGTTATTTTTCTTGCAACACTTATCTGGTTAAAAAAGGAAAAGCGATCTGAAGCAGTTACAAATAATGTTGTAGCGTCTTTTTTGCGGGTATCCATCAATATATTGCCGAAGTAGGTAATGCTTACTGGAATGGAACCATCTCTCGTTTGTTTTAATAATGCATATTTAAGATTCAGGTCAACTTGTGTCCTGTCGCTGCAGGCCCCGAAGCCAACCTGCAGGTTTTTTAACGGAACATAACTAAAACCCAATCTCATGATAGCACTGGAAAAAATTCCGTACAAGGAGGAAATGCCGTTATTTACATCGCCGAAGCGGTGTTGAATATCAAATTCCAAAGTTCCTTTTATAGGCACCATCACCGTCTGGTTCTCTATTAAATAATTCCCTTCGAAAGTATTTTTCGTATAAGATTTTTTCTTTACCACAGGTTTCTCTGCAGTGGTGGCAGAATCTTGTGCCCATGCATGGCCGCCAACAAACAAGGTTATTACACCGAGTATGCTGATGCATTTAAAGAAAAAAGATATTTTTAAAGCTAAATTTTTCATTTTAATGATTTTAATTGTTTTTGGCACCTTGTTTAATCCATGCTAACATCAATCCGTTTATGTTAGATGGATTATTAGCTGCACCCAAAGGCATGGTAGCTGATTCTTTTCCGGTAAGCCATAAATACACTTCACTTTTTTCAGGAGCTGCAGTATTGGTATAACTGCCATTTATTAATGATGTGTATGCAACACTTGCATTTAAGTTTGGGGCAACACTTCCATTATGACATCCGCTTTTTGCACAGCTTGAGGTAAGTATTGGCACGATGTCTTTGCTGAAACTTACCGGTTTAGTAACTGCAGGGGTGGTGTCTTCCAAAACGGTAACTGTTTTATAACAGCCCGTAATAAAAAAGAACATTACCGCAGATAAAAAAGCTATAATTCTGTATTTTGACATGATCTTTTTTTTAATTGAATAATTATTGAAGAACAGCCAAATATTATTTCTGGAATGTCAGTGTCAGATTAGGTTGAATACCATGTTGGTTGTTTGATTGATTCCAGTAAGCTAAGCCAAACTGCTGGTCGGCCAGACTTGAGAAATCTACATCCTGTTTCAAAGTGTCTCCGGTTTTGAGTGCACGTTTGTATTCAATGATCCATCCGGTTCCTGTATATACTGCCGAACATGTGATGTCTGCCCTCCCTCCGATTAAAGGCACTGCCAAGTAGGCCGCGATAGATTTAGCAGCTGTTGGCCCGGTAACAGGATCTCCGGATCTTTGGTAGTCTGTTCCAACAGTGGGGTCAATCGTTGAGCTGTCACTTAATATAAGTACTCCTGAGGAGCTGACGCCGATAACTTTTTTTGCAGTTCCGCTTGCAGTGTCAGATACCATAATAAAGTTGGTATTTGATCCTGGTATTACCCAAAGCGGAACAGAAACAGTTGCACCAGTGCCATCCAGTTTTAAGCTCTGGGAATTGCTTACCTCACCCTGTGTAGGTGAAACTGTATAATTCGGGCGATATGGCCAGGTAGTAGAGGCCGTGCCATCCGGAACTATTCCATCCACATGCCTTCCGTTTGCATTACCTCCTGTTAAATTGGTAATTGAGGGGCCGCCTGCCCAATCCTGGTAATTGTCATCCATTAAATTCAAAGATTTGTCTTTGCTTACATAACCTAAGCGTGCCCACCACATATCAATTTTTTCATAAGCGCCATTCGTATAGTGGTTACCGTTATTGGCATTGGATGTATAAACTGCCGGGTTTTTAGAATAATCCATATAAGGTGCAAATACATGGCAACTGGCATAACATGTTTGTCCGATGAATAAAGGAGTAGAAAAATCAATGTTCCATAGCATAGCCAATTTATCTTCGCCCCATCCTTCCCTCAGCACATTTCCGTTTACATCAAATGTTCTGCTTGTAGGTTCTTTTTGCCATCCGGTTTTGCCGGTAACGTTTGAATTAGGATCAAAATACCATGGGGCAACATTTACACTTTGATTGGCATCTGTTACTTCCGCTAAAAAATAAATATTTTGTGCATCGTACATGGAACGGAGTTGTACAGAATACTGATCTCCATTATACCCTGTAAAAAGGCCGTTGCCCGGATCAGGAACTGTCGGAGTGATATTAAGTTTTGTGGCTTTACTCCAAATTGCATCAATAGTGCCATCGATGGTTGGAGCTGTTGTTGTTTTGTAGGATGTTAATACAGTTGAGTTGGTTGTAGATGAACTATCGCCTCCAATTACCTGATCACGTTTTGTGCAATACATGAATACTATTGTGGTAACAGCGAAAAATGCAGTGATAACATATGCTTTCATAATGATAAATTTTAAAGAAATAAATTCAAAAATTACCCGGCAAAGTTTACCCGGCAATTTTTTCCTGTTTACGTCTACGCTCATCTGTTGTTATGATTCTGATCATGTTTTTATAAAACAGGATTAGTAATCAGCGTATTTCGTATTTGTTTTCTTGCCTGTGTTCTAAAAGATATTATTTAAAATAATATTGAAGCTGAGTATCAATATTGGGCATATCGGTGAGGATGGGGTCTTTCTTTCCGTCGAACAAGAGAAGCCCGCATATATCATTTTTGTTGTTCAGATCAATACATATTTTGCTGTTATCGGCTTTAATAAATAGCAGGTATCTTGCTTCTGTAGCTTCAATAATTTTTATTTTAGGCCAATATTGCTTTATGACCGACCTGGCATTACGCATCTGATAATAACAGTCATGTTCCAGCATATCATAAATGGGTTTCTTATTTACTGCTTTTATTTTTTCTAGCTGCAATGAATCAGGACTGTAAAAAACTGCCGAATTGTTTTTGATTACCATGGTATCGTTAAAGCTCGAAGGTGGTTTAGGTATAATCTTTTTTTTAGCTGATATTTTATTTTCTTTTTCCTTTTCATGTTGTGCATTTTTAGGTGAAGGGTGGCATGAGTAAATGACAGAAGGCATAATGAATATAATAATGCACTGAATTATATAATATGGTTTTAAAAGCAGATGAGCATGCATGCCGGTAAAATTTTCTTAGCTATAAAATTGCTCTTAAATTAAAGAACCCTGCATTGAATCTCAATTTAGGGTTCTTTATAGATTCGTGTATAAGAGGATCAGGAAATATCCTTTACTTTAAAAATTCCAGAGCCGTGTAATATTAAATCCGATACAAAATTGACCGCCACCTACTTTTGTTCCTCCGGTTTGTGTGAAACCGAACGGGTTATTTGCATTGTATAAACTATTCAGCTGCGGGTTAAGCATTGTATAGTTTCCAACAAATAACTGGAATGCATGTCCGCTTGTGTTAAACTCGAAACCAAATGCAAAATTAGGATGAGGATTGTTGGATGCAAACCTGGTTAATGGCTGATCATAATCCAGAATAACGGAAGTGCCCTTGGTAAGCCGGTATCTTGCAGCAACCGACGCGGTGAACATATCAAACTTTTCTTTTTTGAAAACATAGCTGGTAGTATCTTTTTGCGCATAATAACCGGGTACTGAGTTTTGATGTGATATACTGGCGGCTACCTGAACTGACAGTTTATCTGATACTTTTCTTGCTACTATTATTTCATTGAAAAATGACAGGCGTTGAGTACTGTATTTGAATAGGTAATTGCCGGGATCCTGCAATGATTTATAAGCCATATTTCCATAATAGGTAACACTCACCGGATATAATCCGGGTGTTTGTCTGATTATAGCATATTTTGCACTTCCATCCCAAAGCATACTGCCTTTTGACAGACCGATTCCGAGGTATAAATTTTTAATGGGGACATATGAAAACCCAATCCTGATGTTTGATGAGCTATAAATGCCCCATAAGTCTTTATAGCCATTTTGAACTGTTCCGAACCTGTGCTGTATGTCTGCTTCAAAAGTACCCTTTACCGGAACCATTACTGTCTGATCATCTATCAGCCATGTGCTTTCAAAAGTATTTTTTACCGGTTTTTGTTTTAGAGGTTTTACAACAACGGTATTTGCTGAAACGCTGTCGCTTTGTGCATGTATGCGTTCATACATCATCAACATGATAAGAAAGCAGCACATGAAGAGCGTTGGCTGATGAGATGTTTTATATATAAAGCTTTTCATTGTAATTAATTTTTAAGATCATTTAATTATTAGGTGCCCCGTTTCTTATCCAGTCGAAAATTTTTTGCCTGTCGGTAGCAGAGGGGATATGAACTTCCATCTCTCCGTTTATTTCTATATAAAGTGTACTCTGAGTCGGTAAAACAGTATTTACAAATCCTCCTGTTAACTGCGTGTAGGAAACATCAGCTGTAAGATATGGCTGCTGTGATCCTGCTACATGACAACCGGACAGCGCACAATTTGCTGTAAATATGGGTTGCAGATCTTTGCTGAAACTTACATATTTTGGGGGTTGCTCAGTAGTTACGGCCGGTAAAATCACGTCTTTATAACAACTGCTAAGACTCAAGCTTAACAACGTCAGCAATCCGATATTTTTTAATAATCGTTTCATTGTAATTGATTTTAGATGTGAGCCTTATTTGTTATTAAAATTCATATTGCATTGTACAGAGACAACATCTGAAATTTCACTGGTGGTGATACCAAATGACCTGCAATTGAATTGGAAATTCAGTTGTAAGCCAAACACATCATAAGTGGATGAAGTTCCTTCACCAATAGTGGTTCTCTTTAAATAAGAAAGCGTTCCGTTAATGGTTGTATCATGTGGTGCTGCAAGTCCGCCTTGCCAGGTCATCACCATCGTTACTATATAGTTGGCACTTTTCGGATCAAATTGAACATTGGTAGTTCTGAGCAATGCAATATTGGAGTCTGTGAGATTCTGCTGACCAGTTATAATTTTCGGAGCGCTAACATATCCAAGATAACATCCGCCATCTCTTCCCGGTTGACCGGTGTTTGAAGAATTCATCTGCACATAACCGTAGAAATAAGTTTTTGTCGGATCATTTTCATAAAAAGCCCAGGATGTATCAGGCAAGGGTTGACCTTTGGCTACATTATATACTTGTTTGGAATTGCTGGTAATGTGGTTAATGCCAAAATTGTTGAAACGCCCTGTTAATAATCCTCCTGCTTCGAGGTAACCTCCTGACCAAAGTACGCTTGAGTGCACCTGGTCAAATTTCCATTGGGAAGTATCACCGGCAGTGAGGGTACCCGGTAAAAAAACGCCGTTGCCACGAGTAATGGATACCGTATCTGTTGCAGCTGCAGGAAGCACCTCGTCTTTATGCGTACAACTGGCCACATATCCGTAAATGCTAATGAAAACAAGAACTATTAGCAAGAGTTTATTGTTAAGCAGTTTCATAAAAAAATTTTAAAGTGAAGAATTGTTCTAAAACGAATACAAAGCAACTTCACAAATCGCGCTACCCCCATGACAACAATCAATCATGGAAAAGACTGTTATCAATTTTCAGGGAAATTGTAATCAGTTATTGTGCTGATCTCGGTTAGCTGTTATTTTTATTAGGAAGAATAATTATTTCTTACCGGCAGCCCTGGCCGTGAATGTTTATTCTGTAAAAGTTGTTATGATTTTTTCCTCATCAAAGAAAAAATAAAGGAAAGAACTGATAAAACAGCGAGAGTAATTATATTCAACAGTATACTTATCGTATACATTTTCATATCATTCTTAATAAAGTCGTTGCTTATTGAAGAACCTATATTCAATAAAATATCTTTAAATACCAGGGAAAAGAATACAAGGCTGTGAATTAAACTGAAAACTGGTTTTTTATGTAAAAGCGGAATCCAAAACAAAAGAGATAATATTGCCCATATATTTAGAAAAGCAGGCTGAAGTTGTTTTGAAATATTACGGGCGGAAAAATCAGGGTATACAACTTTTAAGATTAATCCGAAAAATAAAGTTCCGGAAAGAGCATATGCAAATGGTAAAAGCCTGATCAGGTTACTGTAAAAACCTGACTTTATTTTTTTTGATTCATTTAAGGCGAGTAAAAATGCATACAAAACCGGATAACCTGAAAAAAAAGCCATCAGCTCCAGGCGGTTTATGTATGATATGAAGTCAATATCCATGCTAATAATTTCGGTTACCTTTTTTAACCTTCAAGAAACCCTGGCTGAGCCGGGTTTCATCAAATAATAACAAACATACTCGTTTTCTGATTTTCTTTTGCCGATCAATTTTTAAAACCCCGAACAGAAAAACCCTGAAAGCAAAAAAGAACAACTTCATAATAGTTGTTCTTTTTCTTGAATGAATTATTATTTATTTAATTGTTAGCAGGTGGTGGAGGCGGGGGGGGCTGGTGTTCTTCATGCGGCGGCGCTTTAAATTCGGGATGCGGGGTTCCATGATGGCAAATGCCGCAGCTAACCACATTTTTCATATTGCCTTGTTCATCCTTCTCAAACGAAAAATATTTTTTGTTGATCTTGGCTGTCATTTTCATCATCTTCCTGGCAATGTTTTTTTCCGGCTTTTCATCACTGGCAAAATCAGGCCAGCGCTGATTAGGGTCTTTTGATTTGGCATGGCAGAAATCACAGTGAACACCAAGTGCATCATTAAAGCCATGCATAACTTTTTCAAGGTCTTCATGGCTGATGTCTTTCGGTAAAATTTTTAAATTTTTTGGTTTTTCCGGTTCCGGCGCTTTTGTTGCCGCAATGCCCGTAAATACAAGGGCTGCTACGGAAAAAATGATGATAATTTTTTTGTAAGAATGCATGAGGAAGTAGTTTTCACGAATGTAACATTATTATGGATATATGCATTGGGATAGTGATGGAATATTTTTTGGCTTGATGAACGGGGTAGCAGTATTAAATCAATGCTATATTAATCATATTACTTCCCTGCATAAACAAGCAGCCCCAGACCGGCAATAAAGAAAATAAACATCACGGCTATAAAAACGTTTGTGCCTTTGGGTGAATTTTTAAATTCCTTCCATATGAAAACCCCCCATAGGGCAGCAATTAATGTAGCCCCCTGCCCAAGTCCGTAGGAAATTGCGGGACCGGCTTTCCCTGCAGCTATAAGGTTGAAAGAATTACCAAGCCCCCAGATCAGGCCACCGAATATCCCTACTAAATGAGTAGAAAATCTGCCTTTGAAATAGCTCGCATAGGAGAGAGGGGCGCCTACAACCGGTTTTTTCATCAGAATAGTATTAAAAACAAAATTGCTGGCAAATATGCCTGTTGAAAAAATAAATACTGCAGTATATGGGGTCATTTTACCGGCTGACGGATTTTCAAAATCTTCAAGATCCATTGAAGCTGCGATAAAACGGTAAAAAAAAGACATTAATAAACCTGCAATAAGTGATATTATTATTCCTTTTGTAGAAACTTTCTGGTCGGTGCCGGTTGATTTTTTATAAGCCAGGGCATTAGTAATAATAGCCAGGGCTACTAATGCAACACCCGAAAATAACAATACGGGGTTGCCTTTTTGTGCACCAAAATAATTTACCAGTGTGCCCAGAACCAGTGCCAGTCCAATTCCTACAGGGAATGCCACTGCCATACCTGCAATAGCAATAGCTGCAGAGAACAGGATATTTGCTGCATTGAAAACAACTCCGCCAAGGAAAGCGCTGCCGATGTTTGAAGGATTTGCCTGTTGAATATCGGAAAAAAAGCCTCTTCCCTTTTCACCAATGCTGCCAAGTGTTAATGCAGCAATGACTGAGAATAGCAAAATGCCTATCACATAATCCCAATAGAATAGTTCAAAGCGCCAGGTTTTACCAGCAAGCTTTTGTGTATTGGCCCACGAACCCCAGCATAGCATGGTGATGATACAAAAGATAACTGCAGTAGTATAATTCTCCACAATAAACATAAGCAACCGTTTTTGATTAATGAAGTGATTTTACCAGGTTTTCATTTTTTCATGTTAACCATTAATGCTTTAACCGGTTTATCGGAATAGATAATAGCTTCCGGGGCCGTAATCTTATATTCTTTTGAAGGATTCAGGATTTTCATTTTCACCTGGTGCTTGCCGTTGGGTAAATCATATTTCCAACAGAGTTCATACCGGCGTGTGGTATAGCTGGCAGGAAGTTGTGGCGTTTCTATTTTATTGCCATCAACATACAATGCTGTATTGAGTACAAAATCCGAATTGCTTCCCCATTCTGCCGACTCGCCTTTCAATACAAAGCCCGTTCCTTCAAAGTCAAAGCTGATTTCATCTTTCTGGTCATTCCAGCTTACCGGTATTTTGTCAACAGGGTACAAACCGGAAAAACTTTGCTCGAATTTAACGGGAACAGGTGTCTGTAATTTTATGGTTACATTGCTGTCGGTAACTCTCCCCCCGTTTCTTTTAATATTTTCCAGTGCATGTTTCATTCCTGTTTCATACACTTTGTGAAGAGACATGGTAGTGTATTTGAAATCGATATTTTCCGCTTCTGTCAACCCCATCTTCCAATAAGCCGGAATTTTGCCATAACCAAGAACTGCGCCTAAAATCCCTCCTGCTGTGGATGGATTGCAATCTGCATCCTGTCCGCACCTTGTTGCAATCTCGAGTGTCCGGGAAAAATCGCCTCCACCGTATAATAAGCCCATTACCACATAAGCTGCATTTACTTTTGCATCAATGTTAAAAGGGGCAAATACACCATCGGGACATCCAATATCATCGGCCCATTTTCGTTGCACTTCAAGCCATGTCCGCTTCCAGTCATTCGGATATTTTGCATGCCAGCTGATCACATCATGAATACATTGATAAAAGCTACTTTTCTCAGGAACTGTTTTTAAAGCATTGCTCACTATATAGTTGATATCGCTCGATGTGAACGCAAGCGTATACATGGCGCCAACGAAAACTCCTCCATACCACCCATCACCGTAGTTCATAATGTGGCCTATTTTGTCGCTTATGGCAGAGGCGGTATTGGGCATGCCGGGGCTCATTAATCCGGCAAAATCACTTTCGATTTGATAATCGATGCAATCAGCGTGCGGATTATTTTTCCAGTAACCGCTTTGTGGCGCTTTTATTCCATGCAGAATATTATATCGCCCGGCCTGGTTGGCATGCCACAACATATAACCGGCATGTGCAAATGCATCGGCAAAAGCATCTACCGGTGCATCGAGCCCGTATTTTTCAAACACATCAACAAAAGTCAGGTCCATGTACAAATCGTCGTATAGCCCCGGGTTGTTGATCATTTCGTGTTTTAAATATCCATTATACCACTTTAATGGCTGGTAATCCCCGATAAACGTTCCCTGGAACCTGAATTCATAAGGCCCTCCGAAAGTAACGCCGATGGTTTGACCGGCCCATCCCCCCATTATTTTATCTTTTAATTTTTCCTTAGTCAGGATTATTATTTCTTGCTGGGAAAAGCAAATAGTTGCTATGCCGGAAATAAAAATTAAAAGGATAACTTTTTTCATGGTTGTTATTGTTCAGTTTTTATTTATTTGATTTCTTTTCTAAAAGGTATGGAAGTTTGTGCGCCAAGCCTTGTTACTGATATCGATGCTGCTTTACAGGCAAAATTCACCGCATTCTGCATTGGCGTATTTTCAGCTAATGCCACAGCAAGTGCACCGTTAAACACGTCTCCGGCAGCTGTAGTATCCACTGCTTTTACTTTTGCCGTATTGATTTCTGAAAACTTGTTTTCATGATACAACAAAGCTCCTTTTGCACCTAATGTGATGATTACGGTAGGGATGCCTTTTTGATGTAAGACCAGCGCAGCTTGTTTGGCAGATGAAATGTTATTGACAGGAATGCCTGTAAGCAGCTCAGCTTCTTTTTCGTTGGGCGTGATGATGGAAGTATTTTTCAATAATTCATCAGGCAATTCACATGCAGGTGCCGGATTCAGTATAGTTTTGATTTTTTTTGCCGTGGCAACAGATGCGGAATAAGAAATCGTATTCAGCGGTGTTTCCAGTTGCATCAGTAGTATGGATGCCGATTCAATGCTGAGCTTAACTTTTTTGATGTCAGCTGGTAACAATGCTGCATTTGCACCTGATGCAACAACTATTGAATTTTCCCCTTTATCATCAACCGTAATCAGCGCAATACCTGAGGGAATTTTTTTATCCTGCAAAATAGCAGATACATCTATGCCTTCTTTTCTCAGAATCAGGATTGCCTGTTTTCCAAAAATATCACTTCCTGTTTTTGCGATAAATAAAACCTTTCCACCGAGCCTTGCAGCAGCAACAGCCTGATTCGCGCCTTTTCCCCCCGCATTCATAAAAAAATTACCGCCGAGTATCGTTTCTCCGGGTGCCGGCAAACGTGCCGCTTTAATCACCATATCTGTGTTTGAGCTGCCGACTATAACAATCGAAGAATTCCTCATTGGCTGCAATCGTATTTAAAAGGAAAGATAAAAAAAAGAATAATGATACGGGCAACAGTATTTTATTTTCAGCATCGTCGCGTCATACCCCTTTCATCTCCGGCACTGCTATCAGGTTTTTGTATACAGTTTGCCGGCTAAACCATAGAAGCTGCTTTTGCCTCTTTAAATGCTTCCCTTGGTTTTAATCCAAGTAACTGAAACATTAAATTATCTTCTTCAAATGAAGGGTTGGGTGTGGTCAATAACTTGTCGCCTGCAAAAATTGAATTGGCTCCTGCCATGAAACAAAGCGCCTGCTCCGCTACATTCATTGCTGTTCTTCCGGCGCTCAACCTTACCATTGTTGCCGGCATTAAAATTCTTGCAGTGGCAATCATTTTTATCATATCCCAAACGTCTACTTTAGGGTTATTTTCAAGCGGTGTTCCCTTTACTCTTACCAATGCATTAATGGGCACGCTTTCAGGATGTGTGGGCATTGTGGCAAGCGTATGCAGCATTTTCACCCTGTCGTTATGGGTTTCTCCTAAGCCTATAATACCACCACAACAAACGGTTACCCCGGCTTTCCGCACATGTTCCAGTGTGTTCAGCCGGTCTTCGTATGTCCTGGTGGATATAATTTCACGGTAATGCGTATCTGAAGTGTCAAGGTTATGGTTGTAAGCATATAATCCGGCATCGGCCAGTTTTTGTGCCTGGCTTTCTGACAACATTCCAAGCGTACAGCAAACTTCCATGCCTAATTCATTAACGCCTTTTACCATTTCGAGCACTCGGTCAAAATCTTTATTATCGCGTACTTCCCTCCATGCTGCACCCATGCAAAACCTGGTTGAACCTGCATCCCTGGCCTTTTGAGCATATTTCAGCACTTCTTCTTTTTGCATTAACGGCTGAACATCTACACCGGTGTTATATCTTGCTGCCTGGGGGCAATAAGCGCAATCTTCCGGGCAACCACCGGTTTTTACTGACAGCAGCGTGCAAACCTGTACTTCTGCGGTGTCATGATATTCGCGATGAACGGTAGCTGCTTTATAAACCAGCTCCAATAATGGTGTATTGTAAATATTTTCTACTTCCTGTAAAAGCCAGTTATTTCTTTGCATTATTGATTTTTTGTGTTTGCAAATTTATAAGTGTTTATTAAAAAGAAACTGGAGTCTTTTAGCATAGGGAGCTTCAATTTAAATAATTTATTAAATAATAGCCTGAACTCATTTACGGTACAAATACTGTCTGGTAAAGATGAATAATCATGATCGGGAAAATAAATGGCGTTTTGGTTTTGAAAATAATTGGAAAGATCATTTGAGTCTGCAATTTGCCTGAATCCATGGTCGCTCATAAAAATAATTACAGCGGAGTCTTGCGAGTTGCGCTTAATAGTCTGTATTAGTTCCTGCGCTTTTTTATTAGTGTATTTCACATATTGCAGGTAGTTTTCTGTATAACTTTCTGCCGACATTTTTTTTAATTCGGTTATTGTTTTTAACCTGCCGCTGCTATCACAAAAAAAAGGAGGGTGGGGCAAATAAAAATGTCCATAAATGAACCGAGGTGTATTGCTATGTAAATTACTTTCTTTTTTTACCTGTTCCATCAAAAAAATATTGTTATTATAGTCTCTCAGCAGAAGTTTTTCTGCAAGCGATTTTATTTTAAACTTTCCCGTATAAAGTTCCCAGCCGATATCGTTGCGAAGATATTTCCAAAGTGTGCGATCTGAAATTAATTTTGTTTTTAACGGCAGGAATGATTGATCCACTTCGGAAGGATTGCCCGCTAGGTTAAAAACAGAATGATTGATGATATCGTAGCCTTGTGCTGAAAGCAATTTTATTACTTCATCATCACGGATCAGATTTTGACAATATGCGAAATCTTCGATGGTGCATGCTTTTGGGTTCCTGATCCCATTAATGTATGCCATATTAAGGATGGATGCCATTGAAAAAACAGTAATATTATAATTGCTGTGGCTACCGGAAAGAACCCTGAAACCACTTGATCGCAGAAAACTGTCCATACTGCTGTTGTCAAAATGAAACCGCTTTTTTAATGATATTGAGCTGGCATATTCATCAAAGAGTAATAAATAGATGTCTGGCTTTTTACATTTATCGCATGGTTTGTAATTATTATCACGGGCAAATTTATATACCGCTAACCTGTCGGTATTCGGGTGGATTATTTTCCAGCCTATCTGTGAAAGGTCAAGTGCCAAAAAAATAAGAAGCAAAGTATTAAAGAACAATGTTAACCTGTTAAACTTTCTTTTCGTTAGCTTTAAATATAACGCTGAAAGGATGAGCAGAAAAAGAAATAATGAAAGGATAATGCTGTACTTATGCAATATGATTTGGTGTTCGGTCAAAAAATCATGAAGGGCGCCAAAAAAAAGATAAAAGCCCATGATGTACGCACATGTCAGGCCTGCTTTGGAATTGTCTTTAAAAAAAAGGTAAGAAATTAAAAATATTATCAATGAGGAGACGGAATAAATAATAAGCAGCAGTAATACATCTTGAATACTGATTAGACCGAAATTTTCATTATAACCGTGCAGCACAAAAAAAACAGGAATCAGCAAAGGATAAATAACTGCTTTCTGAAGCACTTTATTCATTTCGATTATTTATCTGTTACACAATTATCCGAATTTTGATATTTTACGGATGCAGTTGCAATATCTTTATTTTAATTGATATTTTAATTTTTTGGTTTGTTTTCCAGGAATATTACAGAATCTCTTAAAAGAGGGAATTGTGCATTGAACAATTTATTAAAAACAACCCTGAATTCATTGACAGCCGAAAGGGAATCATTTAGCGAAATGTAATCCTGGTCAGGAAAATAAATGGCATTTTGGTTCTGAAAAAAATTATTGCGATCGGCGATATTGGTAATATGCCGAAATCCATGATCACTAAGAAAAATGATTACGGCAGATTTATTGGTATTTGACAGGATAGTGTCAATTAGTTCTTTTGCTTTACGGTTAGTATAAGACAGGTAATTCAGGTATGACTGGTAAGAACTTTCATTATTTTCTTCAGTTACAGTTTTGATATCTCTTTTTTTCTCCTCTTTGTCAAAAAAATACGGTGGATGCGGCATGTAAAGATGTGCATAAACAAATTTAGGTTTGCCGGAAAGGGACATGCTTTCTTTTTCTGTCAACAAAATAATATTTTCATTATCCTCCGCTTGTTTAAAAATAACATGCTCCGCTATTTTTTTCAATTTTACTTTTATTGCATACAGAACCCAGTTCATGTCTTTCTGTAAATACCCCCATAATGTGCGACTGGTAATTAGTTTCGTTTTTATTGGCAGTAGTGTTTGTTCTATTGCTGAATATTTATCAGAGATGTCAAATACAGAGTAATTAATAAAATCATAGCCCTGGGCAGATAAATATTTAACTATTTCGTTGTTTTGTATCAGTGCATCGCAACCGGCATACTCTTTTGCAGTAAGAGATTTTGGATTGTTCAAGTCGGGTAAATATGACATGTTAAGGATAGAAGCCATTGAAAATGGGGTGAAGTCATAATTGCTGGTACTGTTGGTTATAATATGAAATTTTCTGCTTAATAAAAAACTGTCAAATCCGCTGTTGTTATAATTAAATCTTTCTTTGAGTGAAATACTGCTGGCATATTCGTCGAATAGCAACAAATAAATATCGGGTTTAGGGCAATTGGTGCAGGGTTGGTAAGCGCTTTTATTTACTGAAATATTTTTTGAATGAATATTATTGCTATTATGCAGTAAGTTACCTGTAAGAATGGCTAAATCAGTTAATGTAAAAATTGTTAACAGCAGGTTTAAAAAGAGAGTAATCCGTGCAAATTTTTTTTTTGCCCTTTTTAAATAAATAAGTCCGGTTATTAGTAAAATAAAAAATAAGCTGATGCTAATGATGTAGTTGTAGAGCGTAGTGTTATTATTCTTAAAAAAATCATAAATAGCACCGAAAAACAGGTAGAAGCCAATGCTGTAAGAAGTAATTAAAGCGGTTTTTCTGTGATTTTTGAGAAGTAAGGAAAAAATGAAATACAAAAAAATTGTTGCTGCAACGTAAACAAATACCAGGAATAAACAATCGCGTATACCGATGAGCCCGAAGTTTTCCACACTACCGTGAAGTACAAAAAAAAGAGGTATTAAAAAGAGATAGAATGCAAACTTTTCATATACTCTTTTCATGCTTTACAATAGTTTTTTCATACGGTATAATATACGCTCTGTTCCGGGAATAATTTCTTTTCTTTCGATTTGGAAATAAACGGTAAAATTTTTTTCAAAGGCTTCCGGATCATAAGGTTTATGATAGGTTGTTTTATTGGCAATGAGTTGTTGTGATTTCTCATCAGTTATCGGCACAAATTCAATAATGAGATGGTTTAATGTAATATCAGAAAACATTTTTGCAACATCTGCAAATGGCACGTTTTTGCTTAGTACAATATGATGAATCAGTGCAAGCGCTGTGATTGTATCGGATTTCGCTCTTTCTGCAAAAGATTGCCTTTCCGCATGATTGAACCCTAATGCCGGAGAGGGATTGGTGAGATCGATACAAAAAGGCAGAATGTTTTTGGTGATGCCTGCTTTGACATCGAGATATAATTTATTCACGCACTGGCTGTCAAAATCCACAGCTATTACATCGGGGTTGTTTTCTGCAAGGATTTTTGAAAAATAGCCGTCATTGCATCCCACATCCATTGTTCGCCCATTATTAATATCGCCGATCAATTCGCGGAATATTTTTTCTTTTTCCTGAAGGTAGTTTTTACTTAAAATGGTTTCTTCATAATAATTATTCCAGGTTGATTGAATAGTGGTTTCTACTTTCAGCGGCTTTATAATATTCTGCAGGCTGTCAATAAGATTCAACAATTTGTTTTTGCTGAATGAAGCTGTGGCAGTTTTACTGGTAGGTTTGTTTTTTGCATTTACGGAAGCCTGAAGATAAACATGCAGCCATATACCAAGTTTAAACCTGCTCTTCAAGGGCAACAATTTTGCAGTAGTGCCCGCCGGTATTCCTTCCAGGTATACTGATAACAATTTCTGAACATCGATTTTATGATAATGTTCGATCAGCAGCGGAAATAAAAAACATTCACAAAATTGCCTGTATGCAATCCATGGTTTGTTTTCGTCGTATTTTTCAAATGAAAGGGTGTCAATAAAAACTGCACGCCCTTCATGAAATTGAATATTAAATGAAGTTCCGTCTTTTAGTATCATTCCATGCTTTACCGAAATTTTCAAAATGCGAAGTGTAGTAAGTGCCGCATCTTTGAGTTCATCAAAGCTCCATTCATAAGGATAACTTATAAACGTCAGCTGTTCAGGCAAGATGGTTTTAAACCAGTCGGGAGATTGATAGAAATTTTCATTGATTTCTGTGTGCGGTATCAATAATTTTTTTTCAATAAGTGCTTTGTACAGGCCTGAAGACATCAGTAAATCATAGTCATCAGCGTAACATGTATTGATTTGCCTGTACAATTTCCCATTGGCTTTGAATATAAAACCTGAAGGGTCTTTAAAAGAAGCGGGGTGATGTTGAGGGACTATCGGTTCATTAATCATTGTCAGTAGTTTCGTCTTTTCTATTCTTTACAAAGAAAGATTTAATTCTGAGCCATAAATTTTTGAAATAAAATAAACCAGCTAAAACGCCTGCAATTATCATTTGAACGAGGTAGCTGCCGCTGCCCGGATCAATATAGAGAAATAAAATTTTCATTGGGGGAGCTTTTGGGGTTATTAATATAATGATAGTAAGATAAAGTTTTTTTTTAAAATTATGAGCTGATTGGCAAAATCAATAAAAGTAATCTTTTACACAAACAGAAGAGTCTTTTAATAACGGATAATTTTGATGGAAAAATTTGTCAAAAACAATTCTGAATGTGTTGATAGGGGTCATGGTATCGTATAACAGGGAATAATCATGATCAGGAAAATAAATAGCATCGAAATTCGGTAACCAGAATTCTTTTTCCGACTCAGGAAAACGCCTGAAACCATGATCGCCTTCAACAATAATGATCGTATTGGTTCTGTTATGCAATTTTATGTAACCGACTATATCCTTTATAAGGGTATTTGCGTATTTAACCTGGGCCGTATAAGTGTCGTATAATGGCTTTCTTGACTCAGAGTAGGTAAGAAACCTTTCTGTTGAATCAAAAATATGTGGCACATGAGGCACTAATATATGGCCATATACGAAATGTGGTTTTCTGTTCCGGGCACTGTCTGCAGTTTTTTTGATCAGGTCAACTGTTTTTTTTATCTGTTCGCATTTTTCCCGGAGTTCTTCTTCAAAAGACAAGCTGTCTCTTTTATAATAATATTTCGTAGTTCGGATGTCTGAAAAAATTGTTTTCATGAGGCTTGCGGGTAATGTTTGCCCCGGTATCTGCCCATCAATAAGGTAATCGAAAAAATGTTTAAGCCCATTTTCCTGTATACTGTTATTGAATGGGGCTATAAAATGAATGGAATAATTTTCTTTTCTTAATATGCTGAAAGTTTCATTGTCGCTTAATGACTGATTTGCTTTAAGGAGATTTGCAGTAACTGTTCCGTCGCCGCCCACTTTTTTATCGAGATAATCCATGTTGAAAGTGGAACTGACAGAAAAAACAGTGAATGAGTAGTTGGCTTTGGTAGAGGGTAACACCCGAAATCCTTCAGAAGAAAGCCAGTTGGTAATGCCACTGTTATCATATCCCCACATTTTTTTTAAAGTATTGTTATTGGTGTATTCATCAAATACAAAAAAATAAATATCCGGCTTATTGCTGTCTGCAATATTTGAGACGGGGTTATATTTAGACGAAAGAGGTTTTTGCGGGTAAATGAGATTATGATTTTTTTTGATTGCCGTATTTTTCTGAAACATGTTGACCAGTTCAATAATGACAAGGATGGTAACTGCAAGGTTCAGAAAATTGAAAGTTTTGGCTGGTATCTCCTGTGTCCGCACTATTTTTCTTGCCAACAGCCATATGAGCAGGCAAAATAATGGAAGCATTATCCAATAATGACTGAAGAAGCTTTTAAAAGAGATAGCCACGTACGCCTTATGAATAGGATCAAAGAAAAGTATAAAAATAGCAATCAGGAAAAGGATGAGCGATGCTTTTTGCGGGTCCAATCTCATTGCCCGAATGATGACATAAGTAACAGCCAGCAAAATGTAAATTAATATGGCATAAAAAACGATTTCCTTTGCGGGAATAAACCCGAAAAGTTCATTATAGTTATGCAGCAGAAAAAAAACCGGCAATAATAATAACCCTGCCAGTGCTGTTGGCTTCTTCATTTGATAGTCGAATTACTTAGATGGACAGGATCAGTATAGGAGTTATTGATAAAAAAAGACACTTGCCCTATGCGCCAATTTTTACCTGCGAATATTTTACAATAAAATCAAAAACATTTTAATGAACAATTGTTTCAATCGTCATTTTCTGTAATGTTTTCTTTTTTCTTTCCGGAAAAAAAAGATTTTATTTTCAGCCAAAGGTTTTTAAAATAAAACAAACCTGCCAATACACCGGCAATAATCATTTGAACAAGATAGCTGCCGCTGCCGGGGTCAATATAAAGTAACACTGTAGTCATTACAAATAACTAAGGTTTGTTTTAGGGTTTAAGATAAGGAGGGTTTCATACATTAATTGTATGGTCTGTTCAATGTCTGTTCTGTGCAACATTTCCACAGTTGTATGCATATAACGAAGAGGAATCGAAATTAGTATGGACGGGCACCCGTCATTTGCATATGCGAAAGAATCTGTATCTGTTCCGGTGCTGCGTGAAAGCGTTCTGAGCTGAACTGGGATATGCTTTTTTTCAGCCGCCTCCTGTACTAATGATAAAAGTTTGTTGTGTACAGCCGGGGCATAAGCCAGTGAAGGGCCTTTGCCACAAACAATATCGCCTTCAATAATCTTGTTTACCATTGGTGTGGCTGTATCGTGAGTAACATCGGTAATGATGGCAATATCAGGTTTTATTCTTCTGGCTATCATTTCAGCCCCTCTTAAGCCGATTTCTTCCTGTACTGCATTTACAATATACAGCCCATAAGGCAACTGTTTTTTATTTTGCCTTAGTAGCCTTGCTACTTCTGCAATCATGAATCCGCCGATCCTGTTATCAAAAGCACGACCAATGAAGTAGTTGAATGCAAGCTCATCAAATCCTTCCTGGTAAGTAACTACTGCGCCGATATGTATGCCTAAATCTTCAACTTCTTTTCTTGACCTGGCACCGCAGTCCAGAAAAAGATTATCAACTTTGGGCTGAGGTTCTTTGGAATCATTATTGCTGAGCCGTGTATGAATGGCAGGCCAGCCAAAAACCGCTTTCACCGGCCCTTTTTTTCCATGAATGAAAACGCGCATGCTGGGTGCAATCTGGTGATCGACACCTCCGTTACGTTTCAGGTAAATTAATCCCTCGGGGGTTATATAATTTACAAACCAGCTTATTTCATCAGCATGTGCTTCAATCACAATTTTAAAAGGAGCTTTCGGGTTAATAACTCCGACAGCTGTTCCATAAGGATCGGTAAAATAACTGTCAACATAGGGTTTCAGGTATTCGAGCCATATTTTTTGTCCGCTGGTTTCAAAGCCTACGGGTGAAGCATTATTGATATAGTTCTTCAGAAAATTTATTGAAACATCTGTGAGTACCGATGATTTCTTCGGTTGTGCCTTTTTGCTTTTTGCCATTTTGATATAATTAAAATCCAAAATTAGCTAAAACTTAAAGATTATCATTAATAAACCTGAAAACATCATCAGGCCGTCGAGTACAAAGTAGTACAGATAATCTGAAAAATTCTTTTTTGAATAGTTGAATAACGCCGAAACAATCACTCCGGGAATCAGTAAAGTAAATATGGTTATTAAGGAGTAATTGAAAAAATACAAAAACGATGTAAAAATTATGAATAATATTATCGAAGCTGCAAATAAATTGTTGATGCCTTTTTCGTTGAAATAGGTTATCATGCTTCTTATTCCGTCTTTTTTGTCATCATCACGGTCGCGATAGTCAAAGATGATACATATGGAATAGATCAGGAAAAAACGGCTGCATGCAAATATGATGTAAACCGGTTGCAGCTGTTTGCCGGAGATGAAAACAGGCAACATGGTAGTTACATACATCCATACAAATGCCAGAAAAATAGTTTTGCCAAAAGCGATATCTTTTAATTGTTTGAAAAAATGCTGGGGGATTTTCGGTGCCGAATATAAAAAAGTAACAAATGCTGCAAAGGTAAGTGCCATCCAATGTTGGCGTAATATAAAAAAATAAATCACAGAAACCGCAAGCCCGGTTATATACAAAACAAGATGAAGAAGTTTGTGTTGCTGCGTCCAGTTGGCGCGAATAGAGGAAGTAACAGAATGAGGGGTCAGGTACCAGTGAAAATTATAGCTGCACATTGTAGAAGATAGTACAAAAATGAGAAGCGATACCGGCGGAACTTCATGAAACAGCAGATGGGTGGTTTGATACACCATTAACACTGCACATAAAGAAATGTACAAACTGCTGAAAATAAAAAATTGAAAAACCTTCATGATTAAAATTTCCTGCAGAAATTTTAATCTGCTAAAATAACAATTTGACCTGAACGTACTGTATCGCTTGCCAGGCCATGGCTGTTTTTAATAACAAAACTGAAAACTGCAGTGTCATTCTGGTTGGTTGCCGGATCGTAGTAATAAGTGTAAGTTCCGGTTAGCTGGCGAATGAAATTCAGTTGCAGATCACCTTTATGAGTGCCCGGATAAGTAGGGATTGGAAAAGAATCGACGGTGAACTCAGTAGATAAACCTTGCTGATTGAGGTTAAGTACATGTCTTAGCATATACAATGTGTCGTTTACGTCATTATCTCCATTTGTAAACTGCAAATCAATTTGGAAAAGATCATTTCTTGAATATTCTGTAGGAGATATGGATATCAGCTTTAACCCTGGTTTTGCCGTTCCGGTTTTTTTGCATGAACCTATAACAACGAGCATGAATAATATAAAAAAATATCTCAAAGGCATAATGCTTTATTAAGTTATACAAACCTACGTTATTTTTAACGAAAAGGTTTACTATTGCGTTGCTTTTAGCAATTCATTTTTCTTATGCACGATTTTAGCGAAAGCATATTTACTGTGACTGACGGGAATTTCGATGAACTTGCATTGAATGTTTTCAGGTTTCAGTATGGGCATAACCAGTTGTATAGATACTTTGTTGACAAATTATGTGTTGATATCAACAAGATTTATTCATTAAATAAGATTCCTTTTCTGCCCATCAGCTTTTTCAAAACACATGAGGTTAAAACAACAGCTTTTGACGCTGAAGCCATTTTTGAGAGCAGCGGCACTACTCAAACTGTTTACAGCAGGCATCACGTAAAAGACCTTTCCATATATAATTCAAGTTTTATAAAAGGGTTTCAAAGGTTTTACGGACCTGTCAATGACTGGTGTATTATCGGTCTGCTTCCTTCATATATCGAAAGGCAACATTCTTCGTTGGTAATGATGGTAAGTGAGCTGATTAAAGCGAGTGGTCACGAATTAAGCGGGTTTTACCTTTATGAATATGATATATTAAATGATATTCTTGCTCAACTCGAAAGGGCTAAGCATCGGGTAATGCTGATCGGTGTTACTTTTGCACTATTAGATTTTGCAGAAAAATACCCGCAACAGTTAAGATATACTACTTTAATGGAAACAGGCGGCATGAAGGGCCGGCGCTATGAAATAACCAGGGAAGAAGTGCATTCTTTTTTAGAAAATCGGTTAGGCATAAGTGTGGTTCATTCAGAGTATGGTATGACTGAGCTGTTATCACAGGCTTATTCAAAAGGTAAAGGCATTTTCAAACCGGTTCCTTGGATGAAGGTGCTGGTACGCAATGAAGATGACCCCCTTTTTGTGGAAAAGGCAGGTTCCGGGATTATTAATGTTATTGATCTGGCAAATATTTATTCCTGTTCTTTTATTGCGACTGACGATGTGGGCACTGTCTGGAAAGATGGCAGATTTGAAGTTGCAGGAAGGGTCGATAACAGCGATATAAGAGGTTGTAGTTTACTCGTAGTTTAAAGATATAAATCCCGAGCACTCGACAGTGCACTTTTTTTGATGGCTTTCCAAAGCAAGTTCAATCATTCTGATGGTATTGTAGCCATGTTCCGCTTTTTCTTTAAGTGGTTGATTATTCCTGATCGTTTCATACAGGTTTTTATAATAAAGGCCAAAATTGCCATGCAATGATGGATACCTTTCCCTGATGATTTTATTATTAATTTCAGTATGTAAAACGCCCCAGTTTTCTTCAGCTTCTTTTCCCCAGTCGGGGCTATTGGGAATAGCTCCGGCTTTTAGCAATTCCTCCTGCGGATCTTCGCCTGATTTTATGTAGGAGCCGATTGTTCCATGTACCATATACCTCGGCCCAGGTTCACGTACAAGCATACCTGATTTTAGTATCACTTTTGTAAAACCATAATCCAAACTGAGGTCAAAATAGTCGTCAATTTTGGCGTGAGGCCTTTGTTTCCTGACATCAGCATTAATTGTTTTGGGAATACCGAAGAGGAATAATGCCTGATCAATCAGGTGTGATCCAAGATCGTATAAAATGCCGCTTCCTGGTTCATTTCTTTCGCGCCATGCATTGGGTTTGGGGCCCGGCCGATAACGGTCGTAATGAGCCTCAAATTCTACTACAGGGCCTAAAAGGTTTTCTGCCAGTATTTTCCTGATGGTCAGGAAATCGCATACATAACGCCTGTTTTGAAAAACACTAAGTACACGATTCGCTTTTTGTGAAACCTCAATTAAGTTTTTTGCATCATCTGATGTTATGGTGAAGGGCTTTTCAAGAACTATATGTTTGCCGGCAAGTAACCCTCTTTTTGCATAATCAAAATGAGTATTGTTGGGCGTGGTGATTACTATTATTTCTATATCCGGCAGTTCAATCAATTCATCGAAAGTTCTTACCATTTTCACATATGGATATCGCTGTTGAGAATCGTTATTATGTCTTTCCAGAACACTAACCAATTTGTATTCTTCCATGCTGCTTAAAAAGGGTGCATGCATTACTTTAGCAGCCTGGCCAAAGCCTGCTATGCCTATTTTGAGCGGTTGGATCATTTTGATTGGTTATAAAAAATAAAAATGGCTGACGAACCTTATTAAAACAAAAATAGCCATCTGCTGGCTATTTTGTAATATCAATTTTATAATAAAGGTTATTATTAAGCAACGGCGCTTTCTTCGTATTTTCTTTTTTGCGGTTTTGTTAGTAATCTTGGTTTCTGGAATTTCATAGCTGTCCACACATGATCGATGGTGATTTCATCGACACTTTCATACCCTTCACACGTAATGCATTTCCAGTTACAGTCACGGTTAAGCGTAGTTGCAATTTTTGAAGCCAGTTTGGGGTATGCTACCCATAGCTTTGCTTCTTTGTGCATTGCAGGCAATATATCGTTAATGATATTGTTAAGTTGAGTTTCATTGACAGCAAAAATCAATGCAAAATCAATTTTTTTAGTGCGAAGCAGAGGAGTTATGTTTTTGGCGAAGGTGAGTTTTGCAAATTGCTTTTCTATCGAAGAGGGGAGACCTTGGATCAGCAAGTTCTTTTCGTCCCTTAGCTGAAACTTTTCCAATAGATTATGTAACATCCTATGTAGTTTTTATTTAAACAAATAAATGCTAACTAACGGCCTGCAAAGTTAAAAAAAATCAATCGTCTTTTAACATTTTAAAGAAAAATCTTCATAAATGTTTACATAGAGAAGGAAACAGAAAAGGTTTTGAGTGATTCAGGTATGGTTCTGGAAAACCTTATTTGGGTTGACTTTCACGCCTGCGGATTCTTCTTTTGTCCCTGTATTTTAAAATCGGGATTTTGCTTTCGCTGCCCCGGATCAGGCGGCTAATATTTTTTTGATGGGTTAGCATTACCAGTAAAGCAACAGCTATGGCAAATCCTCTGTATAGAGGCTCCTTTTCATTGAAAATGAAAAGGATTAATATCGCAAACGCAACCCCCGCCAAAATTGAACTAAGTGAAACAAAGCGAGTTAGGTATAGTACCAGCAAAAAAACTCCAACACAACATACTGCAACTACCGGTTGTATAGCCAGAATCATTCCGAACAGGGTAGCTACGCCTTTGCCTCCTCTGAAATCAGCCCAAACAGGGAAAATATGACCTACAACGGCTGCAAGGCCAAGACCAAGCATAAAATTAGTACGGTCAAATTCATCGTGGAGATAATAAGGAATGAGTATGTAAAGACTGGTGGCGATAACGCCTTTTAAGATATCTACTGCCATTACAACCGTACCCCATTTTGAACCCAATACGCGAAATGTATTAGTAGCGCCGGCATTTCCGCTGCCATATTCCCGTATATCAATATCAAAAAAATATTTGCTTATCCAAACTGCAGTAGGAATTGAGCCAATAAAATAAGCCAATACTATAAGTAGTACTTCTGACATTAAACTGGGGTTAAAGCTGGTTTACAAATATACTCAAAAATTTGTTTAATATTTTATTGAATTTAATGGGCAAGACATAAGATCAAACAAATCCAGTCTTCTTTTTCCAAAACAGATTTAACCGAGAATCCGTTTTTATTAGCAAGCCTTTCCATTTCGCTGTAATCAGCGGCTAGTAATCCACTTATTATTAAAACGCCCTCTTGCTTTAAATGTTGTTGAAATCGGCCGAAATGCCTGGTTATTATATTCTTGTTTATGTTAGCGAGGATAATATGAAACACGCCTGTTTTTTCAAGAGATTCAGCTTTATAAAGAGAAATATATTGGCATTGATTTTCAATAATATTTTCTTTGGCGTTTGAAATACTCCAGTCGTCATTATCTATAGCAACAATATTTTTTGCACCACATTTTTCGGCGATAATGGCAAGTACGGCTGTCCCGGTGCCGAAATCAAGTATTGATTTTTCTTTGCAATCCAGTGTGCTGATCGCTTTCAGCATTAAAAAAGTTGTTGCATGATGACCTGTCCCGAAACTCATTTTTGGGGTGATGATAATCTCATGAAGTGTATTTTGGATAGGTTTATGAAAAGACGCCCTAATAGCACAAAAATCTTCTACAACCACCGGATCAAAACTTTTTTCCCATATTTCATTCCAGTTTTTTTCTTCAATAATGTGTTTCGTATACTCCAGTTTGTTAACAGTTATTATCTCTTCAAAAGAGGAGGCGTCGAATTCCTTTTCACTGATAAAAGCGTAGAGAAACTCATCACTTTCTTCAAAACCTTCAAAACCACAATTAGTTAATTGTGCAACCAGGATATCTGAACTGGGTTTATTTTTTAAAGCTATTTGTATTTGATAATAATTCTTCATTTTTATAGAAGATGGAGCAATATAAATGAAAAAGAGAACCATAGGGTTCTCCTTAATTACAGCATTTTATTTTTTGATCGGATTGTCTTCTGTCAAGCTCTTATTGATTCGGTGGCTGATTTTCCCTGGGCCTTTGTTCAGGTTTTGGCATAAGCGCTTTGCGGCTTAATTTGAATTTACCCGTTCTTTCATCAATTCCAACCAATTTTACTTTTACAGTGTCGCCTTCTTTTAAAACTCCTTCCATACTTTCCAATCTTTTCCAGGAAATTTCACTGATATGCAACAACCCCTGTTTACCGGGCAGGAATTCAACAAAGGCGCCAAATTCTTTAATTCCTTTTACAGTTCCTTCATAAACACTTCCCACTTCAGGTACGGCAACAATGCCCTTAACCCAGGCCACAGCCTTATCTAATCCTTCTTTCGCCGGGCTGAATATACTCACTTCTCCAAAGTTGCCCACCTCTTCCAGATTAATAGTGGTGCCGGTTTCTCTCTGTATTTCCTGTATAATCTTTCCCTGCGGCCCGATTACTGCACCAATAAATTCTTTGTCTATAAACAGTTTTACCATTCTTGGGGCATGAGGCTTCACATCTTCTCTTGCAGAAGGAATACACTCATACATGGCATCTAAAATATGCATACGGCCTTTGCGTGCCTGTTCAAGGGCTTCCCGCATGGTGTTCATGCTCAACCCGTCTACTTTAATATCCATTTGAACCCCGCATATACCATCGCGTGTTCCAGTTACTTTAAAATCCATATCGCCAAGATGGTCTTCATCGCCGAGAATATCAGTGAGGATAGCATATTTACCATCATTTGAACGTGTAATTAAACCCATGGCCACACCGCTAACATGTTTTGGAATCGGAACACCCGCATCCATCAGGGCTAATGAACCTGCACACACGGTAGCCATGGATGATGAACCGTTTGATTCCAATATATCGCTTACCACTCTAACTGTGTAAGGATAATCGTTTCCGGGCATCATTTGTTTTAAGGACCGCATAGCCAAGTTTCCATGACCAACTTCTCTGCGTCCTGGGCCTCTCATCATTTTCACTTCACCTGTTGAGAACGGCGGGAAATTATAATGAAGGATGAACTTGCTGTAATCTGATTTTGCAGCGCTTTCTACCAGTAATTCATCTAATGGAGTGCCTAATGTAACTGTGGTAAGTGATTGGGTTTCGCCACGAGTAAACAATGCAGATCCATGGGGGGTGGGTAATGGGTCAACTTCCATTGCAAGGGGCCTAACAGTTTCGAGATTGCGGCCATCAAGGCGTATACGATCATCCAGGATCATATTACGTACTACTTCCCATTTAAGGTCTTCAAAATATTTCTTTGCCAATTTTTTTACATCATCTTCAGCTTCTTCCCCTAGGCTTGTTACCAGATCTTCCTTTAATTGATCATAAGCTTCGCTGCGTTCATTTTTGCTGCTGCCTTTTTTTGATATCTCATATATTTTCTGCTTGGCAAAAGCGGTCACTTTATTATGCAATTCTTCATTCAGGTCAGGCTTTTTATAATCGCGTTTTCCTGAAATACCTACTTGTGCCCTTAATTCTTCCTGTGCCTTAATCTGAATGCGTATGGCTTCATGTGCCAGTTCAAGCGCCTTTACCAAATCCTCCTCGCTGCATTCTTTTGATTCGCCTTCCACCATCATCAGGTTTTTTCCGGTAGCTGCGATAATAAAATCCATATCTGCATTTTCGAGCTGCGAGCGGCTGGGATTCACTATAAATTCACCTTCAATTCTTCCTATTCTTACTTCGCTGATAATTTCTTTGATGGGGATATCTGATACAGCAAGTGCTGCAGATGCGGCCAAACATGCCAGTGCATCGGGCATTACTTCATTGTCGCTTGAAACAAGGGTAATGAGTACCTGTACATCACAAAAATAATCTTCGGGAAACAAAGGCCTTAAAGCACGGTCAACGAGCCGGCTGGTGAGTACTTCATAATCACTTAGTTTGCCTTCCCTTTTAAAGAAAGATCCGGGTATGCGCCCGGCTGATGCAAATTTTTCCTGGTAATCTACGGACAGCGGAAAAAAATCCTGGCCTTCCCTTGGTTCTTTATTGGCCACTACTGTTGCTAATAAAATAGAATTACCTTGGCGTACGGTAACAGAACCATCTGCCTGGCGGGCAAGTTTACCGGTTTCAATAATCACCTCGCGGCCACCGCCAATATCAAATTTAACACTTTTGGTTTGCGAAAGCATATATCGTTTCTTTTTTGGATGGCAGCCATCAGGCAGGAACGATAGGCCACAATCCGGGTTTAATAATTCAATAAACAAGAGTGAAGCTTGGATACAAAAAAATGATTCCCAACCGTGCCGGCAGTTGGGATCAAATATTATATCCTACATAATAAATTATTTTCTGAGGCCGAGTTTTTCAATCAAAGCGCGATAACCTTGCAGGTTGTGTTTGCTCAGATAAGTGAGCAGGCGTTTTCTTTTGCCCACCAGTTGCATTAGTCCGCGATGAGTGGAAAAATCTTTTTTGTTAGCCTGAAGGTGCTCAGATATGCTGTTAATACGTTCTGTAAGCAATGCTATCTGCCCTTCGATTGAGCCAGTGTTAGCGGCTTTCTCGCCAAAGCCGGAAAATACGTTTTGCTTTTTTTCTTTTGTCAAATACGGCATCTCAAATTTTTTAAAAAACTCTTTTTTATTCTTTTAATTTCGGCGGCGAAGGTAAAGAAAATAATCTGAAATTTGAAATTCTTTAAAATAACCTTGATCTTTTCAAAGGGTTCAAAAACAATTGCAATTGGCCGGATTGAAGACAGTTTATTTTACGGTTACCAATGATTTAAGTTTTGACCAGCGTATGCGCCGGATTTGCGGTTCTCTTTCTGCAGCCGGCTATCATGTGGTGCTGGTGGGAAGATTATTGCCATATTCAAAACCCTTGGTTGACAAGCAATTTAAGCAGATAAGGCTTCGTTGCCGATTTAAAAAGGGCTGGGTTTTTTATGCTGAATTCAATATCATGCTTTTCTTTTATTTACTAAAGAAAAAAGCAGATGCAGTTTGCGCCATTGATCTTGATACCATTCTTCCTGTATTGCTGGTTTCAAAAATAAAACATATTCCAAGGGTGTATGATGCTCATGAACTTTTTTGTGAAATGAAAGAGGTGGTAACACGCCCTTCAATTTACAGGTTATGGAAAAAGATTGAAAAATTTGCTGTTCCAAAGTTTAAATATGGTTATACGGTCAGCACTCCGATTGCACAGGAATTCAAAAAAATGTATAATGTAAGTTATCAGGTGATCAGGAACCTTCCCCGCTTAAATAGTTTTGAAAGAAGCCCCTCGGCACAAAAATTTATTTTATACCAGGGTGCTGTTAACGAAGGCAGAAGTTTTGAGACCCTGATCCCGGCTATGAAAAATGTGGAGGCAAAATTGTTTATTTGTGGCGATGGGAATTTTATGCAGCAGGCAAAAAAGCTGGTAAAAGAAAACGGCCTGGAAGAAAAGATAGTTTTCAAAGGAATGATATTGCCAGACGAGTTGGTCAGTTACACGCAAGCTGCATATATCGGCATTACACTTTTTGAAAACAATGGTGCAAGTAATTATTTTTCTTTGGCCAACCGCTTTTTTGATTATATCAATGCAGGTTTGCCGCAGGTTTGCGTGAATTACCCGGCTTATAAGGAGATAAATGATGAGCATAGAATTGCCTTGTTGATTGATGACCTGAAGCCGGAAACAATATCAAAAACGCTAAACAATTTGCTTGCTGATGGTGTTTTACATGATGAGCTAAAGAATAATTGCATGAAAGCAAGAGCCGTTTTGAACTGGCAACAAGAAGAGAAAAAATTAATCAGTTTTTATAATCAATTATTCAGCTAACCTGGAAAAGCGCTTACATATCATTTCCTTCGATGTTCCTTTTCCTGCCGATTATGGCGGTGTAATTGACGTTTTTTACAAAATAAAATCTTTGCATCGGTTAGGTGTGAAAATACATCTTCATTGTTTTGAATATGGTCGCGGGGAGCAAGGCGAATTGGAAAACTATTGTGAAGCGGTAACCTACTATCACCGCAAAGAGGGGCATAAAGGCTTTTCGCACAAGCTGCCTTATATCGTTTGTTCACGCTCAAACAGCGAATTGATTGAAAATTTATTAAAGGACAGCCATCCTATTCTTGCTGAAGGCATTCATTGCTCCTACCTGTTGCATGATGAGCGTTTCGCAGCACGACAAATTATTTTGAGGCTGCACAATGTTGAGCATGAATATTATCATGAATTATATAAACATGAAAATTCTTTGCTGAAGAAGTGTTATTACCTGCACGAGAGTACTCTGCTGAAAAAATATGAAAAGAACATCGCACGTAAAGCAACCATACTTGCCATGTCTGAACAGGATGCAGAGAAATACAGAAGAGAATTTAATTCGAAAGACATTTATTACCTGCCCGCATTTCACGCGGTGGAGGATGTAAAATGCAGGCAGGGAACCGGGTGTTTTTGCTTATACCACGGCAATTTATCAGTTGCAGAAAATGAAGCTGCAGCAATCTGGTTGCTGCAAAAAGTTTTTAATGATATTGATGTACCCTTTGTGATTGCGGGCAAGCAGCCTTCAGAAAAATTACAGCGCCTTGCCCATAGCCATCATAACACCTGCATAGTTGCGGACCCATGCGACAAAGAAATGGAAGATATGATTGGCAAAGCACAAATCAACATTACGCCTTCTTTTAATTGCACTGGTGTGAAATTAAAAGTGCTGAACGCCGTTTTTGCAGGCAGGCATTGCATTGCGAATGAACAGGCTGTAATCAATACAGGGCTTGAAAAAACCTGTCATGTCGCCAAATCGCCGGATGAGTTTAAAAAACTGGTCGGGGAGTTATATGAACGATCTTTTACTGAAGAAGAAATTTCAGAAAGAAAAAAAATATTAGCAGATCAGTTTTGCAACGAAAAGAACGCAGGCAAAATCATATCGTTGCTATGGTAGCATTGTCAATCACCCTCCCTTTTTCTGTCTTCAGCATTCTTGCAGGAAATTTATTGATGACCATATAATCATGTGTTGCCATAATTATAGTGGTACCGAAATCTTTGCTGATCCGGAAAAGAAGTTGCATGATCTCATCTGATGTCTCCGGGTCCAGGTTGCCTGTGGGCTCATCAGCCAGTATTAGTTTAGGAGAATTCAATAATGCGCGAGCTATATCAACACGTTGTTGCTCACCGCCGCTCATTTCAAAAGGCATTTTAAAACCTTTCGATTTCAACCCCACTTTATCAAGTACATCAGCAATTTTTTCATCCATCAGCTTAACATCTTTCCACCCTGTTGCCCGCAGCACAAATTTCAAATTATCGTTCACATTCCTGTCAGTAAGCAATTGAAAATCCTGGAACACAACGCCCAGGTTTCTTCGTAAAAAAGGCACTTTCTTCCAATCCATTTGCTTTAGGTCAAACCCCGCAATTTGGGCAGTGCCTTCTGTTAAAGGAATATCGCCATACAATGTTTTCAGCAAACTTGATTTTCCTGTGCCGGTTTTGCCCACCAGATAAACAAATTCACCTTTATCAATGCTGATGTTTACATCCTGCAGAATAAGATTCCCGCTCTGATAGATATTTACATTCTTTAGTTCAACAATTGCTTCGGCCATAAGTAATGAAATTAATCAGGTACGAAATTATGGAATAAAATTCTTTGCTGTTGGGGTTATACACATACTGTTAAAAAATACACTCATGTATACAGAATGCGAATACAATGCACATAGATATTCTTTTTGAAAACCCGAGAAGAAGACGCGGATGAATCATGTCTTGAATCGAGAAAAGCAATTGATTGGCTTTGCCTTTTACCGATGAAAAATTAATCCTGAAAATGAATTATTATAATAAATCATTTAAAAATTTAGGGGGCTTGCGTATTTTAGTTGCTTGTTCATAGGCAAATGCAATGCTTAGCAATTGAGGTTCAGTATAAGCTTTCCCAAAAAATGAAATGCCAACAGGCAATTCCTGTACAAATCCCATCGGAACTGTTATATGCGGAAAACCTGCAATAGCGGCAGGGGTAGACAGCGAATACCCTGTGTCATAATCTCCGTTGATCAGGTCAATGCAGCAAGCAGGCCCGTTAGTAACACCGCATAATGCATCAAGATTATCTCCTTCGATTAAATTGTTTATTATATTTCTCGATAACATTGTTTTTGCCAAGGCATCTTTGTATTCTTCACTGTCAAGACTTCCTTTTGATTGGCTGTCTACAAGTGTTTCCTGTTTGAAATAGGGCATTGTTTTGGCTTCGTTTTCCTTGTTGAATGCAATTATGTCTTCCAGCGATTTCATTTTTGAATTAGCGGTAGGCAAATATTTATTTACCCCATCTTTGAACTCATACAATAATACCAGGAATTCATTACGGCCTGCGTCACCAATATCACTAATCTTTTTCAACAAATCAACTTCAACAATTATCGCCCCGCATTTTTTCATCACATCAATGGCCTGTTGGTATGAAGCCACAATTCTTTCGTGACCTTTCAAATGAGATTTTTCTATGCCGATTTTTTTTCCTTTCAAACCATCCGCTTGCAAAAATTGAGTATAGTCTTTGAAATATTTTCCATCACTTGCTTTAGTTGCGGTATCATTTGGATCAGGGCCGGCAAGCATGCCTAACAATATAGCGGCATCACGCACTGTGCGGGCCATTGGGCCAGCAGTATCCTGTGTTGCTGATATGGGAATAATACCTGTTCTGCTCCACAGGCCCACCGTTGGTTTGATTCCCACGAGGCCATTTACTGACGAAGGAGAAACAATCGATCCGTCAGTTTCTGTACCGATACCGATTGCGCAAAGATTTGCAGATGTTGCAGCACCTGATCCCGAACTGGAGCCGGAAGGGTTACGGTCAAGTATATACGGACATTTGGTTTGCCCGCCCCGGCTGCTCCAGCCACTTGTGGACCTGGATGAGCGAAAATTTGCCCATTCACTTAGGTTTGTTTTGCCCAGTAACACTGCTCCGCTTTCCCGTAATTTTTTTACAATAAATGCATCTTCCCTCGCTTTGTTACCACTCAGGGCAAGCGCTCCTGCAGTAGTCATCATGTTATCACCTGTATTAATATTGTCCTTAATTAAAACCGGAATACCATGCAATGGCCCGCGGACTTTCCCTTTTTTTCTTTCTTCATCAAGGATGGCAGCAATATTTAAAGCATCCGGGTTTATTTCAATAACAGCATTCAGCATCGGGCCATTATTATCTATTGCATTAATACGTTCAAGATATTTTTTTGTAATGCCGACTGCGTTTAATTTTCCTGTCTGCATCTTTTGCTGTAATTCATCGATGGTAATTTCATTTAACTCAAAATCGTCTTTGAATTTAATATTTTTTTGAAGTTTGTTGTTAAACTGACTGATTGCTTTGGTGCTTATCGCAGCTCCGGCTAATGATCCGTTGAGAAGGAATTTTCTTCTATCCATATCGATTAATTTATTTTAAAATTAAGCCCTTATTGATAGTCTGAAATATTTTATTCCAAAATTTATTCATTTACAGTTCATCTTGGCAATCTTAGTGTTCAATTGATTTTGTCAGAAAACTTTTTCCATGCTTCATGTTTTTTTTCATGCCATGTGCGCAAAACCTGTAGCCTGATTTTATGGCACCAGCTTCTGACTGAAAAATATCCTGTTGTTAACTTTAATTGAGTTACCTGATTTGCCATGTAGCTTTCCGTAAATTTTCAGTTTGATATTGCCTCCAAAACTGATTTTTCCGGAACGAACAAGCGATCCGACTTTTCGCTTCCTTTCATGTTCATTGGCGGAAATATATTTATGAAAAACGATATTTAACACAAATGAGAATAAGACATGGAGATCAATATCTGTTGTCTGCTACTTTTGTAGCTTCCCAGCCAATGATGGCAGTTTTCCTGTTGGGGCCCCAATGATATTGACCGAAATTTCCTGACGATTTAATAACCCTGTGACAAGGAATAATAAAAGCGATGGGGTTATCCGCTATTGCGGAACCCACTGCTCTCGCAGCTTTTGGGCTCTCAACTGTTGATGCAATATCGCTGTAAGTTGATAAACGTCCTATTGGTATTTTCAGAAGCGCTTCCCATACTTTGATTTGAAATGACGTTCCTTTCAAATGCAGTTTTATTGTATGAATTTTTTTCCAATCCTGTGTAAAAATATACAAAGCATTTTGCTGAAGCATATCGAACATTTGCGTGTATTTTGCATTGGGAAAATGATCCTGCAATTCGTATAAGGCGGTTTTTTGATCATCGGCAAAAGCCATATAACAAATGCCTTTATTTGTTGATGCAATCAGCAAATTGCCAAAAGGGCTCTCTGCAAAACTATACCTTATTTCAAGGGTTTCGCCGCCATTCTTAAATTCTCCCGGCGTCATTCCTTCAATTTTGATAAACAGATCATGTAATCTACCCGTTCCTGACAGGCCTGTTTCAAAAGCAGCATCAAATAAAGTGGATTGCTTTTCTTTCAGCATCTTTTTCGCATACTCAATGCTGGTATATTGCAGAAATTTTTTTGGACTTACCCCTGCCCATTCTGTGAATATTCTTTGGAAATGATAAGGACTGAGATGAATTTTTTTTGCTATTTCATCCAAATCGGGCTGACCCTTAAAATTATTTTGTATGTATCCGATAGCTTCCGCAATGCGATTGAAATTAGCCGTATCCTGAATTTTCATTTTTTTCAGTTTTGAATACAAAAATATTTTCAGAACAGCTTAGTGAAAACCCGAAACTTGCTGATCCGGAAAATATCATTCCTTCATCCCGGCAATAAAATCAAGGGTCTTTTTTGAATGTTCGGGGCCATTGGTGAACGAGTTGAATGTAAAAGCGATTTTTCCATTTTTACCTACTACAAAAGTTTCCCTGCCGGTGAACATTAGTTTTTTCTTTACACCAAATAAGTGGTACACCTTATTTCCAGGATCGCTTAAAAGCGTAAAAGGCAGTTGGTGATTTTTTATGAAAGCTTTATGGCTTTCGACTGTGCCATAATTAATGCCGATAACCAAAGCGCCGGCTTTCTCAAATCGGCTGTAATCATCACGGAAAGTACATGCTTCTTTTGTACATACCGCACTTTCATCTTTTGGATAAAAATAGATTACTAATATTTTCTTACCGATATAATCAGTAATAGCAAAATCTTTTCCATCCTGGTCTTTTAATGTAAATGCAGGAATAGTGTCGCCTACAACAAGGCTTTTCTGAGCTGATCCGTTACAGGAAATAGCAGAAAGTAATAAAACGAAAATCAGTTTTTGCATAACGGATAATGATTGCAAAGATAGCGGCTTTGTTGTTTTTATACGACAAAATAAACAGAAGGATTGTATAAGTTAATTCAAAAAAATCTCATCAACAAACAGCCATCCCATATCATCTTCTTTTTTTCTTGGCTTTTTATCTTTTGGGTTTTTGGGTTGAATAAACTGTTTTGGAAGTTGCCCGATGGGTTCGGCTATTACTTTAATATATTTTACCGTTGACGGATTTGTTTTGCAATTGTAGGGTATCAGATAGTTCGATCCCGGTAATGTATCCACAGCAGGGGTAAGGTGCGACAAAAGTTTTAAATTATTTGCAGAAATGCCGCCGAATATCTTGATATCTTTTGGCGGGAATATTAACGACCCTACGTCAACTAATGAACTAAAAGTGATGTTTTGAAGATTGATGGGCTGGTGAAATACCATTGTACATTCCAGGTTGTTTTTCCTGAATGCTATCCATTTACCATCTCCGAAATTCTGAGAACCTTTCACAAAATCATTAAGCGTCCTTCCCCCTTTGCCCATATAACCCGAGTCAGGATTTTTCAGCATAATAACGGTATCCGCTTTATAAGTAGCGCGATAAAACCGATACTGGACCAGGTCACTCGAATGCCATCCTTTTTTGTATGCACGTGCTTTCATTAAGCACGCGTCTCTGACAAGTGTTTTATTGTCATAAACAAGGGATTGGCTGCTATCAGGATCATTTCCGTCAAGCGTATAATGAATGCTGATGCCAGGTACAAAATGTTTTAGTTTCAGTTGGATAGGCGTATCCGTTATAACTGGCACTTCATTTTGTATCATTGGCGGATTTATTTTGAGAAACATGGTGTCGGTTCTTGCGCCTGTTTGTATTTCTACTGCAGAATATTTTTTGCTGAGTGCAGCAGCATCTGCAATAGTGACACCCGTGTTCCAGACATAAATATGTTTCACTTCCTTCATGGAAGCTATTTGCTGTATATTTTCTTTTCTTACAGCCGTATTGGTTAGTGAAATGTTTTTAAGATGGTCAAGTTTGTTCAGGGCCGCTAACCCGTTTCCTGATATTCTAGTAAATGAAAGATTGAGATTTCGCAAATTGCTAAACTGCCCAATGGTTTGCAGATCGTTGTCTGTAACAGGTATTTTGTCAAGGTTCAGCGAAACGATCTGTGTTTTAATCTCCAGCAGGTCTTTCAATTGTTCGGGCTTGAAGAAAGAAGCGCCATAAAAATCCACAGCAATTGCCGGTGAATTTTTTGCCAGCGGATATACCGCCCTGAAATTAGTGTTCAGCTTTTTTATGGCATTTTCATCCGCTGCGCTGAAATCAAAATCTTCTTCGTTTGATGATTTGAACATGTTTTCAGCGATTGTTCTAAGCGTATCTGTTGGATCAAGGTCTGTTACCCTCATTTTAAAGTTAGCGCCATTTTTAATCCAGTTGTATAAGATGGTTATTTCCTGTTCAGTTAACTGAGGCTTACCGTTAGGGGGCATATGTTTTTTTTCTTGCTCAGGCAGGTGGATTCGTTGAAGCATCAGGCTCAGATTAGCATCAGTTGTATCCCATAATGCTCCGCTCTTTCCACCTTTTTTTAGCAGTTGCTCTGTTTCCATTATCAACTCACCTTTTGCTTTTTTGCTGTTATGACAATTCATGCATTTTTCCTGGAGTATAGGGTTAACCATATCCGCAAATACCTGGGCTTCATCCAACGAAGTTTTTTTTGCTTTGGTTTTTTCAACAGGGGCAAGCAGAAAATTATCTCCGTGAGTGATATCAGCTCCCTGGTGGCCGGCAATGAGCAGAACTATTGAGCTGAGGAGGCTGCAGGCCAGTAGTGCGGGTTTTGTTTTTTGTAACTGATCAAAAAATGAGTACCAGAAAAAAATGATCATGGAAACCAATGCACCACTCCATTTGTGCCAGGTTAATGCGTCTTGGTTATAACCTTGTTCTTTAGAAAGAAATAACCCCATTAATGCGGTGAAAGTAGCAGTAAATGCGGTAGCGAGCAATAACCATTTGCTGATGTTTTGAAAGAGATCATCATTATGAAATTTATTTTTTGGAGCAAACCATATCCAGACTATACACAATACAAATAATACTATCGGGAAATGAAGAAATAAGGGATGCATCCTCCCAAACACCTGCACCAGTGAAGGCACTGTCAGCTTTTGATAAAAAATAAGCAGGAAACAAAGCAAACAATTGGCAGCAAAAGTTACGCTGAAAAAAATATTCTTCCACTGTATCATTTATACTACGGGTTCTAATTTGTACGGATATGCATGACCGGAATTCCATTGTGCTACATACATGTTCTGTTCGTCATCAATGCATACATCATGGGGGTATTGGAACACTTTCATGGTCTGGTGCATTTCGTCAGGAATATTATTACTGTAGGTTGGATCACTACCGGCGAGGTTAGAAACAACTTTGAAATTTTTATCCAATATCGTTATAAAACCGGATTGCTGATTCAGGCTGGTATTACTTTGCAAAACTGCGCTGTATAAATAATCTCCATTAATAACCGGACGGCAAACCCAGGCGCCGGGAAGTGGAATGCTGTTGATGAACTTTCCTTCCATGGTAAATCGTTTAAAGGCATTCTGCTGTCTTGAAGTAACAATGAGTGTAGGGTTATTCTTATCTCTGTGATCGACACAAATACCGTGAGCATTCAACAGGTTTTCTTCTTTATCCCCGCGGCCGCCAAAGTGCCTGATGTAATTCCCCTTGGAATCATATTGAATGATAAAATCTTTGCCATAGCCATCTGCGATGTAAATATCTCCATTAGCAGCTATTGCCGTTTCCGTCGGAATATATTCTTCCGGTTTTGTGTATTGACCGGTTTCCTTTGGATAATCCAGCGTCATTAACACCCTTCCTTTCAAATCAGTTTTGATCATTTGGTGCCTGTTATTATCACAGATAAATAAAACTTCGTGACCATTCTCGTTGAACAAAGTGAGCCCGTGCGCCCCGGGGTATTCGTGGCCCCAGGTTTCCATCAGTTGGCCTCTTTTATCGTAAATAATAACATTATTTTTTGTTTCGTTAGTTAGCAAAATAATTCTCCCTTTGCTGTCTTGAACCATTTCATGGCAATCCTTTACGGGATATCTTGCGGTGTCAACCTGGCTCCACTCATTGTTCAGGCGATACCGTTTATTATTATGCCCGAGAATTTCATTATTATTTTTTTTATTTCCCTTTGTTAATATTGATGGTAAATAAAGAAAACCGGCTGCAGCTGCAGATGTTTGACTGATAAACTTTCTTCTATGCATGGCTATGGTAATTTAAAATTATTTTATGCAATCAGGTTATGGACAACTTTGCCGGCAACATCGGTAAGCCTATATCTTCTTCCCAAGTGTTTAAAGGTAAGTTTTTCATGATCCAGGCCCATAAGATATAGAACAGTTGCGTGAAAATCGTGTACATGCACGGGGTCTTTTGCAATATTGTATCCAAAATCATCAGTTTCTCCATATACCCCCGGTTTAACACCACCCCCTGCCATCCATACCGTGAAGCATCGGGGATGATGGTCTCTTCCATAATTTTCTTTTGTCAGTTTTCCCTGACAGTAATTTGTTCTTCCGAATTCTCCGCCCCATATTATTAATGTTTCATCCAGCAAACCTCTTTGCTTTAAGTCGGTAATGAGCGCTGCCGATGCCTGGTCAACATCTTTGCATTGCGATTTTATTTCAAATGGAAGGTTGCCATGGCCATCCCATCCCTGGTGATAAAGTTGTACAAAACGCACTCCGCTTTCTGATAATTTTCGCGCAAGCAAACAGTTTGCCGCAAACGTGCCGGGCACGAGGCATTCCGGGCCATATAACTTCAATGTATCTTCCGGTTCTTTCGAAACATCCATAATTTCCGGAACGATGGTTTGCATGCGGTAAGCCATCTCATATTGCTGAATTTTTGTAGTAATTTCAGGGTCGCCGAATTCCTGGTAGGCTTCTTCATTAAGTTCAGCAATTTTGTCAATCATTTTTCTTCTGTCCTGCCTGTTTATAGATTCCGGGTCATTAAGGTATAAAACGGGATTTTCACCGCTGCTGAATTGCACACCCTGGTGAATTGAGTCCAAAAACCCGTTTGACCACAGTTTTGAATATACCCCTTGTCCGTTGCCTTTCCCTTTTGATAGTAACACGCAAAACGCAGGCAGGTTTTTATTCTCACTTCCCAATCCGTAACTCAGCCAGGAACCCATGCTGGGCCGGTTTCCCTGTTGTGCCCCTGTCTGGAAAAAAGTGAGTGCGGGGTCATGATTAATGGCTTCAGTATACATGGTTTTTATAAAACAAATATCATCAGCCACCCGGGATGTATGCGGTAAAAGTTCGCTTAACCATGCCCGTGACTGCCCATACTGGTTAAACTGAAAAACAGTTCCGGCTAAAGGAAACTTGGCTTGGTCTGCGGTCATTCCTGTAAGCCTTTGCCCCATACGAACAGACGCCGGTAAATCTTCTCCCTGCATTTTCTGAAGTAAGGGTTTATAATCGAACAGGTCTAATTGTGATGGCGCGCCATTCTGGAAAAGATAAATAATTCTTTTTGCTTTTGGTGCAAAATGCGGCAAACCAATCAGCGCTGATTCTTCTTCGGCGCTTCCTTTAAATAAATCTGGCACAAGTAATGAACCCAGTGCTACACTTCCGATGCCAAGACTCAACCTCGACAGAAACCGCCGACGGTTTAACTGCAGGCTGTGTTCAAGAATTTCTTTTTCCATTTTGCCTAAGTTTTTGTTATCGTTTCTTCCAGGTTATAAATGGCTGTTATCACTTTCATTAATGCAGCAGTTGCATCTTCATTGATCGTTTTAACATGCTTGTATTCGCCGGCGCTTAATGTTTTTGCGGCATCAAGATTTTTATTATGGAATTGCTGCAACTGATCATTATAATAATCCTGTAAAATTTTCAATTCTTTATCAGATGGCTTACGGCAAACAATTAACCGGAATGCAAATGAAATTTGCTGGGCAGAAGGTTTTTCTTCCGAACAGATTTTTTCTGCCAGCACCCGTGCTGCTTCCATTACTGTAGGGTCATTCATCATAATAAGCGCCTGTAATGGGGTATTTGTTTTTAATCTCCTTACTTCGCATTGGTCACGATTGCTTGCATCAAACATAACCATGGAAGCAGGGGGTACGGTAAGTTTAATAAATGTATACATACCTCTTCTGTATAATGAGTCGCCATGATCCTGTATATATTTTGCCAGTACGCCACGACCGGACGTTGCATTTTCCCATAAGCCTTCAGGCTGGTAGGGTTTTACACTGGGTCCGCCAATTGTTTTGTTCAATAATCCGCTGCTTTCCAAAACCAGGTCCCGGATGAATTCGGCAGGCAACCGGTTCCTTGGCCCGTGCGAAAGATAAATGTTGTCGGGGTCTTTACTTTGTTTTTCCGGATTAGTTTTGGTGGATTGGCGATACGTTGCTGACATTACCATTTGCTTTATCAGCCTTTTTATGTTCCATTTGTTTTCCATAAAATCAGCGGCCAGCCAGTCCAGCAATTCTGGATTTGTTGGTAATTCTCCCTGCATGCCAAAATCACCTGAAGTTTTTACAATGCCTTTTCCGAAAAATTCCTGCCATACCTGGTTTACAAAAACCCTTGCAGTAAGCGGGTTGTTTTTGCTGACTGTCCATTGTGCAAGACCCATCCGGTTGCGTTGAAATTGTGTGGTATCAAATTTCATTATTGCAGGCAAAGCATTGGGGGCCACTTCGGTTGTGGGAGCATCATACCTTCCACGGTTAAGCACATATGTTTTTCTAGGTGTGTCGCGTTCACCCATTACAGACACCATTAAAGAGTTTGTATCTTTTTTCTGGATAAAAGATAAAAGGCTTTTCCTGTCGGTGCTGTCGATATATAATATCGGCATTTTAGCAGGTTTGGAAATACTCACATCGCCTTCATAGCCGATTTCTTTAGTGTTGTTGAAGAAAGCAAGCAAACTGTAATAATCTTTTTGAGAGAACGGGTCATATTTATGATCATGGCATTGTGCGCATTCAATGGTTATACCTAAAATCCCCTTGCCATAAGTTTTGGTTTTGTCGATCAAATATTCAATACGATATTCTTCCGGAACAACTCCCCCCTCTTCTGTGTATTTATGGTTCCTGAAAAAAGCAGTGGCAAGAATTTGTTCTTTGTTTGCATTGGGTAACATGTCCCCGGCAATTTGCCAGGTAAGAAATTGGTCATAAGGCATATTTTCATTGAAAGCATGGATCACCCAATCCCGCCATGGCCATTGGGTCCGGATATTATCATCCTGGTAGCCATAACTGTCAGCATAACGTGCAACATCCAGCCAATGCACAGCCATTTTTTCACCGTATTGCGGCTCTGCCAAAAGCTGATCGACAATTTTTTCATAGTTATGCATACTACTGTCCGCTAAAAATGCATTCATCATATTAATGGAGGGGGGCAGGCCTGTAATATCCAAACAAACACGTTTTAACAAACGTTCTTTATCCACTTCATCATTGGGTTCGAGCCCTTGTTGTTCCATTTTATGAAGAACGAAATAGTCGATTTCATTCTTTACCCAGTTTGTTTTTTTGACAGGAGGTAGTGGCGCCCTGGAAGGAGCCGTGAATGCCCAATGCCTTTCATACTTTGCACCCTGTACAATCCATTTTTTAAATAGTCTTTTTTCGTACTCTGTAAGCATACCCAAATGCGCATCAGGCGGTGGCATCATGAAGGTCAGGTCGGTGGAGTTGATTCTTTTTATCAGCTCGGACTCACCGGGTTGGCCGGGAATAATAGCATAAGCTCCTTTGGTTTCTTTCAGCGCTGCGTAAGCGCTATCAGCAATATCTAACCGTAAATGGGCTTCACGATGGTTGGCATCGGGCCCATGGCATTTAAAACACTTATCAGATAAAATTGGCCTGATATCAAAATTGTAGCTTACTTTTTCAGGGAGTGATTGCTCATAACTGCTCCTGTCAGCATGAAGGCAAGATGATATTAGCGCAATAGTCGAAGCGAATATGGCAATTATGGCAATGTGCTTGGTCGTCATGACAAAATAAATATACTGAAATTCAAATTATGTAGTAAAGCTAAGCAATAAACAGAATGAATGAATACATATACAACCGGGCCATTCTACAAACAAAACAGCTCAACAATTTTTTGTTGAGCTGCTCAATATTATCGTCGGGGCGGCAGGATTCGAACCTGCGACCTCCTGCTCCCAAAGCAGGCGCGATAACCGGGCTACGCTACGCCCCGTGTAACGAGTGGGCGGCGAAGGTAAAGAAGTAAATTTAAAAATCAAAATGGATATGCCATGTTGCCGGTTTATTTTAAATGTAAAACAAACATTTATTATCAATGCGCATTTCATAAAAAATACTACATTCAATGTTTGATAGACAGATATAGGTTTCTGATCGTTAAATCGTCATCGTATGACACGTTATTCAAAACAAACCCGGTTATTGCTTGCTGTTGACTGCATCATTTTCGGGTTTGACGGAAATAATATCAAACTGCTTATTGTTAAAAGAGGTATTGAACCTGAAAAAGGAAAATGGAGCCTTATGGGAGGTTTTCTTAAGCCTGATGAAAACCTGAAGGAGTGTGCAGACCGCGTATTAAAACAACTTACCGGCATTCAAGGTGTTTACCTGGAACAGCTAAGAACTTTCAGTGAACCCGACCGTGACCCGGTGGAAAGAACGGTTTCTGTTGCCTATTTTGCCTTAATAGATATTAACAAATATGAACAGCAGTTGAGCCATGATTATAGTGCTGAATGGTTTTTACTGAATGAGAAACCAAAACTGGTTTTTGATCATGATGAAATGGTAAAGCTGGCACAAAAACAATTGCGCTATAAAGCATCTCTTCATCCTATTCTTTTTGAATTGCTTCCTGAAAAATTTACTATTCCTCAGTTGCAGGGCTTGTATGAAGGTGTATATGATACATCATTTGATAACAGGAATTTCAGCCGTAAAGTGTTATCAACAGGCCTGCTGATGAAGCAAAAAGAAAAAGATAAACTTAATTCGAAAAAAGGGGCATTCTACTATAAGCTTGATAAGAAAAAATACAAAGCAAATTTTCAATCCTTCCTCAACTTTATTCCTAATCCCGATAGGTTTATTATTTAAGATAAGGTCTCATTTTGCCATCAATGGGGAAACAGATTGCTGGCTATTGATAAAAAATATCAGCTACAAATGAATGTATTTTTATTTAAAATAGGTTAAAGCCTGTTTACCCGGCCTTAATAAAGCATCTGTTTGTCTTTTCGTACTTTTGCTCTCAATTTTCGCTAACCGTTAAGGTATAGCTTCACAATGCTTGTCACGAAAAAAAAATATATGGACACAAAACAATTGAGAAGAGAACAGGCTCTGGAATATCATGCAAAAGGAAGACCTGGAAAAATAGAGGTAATTCCGACAAAAGAAGCAAAAACCCAACGTGATCTTTCATTGGCATATTCTCCCGGTGTTGCCGAGCCATGCAAGGAAATTCATGAGAATGTGGAGAACGTGTATAAATATACAGCAAAAGGAAACCTGGTTGCCGTTATCAGTAATGGAACGGCAGTGTTAGGTCTCGGCGATATAGGCCCGGAGGCTGGGAAGCCGGTAATGGAAGGTAAGGGGGTATTGTTTAAAATTTTTGCAGATATTGACGTGTTTGATATCGAGATTAATGAAAAAGATCCGGAGAGGTTCGTGCAGATTGTAAAATCACTTGAACCGACTTTCGGGGGCATTAACCTGGAAGATATCAAAGCCCCCGAATGTTTTTATATTGAAACAAAGCTTAAAGAACTTTTGAAAATCCCGGTAATGCATGATGACCAGCACGGCACGGCTATCATTAGCAGTGCTGCATTGATCAATGCACTTGAAATTCAGAAGAAAAAAATTGATAAGGCAAAGTTTGTAGTGAATGGGGCGGGGGCAGCGGCTATGGCCTGCTGCAATTTGTATGTTGCGCTTGGGGCAAAGCCCGAAAATTTTGTAATGTTCGACCGTAAAGGCGTGCTGCATACTGACAGGAATGATCTTAATGAAGAAAAGAAAAGATTCGCTGCTACCAGGCAACCGAATACTACGTTGCTTGATGCCATGAAAGATGCAGATGTGTTCATTGGTCTCAGTGTAGGCAATACCGTTACTGAAGAAATGGTGAAGATAATGGCGAAGAACCCCATCATTTTTGCAATGGCCAATCCTGACCCGGAAATCGGTTATGATGTGGCAAGGGCTGTCCGAAAAGATGCGATCATGGCAACTGGCAGAAGCGATTATCCCAACCAGGTGAATAATGTACTTGGTTTTCCGTTCATATTCAGGGGCGCCCTCGATGTAAGAGCCACTCAAATTAATGAAGCCATGAAATTGGCTGCAGTTAAGGCTTTGGCCGAACTTGCTAAAACGCCGGTGCCAGATCTGGTGAATATGGCCTATAATGAAAGAAATATTTCGTTCGGCCCCGAGTATATTATTCCCAAACCACTTGATCCGAGATTATTGTCCACAGTTGCTCCGGCAGTTGCCAAAGCTGCTATTGAAAGCGGTGTAGCGCAAACAACAATCACCAATTGGGATAACTATGCCATCCAATTAAATAAAAGATTGGGTCTCGATAATCAGTTGATCAGGGTACTTAGCAGTCGTGCCAAACGTGATCCTAAACGGGTAGTGTTTGCTGAAGCTGATAATATCAAGATATTAAAAACTGCACAGATCGTGTATGATGAAGGTATTGCATACCCCATATTACTCGGTAATGAAGCCAGGATTAAAGCAATTGCTGAAGAAAATAATATTGATATTGAAGACCTTCCGATTATCGATCCTCATACCGAGGAACAGGAAGAAAAAAGGAAAAAATTTGCTGAGATTTTTTTTGAAAAAAGGCAACGCAGAGGTGTGAACAGGTACGAGTCGTATAAAATCATGCGTGAAAGAAACTATTTCGGCTGCATGATGGTGGAAACAGGAGAAGCAGATGCAATGATCAGCGGGCTAACGAGAAATTATCCTGATGCTATCCGCCCTGCAATTCAGATCATCGGCACTGATGAGACCGTAAAAAAAATTGCCGGAATGTATTTGTTGCTTACTAAGAAAGGGCCGCTCTTTCTTGCAGACACAACAGTGAACTTTAATCCCACTGCAGAAGAACTTGCCGAGATTACATTAATGACAGCCCAGGAGGTACGTAACTTTAACCTATTACCCAGAATTGCCATGCTTAGTTACTCGAATTTTGGCACGAGCGATTCTCCGGAAGCGCGGTTGGTTGCTGAAGCGACAAGAATCGTGAAGCAAAAAAATCCTTCCCTGATTGTTGATGGGGAAATGCAGGCCAGCCTGGCTTTCAATAATGATATCTTAAAAGAAAATTATCCTTTTAGCCAGTTGATAGACCAGGAAGTGAATACACTTATATTTCCTAACCTTGCAGCTGGTAATATTGCGTATAATTTAATGAAAGAAGTCGGCGGGGCAGAAGCTGTAGGGCCAATCCTGCTTGGACTAAAAAAACCGGTGCACGTATTGCAACTGGGAAGTTCCGTAAGAAGTATTTATAACATGTGCCTGGTGGCGGTAATTGATGCTCAGATAAAATGTAAAAATTCAGGTGATGAGCTGTTAAAAAAATCAAATTGGTGGAAACGTTTGAGAAAGCCTTCTAAAGCTGAAGCGAACGGAAAACATTGATATAAAATCAACTATTATGAATACCAATATTGGCATTGCGCCACAAAACACAAAAGTTGTTGCAGAAATATTATCGGTAATTCTTGCAGATGAATACGTATTGTATACCAAAACACGTAATGCTCACTGGAATATTGAAGGGCCGGATTTTTATGCAAAACATACTTTTTTTGAAAGCCAGTTCGAACAGCTGGATGCGTTTATTGATGAAGTAGCTGAACGGATACGTTCATTGGGACATTATACCCCGGCTACTTTGAAATCATTCTTATCACTTACCCGTTTAACCGAACAATTCAATAGCAATAATTCGGGTGAAGGCTTTATAAAAGAATTACTAAACGATCATGAAAGTATTATCATCAAATTGCGTGAAAATATTAATTACATGGCAAACGAACTGCATGACCTCGGTACCAGTGATTTTATTACAGGGTTGATGGAAAAGCACGAAAAGATGGCATGGTTCCTCCGTAGTCATTTAAAATAAAAGTGCTTATTCAAGTATTAGTTATTTTATTAGCTATCTTTTTGTTTGTCAAATCAGGAAAATTGTATTTTCAATTATCCGTTATCGGGGTTGATGCCAAACAGAATGTGTTTTGATAAATTTAACATGTGTATTTTTTCAGATCATACAAGGACCACAAACCTTAACCAATAACCGGGAAATTAAATTATTTTAAAACGAGCAATGACTTTTTTTACAGAATTTGGCCGTTACTTATTGATGATAAGGGACATGTTTTCCAGACCGGAAAATGCAAAAATGTATTGGAAGGAGTTCATGCATCAATGTTCCGAAATCGGCATCGGCTCACTGGGTATTGTAGTAATTATATCCGTTTTTATGGGAGCGGTTTCAACATTACAAACCGCATACCAGTTGGTAAGCCCGTTCATTCCTATTTCAACCATTGCGCAAATTGTTCGTGATACAGTGATCCTGGAATTTGCACCCACCCTGGTTTGTATCGTTCTGGCAGGAGTTATAGGCAGTAAAATTGCCAGTGAATTGGGCAATATGCGGGTAAGTGAACAGATTGATGCGCTGGAAATAATGGGTATTAATACCAAAACATACCTGGTATTGCCTAAAATTCTCGCTGCGCTTATTGTGATCCCGATGCTTGTGGTGATTTCTGCAGTGCTGGGCATTTGGGGCGGTCGTTTAGCCGGTACCATGACCGGCATCATTTCCGGAAGCACATTCGACAAAGGCCTATTGCAGTATTTTCAACCCTATAATGTTACTTTCGCCTTAATTAAAGCATACACTTTTGCGTTCATTATATCAAGCATATCTGCATTTTATGGTTATTATGTAAAAGGCGGAGCGCTCGAAATCGGGAGATCAAGCACAAAATCAGTTGTTGTAAGCTGCGTAATGATATTGTTTGCCGATTATATACTTGCAGCTATATTGTTGTAATTATTTCTTGCACCTGAAATTATTTTGACGTGAAAATGTTTGTTTTGGTACGTGCAATTGTTTTTCATGGCATCATCGTTGCGTCGCACTTCTTTTGTCAGTAGTGCATATATCAGCTTTGGTTAATTAACGGCAAGCTGCATACGAAAATGAAATTAGTATAAAGTTTGATCAAAATCCGGTCAATGATTGAAATAAAAAATATAAAAAAAGGGTTTGGCGACAAAATAGTAATCAATGATGTGAGTGCAATACTTGAGCCTGGTAAGTGCAACCTTGTTATTGGAGCAAGCGGAAGCGGTAAAACAGTGCTGATGAAATGCCTGGTGGGTTTATTGGAGCCTGACAGTGGTGATATTTTATATAGCGGGCAGAGTTTTACTGCTATGAATAAAGAAGAACGAAAAAATTTGCGGCAGCAGATCGGCATGTTGTTCCAGGGCTCAGCATTATTCGACAGCATGACGGTGGAACAAAATATAATGTTTCCGCTGGATATGTTCAGTGCAAACACTTTTGATGAAAAGTTAAAACGTGTGAATGAAGTGCTGGAACGTGTAAACCTGAAAGGGGTGAACCAGAAATTTCCTGCTGAATTAAGCGGCGGAATGAAAAAAAGGGTGGGTATTGCAAGGGCAATTGTGCTCAATCCGAAATATCTTTTCTGTGACGAACCTAACTCCGGGCTTGATCCACAGACTTCATTACTGATTGATAAGCTTATTAAGGAAATAACAGACGAATATAGTATCACAACCGTGGTAAATACACACGATATGAATAGTGTGATGGAAATCGGCGATCATATTATTTATATGTATGAGGGTATAAAGGAATGGGAGGGTAATAATAAACAGATTATTTTCAGCAAAAACCAGAAGCTCAATAAATTTATTTTTGCTTCAGAATTCCTGCAGGATGCCAAGGATATGCGCATGCTTGAAGCCAAGGGCAAAATAGATAATGACAGGAATATGGATGAACTGTTGAAATAGTTTTGTTTTATCGGGTTACTCCTCATGTTCATCTTTAATTCCTTTGAGCAAAGCATAAATAGCCATAGCATGGCCATAGCCTAATTGAAACTCTTCTTTCAGCCATTTAACAATATCTCCTGCTTTTGTATTTGCAGTAATTTTCCCTTTTTTGGTAAAACCCTTTTGTTCGGCCAGCTTCCGGAAATCTTCAGCATCCTTGCCTGTCTTATTTTTAATGTTATTAAGATATGCCTGAAAGGACATAATGTTTTGTATTGCCAGGGAATGAGGATCACTCCTGTTTTGCTTCAATCATATCATGAATAATGTAAACCCCGGTTGTGTATAGGCGTGAAATTTTATCAAAGTAGGGCTGGGCTTCTTCTTGGGTTTTAAAATTGCCTACTTTTAGTGTATAATGAGAGGCGCGGTAAATAATATAGGCTTTGAGTTCAGGATATTGCTGGTAAATCCGGGCTTTTGTACTGAATACTTTATTGCGGTCGGAAGATGATATTACCTGTATGCGGAAGCCTGCAGTAGTCCGTCTGCTTTCACGTGTGGAAATATCATTGATCTGGATTTGTTTTTGAATAAGCGAGTCTACACGCGGGTCTTTGTGTACAATAATAGTATCGCTTTGTGCAAATAGTTTATGGGCATGCAAGAATAATATTATGATAAGGGGTTTTTTCATTTTAGTAATTTGATTTTTCATCAACCGGTGCGCCTGATACAATGGCCACACTGGCACTGCAACCAAGCCTGTTTGCACCGGCATCGATTAACTGTTTTGCAAAGCTATATGTTTTAATGCCTCCGGACGCTTTGATTTTAACATGGGCGGGCAATTTTTTTTTCATTAAAGTAACAGCTTCCACAGTTGCACCTTTTTCTGCGTATCCTGTTGATGTTTTCAGGAAATCAGCACCGGCTGTGCCATACAAATTGCAGCATTTTACAATTTCTTCATCAGATAAAATGCCGCTTTCAATGATGATTTTTACAACTTTGTTTTTATGATGAACTAACGGTAAAACGGTATTGATTTCACTGGCAAGATATTGCCAGTCGTTATTTTTTAGTGCGGCAATATTGATGACCATATCCAGTTCATCAGCGCCATCTACCATGGCCAGCACAATTTCAGCCACCTTGGCTTCAATAGCGGAATAACCGAAAGGGAAACCGATAACGGTTGCTGTTTTCACAGCAGTGCCGGATGTTAATAGTTTCGCTTCTTTCACAAAAAGAGGAGGGATGCAAACTGCTGCAAAATGAAATTGCATGGCTTCTTCGCACACTTTTTTTACATCAGCAATAGTGGTGGTCGGTTTTAATACGGTATGGTCAATATATGAGGCAATGTTCATGTGAGATTTTTGAAGCAATGAAATTAATCATTTTTGTTTTTTGACTATTACGGCTGGTTTTTATGATAATGACAAAGTAAATCCATTTTTACCGTGCTTATTCAATCAAACTCAGAATCACAAATGCCAGTAAAGTGCCGGCGGCATAACAGGCAAGGTCGCTCCACAAAAAGCCATGGCCGAGCATAGCTCCGCCAATTGCCGTATTACGAACTGTGTCTATCCAGGGCGCATTATATAATTGTGAAACCTCATCGGCCGCACCGAGCAGATAACAGATTATTGCCAGTTTCCATAGGTTTATTTTGCTGAAAAAAATGCGCAGCATAAAAAGGAACATACCTGCCCAAATAGTATCTCCGCCGTATTTTATTACAAACGGATGGAACCACTGATGATGAATACGAGTAGCAAAAGCCAGCCAGATTAAAAAGATAACAATCAGCAGGTAACAAATTTTACGGAGCATAGTGCAATTAGCGATGCTAATTATGAAATTATTTGTGATAATAACCTTAATTTTCTTAAACCATGATGGTTTTGCTAAGAAAAATATTTTATGTCCACACTACTTGGCGAACAATAGGATTTGTGCCGCTGAAGTGTGCGACGCAAGAAAAGCCTGATAGAATTACCTATGTTGGCTACAGAATAAAACAAAACGTATTACTTTCGCTGTTCAATATTTATTAAACGAAAAATACCATATGCAAGCGTGGAAAGATTACCAGGAAAAAAATAATGAACGTTTTTTAAATGAACTACTTGAACTGTTGCGGGTGCCGAGTATCAGTGCAAGGAGTGAGCATAAAAACGATATGCACCGTTGTGCAGAAGCGGTTAAACAAAAATTTCTGGAAGCTGGTGTTGACAAGGCTGAAGTTTTTTCTACAGAAGGCCACCCGATTGTGTATGCAGAAAAAATTATAGACCCGAAGAAGCCGACTGTGCTGGTGTACGGACATTATGACGTGCAACCTGCTGATCCGCTGAATCTCTGGCATAGCGGCCCATTTGAACCGGTGATCAAAGACGGGAAAATTTTTGCAAGAGGCGCTGCTGATGACAAAGGGCAGTTTTATATGCATGTGAAAGCCTTTGAAACAATGAGTAAAACGAATACGCTTTCTACCAATATTAAATTTATTATTGAAGGAGAAGAAGAAGTGGGTTCGCCTAATCTGGGGAAATTTGTGGCAAACCATAAAGACCTGTTGAAAGCCGATGTCATACTCATCAGCGATACTTCGATGATCAGTCTCGAAAATCCGTCAATTGATATCGGAGTCCGCGGTTTGTCATATATCGAAGTGGAGGTAACCGGGCCGAACCGCGACCTGCATAGTGGTGTGTATGGCGGCGCTGTAGCCAACCCGATCACCATTCTCGCGCAAATGATAGCAAGCTGCCACAATGCAGATAATCATATTACTATTCCGGGCTTTTATGATGATGTGATAGAATCTGGTGAAGCGGAAAGAAAATTATTGGCGGGTGCACCATTCAATGAAGAAGAGTATAAAAGAGACTTAGGGGTACGAGATCTTTGGGGTGAGAAAGGGTATTCAACTAACGAACGCACAGGCATCCGCCCAACCCTTGAATTAAACGGTATCTGGGGCGGCTACACCGGTGAGGGGTCCAAAACAGTGTTGCCTTCGAAAGCCTATGCAAAAATTTCTGCCAGGCTGGTGCCCAATCAGTCGTCAAAAAAAATTACGGAGAAATTATTGAAATATTTTGAAAGCATAGCGCCTGAATCCGTAACAGTGAAAGCGACAGAACATCATGGAGGGGAACCCTATATGACACCATTGGATTCAAAAGCATACCGCGCTGCGGAAAAAGCAATTGAAACTACATTCAGTAAAAAACCGGTGCCGGTTCGTGGTGGCGGCAGCATCCCTATTTGTGCACTGTTTGAAAAAGAACTGGGCATTAAAATTGTTTTCATGGGGTTTGGCCTCGACAGCGACAACCTGCATTCGCCGAATGAGAAATTCAACCTCGCCAATTTTTATAAAGGCATTGAAACCATTCCATATTTCCATAAGTATTTTGCAGAGATAATCTGAAAGAGTATGCTAATGAATGAAGTGATTATTAGGAAAGCAACTAAACAAGACATGGATACTCTTCTGCAATTTGAGCAAGGTGTTATAGAGAGGGAGCGCCAGATCGATATGGTTATTAATCCCGGTAAAATTAATTATTACAATTTGCCGGAGATGATCGAAAGAAATGATGTGGAGATTGTCGTAGCAGAAACAGGTAATAAACCCATTGGTTGTGGTTATGCCAGGGTCACTAACGCAAAGCATTATTTTACCAACGAACAATTTGCTTATCTCGGCTTTATGTATGTGTTGCCTGAATATCGCGGCAGGGGAATTAATAAAAAGGTGATAGAATATTTAAAAGCCTGGGCGGAAAAGCAAGGCCTGAAAGAACTCAGGTTAGAAGTGTATGTGGAAAACATTGAAGCTGTGAAAGCCTATGAGAAGATAGGTTTTAGCAAAAATGTACTTGAAATGAGATGGCTGATTAATTAAATGAAATGGAAAAAGAAAAACTTCGCCTCGATAAATACCTGTGGTCGATCCGTTTGTTCAAAACAAGGGCCCAGGCCGCAGCAGCATGCGAGAAAGGAAAAGTGAAGTTCAACGGGGCACAAGTCAAGCCTTCAAAGCAGGTGCATATTGATGATGAATATGAAGTAAAGACAGAAGCAAAAAGATGGAGGATAAAAGTAACAGGGCTATTGTATAACCGCCTTCAGTATACTGAGGCTATCAGATATTATCTTGACATTACCCCAGCCGAAGAAATGGAGAGGTTGCAGTTCCAGGCTGCGAGTTTTCATACCGGAAAAAGGTTGAGCAAGATTGGACGTCCAACAAAAAAGCAGCGGAGGGATTTGGATGAATTAATGGATAACTGATCATTCATCACTATTGACAGACCTTTCTAATTATTCAGTTTAATAAACCCGCCGTCTATTGCATAATCGCAGCCTGTAATAAATGCGGCTTCATCGCTGCAAAGATATAATGCCAGGTTTGCTACTTCTTCGGGTTGTGCCATTCTCCCGATGGGTTGTGTTTTCGAGAGTTTTTCAAACATTTCTTTTTCTTTGCCAGGGTAATTTTTAGCTAAGAAGCCATCCACAAATGGCGTATGCACCCTTCCTGGTGAAATACAGTTGCAGCGGATGTTCTGGTGAATATAATCTTTGGCAACAGATAATGTCATGCCCACAACAGCTCCTTTTGTCATCGTGTACGCGAAGCGATCGGGAATACCGACAGAAGATGCAACTGAAGCCATATTCAAAATAACACCGCCCCCTTTTTTCATGTGCGGGATTACAGCATGCAGGCAATTATAAACACCTTTCACGTTTACATTGATCAACCTGTCAAAATCATTTTCGTTTGTGTTTTCTGCATTTCCGATATGGGCGATTCCTGCGATATTCAATAAGATATTTATTACTGAAACTTCTTTCAGAATATCGTGAATAACATTATCCACATCGGCTTGCGAACCCACATTGCATTGTTTAAATACAGCATTTCCTTTTGCATTTTTGATTTCTTCAACAACCTGTTTTCCCTCCTGTTCATTTAAATCCAATACAAAAACATGGGCGCCCTGTGTGGCAAAAATCTTTGCAATGGCACGGCCAATGCCGCTTCCACCGCCAGTTACAATGGCGGTTTTATGATCCAGTCTAAACATATTTCAATTATTTAAGTCAATGATCTGTCCAAATGCGAGTAACCGCCGTCAACAAATAAAATCTCACCCGTTGTATGGCTTGACCTGTCGCTAAGCAGAAATATTACCGTATCAGCAATTTCTTCCGAAGTGGTAAACCTTTTCTCCAAAGGTATTTTTGATGTAATGGATTTTAGTTTTGATTCCGGATCGGGAAATGTTTTGATCCAGTTTTCATATAAAGGTGTCCATACTTCTGCAGGCAATACAGTATTCACACGAATAGAAAAAGGTAATAACTCAACAGCCCATTCGCGTGTCAGTGCATTAATAGCGCCTTTTGATGCGGCATAACCTGAAGTGTTGCCCTGACCCGTTACGGAAACTTTTGAGCCTATATTTACAATGCTTCCCTTTGTGGCTTTTAAATGTGGCAGCGCATAATGTGCCAGGTTATAGTAATGGCTCAGGTTTTTCTGTAATGACTCCATAAATTTTTCAGGCGAACCACCGGCAAGGCCAACGCCATCATTTATTCCTGCATTATTCACCAGGCCGTCAATGCGGCCATATTTTTCTATCGTGAAATCGATTACTTCTTTGCAGGCGGCCGGATCGGCAAGTTCAACAGTATGAGAAGCTGCTTTGCCGTGTTGTTTAACAATTTCATCAACAGCCTGATGGTTGTCATTTTTATTACGCCCTACAACCATAACTATTCCTCCTTCTGCGGCAATTGTTTTGCTGATAGCAGCGCCAATACCTTTAGCACCGCCTGTTACTATAAAAACTTTGTTGGCAAGATGTAGATCCATTTTTATTTATTAAAGATTAATTGTTGTTTTTTTCAGGTCTTTATCGTTCCCCAGCCTTCAGGCCGGGGAACGATAAAGTGAAATAATTTCATCACTTGTAAATTTATCATCAATATATGTTCACATTTTCAAATTATAAAACCCCATTGCATTTAAACCAAAAAATTTTTCTTTCTCTTCAGCCTTAAAGTTTTCCATATATTTTTCCAGCAAACTTTTCCATTGTACATACATACCTGAAACCAGGATAACCGGCCAGTCGCTGCCAAACATTAATCTGTCAGTCCCAAATGCATTAAACACCACATCCAGGTATGGATAGAAATCTGCCGGGCTCCATTCCTTCCATTTAGCTTCCGTAAATAATCCTGACACTTTGCAAAAAACATTTTTGTTTTTAGCGATCTCCTGCATTAGCGATCTCCATTCATCAATTTTTTTATTCTTTATATCTGGCTTTGCGCAATGGTCTATTATTAATTTCAGGTCAGGAAACCTGGAAACAAATTCCAGTGTTGATTTCAACTGCTTAGGGTAAATTAAAATATCATAGGTGTAATTATAGTTTTTCAAAGCGGTTACCCCTCTTTGAAAATCCCCGCGCAGCAGGAAATCGTCCGGCTCCGCCTGCACAATATGCCTGTAACCTTTAATGATGGTGTGTTCCGAAAATTCCTGTAATTTTTCTTCCACATTGGCAGCACAAAGATCAACCCAGCCAACTACGCCTTTTATAATATCATGGGTCTTGGAAAGCTCTACTAAAAACCTTGTTTCCACCTCTTCTGTGGCCGCCTGTACAGACACACAACCATCAACGCCGTTTCTTTTCATGTTAAGCGACAAATGTTCAGGCAAATAATCCTGCTGAAGCACCGGCATATCATCCATCCAGGCGTCACGGATTTTGTTATACTTCCAAAAATGAACATGGGTGTCTATCAGGTGGTAATTCATAAGCTGCAAGTACTAAGTTTAAAGTTCAAGAGATTTTGATTAGTTCAACAGTAATTTTTATTACTTCTCCGCACAATAGTTAATTAAATGCATTTTCTTTTTGTGGTCAATAAATCTTAATCTGGCTGCCAGGTAAATCATTGATTTGAGCTCATTGCATGAATTTCTTGAAATACGAATAAAACGAATGAATTCTTTTTTACTCCTGCTGTCAAAACCTTCAGCAATGTTGTTTGAGGCAGGTATTACCGATGAACGAATTTGGTTTCTGAAATCAAATTCTTTCAGGTCATAAAAACTGTGTAAATATAAACAACCAAATCCTGTGCCTTTTGCCAGGTAATCAAATCCTCATAACGAACTACTTTCATAAAGCAGGTTTTTTAGTTTAAATATCAATATTACCAAAACACTTATCACTCATAACTGAAATATCTTTTCCATCAGCACCCACTTCTCACCTTCCTTTGCCCAGGGCAGTGGCTGTTGAAATTTCCACATCAGTTTTTCCCATTCCTGCACTTTTTCATTGGCTGCATCGGCGGCAGCTTTTTTCTCAAAAGAAAAATCATCATTCACTTCCATAATCATGAACAGACGGTTCCCTGTTCTGTAGATATCCATGACTGTTATACCGGCATCTTTTATACCCTGTATATTTTCCGGCCACACATTTTTATGGATATTTTCATACTCCGCGATCAATGCTGGGTCGTTTTTCAAGTCAAGTGCCAGGCAATACCTTTTCATAATTTCAAGTGTAAAAATGGCCCAGTTGGTCAATGGGCCGGTCCGCTAATTATTTTTCCCAGTTAACTAGTTTTTGTTTTGATGATCCCAACCCGTCTATACCAAGTTCAACCACATCTCCATCTTTTAAATAGAAAGGTTCTGGTTTTTGCCCCAAGCCAACACCAGCGGGGGTTCCTGTACTGATCACATCACCCGGCAGAAGGGTCATAAACTGGCTGATATAATGTAGCAGGAAAGGAACTTTGAAGATCAGGTTGGAGGTATTGCCGTCCTGCATCATTTTCCCATTCACGGTAAGCCACAACCGAAGATTACTGATATCGGAAATTTCGTCAGGAGTTACCAGGTAAGGTCCAATAGGGGCAAAAGTATCACAGCTTTTTCCTTTCACCCATTGCCCGCCCCTTTCTATCTGGAATGCACGTTCGCTATAATCATTATGAAGCACATAACCGGCAATATGCAATAATGCATCTTTTTCATCAACATACGATGCTTTCTTTCCCACTACAATAGCCAGCTCTACTTCCCAGTCGGTTTTTTTACTGTTTTTAGGAATAATGACATCATCATTAGGCCCGCAAACAGCAGTGGTGGATTTGAAAAACAGGATGGGTTCAACAGGGGTTTGGGCATTGGTTTCCTTTGCGTGGTCTGAATAGTTAAGTCCTACACAAACTATTTTTGAAGGTCGTTTGATAGCAGGGGCGAAACGTTCAACCTTTTCAATTTTTTCACATTGGCCATAATGTGACCCGATCCATTCCTTTAAACGTTCAACCCCATCACTTGCGAAAAAATGTTCATCATAATCTTCACCAAATTTGCTGACATCTGTATGAATGCCGTTCCATAATACCCCGGGTTTTTCATTGCCTTCTTTTCCATACCTGAATAATTTCATGCTGTTATATTTAGGCGATAAACTTAATGATTTTTGCAACACCATGTTGATTAAATTTGATAAGGGACATACCTGTGCCTGAACAGGATTGTTGCCGTTGAAGTGTGCGACGCAACAATGTTCATAATCTTGCTGCAGCTGGTCAATAAAATATTTTGAAAGTAACAGGAACAAATAAAATAATGCGAAACCCGGGCCTGAATTCTAAAAGCTAACCATCATTAGTTTTTTTATTTTTGTATAATACAAACGGTTGTACACATGAATGGGTATCCTCAACATAAAATCAGGATTATTACTGCCGCTGCACTTTTTGACGGCCATGATGCAGCAATAAACATCATGCGCAGGATTATGCAGGCGAAAGGCGCAGAAATTATCCATCTCGGACATAACAGGAGTGCCCGCGAAATTGTAGAAGCAGCTATTGAAGAAGATGTGCAGGGGATTGCCGTTACTTCCTACCAGGGCGGGCATCTTGAGTTTTTTAAATACATAAAGGATTTGTTGGAGGAAAACGGAAGCGGCCATATAAAAATTTTTGGTGGCGGCGGAGGAACAATCCTTCCTCAGGAAATCAATGAGCTGCATAAATATGGTATTACCAGAATTTATTCACCTGATGATGGCAGAAAAATGGGACTGGAAGGAATGATTGATGATTTATTGCTTCGCTGTGATTTTGCATTAAACGGAAATACCGGTTTTAAAAAAGAACCTGTGTTGGGGGAATGGAAAAATATAAGGAAAATAGCCCGTGAAATTACCAACGCGGAAAATGGTATTCATCCGAATTATCGGAAACATGATACATTGAAAATTCCGGTGCTGGGTATTACAGGAACTGGCGGGGCGGGGAAATCTTCGGTTACTGATGAAATAGTAAGGAGGTTTTTGCATCATTTTATTAATAAAACAATTGCCGTCATTTCAGTTGACCCTTCGAGAAAGAAAACCGGTGGTGCTTTGTTGGGCGACAGGATCAGGATGAATGCTATTTCTTCTCCTCGTGTTTATATGCGCAGCCTGGCCACAAGAGAAAACGATAAAGCCCTGAGCAGTCATGTGGAGGAAGCCATTTCGGTTTGCAAAGCTGAGCAGTTTGATCTTATTATATTGGAGTCTGCAGGAGTTGGCCAAAGCGATGCTTCCATCCTGGATTACTGTGATGTAAGTTTATACGTAATGACGCCGGAATATGGCGCGGCGTCGCAGCTGGAAAAAATAAATATGCTGGATTATGCCGATGTGGTTGCTATTAATAAATCCGATAAAACAGGTTCGCTGGATGCTTTGAATGAAGTTCGGAAACAATACAAGCGCAATCATAATCTATTTACAGCCAAGGACAGTGAATTGCCCGTAATAGGCACTGTGGCGGCGCAATTTAATGACAAAGGTGTAAATGAGTTGTTTGCTTTAATCATTAAAAAGATCAGGGAAAAACTAAATGTGGATTTCGGAAAAGAAACAGTTGTTGATGAAATAGAAAAAATTGCAGGAAGCGAGGTCATCATTCCTGCTTCAAAACAGCGTTACCTTTCTGAAATAGCCGATAATGTGAGGGATTATAATAAAAAAACAGATGAACAGGCAGCCATTGCTTCTAAATTATATCAGATAGCCGGTACACTTGATATTTTTGTAAATAAACATCCTGAAGATGTGATGATAAAAAATTTATTGGAGGAAAAATCAAAACTGGAAAAACAGTTAATGCCCATTTGTAAAAAGCTGGTTGAGGAGTGGGCCGAGACCAAAGCCAGGTATCAACGAAAATATTTTGAGTATGATGTACGTGGAAAGGTAATTCAGCAGCCATTATATACGGAGTCAATATCACATACATCTGTCCCGAAAATTGCAGTGCCCCGTTTTAAAGACTGGGGAGATATTTTACGCTGGCGTGTCCAGGAAAATTTTCCCGGAAAATATCCCTTTACCGCCGGGGTGTTCCCTTTAAAGAGATCAGAGGAAGATCCAACAAGAATGTTTGCCGGGGAAGGTGGCCCTGAAAGAACAAATAAACGGTTTCATTATGTTTCGTACGGGCAGCCTGCAAAACGCCTCAGTACTGCATTTGACAGTGTTACATTATACGGCGAAGACCCCGATAAACGTCCGGATATTTTTGGTAAAGTAGGCAATAGCGGCGTAAGTGTCGCTACGATTGACGATGCAAAAAAATTATATAGCGGTTTCGACCTCTGCGATCCGAAGACATCGGTGAGTATGACCATCAATGGGCCCGCGCCAATGGTCCTCGCTTTTTTTATGAATGCAGCGATTGACCAGCAGTGTGAAAAGTGGATTGAAGAAAGTGGTAACTGGAAAGAGGTAAGTGATAAGATAAGTAAGAAATTTGAAAGGCTGCAAAAACCAACTTATTATAACCCGGCTGCTCCGGAAAGGTTGCCCGAAGGAAGTAATGGGCTTGGATTGAAATTGCTTGGCATGAGCGGGGATGAAGTGTTGCCAAAAGAAGTATATGAAAAGATTAAAGCTGAAACATTATCGCAGGTGAGGGGAACAGTGCAGGCTGATATATTGAAAGAAGACCAGGCCCAGAATACCTGTATTTTTTCAACTGAATTTGCATTAAAACTGATGGGCGATGTGCAGCAATATTTCATTGATAATACAGTAAGGAATTTTTACAGTGTGAGTATTAGTGGTTATCATATCGCGGAAGCGGGCGCCAACCCGATTACTCAGCTTGCCTTTACATTGGCTAACGGTTTTACCTATGTGGAATATTACCTGGGCCGTGGAATGAAGATTGATGATTTTGCGCCCAATCTTTCTTTCTTTTTCAGCAACGGAATGGATGCTGAATACAGTGTAATTGGCCGGGTAGCAAGAAGGATATGGGCAAAAGCCATTAAGATGCGATATAAAGGTAACAGCCGTTCGCAAAAACTAAAATATCATATTCAAACATCCGGACGAAGCTTGCATGCGCAGGAAATTGATTTCAATGATATACGCACCACATTACAGGCATTATATGCCATTTATGATAATTGTAATTCGCTTCACACAAATGCTTATGATGAGGCGATAACAACCCCAACGGAAGAAAGTGTGAGAAGGGCGATGGCCATTCAATTAATTATTAACCGCGAACTCGGTTCTGCCAAAACAGAAAATTTCATACAGGGAAGTTTTGCGGTTGAAGAGCTGACAGACCTTGTTGAAGAGGCCGTGATGAAGGAATTTGACAGGATTACCGACCGGGGCGGCGTACTTGGAGCAATGGAAAGAATGTACCAACGGAATAAGATACAGGAAGAAAGCCTGTATTACGAAATGCAAAAGAATAAAGGAGAGTTGCCAATTGTTGGGGTAAATACTTTCTTAAACAAGAAAGGATCACCCACAATAATTCCTAATGAAGTAATAAGAAGCACGAGAGAAGAAAAAGAACAGCAGATTGAAAACCTGAAAGCTTTTCATAAGCGCGATCCTGATGTGGCGGTTAATAGGTTGAATAAGTTGAAACGGGTGGCAATAAACAATGGGAATTTATTTGAAGAATTGATGGAGACCGTGAAATATTGTTCACTCGGGCAGATTACTCACGCATTGTACGAAGTCGGCGGGCAATACAGGAGGAGCATGTAAGTATTAATAAATAACCTCTCACCTATGGCGGCATATTAAATTTCCATGGATAAACCTGTTTATCAATCACCAATACCCCGGCCGCGGATACCAGCTAAACGGAACTGGTTTTAAATTTTTTTCTTCAACTTTAAAATATAATGTTTTCATGCTCGTCTACTTTACTATGTATGGATGAGCTATTGACGATAAAACCGGTAATGAGCAACCCGTCGCGAAAAAATATCAGCAGCGTTATCAGCCAGTTTGGTAAAAGGCTTTTTGGGTTTATCCGTCAGCGGGTGAACAATGAAGCCGATGCGGAAGATATACTGCAGGACGTATGGTACCAACTTACTGCAACTGTTGATACCGAGCCGATTGAACAGGTAAGCAGCTGGCTTTTTACCGTAGCACGAAACAAGATCATTGACAGCTACAGGAAGAAAAAAACGGAATCACTGGAAGAGGTGCTTGGTTACGAAAACGAGGACGGCGAAATTAATTTCAGGGAAATTTTACTTGCAGATAAAAAAGGTAATCCGGAAACAGAACATTTGAGGAATATGTTCTGGAAAGAATTACAGGACGCATTAGAAGAACTTCCTGAAGAACAGCGGAATGTTTTTATCTGGAATGAACTGGAGGATATTTCGTTTAAAACGATTTCCGAAAAAACCGGGGTAACAGTCAATACGCTCATTAGCCGCAAACGCTATGCAGTATTGCATCTGCGCAACAGGCTTCAAACATTATACAACGAGATTATTAATTATTAAAAACATTTTGAGATGAGACGCAGATTTAATGAACGAAAATTTTTGATGATACTTCCGATGATATTAATTGGCATCGCGGTATTCGGAGGTTTGGTGATGTTGTTATGGAACAATGTGCTGGCAGTGGTGCTGCATATTTCAACCGTCACTTTCTGGCAGGCGCTCGGCATTTTAGCATTGAGCAAAATTTTATTCGGAGGTTTTCGCGGCGCACACTGGGGAAGGCATAAATGGAAGCAAGGCATGGTGCAACGTTGGGAAAATATGACACCGGAAGAAAGGGAAAAATTTCAACAGGAATGGCAAAACCGCTGTGGTCGAAGGTTTGGGAGAAGGTTTGAAGAAGAAACGAAAACGGAACAGCAACCGTGAATGAGCACAAAAGAATGATTAATTAGTAATTGCTAATTAATCATTCCTTACCAAAAGTCATTAAAAAATTATCATGCAAACTATTACGGCATTACAAAAAACTTCACAGCAACCCGCGAATTATATTCATAAAATGGTTGAATGCATTACTACACCCAAAAATAAAATACTCAGCCAATGGACGGTTGAGCAGTTGCACATCTTGCCTTATCAACATATTCTTGAAATAGGTTTCGGACTTGGCAATACCATTCGGGAAGTGGCCAATAAATTGCAGGTTGGTTTTATTGCAGGCACTGATGAATCTGTTGATATGTTTCAGCAGGCAAGTAAAAAGAATAAGATACACCTGCAAAAAGAGCTGATGCAGTTACATATCGGAACGGCTAATGAACTGCCATATCCGCCACAATATTTTCACAGCATTTATACAACGGTTAATTATGCTGCCTGGAAAGAGCCTGAATATAAATTCATGCAGCTGCAAAAATTTTTGAAAACCGGCGGCAGGCTTGTCACAGTATTCCAGCCGAAGTTTGCAAAAACTGAAAAAGAGTTATGGAATGCCGCAGAAAAGATCCAAAACGAATACCATGAAGCCGGGCTAACGGATATACGTATCTCCTTTCGTGACATGAGCCCGGTAAATGCCATTGCCGCTGTTGGATTTAAAGAATAGTTTGGATAACCCTAACCTTAATTATAACTGGTTTCAATTTTAACGCCATTGCATATGGTCTGATAAACCACGCAATATCTTTCTGTAAGTTTTGCCAGGCTTTCCATTTGCTCTTTTGTAGCATCAGTATCGAGGTGAAAACCCAGCCTGATAGTTTTAAAACCAACTGCAACTTCTTTTGAAACGCCAAGTGTTCCGCGAAAGTCAAGATCTCCTTCCGCTTTCACAGTTCCTTTTCTAATTTCCACTCCAATAGAAGTAGCTACTGCTGATAAGGTAACGCCTGCACATGCAACTAAAGCTTCCAATAACAAATCTCCTGAGCAGGCAAGCATGCCGTTTCCGCCAGTTGCCGGATGAAGGCCGGCTTCAATAATGGCTTTACCTGTTTCTACCTTGCAGGATATTCCTTCGCCGATATTACCCTGTGCTTTCAAAGTAATCAGTGCTGTTGAAGGGTTTGTTTTGTATTTCTCTTTTAAAGGGGCCTGTACATTTTTCAGTTCATTTGATGTCATAATGAATATTTTTAGGTATGCATGAATGTTAGATTACAGGTGTAATTCTATTTTTCTGCCTGTTCTGGCCGCAAGGTAAATGGCATCAGTAATTTTCAGGTCTTTTACGGCTTCTTCGCCATCAACAGGCACCATAGGTTTCTTGCCATGAAGTATGATATCAGACATTTCATCCATCTGAACAGTCTGATGGGTGATGTGTGGTTGAGTCAATTCCCCTTTTTGGGTCCGGCCTTGTATCGGGCCATAACCTGTGGCCGGAAGTAACTCTGCAAAACCATCGGTTCCATCGAGAAAAAAGCGATCAAGATTGTTGATGCTGTATGTAGAAAGGCATGATGCCACTGCCCCACTGGGAAAACCTAATTGAAACAGGATGGTTTCATCAATACCCTCTTTAAATTTTTCAGGGTTATTTTTGGTTTCCTGTGCGGTTACCCAAACCGGATCTTCACCAATCATATACCTCGAACCATTTACCGAATAAATACCGATATCCATCATCGCTCCTCCGCCTGATAATTTCTTATTCAGCCTCCATTGAGCGGGATCACCGATGATGAAACCGGAGAGACCCTGGAAGAATAAAACTTTTCCGAATTCACCGGCATTGCGCATACGAATCACTTCGAGGGTTTTCGCTTCGAAGTGCATCCGGTATCCGACCAGTAATTTTACATTGGCTTTGCGACAGGCGTCCACCATTTCCTGCCCTTCCCCGGCATTGACAGCCATCGGTTTTTCACATATCACATGCTTGCCTGCGTTCGCTACCCGCACAACTGCATCATGGTGCAACGCGTTTGGTGTTATTACATACACGGCATCTATATCCGGATTATTCTTAATATCATCAAAATTCTCATAGTTATAACAATTTTTTTCAGGGATATTATACTTGGCCTGCCAGTTTTTTATTTTCGATGGCGTTCCGCTAATGACACCAGCCAGCTTAGCTTTTTTGCAATCCTGCATTGCTTCAGCCACACGTGTTCCATAACCGCCAAGCCCCATAATGGCTACTCGCAGCATGGGGCCATCATGCTTTTCCGCAATGGTGGTTTTTTGTTCTGCTTTTTTTTTCTGTAATAACGGAAATGCAACTGTAGCTGCAGTAACTTTCCGGATAAAATCGCGGCGGGAATTCATAAGCGTTATTTTATGTAGTAAATATAAAAGCAAACATGAATTTAATTCAATTGCTGGTATCGGTAAAACAAAATCCGCATAAAGCTTATTCCCACCTGAATGCTTTTACAGTAATAAAACCGATGATGATTGCCCAAATGATTAATCCTCCTAATTCTACTGGTATCTGCCAGAAATGTAAGCCTTCGAAAGCAATTTTTCTTAAACCATCAACGAAAAAAGTCAGTGGTAAAATTTTGCAGCATGTTTCCAGCCAGTGCGGATAGCTGTCGATAGGGAAGAAGAGGCCACATAACAAAATCTGAGGCAAGGTAATGGTGTTGGCTACCGGAGCAATGGAACTTTCGTTCTGGATAATGCCACTAATGATAAAGCCTATGCCTGTAAAAATAATAAGCGCAATAACGGAAAGTAAAAGCATTTCAAGAAAAGTAAATATCCCGTTGATGAGTGTGAAGTCGAATACAAAATAGCCGAGTGCTACCATAATACAGAAACCAATGACCTGGAAAAATAACCTGCTGAATAATTCCCCGGCAATGAGGTATCCGCGTGAAACAGGTGTGGCAAAGAATCTTTTTAGTACATGGTTCTGCCGTAGACCAAACAATAAAAACGAAGAGCCGAAAACACCGGCCATTAATAATGAAAACCCCAGCTGCCCCGGTAAAATAAAATCAATCTGCCGGTAAAGTCGTCCTGGGATAGTGGTTACCGTTATTTTAGCAGTGCTTGGGTTCTTGGGGAACATTCTTTCGTTCATATTGCTAACAGCTTCATTAATTACAGATTCCAAAAGCTTTAATTTGCTGAGCGCCGAATTGGATGTAACCAGGGTTACTTTATAATGAGGAAAGGGGCTCAAAGGTGCATCATTACGTACATTAATAATAGCCGTTATTTGCCCTTTTTGAAGATTGTCCATCATTTTTTCCATGCTCAAGGTTGTTTGTGGCCGGATGATTTTTACAGAGCTGATCACTTTATAAACAATGTTCGCCGTATCGCAACCGGGAGCGATACCCACTTTGATATTTACCTGCGAGTTATCTACCATTGAACCGAAAACAACAATAAATATGATTGGGAACAAGATAGAAAACACCACTGATGTAGGGCTGCGAAGCATGGCCAGCAAACTTGCTTTTGCCAGGGCAAATGCTGCTTTCCATTGGTTATAGTTTTGGGTCATATATTTTATGGCAACCTGTAATACACTTTAATTCTAATGAACGTGTACCAGCCTGTATTTTAGAGTTATCAAAACAATTTATTATTTGTCTAATATACAGCAGTTCATTTTAGTTCTCAGCAGGTATTTTTTCTGAAGCCGGCGGGAGTAAAATAAATTTATCAGTCAATAATAAATTGTTTTTTAATTTTAGTATTGCTCTTATATTATTAATTCATCTCAAACCCCATTTCATGAGTATAAAAAGAAGGGATTTTATTAAGTTTTCCGCCGGCAGTGCTGCCGCAGGTACGGCAATGGTTTCCGGGATTACATCTTTTGCTTCAGTTTCAAAGAACGGTAATAATATATTCGACAAAATTAAAAGCATAACCAATGATGTTGTTCCTATTTCCGTAGAAGAAAGACGTTCAAGAATTGAAAAGGCACAAAAGTTAATGGCAGGAAATAACATACATGCGCTATTGCTTGATTCAGGTACATCGCTCGTTTATTTCACGGGAATACAGTGGTGGCCAAGCGAGCGCACAATGGTGGCTATTATTCCGGCAAAGGGGGAAGTAAAATATGTAAGCCCGGCATTTGAGGCTGACAGGTTGCGGGAGCTTATTAAAATTGGAAATGAAGTGCGCATCTGGGAAGAAGACGAGAGCCCTTACAAAGTAATTGCTAATACTTTGAGGGATTATGGTATTGCCGGAGGAAATATTGGAATAGAAGAACGCCTCCGGTTTTTTATTTACGACGGTGTCAGGAAAGAAGCACCTGCTTTAAATTTTGTGAGCGGAGATCCTGTAACAGTTCCATGCCGTATGATCAAATCTCCTGCTGAGATCGCATTATTACAAAAAGCAAATGATATTACTATTGCTGCAATTAAAATTGTTGCTGATGAATTAAAAGAAGGGATGTCTAATGGAGAGGTTTCCGGTTTGATTGATCAGGCACAAAGAAAGCTCGGGGGTTCTTCTGATGGAGCTCTTGTTAATATTGGAATATCTTCTGCATTACCTCATGGAAGCATAAAAGCACAGCATATTCAAAAAGGGGATATTGTGTTGATTGATTGCGGCTGCAGGGTGGAAGGATATTGTTCAGATATAACAAGAACATTTGTATTCGGTGAGCCCACAAAAAGGCAACGCGAAATATGGGAACTGGAGAAAAAAGCCCAAGCCGCTGCTTTTGCTGCCGCAAAGCTTGGACAGCCTTGTGAAAATGTTGATATGGCTGCCCGCAAAGTATTAACGGATGCAGGTTTTGGCCCTGATTATAAATTGCCGGGCTGCCCGCACCGAACAGGACATGGAATTGGAATGGACGGACATGAATGGGGTAATATGGTTCGTGGTAACAAACAACCCTTACAAACAGGCATGTGCTTTAGTGTTGAGCCGACAATTGTTATTCCGGGAGAATTTGGTATCAGGCTTGAAGATTGTGCATATATGACCGAAGATGGGCCGCAGTGGTTTACGTCTACCAAAACAAGCGGGTCAATAGATCATCCTTTTGCTTAGTTATAATTTTTTAAATTAATTGCCCGGCAGTGTTTGTAATAAGGCCGGGCAATTTTGTTTTTATTGATTTTGTTGTAGTGAAAAATATTCCCGATAGAATTCAAAGTGAGATGAGATTTAGTGAAGAGAATCTTTTATAACCCCCATTTGTTTTAATTCATCCAAGCTGATGGTCGGCAACTGTTCTCCCATTTTCATTTTTTCAATTACTTTATTACCAACTGCTATTGCATCTTCTTTTTTGGTGAAACATCTATGCCCTTCAAGTACAGGAATAAAACTTTGCCTGATATATGTTTTGCCATTGGCTAAAATTTCATATCCCCAGCCTGTTTCAGTTTGAAAAGGTTTTAATTGAATAAATGCCAGGCCATATTCATTTTTTAGTTGTGAATAGTAAATGGTATAAAATAAAATTCCCAGGATAATTAATATCCCGGGAAAAATAAACTTTTTGTAACGATTAGTCTTGCTGGTTGTAGGTTTCATCAGGGAACCATTCATCTATATTAGATAAAGTTGTAGAACCTGTAGTGCCAAGGCCAACAAAGCCGCGGTTTTGTACAGTGAAACCAACTGCTCCATTTCTTGCAGCCCTTTCATACGAAGTTTTCTGGTTCCATAAATCTGTAGCAAAATTGTAAGCCCAAGTGGTAGAACCAGCGGAACCTGTAGTAATATAAGCCCTGTCGCCACCGCCATCACTCTTGGTACCCAGCATAACAAAACCTACTCCGTTTGAACGCACGATATTAGTATAGCCATCATCATAAGAATCGGGGCTATAGTTTGAAATATGTCTCAACTGCGTCCATGCGGAAGTATCTGGTTTGGAAGGATCGAATGAAAAGAAGTCATTAACAGTAGAACCTCCGGTTCCAACACCTGTAACCAAATAACCTTTGTCGTTATACACAAAAGCAACTGCCTGAGATCTTTTATAACCCGGATAAGTTGGCTTTTGGGTCCATACATCATTGGCAGGATCATACTGCCAGAAATCATTTAACAGATTCACTCCGTCATTACCAGTGCCAACATAGCCATAACCGTATTTGTCAATACCAAAAGCAACTGCATCATATCTTGGCTGCGGGCCATTAATGTCGCCGATGCTGGAAACCTGTTTCCATGAATTTGCACCCGGATCATATTGCCAGAAATCGCTCAAGGCCTGGTATCCATCATAACCTGTTCCTACATAACCTTTGCCGTTTACCGCAAAGGCAACTGCAGAACTTCTGGGAGTACATGCTGTACAGGTTGCAACCTGGTACCAGAAAGTTCCGCTGGGGTCGAACCTATATAAATCATTGTAGCGTGTATTTTGATTATCTACTCCGAACCCTACATACGCGTAATCGCCGATAACGAAAGAAACGGCTTCGGTTCTTGCAGCTTTTCCTCCAAAATCACCGACGTATACCCAGTTGCCATCCTGAGTAGGATTTATAGAACTGGATTGACAAGAAGAAAGGGCAATAACGATTACTGACATTAACAGAATTGAATGGTGAAAACGCTTCATGATGTTTTGTAAATTTTTGCGCTAAAATATTTGATGAGGTTGTGTTAAAATAGTTAAAATGTATTTGTTACAGATATTACTCTACAAAACCTCAGTTTTGATAGATTAAAAAAATGAGTTGCAAATATATAGGATTTTAAAAATAATACACCTTTGTTTTGCACATCTATTTTGTTAATATAAAAGTTAAATTTTTGTATTGATCAAATTAAAAACAGAAATGCAATTAGTAGACAAATGTTATATATTTGTCGTTTTATTTCGGGTATTAATACATACTAACAAAATAGTAACAGTTGCTCCGCTTATTATTGCAGCCTTTTAAGAAGTTGAGCAGTTTATAGGAAACATGAACGTGATATACCATTACAATGTGCAAAATTGATAGAAGTGAAATTAAGAAATACCGGTTTGTTTTTTTGTTGCCGGTATTCATAATATTTTTTTTGTCAGCCTGTCGTAAACCTTCAATAGCTTTCGGCACCTCTTTCGTTAATAATAACAATACCAGTATTATTGTTGTAGACACATCAACTGTGCTACTGTCAACAGTGCTGGAGGATTCATTTCCTACTGCGGGTACCGGTACCATGTTACTGGGAAGATATCAGGATCCTGAATTGGGTATGATTACTTCAAAAACTTTTTTGCAGATTGGCACACCAGGAGTGAAATCTGTATCAGCATTAGCCGGTTTTGACTCCATTTCGTTAATTATGCACATTAATAAAACTTTCTATGGCGATACAACAATTACTCAACGTTATTATGTAAGTCAGTTACAACAAGTGATTCAATTTCCATATCCAACACAAACTACTTATTATAACAAATCTGGTTTTGCTTTTAACCCGGCTCCCTTGGGTTATACTGATGTAAACATTAGTCCTACTGCAGTTCATACCACTCAGAACGCACTGGATACGGTGAAAATAAGATTGGCCGATACCCTGGGTCAGAAGTTGCTTTCAATGATCCAGAATAAATCTGATACGATCAGCAACTCCAACTCTTTTCTCGGCTATTTCAAAGGCCTTGTTATTTATTCTGATACCAGTGTCTCGCACATCGGAACAATGTATGGTTTTAAGGATACGGTAATTATGCGACTATATTATCATGAACCGGGGGTGTTTACCACATCTAAATATATTGATTTCCCTTATTCCAATCGGGCCAATCAATTTAACCAGATAGCAGTAAACAGAAAAGGAACCCCTGTTGCAGTGCTGGATAGTCTCCAATCTGTCAGGACAAATCGTTTGATCCCGACTGAAGCACCATCTTCTCTTACCAACCATGCTGTGTACGTTCAGGGAATAACCGGTCTGCAAACCAAAATGAGGTTTCCATATATTTCTAATATTTTAGGTGTGCCCGATTATGTAAGCGTTCTGAAAGCACAGCTGATATTAAGACCTGTCGTAGGTACATTTAGCCCTGAGCTTTCACTGCCTCCCCAGCTTATTTTGAATACTACTGATCTAACCAATCAACCTGGTTCCATCATTTTTGCAAATGGTTCTATTGAATATGGCAGCCTGAATGTGGATTATTTGTATGGCCAAAGTACTTCATATGCCTATGACATTACAAGTTATATACAACAACAACTAAACCTTGTAAACATTCTCAATAACGGATTAATACTAAGTGTTCCGTCTCCGGCTAAATCAACATCAGCTAACCGTGCAGTGTTTGGCGATATAGTAAATAAGAATTATACAATAACACTCAAAATATATTACATATCCCTTATTCATTAATTGTTGAATAGGTAATCTTGGTTCAATGAAAATAATTTTTACCATAATCATTTTAGCTTCATCTTCCATCAGGCTTTTCGCTCAAACCAACAATTCCCCTTATTCTATTTTAGGAATTGGGGATATCGAGGATGGTTATTATAACCGCACTTCCGGAATGGCTAATACTGGAATTGCTTATAGGTCCAGCCGCTACCTGATTAATAATAACCCGGCTTCATTCAGCGGGTTAGACAATGATTTTTTTGCAGGTGAAATTGGTGGTAAAGCCAAACTGGTTAATTATTACGGTTCTAACGTCAGTATAGCAAATAATCAGTCTTTCGATATTACTTTCAGAAAAGTAGTACTGGGCATTAAAGCCGCCAAACATTGGGGCACCAGTGTTGGCCTGGTTCCGTATAGCTCGCAAAATTATGAGTTTAATTCGCCTTTATTAATTGGGGGAACTAATGGGGAATCAGTAAATCAATATTTTAATGGCTCTGGTGGATTGAATAAAGCTTATTGGGCAAACTCGTATGAATTTTTTAACCACTTGTCCCTTGGTGTAAGCGCTTCCTATTTATTCGGATCATTGCAGCAAAAAATAATTTTACAAAATACTTCAACATTAGCCGAATACGTTTCAACGAATAATGTAGCCAACCTTTCCAACTTTTATTTAGATTATGGTTTGCAACTACATGGCAAACTTGCCAAGAAAATGGATTACTCTATCGGAGCCACATTTGCCAACAATACCAATCTCAATGTGGATCTTTCACAAACAGTATTAAATGCTGATTCGGTTCAATTATATCAAAGCTCATATCCTTCAGGAAAATTTACTTTACCGGCTTCTTACGGCGCAGGTATTGCACTAACCTATAATAAAAAGTATACTTTAGTAGCCGACTACAGGCGGCAAAACTGGTCTTCCGTAAAAACAAATCAATATGTAAACTCCGTTTTCAATGTTGGGGGGTACAATTATTTTTTACAAAACAGCGACCGTTTTTCTGCAGGCTTTGAAGTTTCCAAATTAAAAAGTATTTCAATGGGTCAATACAATGCACTTGTTGAACTGATGTTTTTCCAGGCAGGTTTTTATTATAACAGGTCTTATATAAATGTATTCGGGCAGCAAATAAAAGATATCGGCGGCACCCTAGGTCTTGGGGTAAATTCTAAAAGAACGCCACTAACTTATACATTATCCTTTCAATACGGTATTAAAGGCGTGCAAACTGTGCAACTGGTACAGGAAAGGTATGCCGCTTTGACCATATCCATTTCTTACAGGGATTTCTGGCTTACTAAAGGAAGAAAATTCTTCTAACTAATTTTTGCACATGCATTCTTCTTCAAATAAGAATCATCATTCACGTGCAAATACTGCTCATGGAAGGAGCAAAAAGTTTGTTTTTATAAAATCGGAATACAAAATTATTAAAGTGAAATTTGAAGACATTTTGTTTTGTGAAGGGCTAAAGGATTATACGCAAGTCTATGTTAAAGGTAAAAGCGAACCGATATTGACTTTAAGCAACCTCAAATCTTTTTTTTCCAAATTACCTTCCGATGAATTTATGAGGGTTCATCGTTCTTATATAGTTTCCATCAGCCATATCGATTCCATTGCAAGAAATGAAATTTACATCGGAAAAAGAATAATCCCGATTGGAGATAGTTTTAAGAATGATTTTTACGATATGATTGAATCGAATTCCTGACCTTATCTGAAAAAAGAGCCTGAAAAAAATTATGCTTCAGCTGCCTGGAACTGGCTGACGGCAATATTCAGGAAATTCGGGATTACATGAGAATATGTCCATAAAATTTTATCTGGATCATTAAGGTGTTCAATCATGTTTCTCCATTTTTCTTCCCCATAATTGTTAATTACGGTTTGTTTTTTGTCTTCACGGTGAAGATACATGGTCATGCCCTCAGCGTCAGCTTCAGGATGAAATTGTGTGCCGATCATATAATCATTAAAGCGTATCGCCATAACAGCTCTTTCAAGCGGCACATGCGGCCGTTCTTTTTCAATGCACAACACTTTAGCCCCTATCTCATGCATGCGGTTATGACGAGGCTGAACCACCTGGTAATCCCTGCTGTCGACAGAATAAAATGGATCAGCAAGCCCGTTGAGCACAGGCTCATCTCTTCCATCTTTTACCAAATGCATTGGAAAAATGCCGAACGATGTTGATCTTCTTTTGATCACATTGGCAATTTTATAATGGCGGCACACCAGCTGATATGAATGGCAAATCAAAAAAACATATTTTTTATTTCCTTTGGATGGAAGCCTGTTCCAGTGTTCTATTTGCGACAGCCATTTGAAATAATTTTTTTCCCATTCACTTCCTTCACTCTCTAAGGGGTTGCCGGGGCCGCCGCTGGAAATGTAGATATCATAACTCATATCCGGAACCTGTTTTTCAACACGTACTTCAAATTCATCCCATTCCATTTCAAGGTTATTTTTTTGGCTGAATTCAGTAAGGATTTGCCTGATGCAGCGCATACCCTGATTGGGAAATTTTTCATTCATATCAAGAATGGCCACTCTTATTTTTTTCTCACTAAACATAGCTGCAAACTTAATATTTTTTCGAAAAACTATTTGTAAAACAACGTTACTTCTTTGTATTCAGTATGTCTGACTCGCAATTCTTCTGTATCTTCATTTTAAACTTTTGAATAATGGTACCAGCATTGCGTAAGGCGTTTAATGATGCTTTCAGGCAGGAACAGTATGAAGCTTTTTTGAAAGACCTGTACAGCCTGCATCCGGGTGCTATTGAATTCCGTGTGGCCGAAACACCTGAATTCATTTCTAAAGAATTTGCTGACAAGATAATCGGTGCCTGTGAAGCGATTATTGATGTGATCGTAGGTCCATCATTCAAAAACTTAACTGACCGCGCCATTCCAAAAACGGATTTTGTTCCGAAAGAAAATAGTCACTCACATTTTATTGCACTCGATTTTGGCGTATGTACCAATCAAGCGGGCGAACTTGAACCTCAACTGATAGAAATGCAGGGGTTCCCTACACTTTTTGGTTTCCAGGTATATTATCCCGACTTACTGCGAAAATATTTTTCCATCCCTGGAAATTATTCGCAATACTTGGATGGGTATGACCGTGAATCTTATTTGCACGACCTCCGTGATGTTATTGTTGCCAATGAAAACCCGGAAAATGTTATTCTGCTTGAAATAAAGCCTCACGAACAAAAAACAAGAATTGATTTTTATTGTACGCAGGATTACCTGGGTATTCAGCCGGTTTGCATTACTGAATTGATGCAAGAGGGAAAAAAATTATTTTATATAAATGAAAAAACAAAAAAGAAAACGCCGGTAAAAAGAATTTATAACAGAGTTATTTTTGATGATTTATATGCACAAAAAGACAAGCTTGGAAAATTTGTTGACATTACCGGGGAGCTGGATGTAGAATGGGTGCCACATCCGAACTGGTTTTACAGGATAAGCAAGTATACATTGCCGTTTATTAACCACCCCTTTGTTCCACCAACTTATTTTTTGAACGAAGTGAAACAAATTCCCGGCGATTTGGAGAACTATGTGTTGAAGCCTTTGTTTTCTTTTGCCGGACAAGGAGTGGTAATTGACGTAACGAAAGCTGATATTGAAAAAATAAAAGATCCCAAAAACTGGATACTGCAAAAAAAAGTGAAATATGCCGATGTAATACAAACTCCTGACGTTCCGGCAAAACTTGAGATCAGGATGATGTACTTATGGAAAGACAACGAAACAAGGCCAAAGCTGGCCATCAACCTGACAAGGCTTAGTAAAGGAAAGATGATTGGAGTGAGGTATAATAAGGACAAAGAATGGGTAGGTGGAAGTGTAGCTTATTTTGAGAAATAAATTTTAAAAGCTTAGTCCATCCGGTATACTACCGCCTATTAATAATATTTCGTTTTATTTTGTTCATGAAAATTACATTGCCTGATAACCGCAAATAGCCCTAATATTGCAAAAATTTTTGCAGCGTATGAACCTGAATGACTTGCTACCTTATTTTGAATTATATCAAAACCTGAAAACTTCCGGAGAAGATACGATATTGAATGAAAAACTTCAGCAGAAAGAGGAAGCGTACATCAATAAGGAAATTTCTGTTACGGGAATTGTGAGTGAAATAGACCGCGCAAAAAATGAATTAATTATAACTTACCGTGCTGATGATGGTTCATCGGGAAACCTGAACGGTCTTATCAGCAGTCATTTTTTTATATTTTCTTCATCCGAAAATCTTCCGGTACTTATTTCAGAGTTCAATATACAAAAAGAAGATTTTGTCAGGGTTTCAGGGAAGATTACCAGCCTTCACCGCCAATCTGTGATGCGCTTACAGCTTTCTTCTGTTTCGGTTCTGAAAAAAAATGTTGGTATCGTTAAAAGAACAGCAAAGAAAGGATGTTTCATTGCCACTGCGGTTTATGGAAGTTGCGAAGCTGAGGAAGTCATAAAATTTTACCGGCTTCGTGATGAAGTGCTTTACCAATCATTTTTCGGGCGGCTGTTTGTCTGCATATATTATATCGTTTCCCCGACTTTAGCAAAATGGATTGATGACAAACCGGCCATCAAATCCTTCATCAGGAAATATATTTTGGACAGAATATTAAACAACTTTTGATATTCGTTTTCTGAGTTTGATTGTATAAGATAGCTTTCGGCGGCTTTATCTTTGTGGTTCTTCATAAAATTTACGTAAATAATGGATCTGCAATTGAAAAATAAAACGGCCTTGGTACTCGCATCCAGTAAAGGCCTTGGAAAAGCCATTGCTTATACATTGGCACAGGAGGGTTGTAATATTGTTGTTGGCTCACGCAACCTCGAGGAACTTGAAAAAACTGCCGACGAAATACGTACAGCTGCAAAAGTGCGGGTAATAAGTATACCCGTTGATGTCACCATTGCGGCCGATATTGAAAATTTTGTTCAGGCATCAGTAAAAGAATTCGGAAAGATAGATATTCTTGTTACTAATGCTGGCGGCCCGCCGTTTGGAAAGTTTGAGTCATTTGATGATCATGCCTGGGAAAAGGCATTTGCATTAAATCTGATGAGTACAATACGATTATGCCGACTAACTGTTCCGTATATGCGTAAAACAGGCAGTGGCAGGATAATCAATGTTACCAGTGTTTCGGTGAAAACCTATCTTGAGAATTCCGTGTTGTCTACAAGCATAAGAATGGGAGTGGTTGGGATGGCAAAGATGCTTTCTAATGAACTTGGCCCGGACAATATTACCGTTAATAACGTGGCACCTGGATTTATGTTAACGGACCGTATTAAAGAAATGATGTTGAAAAATATACCGGCTGGGAAAACAAACGAAGATATCCTTGCCGAATATAGCCGGGAAATTCCTTTGCAGCGGTTAGGAAAACCGGAAGAACTGGCGGCACTTGTTGCTTTTCTGGCATCTCCATGTGCAAGCTATATTACCGGAACAACTATACAGGTTGATGGCGGGGCTGTAAAAGCTCCTTATTAATAATCTGATTCTCCCGGAATTGATGAACTGAATTTTTATTATTGCAATTAATATTTATTTATATGCAACACCTGGATGATATTCCTTCAAAGGAAATACGTAAAGGTTTTTTGGGCAAAATGGTACATGGGGAAAAGAGCACACTTGCTTTCTGGGAAATTAAAAAGGGAAGTGTGCTGGAAGAACATCGGCATTTTCACGAACAGATCACCCATATACTGGAAGGCAGGCTGCAAATGAAAATAGGAGGGAAGGAATATTTTTTTGGCCCAAGTTCGGTATATGTTATCCCTTCCAATATTCCTCATAGCGCCATAGCTATTACAGATTGTAAGGTTATTGATTCTTTTTCACCGGTAAGAGAAGATTACAAATGATTTTTGCATCAATGATGCAATCATTATATTGATGCTAAAGGCAAGCGTTAGTAACTTTGCGGTTTCATTTTTAACATGGAGCATTCTCATAGCCGTTCGCATGACCACCACCACCATCATCATGCAATCAATATTAAGCAGGTAAACCGCGCATTTATTATTGGCATTATTTTAAATTTTCTTTTTGTAATTATTGAATCAGTCGTCGGGCTTTTCATTCATTCATTATCGTTATTGTCTGATGCAGGCCATAACCTTGCAGATGTAGCCAGTCTGTCTATGTCACTGATTGCACTGCGATTAATGAAAGTAAAAGCCAATGAAAAATATACTTACGGTTATAAAAAAACAACAATACTGGTTGCATTATTAAATGCGGCAATACTACTGATCTCTATTGGTGCTATAGGCTATGAAGCGGTTCATCGTTTGATTGCGCCTGAGCCGTTACCAGGAAAAACTATTTCGGTAGTTGCTGCCATTGGTATTATTATTAACACGGTAACAGCGCTACTTTTTTTACGTAATAAAGAAAGCGATCTTAATATCAAAAGTGCATTTCTTCATTTGATGTCCGATGCCATTGTTTCTGCAGGGCTTGTACTAGGAGGTATTATCATTTTTTACAGCAACCTTTTTTGGATAGATGCAGCGCTCAGTATTATTGTTGCTGCCATTATTTTATTCAGTACATGGAAATTGCTGAAGGATAGTTTGCGATTAAGTTTGGATGGCGTGCCTGAAAATATTAATGTGAACGAAGTAAAATCTCAGATTAATAAAATCACGGGCGTAAAAGATTTTCATCACGTCCATATATGGGGATTAAGTACCACTGAGAATGCGCTCACGGGACATATTGTGGTAGCAAAGGATACGGATATGACGGCAATTGAAAAGATCAAACATGATGTGAAGCATGGACTGGAACATTTAAATATTAATCACGTTACACTTGAAGTGGAAATGGAAAATACCCCTTGCGAAGGCCATGATTGCTGATTTTATCAGTTCAGTTTTGATAATTACTTTGAATTTACAAAATGATATCCTATAGAAATGGTAACAGGTAAAGGTTTATTTTTAAACTGTACACCATTGTAATTTTCCAGTGAATCAATGTAATGGTTCACATCCGAACCCCTGATAGGCACCAACACGTTGAAGGACCAATAGCCGGAAAATTTATGCTTTGGATATAAATCGAAACCCAGTCCCAAACTGGGGCCGTAAAAGAATTTATTGTAATTATCTATATTATACCCCTGTGAAGACACTTTTATAGCTGTATTATAGCCGTACATGCCAATAAAATAAGGAACTACCCTTGGTAGTTTATTTTCGGGCAAAAGCCTGAGTTTGATTCCCAAATTATAACCAATCCCTATCAGGGCATAACCGCCTCCTGCAAATAATCCGATATTTTTTTGCGGATAGCCTATTATTTGTCCTCCGATCCCGCCATAATCAAGACCAAGGCCAAGACCGACGGAAAGCCTGTCAATTTTATTATTATAGCGTGAAACTGTGTCCTGCGAATTTGCCTGGGAATAAAAAATAAGCGAAATAAAAACTGTAAAAACAGTTTTTGTATATTTAATTTTCATTTTTGTTCATAAAACAGGTTAATGAATAAAAGCAGTATAAAATTACCTGAAATTACCACGTCGTATCTATCTCACGGAAATTTAACTCAGTTAATCTGGCGTTAATTATATCAGTACATCATTCTTTTATTATTTACTCAGTAAATCCTTTACATCAAGTTCCAGTTGCCATCCAACATGATTGATGGAGTGAACGATACCATTCCTGTCAATCAAAAAAGAAGCAGGTATCGCATCTACTCCATATGTTGTTGCTGAAGAAGCATCCCAGCCTTTGTTGTCATTCACTTGTGCCCATTCGAGTTTATCATGTTTTACTGCAGCTTTCCATGCATCCTGATCACTGTCGATGGAGACACTTAATATTTCCAATCCTTTCGGATGATATTTTTTATAAAACTTTACCAGGTGAGGGTTATTTCTTCTGCAAGGCCCGCACCAACTTGCCCAGAAATCAAGCAGGACTACTTTTCCCTTGTATGACGATAGATTGATTATTTCGCCGGTCATATCCGGCAAAGAAATTGCAGGAGCAGCTTCATTGATTTTTGCCTGACAGAACATGAATTTTGAAGAAAGCATTGCCAGTAATAGTAAAAAAAAACTTTTCATTTACAACAATCTTTTTTGATAAACAGTGATTGAATAAATTTTATTACAGATAAAAATACCGATGTTATTTTTTGCATAAGGTTTTTAATTTTATGCTATTTGATTTTAAAACGCATGCCTGCATATAACATCCTGCCAATAACCGGCCCCCATATTAGGGAAGCATCAAAATACTGGCTGAACGGCTGTGAAGCAGCTATAATCATGTTTTTTTGCGTATAATTGGTAATGTTTTCTGCACCAACATAAACGTTCCATTTGTCTCCAAACTGCTTAGTTATTTGTCCGTTCATTTGCATATAAGATGGCGAATAATCTCCGAGTTGCTTATCAGGAGGGTTACTGCTGGTTGTTGGCAACCTCTTTTTACCGAACCATTGCAGGGTATAATCAAATTTCCAGTGATTTTTTGTTTCGTAAGCAAAGTTAATAAAGGCACGATGCTTTGCCACTAATGGTTTTTCAAGCATAGTACCGAGATAATTTTCCTGAACATCAAGCCAGCGGTAAGCAATTCTCACTCCCAGTTTTTTTATCAGTTCATAATTCAGTTCAACCTGGAAGCTGTTGGAGAAGGATTTGCCTTTAAGATTATAAAAAAGAATTTTCTGTGGGCTTGCATCAATATCTGCAATAACCTGGCTTTTAAAATCGGTTCTGTATAGATCAATGCCTAAAGTGCCGGTATGATTATTCAGCTTAAAAGCCTGGGTAAAATTGATCCCGTAATTCCATGCTTTTTCCGGGTTAAGTCCATAGGCATACCCTGAATCAGTGCTCATGATTATACATTGCCGGGCACTTACGAACACGGCTGAATTTTCTGCAAAAATATTGGCGACCCTGAAACCTGAACCTATAGAAAACCGGAGGTTTGTTTTTGGGGTGAAATCATATTTTGCATGCAGCCGGGGTGTGGTAATGAAACCGTATTTGTTGTGATAATCTTCCCTGACACCGGCTATTGCACTGAATTTCCCTGCAGTATAAGTATATTCAAAAAAAACTCCGGGAACTGTTTCTGTTCTTTTATATACGGCGGTATTCAATACTTCATGATAGTTGTCATGCGCAAAACTTAAACCCGCCCTGAACTTGTGCATGGTAGAACTGATAATGGACTGGTAAATGAGATTGGCATAAACTGAATTTTGCCTGCCATTATATGTTGTTAGTCCGTAATAGGAATTGTTATTGTAATCAATCGCTGAAATTATCAGGCCAATGCTTTTATATTTTTTTTGAGGAAAAACATAACCCAATTTCCCTGTGGCTTCGTATTGCCCGACATCGATTCCTGCTCCATAACTATTGGTAGTTAGTTTGTCTGTTGATGGATTGAAATCAATCTGTCCTGCTTGCCTGTGGTCGTTAAGTGCTTTTAGCGAAAATTGTGCAACAAGCCCTCTCATATCCACGTACTTCCACCTGTTGATGAAATTGAATTGCCGGCCAAGCGGAATATCCAGGAATCCATCATGGTTATTGTCATTTTTTGCGACTACTCCATCCATGTGGGCTAATAAGGCAGTGCTTAATTTATCGTTTATTTTTTTTGAAACATTTACTGTTGTTTCCAGCCTGCCCATTTGATTTGCATATGCATTTGCAAAAAATTTGTCAGTATTATCCGGTTTTATTTCTTCTATATTTATTTGTCCTGCTATGCTTTCATATCCGTTGACAACAGAGCCTGTTCCTCTGGTGAGTTGTATCCCTTCCATCCATGGACCCGGAATAAATGTAAGACCGAAGCTTCCGGCAAGCCCCCTGATTTCCGGGCTGTTCTCTATAAGTAATTGTGTGTAATTTCCCGAAAGGCCCAACAGCTGAATTTGTTTAACCCCGGTAACAGCATCGGTATAAATTACATCAACAGATGGGCTGGTTTCAAAACTTTCACTCAGGTTACAACAGGCAGCTTTAGTTAATTCGCGGGAGCCGATATTTAAAGTATTTAATGTGCTGAGAGAAGAGACATAGGTTGACTGATTTTTTGCATTAACAACAACCTCTCGCAGGTTTCCTGACGATGCATTTTTCAGAATGATTTTTATTTCATTGGGTGAATTAATATTGATCGTATCAGATGTAAAGCCGCTATAACTCACTTCAATCCTGTCAGGAACAGGAAGGAACAATTGAAATACTCCTGAGCTGTCAGTAATGCCCGTGTGGTTGGTGTTGATACTGCGAACGGTGGCATTAACAAGCGGATGAAACTCTCCTTTTTTATTTTCTTCCAATACAACACCTGTAATGGTGTGTGCCGGCTTATTATTATTAATTCCATATTGTAAACTATCTTTCGTCAAAGAAAAAGATGATGGCTTTTTGAATCTTTCATAATGGCAACATTTCGGAAGATTATTATAAGTTTCGTCAGTTGACTGAAAATTTTCTGTATCATGGCCTGCAATGGCGAGTTGTTCCTGTAGTTGGCGCCTTGAAAATTTTATAGTGTCATAACTTACTGTTAGTATTTTTGTTTCCATGTCCCAGTCTGCTTTGGTAACACCGTAGTTCAGCAAAGTGGTTTCAATTCTATGCTTGCATTGGTCACAGGTCCCGAATACCCTGAAGGTTTCGGTTTTTATATTTTTCTTTTGAGCGGTTGCTGCAATGCTGATTAATCCACATACAACCGTTACAATAAACTTTCGTTTCATGGTAATCAGTTTTATCAGCAATGAAAATTATTCTCAGTCATTCATTGCTGAAGTGATCAATAGCTATTGCTTTTTATCTTTTCTCTGGTAATGGCAACATTCAGGAAGACTGTTATAAGCAGAATCCGTAGCTATGTATTTTTCGGTATCGTGGCCAATAGCTGCAATCTTTTTCTGTACATTTTCGGGTAGCGTGGAATTGAATGGGTCATATTGAATGGTCAGTGTTTTAGCATCAACATCCCAGACTGCGGATTGAATGCCTTTAATGGCCAATGCTGCTTTTTCAATTCTTTTTTTGCACATACTGCATTCGCCATTTACTTTAATAGTTGCAGTTTTTACATTGTTGGATTGCGCAGTTGCGGCGCTGAATAAAAAGGTTGCTATAACTGTGTTAAGAAATATTTTTAATGTTTTCATTGTGTTTATTTTTGATAATTGCAAATAAATTGATGCCCATCTTCGGGAAAGCGGTTAAAGCATTAAGTTTAATTATCAAATCCTGAAAACACAATTAATAAGATAAACAGGCGGAAGATATTTGCCCGGCGGCGAGTGATAAGGGCGGAAAGTATTTTTTTCAATACCTTGAGCAGGTTGTAAAATATGATGTAAAATCAGATGAGCTTCAACTGAAAATGGCGCGATAGCCGTGCCTGATTTAACAGATTGCTGATCGTCTGTAATCTTGATATATTTTGATTCGTTATGACAGCAGCCGTTATTATCCATGCCACATTTGCCGCATTTGTTGGTTGCATTTGAATAACCATATTCAACGGCAGCCAACCTGCCCATGCAATAGTGAATATTCACTATTATGCCGCTGGTAACAGAGATATACACAAACGTTAATATGCCAAGAAAAATTTTTTTCATTAACTAATTATATTGTAAAGTTAATAATTTTTATGAAATAATGTTGGTGATCTGAATCATCACAGTTTTTGCACGTTTACCTGATTTTAAGTATCGGATCGGTTAATAACAGCGAAAAATTTTTGTAAACATCAATTCACGAATGACCAGAAAATACCCACGCGGACCTGTAAGCCCATATACGGATAATTCGGTGCTACAAAGTTATATTTGGTGAAGCCAAAACCATGTGGGCCCGATATGGTTAACGTATTCAGGTTTTCCGCACGCACATAAGCAGTGAAACTTCTTATGCGGAAATGTACATAGGCATTGATGTCAGGAAGGCGTTGCCTGATGCTGGTATCATTTTGTAAAAAGAATTGGCCGGTTACAGGAGAGAAATTATCTGCTTTATAGCCGCTGTAATAACGCATTTCAAGGCCAAAAGCAATATTGAGGTTCCTGAAACCCAGGTTGCCTTCATAACCAATCTGGTTATGTGTAAAAAAGGCAGGAAAGTTTACCGGTGCGGGCCCTGCTTTTTGCTGGTAAGCGATCATGGCACGCCACTTCCAGTTTTTATGCAATACGAATATTTTTTCTGCAGTTATTTGTAAAATATTGAATAATGTGGACTGCTGCTGCGCCTGGTCATAATTGGTAAAATAGGTGTAATTGCTGATAAGGTAGTAATTGCCTGATAATTTTAAATGCAAAGGCGCCTGCTCAAGTGAGGCAAAAATATTGGTAGTGTTTTCTTTATTAAGGCTCGAAGGAAATACGTAGCTAAAACTGCTTTCCCGGTTAAAAACTGTAGAAGGGGTCCTGTTTACATTTTGAAAACCGGCCTGCAAAAACCCGATGTTTTTACTGATGTAACGCTTCAGGCTAATGTATGCATTATAATCCCCGGTATTCAACCCATTAATATAAAATTTTCCATAAGCTTCAATATCCCATTTTTGATTGCGTGTTTTGTTCCTGTATTCGCCATGAAGAAATAAATTATAAAACGAATGGGAGCTGCTGTCAAATTCACCGCCGAGGTTTTCAAGCGAAGCGCCGATTTTAATAAATTGTTGCGGATTTTTTGAGTCAGGAAACTGATATAAAGAAAAATCATTCACCATTCTTTTCCAGTAATCCTTTTTATTTACTGTATCAGAGGGAATGGAAGATATGACCCGGTATGGCGACCCAAATAAAATATTGTAATGGTTCATGTAATATGCAGAATCTGCCCTGTCGTCAAAAAAATTATAGTTATATGTGCTATATGATATATTGTGTTCTGCGCGGAATTTCGGATAAAATAACGGGATTACGCTGGTGTCAGTAACTATGGAATCCTTTTTGCCAATGATATCATATTGTTGCCGGAGAAAAAATGTGCTGTTTGAATATTTGGTAGCCGTAGTAAATGTTTTTGAAAAGAAATTACTTACGGTGATCACCTGTCCGCCAAGCCATGTGGATATTGAATTTGCCGAGAGATATTTCGAAGAATCAAGATCGGAATTGCTTTGCAATCCCCCGTTTTCAGACGAAGCGAGTTTATTTCCGACAAAAATAAAAAACAACTGGTAGCGCTTGTTATTGGAGTGATACCAGGTGTTAAACCGGTAATTATTGTGATTGGTGTTTTGGTTGTTGAATGTTCCTGCTGAGTTGATGAGCCTGTATTGAAAACCCCAGTTCCAGTTCCGGTTTATGTTTTGTGTAAAGTTAATTCCGATCATTTGTTCGGTCTTGCTGCCAAGCATGTAAGCAAGTTCTGCATAAGGCCTTGTGGTGGTATAAAACTTTGTTTCTTCAGGCGTGAAAGTATATACATCATAGGCATGCAGTCCGTTATCCCACCCGGATTGCATATGGCCTGAGAACAGGAGATTGCGGGCAGCATTACCTGCATTTCCAAGATAAATATAACTCCATGGAACAGGAAATTTTTTGGCGAAATCGAAAATGGAAGAATCCATTTTCTGCAGCCTGCTGGAATCGAGGTAACGGAAATTAATGGTGATGGAATCTTCCAACCCGGTGCGATGCTGCAAAGTTGTATCTCCGCTTTTCCCTGATGATCCGCCTCTTCCAATACTTTGGAACCTCGACATGGGATTTTGGGCACGTGTAGTCTGAAACATCAAAAACAAAGATGCCAATGCGCCGACTATTTTGATCTTGTTACTGTTCAACATTTTTTGGATGCCGGGCAAATTAATCATTAAGCTTTTGATAGTGGTTATAAGTAAGTTAATATTATAGTTCTGCAATTAATTGTCTGAAAATGGCGGTGAGTTTCGGCTCTGCATCTGCGGCGGCCTGCAGTACTTCTTCATGAGTAATGGTGTTTTCTTCTTCGCGTATACCTATATCCGTTATTACACTCATGGCAAAAACTTTCATTCCGGCATGAACCGCTGCAATCACTTCCTGAACAGTACTCATTCCAACCGCATCGCCGCCTGCAATGTGAAGCAGCTTGTATTCGGCACGTGTTTCGAAAGTCGGCCCGGTAACACCAGCATATACCCCTTCTTTTAAATTAATATCAAGTTTTGCTGCAATACTTTTTGCTTTGATGATAAGTTGTTTGTTATAGGGTTCGCTCATATCGGGAAAGCGGAGGCCTAATTCATCCATATTTTTTCCAACCAAAGGATTGGGAACAAACAAGCTGATATGGTCAGTGATGGCCATCAGGTCGCCAACCTTGAACGAGCGGTTCATGCCACCGGCTGCATTGGAAATAAGAAGGGTTTCAACCCCCAATAACCTCATTAACCTGATCGGGAAAACAACCTGTTGCGGGGAATAGCCTTCATAAAAATGAAAACGTCCAGACATCGCAACCACAGTTTTTCCTTCTAATTTTCCGAAGACCATTTTGCCGCTATGACCTACCACTGTGGATACAGGGAAATTCGGAATGTCTTTATATGGAATTTCTTTTTCTATTTCAATAGCGCTGGAAAGGTTACCCAGCCCGCTGCCCAGTACAATCCCTACATTTGGTTGAGGAGAATATTTTTTTTGAATAAAAGCTGCCGTTTCTTTTAGCTGATCAATATATAACTCTTGCATTGGTTTTTAAATAAATAAAAATGAATTGGTGATGGCTGCAAATATAAGAAAACCAAAATGCAGGTTACGGTTTAAGCAACAGTAAGTGCGAGTTGAATTGTTTTTTAAATTATTCCGCGACCGTTGTAGTTTGGATGGATGAACCGGACAGAAACAACTTCACTTCTGCGAATCCATTTTTGTATATTGCCTTTTTTCGGTTGTTTTAAGGATAATTATTTACGGTCTTTTGCTGCCGATGCAATAACCAGCTTTAAAAAATCCCCCAGTTTCGAGGGTTCAAGCCACCTGGCAACTATTACAAGATCGTTTTCATTATCTACTACAATAAAATTGCCGCCGAAACCTTCAGCGAGGTAAATGCTTTTCGGCACATCTTTATAATGTTCTTCTTCATTAAGCCACCACATAAAACCATAGGATTTATAAGCTGCTGACGGTTGTTGAACCGCCTTCACCCAATTTTCAGAAATGAGCTGCTGGCTTTTCCATCTCCCTTTTCTCAGGAATAACAAACCATAACGTGCGTGGTCAAGCGTATTGATAAATAACCCGCCTCCGAAATGTCCGCCGCCACTAACTGATTGCATCATGATACCATCAATGTTAACAAATGAATTATCATAACCATACCAGCGCCATGTTGTCGAAGCTCCAATGGGATCCATAATTTTTTCTTTCAGGATCACCGGCAACGGTTTTCGCCAAACCTGCAATAATGAATAGGCCACTAAATTCACCCGTACATCGTTGTATTTAAAGTGAGTTCCCGGCTCATATAAAGGGCGTCTTTTCCATTCATCGATATCAGCATTTTTAGGCTCCGGACGATCGGCCCAATCGCAGATATCGAAAAGGCAACCTGACCAGTCTGAGGATTGCGTTAAAAGGTGCCTCCAGGTAATTTTTGAATTGTGAGCCCCTTCATACGTATTGTCAATAACATATTTATTTACGGGATCGTCTATATTTTGAATGAGATGATTGTCAACAGCAAGCCCTGCGATAGTTGATAAATAGCTTTTTGTTGCGCTGAATGTCATGTCTACGCGGTTAACATCTCCCCATTGGGCAGCGATATAACCATGCCGGATAATCAGCCCCGCCGGTTTCCCTCTGTCCTTCATCGGGCCAAGTATCCTGTAATTTGGTTCATTGGCATATGCTTCATAATTGGCTATTTTTAAATTATAGTTTGTTTTGCTGTCGTTGTGAATAGCAAAGCTCACTGCACTGTCCAGCAAAGCTGCGTTCATTTTTAATTCTTCAGGTGTTTTGGTTTGCCATATCGAATCAGGATAATAAAGCGGTTGACTGTAAACAGGGTTATTTGCATGCAGTAAATAAATGCATAAAATAAAAGAAGAGTAAATTATTTTTTTCATCATGAGCTGGTAAAAGGTTTAGCTCGAAACAGATTTTTCTGATCAAACCTTACCCGAAACTAATGGATTATTTTTTAAACCTTTTTTATTTTATGAAGAGTTTGCGGTTGTTATTGAATTCGAATAATCATACCCCTACGCGGGCTCTGTTAAAAGTGATAAAATTTTTTCAACGTCAATTCACTTTTTTTTCAGGATAATTAAAATTATAAAGCTTTACAGCCTGCTGGCATGAAATTTGTCAAATTTCGACTATATATATTTTGTAGGATATCCATCACCGTTATCTTTTCAATTAACCACCTGCTTCCCTAAGACTATAAATATTTCCACCGGTTCACATGATTCTTTTATGCTGAGCTGCAAGGAAGATATTGACTGTATTATATAAAATAAATCACTGCTCATGAAAAAGTTTTTAGTATTGATTATCTATGCCCTGATAGCAACTGCCGTGTTTATTCTCCCCGGTTCCTGCAAGCATGAATATATTGTAAACTGTAATGACCATATATTAAAATTAACATTGACCAAAACAGATGCTACCATAAATAATTCAGATGGCATTATTGCGGCCTCGGCGACAGGTGGCACAGGCTTTAAATACAGTTTGAACGGCGGCCCCTTTCAGAGCGATAGTGTATTTACGGGATTAACCCCTTTTAAAAACTATCATGTAGTGGTCATGAGCTCGGCCGGGTGCACGGATACCGCAAATATTGATGTGAACACCAGCGATCCCTGTAAAGGAACACCACCTTCTTTAACGATTACCAAAACAAATACAAGTTCTGGCAAATCGGATGGAGAAATAAGCGTATCAGCTTCTGGTGGGAGCGGCTTTCAATTTAGCCTGAATAGCGGCGCATTTCAATCATCAGGTGATTTTACTGGCCTTGCAGCAGGTAATTACAACGTTACTGCAAAAAATGCTGACGGCTGTACAGTATCAACAACCGTAACGATTGATGCCATGGTTGATCCCTGTGCAGGTGTAAATATTGTAGTCAGCCTGTCAAAAACGGATCCTACCTCAGGTGCAAATGGAAGTATTACGGCTACAGCAAGTGGTGCGGCCGGGCTTACATATAGCCTCAACGGCGGTGCTTACCAGTCGAGTGGCAACTTTGGCAACCTGGCTGCAGGCACTTATACCGTAACGGCGCAGAGCGCTGCAGGGTGCTCGGGATCTGCATCCATCACACTGTCACAAGGTGGTGCCTGTTCTGGGATAACCATCACCGTTAGCTTAACAAAAACAGATCCTGCCTCAGGTTCAAACGGAAGCATAACAGCCTCGGCAAGCGGTGGCAGCGGGTTTACTTACAGCATTAATGGCGGTGCATACCAGTCTGGCAATATATTCAGCAACCTGGCGGCCGGCACTTACACCGTTTCAGCGAAAAGTTCCGGAGGTTGTACCGGGTCGGCGTCAATCACATTGTCTCAGGCTAATTCCTGCTCATCGGTGAATATATCTGTAACATATACGGCAGTAGCAGCCGTTCCCTGTTCAACCAGTGGCAATAGTGGTAGCCTGACTGTTTCAGCAAGCGGTTCAACAGGCTTTACATACAATATTAATGGCGGTGCATACCAGGCAAGCGGAACATTCAGCAACCTGGCGGCAGGAAATTATACCATCGGTGTGAAAGATGGGAATGGCTGCACTACCACCAGCACAGCAACGGTTGCTACGATGCAGGCAGGTACACAATACAGCGCCGTTAAATCGCTGATACTTTCAAAATGCAGCGGCTGCCATACCAACGGAGGGAGTTCCGGCGGATATAATTTTGATACAGACTGCAACATCATTAATAATTATTCCAAAATACAGAGTGCAGCGGTGACTAAAGGAACCATGCCACCTTCCGGTGCATTGTCAGCTTCTGATAAGCAAAAAATTACTGACTGGGTCAATGGCGGGCACAGTTATACGAATTGAGAAACCATAGTAGCGTAGCTCCCCCTTGAAAACATCACTCCGTTGAATGATGGTAGCTTACTCATCATTCACGGAGTGTTTTATATTCGATAAGATTTTAAGCTGTATAAACTGTACCGATTTTAATCGCAACAAAAATTATTCCTCAATAAAATTTTCCGTACTGTCCAGTAAATTCAGGTCAATAGAGTCCTGCCCGGCAATGCCCTCAATGGAACCTTTTACATGTGAAGCATTTAGCAAAACTTTTTCAAGTTGTTTCTCCCTGGCCTTCCATAATTTCTCCATTACATCGCGTTCTTTCTGGATCGATTGTTTCATTGACATGAACCCTTCGCGGATGGCTTTCCATTGCTCGCTGAATTCGGTGCTGGTCAGATAATCATATAATAAATTCATTTTGTCGCCTTTATTCTGCTGGCTTTTGCCTGCATTAAAAATCTTGATAACCCCATCACGAATTAAATGAGCGACTGCTTTTACTTCTGTAAATGAACAAATCCACACTCCATTTTTTTCGCCGAATTGTGTCATGTCTTTTGGCATTGTTTTGGTAACGATCACGGCAATATCAGCACCCTGGCTGCGCATATCTGCTTTCAGCTTTTCAATCCAGTCGTTACTGAAATTTTCGGTACGCTTGCTTTCATAAATAATTTTCCCGCATTCCTGTCCGAAATGATTGCGTACGGTTTGTATACAATCTGCCCCGCGAATGCCTTTGCCAACTTCTTGCACCGCATCAAACGGAAAAGCATTACGGAGGATTTCTTCCAGCAGCAATTCCTGCACTTCGCCCTGCAATTGCATGGAACCCTGTTCCTGCCTGCGTTTCATTTCTTCCGTTAGTTTTTTCTGGTCATCGAGTTGTTTTTCCAGTTCTCTCACCCTCAATTGAAATTCCTGTTCCTTCAGTTCCATTCTCGACGCTTCTTCTTTTACCAGTTCCCCTTTCATTTTATCCCTTTCTTCCAGCAATTTCCGTTGCACGGCAATTTCCATTTCCGCTTCCTTTATTTTCAGCTCTTTTTCTTTTTGCAGGAATTCCAGTTCTTTTTGTCTCGACATACGCAGCTTTTCTTCATTGTCTTTATTGGATTGCTGCAAAAGCTTCAGCTGGTTTTCATAATCAGATGAAATGGATTTGCGCAGGTTTTCCTCAAGTGTCTTTTGCAATACATTTTTTTCATCCTGCAAACGTTTGGCAAATTCCGCATCTTTATTTTGAATAGCAAGCTGAAAATCTTTTTCTCTTTTCAGGAACTCTTCATCTTTTTGTTTTTTGTAGGCCAGCATCTGTTCCCGCAGTTCTTTTTTATATTCTTCCGAAACCGCTTCTTCCATCGGGAACTCGGTACCGCAATTCGGGCATTTTATATTGGTGGGCATGAAGGTTTTTTTGGCAATTTACTGAATAGGATGTTGATACCGGCATTTGTTCTCTCTTCAGCATCGTTGCGTCGCATTTCATTCATCAGTAAAGCCGCTATTGTGCTTCAGGCTGTGGAGGTATGCGCAAAATAAATTTTATGATCGTTGCAAAGACCTGTCCGGTTTGTAAAACCTGACAGGTCTGAATGATAACAATTTCGATGTAATAAAAGAAGCAATAAAAAAAGCGAAGCATGCGCTTCGCTTTTGTGCGGCAGAAGAGATTCGAACTCTCACAGCCTTTCGGCCGCTACCACCTCAAAGTAGTGCGTCTACCAATTTCGCCACCGCCGCAATTCTCATTCATTCTTTAATAGAGATGGCTGCAAAAATAATGTTTTCCAGCAAACCACATAATCCTTATCCCATACGCCGCATTATTATATAGCTTACACTTTCTTCATCTCAATCCTGAAAGTAGTTCCTTTTCCAGGTTCGGATTGCTTTACAAACAGTTTCCCCCCGTGATATTCTTCAATAATGCGTTTGGATAAACTCAGCCCCAGTCCCCATCCGCGCTTTTTTGTAGTAAATCCCGGTTTGAAAACTTTCCGGATATTGTATTTTGTTATGCCTTTTCCGGTATCGCCTACATCTATAAAAATTTCTTTATCCTGTTGCATGATATCAATATGAATTTCTCCTTTACCTTCCATGGCATCCAATGCGTTTTTTAACAGGTTTTCTATTACCCAGTCAAAAAGTGGGGGCGAGACCATGGTCAATACTTCATTGTTACTATGGGTATCAATACTGAAATGCACTTTGCCCGTAGCCCGCTTCCTGATATAATCGACCATATTTTGTATTTGTGCCACCAGATCCTTTTCTTCCAGTTTTGGTTTACTGCCAATTTTTCCAAAACGGTCGGTCACCAGTTTCAGCCGGCTTACATCTTTCTGAATTTCCGAAACCATTTTCGGATCGGTATCGCTTTCTTTCAATACTTCTACCCATCCTTCTAATGAAGATACCGGGGTGCCCAACTGGTGTGCCGTTTCCTTTGCCATACCTGCCCATAACTGGTTTTGCGTTGCTTTATTTCTTATACTAATGGTATATATCGTGAAAAAAATAAACAGGGCTACGATAAATAACTGCGCCAGGGGATAATATTTTACTTCGTCGAGTAAAATGGTGTGGCCGTAATAATAACGGTTAGCAGTATACACAGGCGTATCCGTGAGTTTGATTTCAATCGGTACATGTTCCGATTTGAATTGTTTTAATTTTTCGTAAAGGTAATGGGTATCGTTTTCTGCTTTAGCGGAATCTAAGTTTACCCAACCGCTGATACTGTCTTTCTCATTCGTCTCAATAATGGGAATGGAATGCTGTTCGTTCCGGATCAAACTCGGCAGCGCCAGGTCGGCCCCATTCATAATGGCCTTACTGGCTGCTACCCATTGTTCTACTTTTTGTCTTTCTTCTCCTGCAATTTTTTTAGCCAGGTATTGCGAATAAAAAATGGTTCCGGTAACAATCGCGATAGCAATAATAGTAATCAGCGATCTCCAGTTGAGGAATGGTTGGATCATGCACCGAATTTATGCAATTATTGGTGTTTGCATGAAAGTGCAGAGATGCTATATTTCCTGTTCCCGAGTATTTCTGCAGCATATTTAAAATGTTCTGGGGCACATCTCTTATTTTTGAAAAAATTATTCCAATAAAAGTGCTTCCGAAAGTAGCCATTGTTATATTAAACTGGAACGGCCGCAATTACCTGCAGCAGTTCCTGCCGTCGGTATTGAGAAGTACATACACCAATAAAGAAGTGATCGTGGCTGATAATGCATCCACCGATGATTCGGTAACGTGGATGCAGCAAAATTTTCCCGATGTAAAAATCATTTCACTTAAAGAAAATCACGGTTTTGCGAAGGGCTATAATGAAGCGCTGGCATTGGTTCAAAGCGACTATTATGTATTGCTGAATTCAGATGTGGAGGTTGATGCCGGGTGGATAGAGCCCGTTATCGAATTGATGGCGGCTGATCATACTATCGGTGCCGCACAACCGAAAATACTTTCTTATACCAACAAGGATATATTTGAATATGCCGGTGCAGCCGGTGGCTGGATGGATTACTTAGGCTATCCTTTCGCCAGGGGCAGGTTGTTTGAAAGCTGTGAGAAAGATAAGGGGCAATATGACAATAACGCAGCCGTGTTCTGGGCCAGCGGCGCTGCTTTGTTTGTGAAAGCCGAACTTTTCCACCAGCTGAAAGGGTTTGACAATTATTTTTTTGCCCACATGGAAGAGATTGATTTTTGCTGGCGTTTGCAGCTTGCCGGTTATAACGTTTATGCCTGCCCGAAATCGAAAGTGTACCATGTCGGGGCCGGCACTTTGCAAAGGGAAAGTCCAAAAAAAACTTTCCTGAATTTCCGGAATAACATGATTATGCTGGCCAAGAACCTGCCATTTGCACAGGCCGCATGGAAAATTCCTTTGAGAATTTTTCTGGATGCCGTTTCAGGGTTTAAATTCCTGTTTTCAAACGGGGCCATTTATTTTTTTGAAGTATTGAAAGCCCACCTGGCTTTTACATACTGGCTGTTGTTCCGGAAAAGTGAAAGCAATTTTCCGCATCATAAAAGCAGGCCATTAAATGGCTGGTGGAAACAAAGTATCGTTTGGCAACATTTTATCAGGGGTAAAAAAACTTTTACGGAAATTGTTAAAAACAAAAACTGATTTTTTCAATCTATACATTATTTTTGCCCTGCAATTTAAAACTATGGAAGAAGTACAAGAATATAATGACCCCAAATTGAAAGATTTCGCTCATAGCTGGGTCAATTCATCGGTGTTCCTTTTTTACCTGCAGGTATTTTGTATTGTTGCTTTTCTGCTTGGCGGTTGTTATGGGTTATACACACATCGTTATAAGGGTAAACCGGAAGTAGAAGTTCCGGGTAATACCTTATATACTCCGCAATACAAATAATCAGTAAAATATTTTTATAAGAAGACTGCAAACCTTATTTTTGCAGTCCCTTAAAAGTTCTTACAGTTACAAAATGCGGAAGTAGCTCAGTTGGTAGAGCGCAACCTTGCCAAGGTTGAGGTCGCGGGTTCGAGCCTCGTCTTCCGCTCCGGCAAAATTCCATTCCTGCTTTACGGATGGAATTTTTTGTTTGGCCCCGGTGGCGGAACTGGTAGACGCGCAGGACTTAAAATCCTGTGACCCGCAACGGTCGTAACGGTTCAACTCCGTTCCGGGGCACTTTCCTGAAAAAATTGAAGCCGGTTAGCAAAAAACAGCTTTTTATTTTTTTGATACCGGCATTTGTTCCCTCATCAGCATCGTTGCGTCGCATTTCGTTCATCTGCTGTGCTGCCATTGTGCTGTTAAAGGGAAATTTTTATTTTTCGTTTAGCTGTTTTCGTAAACCTTTTTCAAATATTCCATTACATTTTTTTCTTCCTCTTCATGGTATTTAAAATTCATGGCATTAGCGGTTTCATGGGCAAACTCGCTGAATAATACAGCCATTTCAAATACAGCCTGCCAGATATTTTCCTTTTCCGCGTCAGGGTAAGTAGATAATATTTTTTTATACAGAGTCCGGTGAAGATGTATCTGCATATTTTTTCCTGCTTTGCCGAATGATACTGAAAAATGGGTTTGCAAACCAATATACCATTCAATCATTTTCATAAACATATTCCGTACAGGGATTTCAAGTATTTCTTTTGCATAGGTAACCTGATTCCGTAATAACCCTTTGGCTACATAAGTGCTTACCCACCAAAATTCATTGCAGCAATCGAGAAACTCTTTTTCTGCAGGCGGTTTTATGAGATAATCCTTTTGGGAAGGTTCAGGCAAATCAGCAAAAAGTTTGTCTTTATCGAGCAACACCATGGTTAAACTGTCTTTCACATAATCACTTTTTATTTTATTAACCGGGAAAAGGGTCAGGTCGATCCTGTTTCCGTCTTTGAACAGCATCAGATATTGAAAAGACGGATCTTTATTTGTTTCCCCGATATCCATCATCTTGGGCACTTGCAGAATAATTCTTTCCCCAAAAATATTTATCCAGTAGTGGTTGTCTAAAAATGAATTGATATGATGAACGAAACACACAATATCGAAATCCCGGAGATGATCTTTTTTTACGTCAGGGTTGGCCCTTGAACCATTCAGTACAACAGCCCTGATGCGTTCGTCGGCTGTGGCGACATGCATAATGAGATCTAATATTTCCTGTTCGGTTCTCATTATATTTTTTACGGTTTAGCTAACCGCAATCATAAATATACCATTTTTCGAAAGCCGGTTTCAGGATAAAAAAATGAAACCGCTTCCAGGTTAATGTGAAGCGGTTCACCATCGAGGACGGGGTTTAATTAATCTATACCCATACTACCTGTTATGTGATAGAGATTTTGGTTTGCTAATGGTAAACACTCTTGATAAGTTAAAGCCAAAACGAATAGCACCTTTGCTCCATTGATCGGTGGTTCCAAGCAGCAGCGCCCTTTCGTTCATTCCCTGGCTGTTTGAGAAATGCAGCTGGAAAACGTGCCCGCCGGTTTCAATATCAAAGCCAATGGAAAGCGGATCGGAATAAGTGCCTTTTTTCAATCCATAGGCTATATAATGATAATCGACCACAAAGGCCACACGCCTGGATAATTTAATTCTTGCCCCAATGCCCAAAGCATACACATCGTTTGATGTAGAAACAGAATCCACAAGGTTTTGGTGTACCATTTCGGGGGTTAGCTGCAAACTGAATGCTTCACTGAACTTCCTGCCAATGATAATGGCATTATAATAATTCAGCCTTGATGTAAAAAAATGAAATTTAAGTGTATCGGAAGGTGGCGCTTTTGTAGGGTCAAGTGTCATTGAGGTTACCAATACTATCGAGAACGGAAATGATCCCGGCCCTTTTGATTGCCACACCGGCCTGAACTTGATGAAACCATCAAGTTCTTTGCCAAGTGTGCTTCTGCCGATACCTACCATAAGGTTTCTTGAAATACCATAATCGAGACCCAGTCGCATTTTTGCTTCATCAAAACCGTAAAAATTACTTACGCCTTCATTCACCAAACCAAAACGGTGGAGGATGCGAAAGTCCAGCACACCTGCCCCTAAAAACTCCATCGACTGTCCGCTGATCACACGCGTTGATTTAAATGCATTGGCAATATATTCTTTATGGGGCCTCTCTTCACCAAGTAACTGCAACAAATCCTGTGTTTGTGCAGGAGCCGCTTTTTGTTGCTGTGCAGGCGCAATACTTGTTTGGTTTTGTACATTCTGTGATGTACTTTTCTGTGCAGGCGCCTGCATATTTTTTGTAGTATCTACTGATGCCTTTTGTTGTACAGCAGGCTTCAATGGCAAACTCTGCCGGGAGCTTTTTTGTGGAGTGCTTTGTGCATTTTTTGTAACTGTTTTTTGCTGCCCTTTCTGCTGCGTTGCCTTTTTTTGCTGCGTTTTTTGCTCTGGGTTTTGATCAGGGTTTTGTTGCCCCCGTACTGTATTCAAAAAGCAAAACAACAGGAAGCCGTATATACCAAGTAGTTTGGAAAATTTCATGTCCGAGCTTGTTATGGTGTTAACTAAGGGTAAATGAGTGTAAACCGATCAGCTTTTTAGCGGATCAAGAGAGCAGTCCACTGAAATTTTGGTTTCGTTGGAAATATTTTCCTTAACCAAGCCAGGAATGCTGATGTTAAAATCTGACAGCATAATAATGAAGTCAGAATTCATCATCAATTTCCCTTTCTCAATGATTATTTTGCCATTAGCTTCTACATCTTTATCCTTTCCGTGCAATGTCATTTTCCCCTTTACTTTCACATCATAAATACCGTCTTTAGCATAGTTGACATTTGAGTTATTCAATATCTGCCCAACAAACTGGCATTTCGGGTATTTATCGCTTTCTACATAATTTTCATTAAAGTGTTCCTGCATCAGGGCTTTTTCAAACTCAAAAGCTTTCATCATTACTGCCATTTGCAGATCGCCGGTTTTCGTATCTATCACTGCAATGGCTGTTCTGTTGGTGGCTTCCACTTTTTCCAGTTTTGCCGAAGCATTGAAATACACTTTACCGGATTTGGTAAAAAATTTGTCTTGAGCGTTTGCTGCCGTCATGGCGCAAACCAGTGTTGTCGCGAAGAGGAAGTTTTTCATAATAAAAATTGTTTAGATATAGATTTTTCGATAAGCTATTTTTTTAAGTATGTACTTATTACACACCGGTTCATCTGGATGTCGGATCCCAATAAGCCTGTTTCATCTTTGTTGTACCCGGTAAAAATTCCTTTTACAGATGTTATTGTTCCTTCTTTGAGTTGCAGGGCTTCGTTCTTTTTGGTAGAATCAATAGCGCAGCGTATTGAAGAAGGATTACCTGTTTCGGCAACTACAACTGTAAAAAAATCCTGATCATCTTTTTCAACTTTTTTTACCGTGCCTTTTACTTCGATGATTTTACCGATATACTTTTTTGTTGCACCGGAATCATTCGTTGCAAATTCGTGCAACAAGTCAGGAGCCCCGATAATAAAATCGGCCTTTTGTGTAACCATGTCCGGGTTGCCCCTGAAAAATTCATAAGTGCCGAAGGCGCCTCCTGTAACAAAGAGGAAAGCAAAAACAATCAGTATAATTTTTTTCCTGCTCATGGGTTTTGTTTTAATTATTAGGTGTTCCGTTACTGATCCAGCAGGTTATTGTCTGAATCTGTGCCGATGTCAGGCTCGATCCCAGCGGCATACGTCCTGCAAGTATGGAAGCCTGCATTTGCGAGGCGGCATTTTTCATTTCGTCGTAAGTGGTCAATGCGCCCGGCCCGTTCGTACTGCCCGATCCGTGGCATCCAGAACCATTGCTGCAACTTGCCGTTATAAGCGGACTTACATCAGTGCTGAAACTATAATTCTGACAGGTGCCCCCGGATGTTTTTGGCGGGGTCAATAATTGTTCCTTGTCGTAATAACAGGCTGACATTCCTACTACCAATGCTAACAGTAATAATTTTATCTTCATAAGAATGGAATTAATTATTTGGCGCTCCTTTATTTATCCAACTGCTGATTGTGCTTAACTGGCACGATGATAATGATGAACCACCAAGTGGCATGGCATTATAACCGGAGGCATGGCTGATATCGCCCCATAGTTTTCCGTTGCTAACCTCTGCAGATACACCGGAATAAGTGGTAAGATCAACTCCACCTGATGGAGAAGAGCCCCCATGACAACCTGTACAATAAGTTTGTAAAATGGGCACAACGGAGTTTGAATAAGTAACATTACTGGTGTCGCAGGATTTTTGCGTGCAACTATTATTCAGTGCACCCTGAGATATCCAGGTTTTTATCAGGTCAAGCTGCGTTGCAGTAACGGCAGGATGCCCTTTTGGTGGCATCTGCCCGCCTGAAATAATGCTAACCAGTTTACTTCCCGTTGGGTTACCTGCCTTTACAATTTTCATAATGCCTGTGTAGGTATTCAAAGTGTATTGTCCGGCATCACCACTGGATTTACCATCGTGGCAACCGGAAGTAGCACAACTTGAATTCAACAACGGAAGAATGGTGTTGGCAAAATAAACAGTGTCTGCACTACAGGAAGAACCGGTATCAACAGGGGGCGGAGGAGGTGGGGGAACAGTAACTACTGTGGTATCACCTGTACCGCTTGTTTTGGGAAATTGAATTTGATGCTGGCAACTAATACTAACGAGAATAATTAAAACGAATAGCGATAGAATCAGATAGGTCACTTTCATAAATCTCGGATTTTTATAGTGTTTGGATTATCAGTTAAAAAATAAAACAGTTTGGTTTGAAACTGTTTTATTTTTTGTACAATAATTTTTAGTCAACATCAATAAATTCATTTGATTGTATATTCCAGAGCTATACAATTCGTACGGTTAGGTGCGTGGGTAAAGAAATAACTGATAGTATTTCTTGTCATAAAACAAGAAAATCCTGAAAACCCCTACGCAAAAAAATATTTTTTTAAAATAATTTATTGAAACCCAATGCGTAATTTTTTATACTAAATTTATCGCCGAAGAAATTATTGATGACCTTAATACTTAAGCCTGGCCGATGTTTTCAGATAATGAAAAAAAACATGAAGAATTTAAAACAGCATTTGAGGCGCATTATAATGCACTTTGTAATTATGCGCTCGGATTTTTAAGCGACAAAAATATAATTGAAGATATTGTTCAGGAAGTTTTTGTAAAGGTGTGGGAGAAGAGACAAGATATTATAGGCTCCCCATCCATACGATATTATTTGTTTACTGCAGTTCGCAATAATTGCCTTTCGCAAATTGAACAAAATAAAAAGGAACAATTTGTGCAAAGCGATCAGGCTGATAAAGAACTGTCCACAATGCCCGATGAAAAGCAGGATGAAAACAATTCTTATTTTCACCTGGTTAAAAGAGCAATGTCTTTGTTACCTCCAAAGTGCAAAGAAGTTTTTTTACTAAGCAGGGTCAGCGGCCTTTCGTATAAAGAAATTGCACAATCGCTCGGGATTTCTATAAAAACAGTGGAAAACCAGATTGGTAAAGCACTCAAAATTTTAAAAAATTTTGTAAAAAGCAATAGACCTCTTGTTCTTTTCTTCGTATTAACATGTTTTCAGTCAATTATTAACAATAACGTAGGGGGTTTTGTAAAAAACCTGTTTTTTTAATAGACATAGTTATGATGAGCAACGAACATATGGAGGAGATTATTTACAGGAGGCTGAATAATGAAGCGACTGCAGATGAAGAAAAAGAGCTTCTGGCGTGGCTGAATGAAAGCCCGGATAACCGTCATGATTACGATGAATTGGAAAGAATATGGAAGGAAAGCGCCAGGCTTGCCTACGATACATATTTTGATAGAACCAAAGCATGGGAAGTGGTTGAAAAAAAAATTTCAACAACTGCCTATGTGAATAACCATACTTCAAAAAAAATACCATTCCACTTTGTGAAAATTGCAGCGTCAATGGTTATACTCATTGCAGCAGCTTCATTGGTTTATTATTATTATCATTCGAATCAGAAAAAGGATGCGCTCATCAGCATAGCGGCTTCGGGGGCAAATAAAAAATTAAGATTACCCGACGGAAGTTTTGTGACGCTGAGACAAGGCAGCAGTATCAGGTATCATGCCAATTTTGGCATGAATAAGCGTGATCTGAATTTATCGGGAGAAGCGTATTTTGAAATTTTGCATAATGAAGCTGCACCTTTTACAATATTTACCCGTAAATGTGTTATTGAAGATATCGGAACTTCCTTTTTTATCAGGTCAACTGATAATGAAGAACGTGTTTTTGTGGAAACAGGAACGGTAAAAGTTACTGACAAATCTGATAGTTCAGTTGCAGTTATTCTTAATAAAAAACAAGCTTCAAAATTTGTTGGCAAAGTATTTGAGACAGACAGTGTCACGGACGATAATTACTTATCTTGGAAAAGCGGTTTGTTGAAGTTCGATAATGTATCTTTAAAAAAGATGGTTGCTGAGCTGAATAATTATTACAAATCAAATATTGTACTATCCGGCGCATTGGAATCAACAGGGGATAGCATTCGAGTAAACCTAAGTTTTGAAGGCAACAGCCTTAACCAGGTACTCGATGAAATACACATGGTAACCGGGTTGACTGTTCAGCAAAGCAAGGATAGTATAGTCATTTTGAACGAAAAATAATATAGCAGGCCGGCTGAATATAATTTTACAGAAACCTTTATCGGCAAATTATCGTCCCGTGAAATAAATTACCATAAACGACATATCCTAATCGCTTGATGAGGCTCTTCATCTTATTAATAGCTAACCTGACCTTCTGTTTGGCAGTGAGGCCTTGTATTGCCCAAAAAAAGGATTTGCTTTCCCGCGCATATCAGCCTGATCAGAAAAAAGCTACAGTTAAATCTTTTCTCAATGATATCAATGCCAAAACTGGGGTTGTTATTGAATTTTCTTCAAATAATATTGATCTTGAAAAAGTCATAGAAACAGATAATAAGCAGAAGTCCATCGGCCAGGTTCTTCAAAAAATACTGGAAGGACAGAAAATCAGGTTGCTTGAAAAAAATAATAAACTCATACTTGCTCCTTCTTCAGAAATCATCAACACAGATGATTTAGTGCCATCTTATGTCGTATATGGTTTTGTAAAAGAGAACGACAGTAAAGAACCGATGATTGATGCAACCATTATGGAATCCGGTAAACAGAAAGCCGTTATTACGAATGCACATGGTTATTTTAGTTTTAGTTTGCCGGAGGGAGATCATGAATTACTGGTCTCTTATGTTGGGTACGCGCAAAAAAAAATTGAACTGTCTCTGCATTCAAATACAAGGCTTGATTTTGAACTTGCCCCCCATGCTATTATGCAGGAGATTTATGTAACTACGGATGATAATCTTAAGAAAAACGGCTCGGACAAAATACCGGATGCCAATGGAGATAACTACAATTATTTTTTAGGCGAAAACGACCCTGTCCGTTCTGCGTATACATTACCCGGGGTTTTAAATGTGTCGCAAAATTTGAGCAGCATGCTGGTTAGGGGAGGAGGGCCTGATGAAAACCTCTTTTTGATGGATGGTACACAGGTGTATAACCCTTCGCATATGCTGGGCGCACTCTCCATAGTTAATCAGACTGCACTGAAAAGTATGCAGTTTTTTAAAAATGATTTCCCTGCAAAATACAGTGGTTCGCTTTCATCTGTAATGGATGTGTATACCAAGGATGGTAATATGAAAACCTGGCAGGGTGAAGCAAATGCCGGCATCCTGTCCGGCTCATTAACAGTGGAAGGGCCGATTGTTAAAAATAAGACTGCGGTGATGGCTTCCTTCAGGCATAGCTGGCCTTCGCCTTTATGGAACCAGTCACAAATTAACATTCAGCCGGATTTTTATGATGTTGATGCCAAGTTAACGCAGCTCATCAATAAAAATAACAAACTGATGCTGAATTTTTACAATGGGCTTGATAAAATCAACCAGACATCCAGTAATACGGATAATCTTCATGAATGGGGCAACACATTAGGTTCTGTAGGTTGGAATCATTTGTTTGGAGCTAAATCTTTTATTAATATTTCTGCTGATTACAGCAAGTATCACAATTTAGGAGGGTATAAATACAGTTTGCTGAATGATGAAGAAGAGACTGTGCAGACGAGATCGTTGGGCACGATGTCTTCCATTGAACATTACAAGGCGAAGCTGCAGGCGGAGATTTATATTACCAATAAAACAAGGTTAAATACAGGGGCTGAATATAAGCATAGTATAGTTAAGCCGTTTGAAACAAAAATCACGCAACACCTCGAAGACAATAAAAGTGGATTTACATCTTTTACCCCACTTGCATTCGATGAAATATCCGGATATGGAGAATTGGAGTGGAAACCCCTGAGCAGGATGGTTATCAGGCCGGGTTTTCATTTGTCTGAATATATGTTTGACAGTTATGCTAATCTTTCTTTTCAGCCCCGCTTTTTCATCAGCTATAAAATAAACCATAAAAATAATCTGTTCGCATCCTATAACCAGATGACGCAATTCCTGCATCTGGTTACTAATCCTTATGTCGGATTAAATGCGGATTTTTGGGTTCCAAGTACAGCTGCTTTATTGCCTGAGCGGAGCGAATCGTACAATCTTGGATATTCATTTAACAACAGGAAAGGATTGCTGTTCTCTGTAACGGGTTATTATAAATCGCTTGTCAACGTTACGAATTACGCCAATGGTGCTACATTATTCATCAATCAAAATAACTGGGAACAGAATATTGAGTCAGGTAAGGGATGGAGTTATGGTGTTGAATCCATATTGCAATGGTCTTCAAACAAAATAGCATTGCATATTTCATATACGTTGTCGTGGAGCTGGAGACAGTTTGCTGATATTAATAACGGGAATAAATTTCCTTACAAATATGATCGCAGGCATGTGTTGAATGCCGGTGCTGTTATTCATATCAGCAAACGATTTGATGTGTCAGGTCTGTGGTCTTTTTCCACAGGGGATGCGGTTTCATTACCAGATTATATTTATCCTGATTATAACGCTGCGCAGCAGGAAACCAATCCTGATGACTTGCTGAAAAATTACCGTTTCCTGTACCAGTTCACCGGTACCAATCAATATCGTGCGGCGAACAATCAGCGACTTGATGCTGCACTAAGCTATCATAGTTTGAACGAAAAAAGATTGCAACTGCTGATCACGGCAGGAGTATATAATATCACCGGTTCACCTGATCAATATTCCTATGACCTGTTAGGCTCATTAACTACCAAGAACATATTGATACAAAATAATATCGTTAACTATATGATGATCCCTTATTTATCTGTTACGCTGAAATTCTGAATATGGCAATTGATAAATTTATATTATTTAATAGATGGAGATACGGTAACATCGTTTTTGATGTTGTCATAATATTTCTGTCTGTATTTATTTTTTCCTGCACAAAAAGCGGTTACAATACTAAAAGTCTTCCTGATAAATTAGTGGTGCTGGCAGAAATAACAGCTGGCGATACGGCAAATATTCCTATTGGCAGTACACTTGCTGCAGGAACTGGGAATACAATCATATTTTCAAAACTGGATAATGTTGATGCAATTATCACCGGGCAGGGTGCGGGTACGCAAACATTATTACTCAATACAACGTCGGATTTTACATCAAACCCGATGGCTGTATATTCAGGCACATCTGTATTTGTTAATAATAATACTTATACCTTATCTGCAACAGATCCTTTGTTAGGAAGTATCGAAGCAACCACTGTTGTACCTGATAGTTTTTCAGCAAAGAAAACGGAAACCGAAACGGATGATCTCAATGGCAAAAAAGTGTTACGTTTTGCATTTACAATCAATGATGCTGCAGCGCAAAAAAATTATTACATATTCGATGCGGTAAAGCAATTGGTAAATACCTTTAAGTATTTTTACTGGCAGGGAACAAGGTATGATTATAATACGCAACAAGGTTATAATTTATACCAGCAGGTACAAAATAACCCTAATGTGGTTTTATATACGGATACCATACTGACGCATCAATATCTTCAGCTAAATGTTTTTACCAGGGATAATAACACGGCAAATGCGGGAATTGGCACTTTAGACAGTGCCTATAGCAGAATTTTTATCACCGACTCGTTATTTAACGGCCATCAGTACGAAACGGAATTTTATATTTCAAGAGATTATTTCAAGGCGGCAGATTCTACTCAGAAGGGTGTTGTACAGGTAAGGGTAAAATCGGTAAGTAAAGAATTGTATGACTACCTCTTTCAATATGAAAGGTATAACCTGAATTTCGGGAATTTTCCTGTTGGTAATTTGTCATCGCCACAAGGTAATATAAAAAACGGCTTTGGTATTTTTGGCGGTTCTGCCAGAAAACAATGGTCATTTTATTACGATTCTTTATAGCTAACCGCGGTATTATTTAGTATAAGCTGTTTGCATAGGTGCCGGTGGTAACAAGGGGACCCAGGCCGAATAAAGTTCTTTCAGTAAACGAGTGCGGCGTAAGAATGTTAAACGATATGCCCGATACAGGGCACAAAAAAATTAATTTGTTGTTGGTTCCAGCTTAGCCAATTCCTCTTCAGAAAAAATCCTCGATTGTATAAAAAACCGGACGCCCAGGGGAATTTCAAGTGAGAAACTGCTTCCACGGCCCGGTGTTACATCCAATATGAGCTGGGTATGTTTCCAATATTCAAACTGATCTTTATTCATATAAAATTTGCAGCCTGCTACATTACCAAGATATACATCGCTGTTGCCGATTTTAAATTCACCTTCTGCAAAACACATGGGTTGCGATCCATCGCAGCAACCGCCGCTTTGATGGAACATCAACGGGCCATGCATTTGTTTTAATTTTTCAATCAGTTCAACTGCTTTGCCGGTTGGTATAACACGTTTTATCATCACCATTTTTTTAAAGATAAAACAGCGGCTTATAGCCGCTGTCTGCCGCTAATGCTGCATTGCCGGTTTTGCCTGCTCTGTTAAAAAAATCCCAGCTTGCTTTTGCTGTATGATATCAGCATATTTTTTGTTTGCCGGTAATGGCTCAGCATCATTTTATGTGTTTCCCGACCAAAGCCTGATTTTTTATAACCTCCGAATGGAGCGTGAGCCGGATAGGCATGATAACAGTTTACCCAAACCCTTCCTGCCTGGATAGCCCTCGGAACCTGGTACATTTCATGGGCATCTCTTGTCCACACACCAGCGCCTAACCCATACAGGGTGTCGTTGGCGATTTGTATTGCTTCCTCGGTAGTTTTGAAAGTGGTAACACAGGTAACAGGCCCAAAAATTTCTTCCTGGAAAACACGCATTTTATTATTTCCTTTCAAAATAGTCGGCTGAATATAATAACCGTGTTCCAAGCCACTGTTTTGATGGTAAGCTTCCCCGCCTGCTAAGACCTGTGCACCTTCCTGCTTGCCGATTTCCAGATAACTGAGAATTTTTTTGTACTGATCTTCAGAAGCCTGTGCGCCCATCATCACTGTTTTATCCAGTGGGCTGCCCATCTTAATGGCTTTGGTGCGTTGAATGACACGGGCCATAAATTTGTCATAAATATTTTCATGTACTAAAATACGGCTTGGACATGTACACACTTCGCCCTGGTTTAATGCAAACATTACAGCACCTTCAACAGCTTTGTCAAAGAAATCATCATCTTCAGAGGCAACAGATTCAAAGAAAATATTCGGGCTTTTACCACCAAGCTCCATGGTAACGGGAATCAGGTTTTCTGATGCATATTGCATGATAAGCCTGCCTGTTGTGGTTTCTCCGGTAAATGCCACTTTTTGTATTCTCGGAGATTGAGCAAGCGGTTTTCCGGCCTCAGGGCCAAAGCCGGTTACCACATTCAATACTCCTGCAGGAAGGATATCCTGTATCAGCTCCATCAGGCATATAATACTGGTTGGCGTTTGTTCTGCGGGTTTCACCACCACGCAGCATCCGGCAGCGAGAGCAGGGGCAATTTTCCATGCAGCCATCAGTAAAGGGAAATTCCAGGGAATGATCTGGCCAACCACACCAATCGGCTCATGAAGATTGATGCTTACTGTTGTTTCATCATGTTCACTGATAGTTCCCTCTTCGCTTCTTATTACCCCTGCGAAGTAGCGGAAATGGTCTATGGTCAATGGCAGATCTGCAGCCATCGTTTCGCGTATTGCTTTTCCATTGTCAATGGTTTCTACTGTTGCGAGGTATTCGAGATTATTTTCGATGATTTGTGCAATCTTCAATAATAGATTACTTCTTGAAGCTGCTGCTGTTTTGCTCCAGCTTGGGAATGCTTGGTGTGCTGCGTCAATAGCTTTTTCAACATCTTTTGCATTGCCGCGTGCTGCTTGAGTGAAAACTTTCCCGTCAACAGGCGAAATGTTGTCAAAATACTCACCGCTTTCAGGAGCAACCCATTCGCCGCCAATAAAATGGTTATATCTTTTTTTAAATGCCGGACGGGCCGCCACATCTGGCTTTGGCGCTGCAATTGTTGTAGTACTCATATGGAAGTTTTTAATCGTTGATGAATACGCTAATTTTTTGAAAAGATTTAATTCTTTTGATGACAATCATACTTTTCTATAGCACGATTGTACCTGTTTTTTTGTAGCTTGCCTGAAGCGGGGTAAACTTGAAGAATATAGTGAAGGGGAATGCTGAAGTGGTTGGAGGTTTTCCTTATCCGATATTCTCTGTTTGATGTTCGGTATTTAAAAAGCAGTAACAAATAATCAACAAGGAGAGGTGAACATTGAAATAAATCGCGGCTTCATTATTCGATGTTCCTTTTTCAGTCTTCCATATTTAAAACGATCGCTGTGCCTGTAAAAAGTTGTTTAAATAAAGTTGATCTTACCCATCCGAAATACCTGCAAACTCTGGTAGAAAACCGGCGCATTTTTAACCTAAAAAACTGCGAGTTGAATATTTTTGAAAGCTACCAGCAGGCATACCGCGTACCACTTACTTTCAATGATTTTGTGGTTACCAGTATGATTAGGGGAAAGAAAATAATGCACCTCTTCAATGAACCGGCCTTCGACTATTTACCCGGAGAAACCGTGATTGTTCCCCCTAACGAAACGATGATTATTGATTTTCCTGAAGCAGAATTTAAAAATCCTGTTCAGTGCGTCGCTCTTGCCGTTGATGCAAAATATGTGAATGATACCATTCAATACCTGGATGAATACTATAACAGCAATAAAGATGAGACCAATAACTGGAAATTGCAGTTTAACCAATATCATTTCTCAAATGATAATGAGATTACGGATGTGATTAATAAAATCATCAGGGTTTGCAGCAGTAGCGATAAAACAAAAAATATTTTTGCCGACCTGAATTTAAAAGAATTGCTGATTCGCCTGATACAAAGCCAACATTTACGTCAGGTGGCTGTGGAAAGTAGCGATTACTCCAATCAAACACGCCTGCATTATATACTAAACTATATACAGGAGCATTTGTCGGAAAAAATTTCTATTAATCTACTTTGCAGAAAAGCATATTTAAGCAGGAATATTTTTTTCAAATGGTTTAAAGAACAGTCAGGAGTCAGCCCGCTGGAATATATCAACAATGAAAGGGTAAAACTTGCTAAACAAATACTTTCAGATCCCAAAAATGATCTTCAGACAGCAAGTCTTCTCAGCGGTTTTAACGATGTGAATTATTTCGTCCGAGTATTTAAAAAAGTTGAAGGCATTACACCTGGTGTGTACCAGGCTTGCGTCAATACATCAAACTGATGGTCACAAGTCAAACTTGATTTTATCAGCAGCAATCAGCGAGGGTACTTTTCTGGCGACGGTATGAATTACAGTTGCTGCTGCAGGTATAGCCTGCGGGCCCGATTTACAAAATATTGAAATAATCTATAATAAACTTGAAATGCTTTCCAAATAAAAAAGTCGTTAACAAAATACCGTTAAAAAACGGTTATTAGTTCCCGTTAAAAGACGGGTTTTAAAAATACCCCTTTCGGAAATATTGTTGGTATGTAAAAAAAGTTCAACTTTATATTAGTTCTCTTTTATATTACTCATAATGCTGAACGATTAATCTTTTCTGTCAGAGAATTACCAAACTATTTTTCCTTAACTATTTCTGTGAGGTGAATCCATAAGCCTCACAGATCTTTAATTCCTGAAATAAAAAGACTGTGCTAACCGCCTTCGCAGTTGTTGACATAGCCAAGGAAGCACACATTAGTCCGCCAAAAATGCATCAACATTAACAGGGGCACGGGATATTTTCATTTCCCGGACTTTACCTGCCTGTAATGAAGTGATAAAAGTCTGGTACTTTTGATTTAAGCAATTTGCCTATCGACAAGGCCAGTGTCAGTACTGCAGCAAATGAAACAATATTGAATAATAGCGTAAAATATTTATTGATGAGAAACGGCTCAAGGCCGATTTTCAACATGAATCTTTGAACCAGGCCGAAGAGGAACATGTTTATTGCAAAAAGGAAAAATGAATATGTTTTGTTTTTTTGCAGGTATTTCACAATCCGGCTATGTATGTGTGCATCTATTAAATTATATACTGCAACCAGGAAAAAGGTGGCTATAACAATTTTCAAAACAATCGCCCATATACTTGTGTATTGAATGTGAATTGTTTCTGCCGCAGCTGCGGTACTGATGATAATTGTTGCCCCGGTTGCCCACATATTCAATGGAACTTTGGGGACGGCAACTTCATGATAACCCATGAAACAACCGAGTAGGTAAAAGGGAAGAAACCTCGGCTGAAAAAAAAGACCGAACCAACTGAATGCGTATGCGGCAATGATAAACAAAAAAACAGCGATAAAAGCAATTTTATTTTTTAGAAAAAAATAGATAATAAAATTAAATGGTATAATAAAAACAAGATTTTGTAAATACCAGAAATTTACTAAGGGTGGATTTTTAAACACATAAACAAAATTTTTTAAGTTGATAGACAACACGGGGCCATACCAATAAGTTGCATGGAAGAACCTGATGAAAATCTCCTTCATGGCATAGTATGCCAGGAAGAAAGTGATGGTCCAGAATACATATGGCACAATTAAACTGCCTACCCTTGCTCTCAGTTTTCCCAGGAAATCGAATTTCTCTTTCGTTCTATAAAAAAAAAGATAACCAGATATTATTGCAAGACATGGCGAGGTCAGTTCGAAAAAGAAACTTACCAGGCTGAAGTCTACTTTCACTCTTGCCATGAATAAATTTATTGCCCAATGGTTAAATAGAATGAGATGAATAATCAGAAACCTGACTTCATCAATATGGTAAAGATTTCTTTTCATACTTTTTTTACAACAGATCACGGTTGCTTTAATTTGAAAATTTGAAGAGACTGTACTACTCTTTTACTTAATAAAAAAATGAGGTGCGATCTTGCAACAGAGGCCTTATAGGAATAGGCTATACCAGAGATAGTAATGAGATAGTATAAAAATATTAATGGCTTACAGATTTAAAGCCATTATGATTTTAAGTTTAGGTTAATTGTTTATAAGCTATTACCGGTTACTGGAAGAAATGTTATCTCAGTTTTATAAAATTGTCAATTCTTGTTATTTCAGCTATTAATAAAAGAATAGAGGGTAGATTTACCTGAAAGTGAAGAAAAAAAGGTATTGCTTCTTATAATAAATAAATTGATGCTGTAAGGTTCTTTATTGTCGAAATGAAAAAGTATGCTTAATTTTTTTGCAATTGTTTTTTTCAGGTTCAGGATGCTTCTGAAAGACGACCTCAGCGCTATCGGCCTGGTAACTTATTTTCTTTCTCTCAATATTTTTACCATTCTCGGCAGTTATAAATACCTGTTTCAACATTCCCATCTCAGTGATGTGCCCATTGCCTATGCATTACTGATAATGATAGCAACCGGGCTTTTTACCAGGTTTGTATTGTTGCAGGGGTTCTTCACCGGAAATATGTTTAAAGAGTTCCGTGAAAACCTGATAGCGAAAACAAAGAAAGGCAGGTGGTTAACAATGATCTATGCTGTTTTGAGTTTTGTACTGATGCTTGCAGTTGTGTAGGGTAGATAGACAAGCCAAAATGAATAGGAAGGAGAACCAATGTTAGCGCACACATTTTTTGCAGATAATTTTAACTCACATGCATACTGCGATTTTATTCATGGCAAAGATTTGCGCAGGCTTATATTATTTGAATAATTTCTCAACAAACAGGTTCAGCACTTCCACAAAAATCAGAACGATAATAATCCATTCAAGAAGGTTGCTGTTCCGGTACTGCATAATGTCTTTAAACAATTCCAGGTTTTCTTTCACTATCCCCAATCCTTCTTCTATATTTTTAAATCTTTCCTGCAAATCAAAAGTACGCTTCAGGCCCTGGTCGATTTTGTTAAGGTTTTCATTTTCCCAGGTTTCTTCCGGCGAATCGAAGATGTAAAGATTTTCAGTAATCCGGTTTTTGAGATAAAGTGTTTTGCCTATATATTTTGTCAGGTTAGGCCCTGATATATCAAGTTTGCCTTTGCGTTCCAGCACCTGGGTGTGATTATTGGTTTCTTCAAGAAGCTTATTGGTCTGTTCCGAATAATAATCGAGCGCTACGGACTGAGATACATTCAGCATAGTCAGGCGCAATACTTCAATATCGGCATTTACAATTTCGATTTTATTATATCCGAATTTATTCTCCTTTGCATCTGTTTCAATTTGAAATTCTTCACTCAAATGTTCCGCAAATAAATTTTTGCAAAAAGGATCAATCAATTGAAGAAACTGCCCGATTTGTGTTTCGTCATAGTTCAAGAAGCAAACAACCCCGTATTTGAATACATAAATAAATTCGTCGTGGCTGGTTTTATAAAACAATTCGTCTGCATCGTTATGATACAACTCGGCTTTAAAAAAAGATTTGAAGGATTTGATATCGATACTGTCAGCTATCTGATATGATAATACCTGTAACATACAAAATGCCTTACTTCGGCTGGTTGATTATTCAATACACAAAGTAAGGCATACTTATTGAACCGCGAAATCAATACAATAAGGCTACAAATTTAATTTGAGCCCGAGAGCAGGGTAGGGTTGAATGGGTACTCCTGTTATTTTAACCGCCGGCACTTTTTCCATTTCCAAAAATGCATTTGCCCTCATTGCTTTTTTATGAAAATGCGAACCAACAACTAAAAGCGGAATACTTCCTAATGAGCAGAGTGTACCAGCGTATATCAGCACTAAACCGGCAACTTGTTTTGAGTTTACATCAACCTGATTATTGTCATTGTATTCTTTGGTGCCTTCGGAAAAAAGAATGATGCCCCCTGTTAGCATGCCAACACCTGAACCCAGCATAATAAATCCTGCTGTTTTCAATTTGCGGCTTTTTTCCATGTAATCGTCATAAGTGTGGATGCGCCTGTAATTGTTTTCGTTAAGGCGTTGACCGAAACTGGTAATAAACATAAGCGTGGCAAGCAAAACGGCAAGAGATTTCTTCATAATTGATTTTTTAAGGTTTATGAAATAAACGCATTTTAAATACAATATATTATAATATTAAATTTTTTCCACCTCTCCAACAACAAAAACGCTTCCGCAAATGATGATGAGGTCTTTTTCCCCGGATTGAGAAAGCGCTTCTTTTAAGGCCTTGTTCACTTCACTGTAATGCATACCCGAAAGGCCGGATTTTTTACCCTTTTCAAATAGTTCGTTTTCAGGCAATGCTCTTGGAATCAGGGCTTTTGTAAAATAATAATGTGCATGCTTAGGCAGTAAATTCAATATTTTTTCTATATCCTTATCTTTTGCGAATCCTATAATTAGATGAAGTTCTTCATGATCCGTTATTTCGATTTGTTTAATGAGTTGTTTAATGCCGTCTTCATTGTGGCAAACATCTAGTACTACCAGCGGCTTTTCATGAATGATTTCCCACCTGCCGTGAAGGCCGGTGAGTTGTTTAACCTGTTTTAATGCTTTTTGGATATCTGTTTCCGTTATACTGAACCCTTTTTGCCTTAGCATGCCTATGGCTTCAAGGGTGGTAACGAGATTTTTAGTTTGATAAAGCCCGGGCAGATCAAGGTGATAATGTTTTTTCTCATTAGTTATTGATGAGGTGACTTCTGCTATGAGTGCATGTTTGCTCATTTCCCAGTCTGCTACAAAATGATGCTGACTGGCAAAGCTCAGTGCGGCATTTTCTTCTTTTGCTTTTTCCCGGAAAATAGCTGCTGTGGCTTCCTGGTATTCTCCTATAACAACAGGCGTGTTTTTTTTAATAATGCCTGCTTTTTCAAAAGCAATTTTTTGCAAGGTATCGCCAAGAATATTCATGTGGTCATAGCTGATGTTGGTGATCACCGAAAGTTCAGGATTAATAATATTGGTGCTGTCTAACCTGCCGCCAAGGCCTACTTCTATAATAGCCATATCCACTTTCTGTTCGGCAAAATAACTGAAAGCCATAGCAACTGTTATCTCGAAGAATGACGGGTTGATGTTTTCGATCAGCTGTTTCATTGTTTCCACAAAGCGAACGACAAAATCTTCGCTTATCCATTCTCCGTTTACTTTTATACGTTCCCGAAAATCTTTTAAGTGAGGTGATGTATACAGCCCTGTTTTATAACCGGCAGTTTGCAGAATGGCGGCCAGCATATGGCTGGTGGACCCTTTTCCATTAGTTCCCCCGACATGTACAGACTTGAATTTCGTGTAAGGATTTCCGTTAGCTTTACACAGAGTTATGGTATTGGTTAACCCTTCTTTCATAGCTGCTGAACCAATACGGCTGAACATCGGGAGGCGCGAAAAAAGATAGTCTATAGTTTGGGTATAATCCATAACCGGCGAAATTATGAAATCCTGGTTGTCGGTAAATAAGAAGATTGTGCAGGAGCAGAATTAAAAATTACCTGCGAGCTTATAAGACCTGTAGTTTTAACAAAATGAGGAATATTTGTTTTCATAGTTGCAGAATAGGATATCGAAAGTACAAGTGAGTGACACAACGATGCCGGGTAAAGTGAAAATGCCTGTTACATAATGATATCAGCACCTGATTCCAACTGCGGATCTTTTTGTTTCTTTTTCAGTTTCATGCCAAATAAAATCCTTGTAACAATAAATGGCCTGATGAAATAATGATAAGCGATGAACACTGACAGGAAGCTGCATAAAGTTAATACCGTCAGTTTCATGAAAGCAGGTAGTTGCCATTGTACAACATAATATCCTAATGCAACTATGATAGTTTGATGAATAATATAAAGGGGATATACCGCCTGGTTGGCATATTGTAAAAAAGAATTTGTGAAGTTCAGGTATCTTTTTACAAAACCTGCTGCCGCCAGGATTATCAGCCATATATGCAAGGCGTTTAATGTACCATAAACAAAGAAGCGATTATTTTTTTGTTTAGGTATATTAAAATTCCACCAATAATTATAAAAGAGCAGGATAATACAAATTGCAGCGAATGATAAAAACAGGAACCTGTATTTTTCGCAGGTAAGCCAGAAACGGTCGCTCGATGCCACCATATAGCCGTAAATTACCAGCGTGAGGGAAAATATAAACAGAAACCAATCGTCGAGCAGGCTTTGCTGTTCGGGGTATTTAAGATATAGTGTATAATAATATACAGCGAGTGGAATGCACATGAATATTGCCACAAACGGGTTTGATAATTTATCGGCGAAATATTCTTTGAACTGCCGTAAGGTTTTTATTTTGAACAAAGCAAATACTGGTAATAAAAGTATACAGTAAACGAAAAGATAGGTTACAAACCACATATGGCTCCAGGTAAGCGTCCCTTCCGGATAAGGTATCATTCGCCATACGGAAGGATAAAAACTAAAGTATGAGCCGGTAACCTGCCCTTTTTGCAAACGTTCGAAGTATACCTGTAAAGGAATTGTAAAGAACATGGCAAAGAGAAGTGGGATCAATAACCTGATTATTCTTTCTCCGGCAAACGCTATAACAGTCCTTTTTTTCAAAGAGAAATGAATACCTGCTCCTGACACAAAAAACAATAACGGTATGCGCCATTGGTGCATCCATCATATTAAACGGCTTAGTGAAACAGAATGATCTTTATTCTTTACTTCCCATCCAAAAATTACAAAAGGCATAGCGCAATGAAAGAAGATGAGTATAAAAAAAGCGAGTACGCGCAGCCAGTCAATAAAATATTTTCGTTCTGTCATGTAGCGTTAGTATTGGGATTTTTCCCTAATACGGCTGAGAAGCATAAAAGTTACAGATATATTAAGTAAAGTATTCTGAACTCACCTGAACTGCACTGCTGTTGCAGGTTGAATTTTCCTGATTATTAATGTGGGTATAATCAGGATAAGCAAACAGATCAACAATGTTCCCGCATCAATTAAAACTACCTGCCACCAGCTTAGTTTAACAATGGCAGTGGAAATAAAATAGGCATCTTCCGGCAGCGTGATAAAACCATAGCGCTGTTGCAGCCAGCATAATAACAATGCAAGCAGGTTGCCTAACAAAATTCCGCTGATGGTAATTACGGAAACATGATATAAAAATATTTTCTGAATGGAGGGGTTTGGAGTACCGATAGCTTTGAGGATGCCGATCATTTGTGTACGGTCGAGTACGAGCACGATGAGACAGGTGACCAGGTTAAGTGTAGCCACAATAATGATAATGATAATGGCAATGGCAATAGTGGTGTTCTGCAGGTCGAGCCAATCGAAAATATACGGGTATACCTGCCTGATAGTTTGGCTGTTCCAGATAGCGGGAAGTTGTTCAACGATCCTGCTGTTCACGCTGTCCAGCCTGTGATAATCCTGAATGAAAATTTCATATCCGCCGATCTGGTTTTCATTCCAGTTGTTCAGGCGTTGTATCATTTTCAGGTCGGCAATAGCAATGAGTTTGTCATAATCTTCAATTCCTGTTTTGAAAAGGCCGGCCACGGTCATTTTACGGACACGGTGTGATCCGTCAGGCTGAATAAAATAAATAAGTAACTTGTCATTGACTTTCAATTTAAGCCTGTTGGCTGTGTATGTGGACAGGTTAATTTCACTGCTATAGCCGCTGTCAGGAAAATGCAGCCATCTTCCTTCCTTCAGAAAGTTATTGATATTACTGAAATCATAATTTTTTTCCACTCCTTTTAACAGCACACCTTCAATACTTTCACTGCCTTTGATAATTGCATTTTTTGTAGCAAAAGCCTGTATGGTTTTTATTTCTTGATTATCCTGGAGCAGTCGAAGAACGGTATCGTTTTTTTCGATGGGCGTCTCTTCCGCAATGGCCGCTTTGCTCGGCTGATAATGCTGCACCCGGATATCGCCCCAAAAACTAAAAACTTTCTGGCTGATGGCATATTGAAAACCGCTGGTAAATGCCACAGTTATAATCATGGCTGCAACACTTATTAATGTGGCCGCAACAGCCAGCCTGATGATAAATGTTAAAAAAGAAGATTGCCGGTTAAAGGCGATACGCTTGGCGATAAAAGATGAAATGTTCACCGGCATGAGAATTTAAGTTTCAAAAATAAGAACTAGTCTTTAACTATGACAGATTTGATTTTTTTGCAACTGTTAAATAATATTTTGAAATAACCATTATCATTTACTCTGTTATTTCAGCCAAGTGAATGAAATAGTTATTTTTGTCAGATGGGGTAATTTAGCTGATTAATATTCAAAACATGAAAACTATACTGCCAAAAAGCTTCTTATTAACCATTCTTCTTTTTTTCTGTTTTGCAGGTGATGCGCAAATGACGGATACCGTTTTTATGCCGAATATAAAAACTCCTCAGCTTTTTGTTTATGGGAACCAACTGGCCTATCCTGTTATGAACCTTAACAGCAGCGATAAGCTTGAATTGCATTTTGATGACTTGGATGCAGATGTGAAAAATTACTATTATACTTTTCAGTTGTGCAATGCAGATTGGACACCTGCGGTGATCAGTGAATTTGATTTTATTAAGGGTTTTACGCAAATACGCATCAGTGAATATAGGTTCTCGTCCATCTCGCTCACTAAGTATACGCATTATCAGGCCATACTGCCCGACCAGAATTGCGTTCCGACAAGATCAGGTAATTATTTGCTTAAGATTTTTCTGAACGGGGATACTTCACAGCTTGCTTTCACCAGAAGGTTTCTCATAGTTGAAAATGCGGTCAATATTGGTGTACAACTGCAACAACCATTAGACCCGGCGTTTTCCCATACGCATCAAAAATTGCAGATTAACGTGAACACCAGGGCGATGAATGTATCAAACCCCTTGCAGCAAATTAAAATAACCGTACTTCAAAATTACCGTTGGGATAATGCCATAGCAAATATTCAGCCTACTTTTTATTCGGGTAATTCCCTTCAGTATAACCGTGATGATGATTTTATTTTTCCGGGTGGAAGGGAGTGGAGATGGATAGACCTGCAGAGCTTCCGTTATCAAAGTGAAAGGGTAGCCCATGCTGTGTATAATAATAATTCGACAGAAATATTTGCCAAACCCGATCTCCCGAGAAACAGCCTGCCTGTGTTTTATTATAAAGACTATAATGGTTTCTTTTTTATACAAACCACCGAAAGTATTAATCCATACTGGCAAACCGATTACGCCACAGTGCATTTCAGTTTTGTGCCTCCGGGTAACCAGCCCTATGCCGGCAAAGATGTGTATATTATTGCTAAGTTTACTGATTACAAGTTTACTGATTCAACAAGAATGAAATTTAATAACGAAAAAGGCGTGTATGAAGTTTCTGCTTTTTTAAAACAAGGTTATTATAATTACTCCTATATAACTATTGACAAAGATGACCCGAAGCAAATTCCTTCATTTGATTTAACGGAAGGATCATACCTGGAAACCGAAAACGATTATGTGGTGCTCATTTATTTTCGTGAACTGGGGGGCAGGGCAGATCAGCTTGCCGGACTAGTAAAAATGAACACACTTTCAGGGCAATAATTTATCTCAATGCCTTTTGTGATCATTCGCAAAAAAACAAAAATATTTTATTGCATTTTTGCAATAGCCTCATCAATAATTCCTATGGCCGATTTTAATTCTTCTCTTGAAATAATTAGCGGAGGGGAGAGCTGCAGCACATTGCCCTGTGAAACTTTGAAGCTTAAACCGTTTTGCAGGCATTGATACATTACCCGTTCGGCCTCGGCAACTGCTTTTTCCTTTGTAGACCTGTTTTTAACCAATTCAATTCCCCAAAGCAAACCTATACCGCGTACATCTCCGATGATTTGATGTTTTTCTTTGAGTTTACTAAGTTCGGCTTTCATGAACAGTTCATCTGCTTCAACTTTTTTCAGGATATTATTTTGCTGTATGAATTCTATCATGCCTAATGCTGCAGCGCAACCCAACGGACTCTTTTCATGTGTGTAATGACCCAAAGAAACATCGGCTGCTATATTGAACTCTTCTTTTGTTATCATTGCTGCAAAAGGGATAACACCTGCTCCGAGCCCTTTTCCCAGGCAAAGGATATCGGGCTCGATTCCATAATGTTCAAAAGCAAACATTTTCCCTGTTCGCCCAAATGCGATAGGAATTTCATCAAGGATTAGCAGCACATTATGTTTTGTACAGATATTTCTTATTTTTTTCCAGTATGCTTTTGAAGGCGCCTGCACATCGGTGTTTCTCACGGTTTCTGCAATAAATGCTCCTATCTGCCCATCCGAAATAATCAACTTTTCCAACGCATCTGCATAATGTTCATCATTACAGTCGGCAAAAATATTTCTATAGTTTACAGGCTGTTCAATATTCAAGGCTTCAGGCGATAAAACCCCCATATGCTTTTTGAATTGTTCCTCACCGCCAATGGCAATGGCGTCCAGAGAAGCTCCGTGAAACGAATCTTTCAGTGAAACCACTTTATGTTTCCCCGTTACTACCCTTGTTAGCTTTAATGCAATGCCAATTGAGCTGGTGCCACCAGGTGTAAAAAGCATACGGGTTAAAGAGGCAGGTAATAAGGAGCGAAGCTTTTGCGCAAATTCAATAGCAACAGGGTTAGTATACCTGCGGGGGCAAAACGGCAGTATATCCATTTGTTGTTTCACCTTTTGTATTACATGGGGATTGCGGTACCCAACCTGGTGTACGTTGTTTCCGTGGAAATCCATATATTTCTTGCCGCCTGCATCTGTAATATAAATGCCATCGCATGATTCTATTGCATCCAGGCATGGGGATGATAGCGACTGGTGGAGAAATAATTCCGCGTCTTCATCAAGCGTTTTCAATATTGCAGGTGGCAGTGCTGAAAGCCATTTTTTTCTGGCTTCTGAAAAATTCACATCGCCTTCAGTCAGTAGTATTGTTTCACTCATAAATAAAAACTGGTTTCAAATATATTTCGGATACATTAATTAATTATTATCAGCTGCTATTTAAATGCAGGATGAAAATCATGCAATGTCTTTCTTAAATATTCACGGTCAATATGGGTATAGATTTCCGTAGTGGTAATACTTTCATGACCCAGCATTTCCTGCACAGCCCGGAGGTTTGCTCCGCCTTCTACCAGGTGTGTGGCAAATGAATGCCTGAATGTGTGCGGCGAAATGGCTTTGGTAATCCCTGCTTTCCTGGCAAGGTCCTTCAATATCAAAAAAATCATGACCCGGGAAAGTTTGCCGCCACGCCGGTTCAGGAAAAGAATATCTTCATTACCCGGCTTAACGGGAATATGTATACGTATATCCTTCCGGTAAATATTGATATACTTGATGGCTGAGGTTCCTATCGGTACCAGCCTTTCTTTATCACCTTTTCCAATTACCCTGATAAAACCAACATCAAGGTACAGGCAGGATATTTTCAGGTTAACCACCTCGCTTACACGCAATCCACAACTGTACATGGTTTCCAGTATTGCCTTATTACGGCCACCTTCGGCGGTACTGAGATCTATCTGTGAAATGATATTTTCTATTTCTTCAAAACTCAATACGTCAGGTAATTTTCTCCTCAATTTTGGCGTTTCGAGCAAAATGCTGGGGTCTTTTTGTACGATGTTTTCAATGGAACAATATTTATAAAACGAGCGGATACCTGAAATGATGCGAGATTGTGAAGTAGCAGTCATCCCCAATTCTCCAATCCATTTAGTGAATTGTTGCAGGTCATTCAGCTCAATGTCTGCCGGAGATTTCGCGCTATGCCTGTCCTGTAAAAAATCTGTCAGCTTATCGATATCGTGTAAATAGGCTTGCACTGAATGGTCAGATAATGATTTTTCCAGTTGCAGGTAAGCCTTGAAACCTTTTTTATACGCATCCCACATGTAGCAAGTTTAAAAGATAATCATCAAATGTTGAAAATTTTCTTTGCATCTTTTCATCTTTGCAGCATATTTGCCTTTTAAGAAATTTTAATGGCAACCGTTAATCTGCGTTCGTTTAAGCAAATGGCAAAGCACCATAAAGGGAGTTTACGAAGATTTTTAACAAAACTCGAAAAAGATCCGCCGCGGGGGTTGGATAAATTGAAGCTTGAAATCGACAAAGAAACCTGGAAACAAACGGATTGTCTTGATTGCGCTAATTGCTGCAAAACCATGTCGCCTACTTACACCAAAAAAGATATAGCCAGGATTGCTGCATTTCTTGGAATGACCGAAAAAGTGTTCAAAGAAAAATGGTTGTATAAAGACAAAACGGGCGATTGGATGAACAAGCGCCAGCCTTGCCAGTTTTTAGACCTGAAGACCAACATGTGTAATATTTATGAAATACGCCCGGCCGACTGTGCAGGTTTTCCTCATCATACCAAAAAGAAAATGGATGATTACATGCATGTATATAAACAGAATATCGAATTCTGTCCTGCAACTTACAGGTGGGTGGAGAAGTTGGAGCAAGCAGTAAGCGGTTAGTGATAAGTTGTGAAAATCTGCTTTTAATATATTTAGCATTTATTACCCGCCATTTATCACTACAATGAAACATCTTCAATGAAAAAATATTCGGCCTTATTGCTCTTCGTTAGCAAGATGGAAAGTACATCAAACTGAATTCTTCTCCATTCCGGATGATGGGCCAGGAATTGTTCCGCTGCATTCATCAGGTTTTCTATTTTCTTTTTGGTTACACTTTCTTCAGGATACCCGAAAGCTTTGTTACGCCTGGCCTTTACCTCAATAAAATGCAGAATATTTGCTTTATGGGCAATTATATCCACTTCATAATGGGAGTATCTCCAGTTGTAATGCAAAATGCCGTAGCCATTTTTTTTAAGCCAGGCTGCAGCAAGCCCTTCCCCTTCTTTTCCCAGGTCATTATGCTTAGCCATCGGATAAGTTTCTTTTGATTATTTTGCAAGCCGGTTAGCGCCTTATTAAAGCTGTAACAACTCAAAATGCAACCTGATAAAAATAAAGTTTTCAAACTGCTTGGCAAAACACATCATTATGCCTGGGGAGGTTTTTCATTTATTCCGGAATTATTGAATATAGCTAATGAGCAGAAAAAACCTTTTGCTGAATATTGGATGGGCGCACACCCTAATGCAAGCGCTGAGATTATTTTAAATGACGGCGCCAAAATAAAGCTGGATGAATATGTCAGGTCGTTTCCTGAACAGACATTAGGCAAAAATGTGATGAACAAATTCGGCAGCCTTCCGTATCTTTTTAAAATACTTGATGTAAAGAACATGCTTTCTATACAGGTGCATCCGTCAAAAACGGATGCAGTAAAGGAATTTGCTGCAGAAAATAAAAAAGGAATTCCTTTAAATGCACCAAACAGAAATTATAAAGATGATAATCATAAGCCGGAGCTTATGCTTGCTCTTGACGGATTCTGGCTGCTTCATGGGTTTAAGCCGGAAAATGAGTTAAAAGCGGTTTTGAAAAAAACCCCTGAATTAAAATTTTTAGTCACGGTTTTTGACCAGGGCGGGTATTATGAACTGTACAGGACAGTAATGGAAATGGATCAGGAGATGGTGAACGAAACTTTGCAACCGCTGCTGGACCGTATTATACCCGAGTATGAAAAAAATGAACTGAAAAAAGAAGATGAAAATTTTTGGGCAGCAAGGGCCGCGTTAACTTATAATGAACCCGGAAGAATTGACCGGGGGATTTTTTCCATTTATCTTTTTAATCTTGTTCATGTAACCAAAGGAGGGGTGGTCTTCCAGGATGCGGGCCTGCCACATGCATATCTTGAAGGGCAAAATGTTGAATTGATGGCAAACTCCGACAATGTGCTGCGTGGCGGATTAACCCCCAAGCATATCGATGTTCATGAATTGTTAAAGCATGTGAAGTTTGAACAAACTATTCCGCAAATTATTCACGAAAAGAAAGAAGGGGAACATATTGTTTTTTATCCCACACCCGCACCTGATTTCAAATTATCAAAAATTGAACTCGGGAAAAATGAAGGGATATTATTGCATTCGGTTTCGGCTGAAATTTATATAGTGATGCAAGGCTCCTTGCAGGTAAAGGAAAACAGTAATGTGTTCAATTGTTCCAAAGGCGTTGCCTTTATCAGTTTCGACAAAGCTGAATTTAATTTATTCACAATAGAAGGAGCTGTTGTGTATAAAGCATCTGTTCCTGTTGAATAGCGCTTGTTTTCTTTGTAGCCAATGTTCTAAAACCTTAATTTTGTAACCTAACATGTACAAGGTATGAAACCGAATAAATCATTCATTTTTTCTCTTGTTTTACTCACTATCGTTGCCGCATTGTACCGGATTATCCCTGGCAGGCCTCTGGGTTTCGCCCCACAAATTGCCATGGCTGTTTTTGCGGGAGCCGTTGTAAAAAATAAAAAATGGGCTTTCGCCCTTCCACTTATTTCAATGGTGGTGTCTGATATTTTGTATCAGGTTTTGTATATAAGCGGGGTCTCATCTATTCAAGGGTTTTATGACGGGCAATTGGTTAATTACCTGCTCTTTTTATTATTGGTACTGATTGGGTTTGCCGTTAAAAAAATAAATCTCATCAATGTTCTTTTAGCTTCCGTAACAGCTCCCACAGTGTATTTTATTTTGTCAAATTTTATGGTGTGGATGGGTTCAGGTGGCTGGGCCAGGCCGAAAACTTTCAGCGGCCTCATGTGGTGTTATTCCGATGCACTTCCTTTTTACCAGGGAAGTATTGAAGCAACGCTGATCTTTAGTGCAATATTTTTCGGAACTTATTTATTAATAAACAAAAAGCAAAATGCAATAGCAACTATTTAAAACTCTTTATTTATCAGAAAGGCCGTATTTCAATTCAATGCGGTTTTTTTATTTTGTAACCGGCTTTAGTAATTCTGTTGATCACCAGTTGCGTCGCACACTTGTACAGCAATAACCCTATGGGCTGTTTTAGTATATATAGCAAAACCAAAATAAGGAGAAGATTTCCAAAGCGAAGAATCCATATCAAATATCGAATAATGGAATTCAAGTTCCCGGCATTTCAACATTCATGATTTCCTTTCCGGCATTGATTAACCTTTTTCATATCATTTTCCATTCTCTGATTCGTACACTTCATCAACCAGTAGGTTTTTTCCATCTGCAGCAGTCGTAGCGAGTTCATCGCAACGGTTATTATGCGGATTATCAGCATGGCCTTTTACCCAAACAAATTTTATTTTATGTTTATCTGCAAGTTCATGATACTGTAACCACAGGTCTTTATTTTTTTTCCCTCCTTTGAAGCCGGTAGCCATCCAGTTTTTTAACCACCCCTTTTCTACTGAATTAACCACGTACTGACTATCGGAATAAATAGTAATATGAAGCCCGTCTTTTTTTAATGCTTCCAGCCCCGCTATTACCGACATTAGTTCCATCCTGTTGTTGGTAGTATACCTGTAACCGGCAGACAATTCTTTTTTTGTACCTCCCCACATCAGAATTGTTCCGTAGCCTCCGGGGCCGGGGTTTCCCCGCGATGCGCCGTCAGTATAAATAATAAGATGAGCTTTGTTCAAAATGAAATGGTAATTGGTAATTAAGAAATCCGGATAAAATTCTTATGATAATCAAACCTGTATTACGCCTGTTTTAAATTCTTTGATATCGGTATTATTGCTTGCTGCTTTCAATCCTTCGGCAATTACCTTTCTTGTATCCATCGGGTCTATAATTGCGTCTATCCATAACCGTGAAGCGGCATAATAAGGTGTAGTTTGTTTGTCATATCTTTCTTTGATTTCATTTAATAATTTATTTTCTTCATCAGCAGTTGGCATTTTGCCTTCCGTCTTTAATGATGCCACCTGTATCTGCAATAATGTTCTGGCAGCCTGCTCGCCCCCCATTACTGCTATTTTTGCAGTAGGCCAGGCATAAATAAAACGCGGGTCGTATGCTTTGCCACACATGGCATAGTTCCCTGCGCCATAGGAATTGCCGATAATGATAGTTATTTTAGGCACTACCGAGTTGGCAACAGCATTCACCATTTTGGCGCCGTCTTTAATAATGCCGGCGTGTTCGCTGCGGCTGCCTACCATAAATCCTGTAACATCCTGCAAAAAAACTAGTGGGATTTTTTTCTGGTTGCAGTTCATGATGAAACGTGCGGCTTTATCGGCACTGTCGTTATAGATTACACCGCCCATCTGCATTTCCCCCTTTTTGCTTTTTATAATTTTTCTCTGGTTAGCAACAATGCCAACCGACCAACCTTCAATGCGTGCATATCCGCACAAAATGGTTTTGCCATAACCTTCCTTGAACTGTTCAAATTCAGATTTGTCGACTAATCTTTCAATAATATCCAGCATGTCGTATGCTTTTGCCGTATCGGCGGGAATAATGCCATATAGGTCTTCTGCTTTTTTCTGTGGTGGTAACGGCGATGTATAGTTGAAAATTTTTCCCCCGGTCTTTCCCAGCTTGCCCATCATGCTTTTAATGTGGTTAAGACATTCCTGTTCTGTTTTGAATTTATAATCTGCAATACCTGAAACCTCGGTATGCGTTACGGCGCCACCCAGCGTTTCATTGTCAACGGCTTCGCCGATCGCTGCTTTTACCAGGTAAGGCCCGGCAAGATAAATTGAACCATTTCCTTCCACCATCAGGGTCTCATCACTCATGATGGGCAGATAGGCGCCGCCGGCTACGCATGCTCCCATAACCGCAGCTATCTGAGTAATACCCATGGCACTCATCAGGGCATTATTCCGAAATATGCGCCCGAAATGTTCTTTATCGGGAAAAATCTCATCCTGCATGGGCAAAAAGACACCAGCGCTGTCAACAAGGTAAATGATGGGCAACCTGTTTTCCATGGCCATTTCCTGCATGCGCAAATTCTTTTTGCCGGTTATCGGGAACCATGCCCCTGCTTTTACTGTTTGGTCATTGGCAACAATTACGCATTGGCGGCCGCTTACATAACCAATACCGGCAACGGTTCCCCCGGCGGGGCACCCACCATATTCATCATACATTTCATATCCTGCAAAAGCACCTATTTCAACGAATGTTGAATCTTTGTCAATGAGATAATGTATTCTTTCGCGGGGAGTAAGTTTATTGCGCTCCCGCTGTTTTTCTATGTATTTCTTTCCACCTCCCAATGCAATTTTATCAAGCCTTGTCCGCATCTGGCTCAGTAACATTCGCATGGCATCTTCGTTCTTGTTAAATTCAAGGTTCATATTCCTGTTTATAATCTGCAATTTAAGAGTTTAACGTTTAAAGTTTCGGGTTGCAGCGGGTTGCCATTAAATTTGCACTCATCATGAATTTCAGCGCTGGCATTAAACCAATAGGCATGATCAGAAAGAAAAGCTGGATAATTTTGGGGATTATTGCTGTTCTTATTAAAATGTTTTCCTTTTTCCCGGATGCTGTTGAACAATATTATTCAACGGGGGTTTATCCTTATATCGTAAAATTTTTGAGAGGACTTTTTGGATGGATACCTTTCAGTATTGGAGATGTTTTTTACGGGGTTATCATCATTTACCTCGTTATTAAATGTATTTCTTTTATTAGGAAACTGTTCAATAAAGCTGTTAACAAAAAATATGCAGTTTCTGTTTTAAGACGAATGGTATTTGTTGTATTGCTGGTGTATGTTGTTTTCAATTTGCTTTGGGGACTGAATTATAACCGCAGGGGAATCGCTTTTCAGCTTCATCTTGATGTACAGAAATATTCTACACAGGAACTTCAAAATGTATTACAAATTATAGTTGAGAAGCTGAACACAATTGATTCCGTATCAAGGTTGCAAAGACAAGAATTAAATTCCAAGTCCATTCTTTTTGCAAAATCTATAAAGGCTTATCAGCAGCTTGCTGTCCGTGACCCTGTTTTCAGGTATGCATCCCCGTCAGTAAAACCTTCCATTTTCAGCTATGCAGGTGATTATCTCGGTTTCACCGGTTATTACAATCCTTTTTCCGGCGAAGCACAGGTAAATACTACTGTTCCGGTGTTTGTTCAGCCTTTTACAACCTGCCATGAAGTGGGGCACCAGCTTGGCTATGCCAAGGAAAACGAAGCTAATTTTGCCGGTTATCTTGCTGCAAAAGCTTCCGGCAATCCGGCATTTCAGTATTCTGTTTATTTTGATTTATACATGTATGCAGCCAAACAATTGTACATGCGGGATTCGACTTTACTTGTGCCGTTGCGTGAAAGCCTGAAACCTGCAATCAGGAAAGATTACCGGGACCTGAGAATTTTTTATAAAAAGTTTGAAAACCCGTTTGAGCCGGTGATTAACAGGCTTTATGGAAATTACCTCAAAGCAAACCAGCAACCGCAGGGCATTATGAGTTATGATGAAGTGATTGCCTGGTTGATTGCTTATTATAAAAAAACCGGGTCAATTTAAAAAATGCACAATTAAAATTTATTCTTCCACATCATGCTTTCTACGGGTTTGTTGATCTGCCCGCTGTATTTTGCATCCTTTTTCTGGTTATACTTAACTTCAATTTCTCCGTCAACCGGGAAATAAATGAGCTGGCCCACAGGCATACCTTTATACACCTTCACTGGCTGTTTCACTGAAATTTCAAGTGTCCAGTTGCCACAAAAACCAACATCCCCTTTTCCTGCAGTGGCATGAATGTCGATGCCCAGGCGGCCAGTAGAAGATTTGCCTTCGAGAAAAGGAACATGGGCATGTGTTTCGGTATACTCTTCCGTTACGCCGAGATAAAAAATATGCGGGTATAAAACAAAACCGTCTTCCGGTATTTCGAAATAATTGATGAGGTTATGTTTTTTTGCATCAAGTATGTGTTCATTATAAGTAGCAAGCCATTTACCCAGGTGCACATCGTAAGAATTACTTCCGAGGCACTCTCTTTTGTAAGGCTCAATCTTTATAGTGCCTTTTTCTATTTCAGCAAGAATTTTTTTATCTGATAAAATCATTTCCTTTTCTGCATTTATTTATTGAATTTGCAAATCGCAGTGCGGCGAATATCGCATTTCACATGTTATCATGCCTTTATTTTATCAACATAATATCAACGAATCTACTAAGCTGGCTATCTGGCATATTCAGGAAGACGAAGGTTTTTTTTTAACAAGGGTGCCTTTACGGCGGGATATTACACATCCTCATAAACGGCTGCAACATCTGGCCGGAAGGTACCTGTTGCCGGCCTTGTTCGAAGATTTTCCGCTGGAAGAAATAATGATTGCAGACACTAGAAAACCATTTTTACCTAATGAAAAATATCATTTTTCCATTTCTCACTGCGGGCAGTTTGCTGCTGCTATTGCCAGCAGTAAAAACAGGGTAGGGGTGGATATTGAAATGATTACACCACGCATTTTGCGTATAGCCCATAAATTCCTGAATAACCTGGAAAAGAATTTTTTTAATGAAGATTATAAAGCTTTTCTTGATCAATGGAACCTGAAAGATAAAGTGTACACAGAATATTTAACACTGATGTGGAGTGCAAAGGAAGCTATTTATAAATGGCATGGAGATGGTGGGGTGGATTTCAGTGAAAACATCCAGTTGCTGAAATTTACTGATATTAACCATGATGAAGAAATAAGCCTTCCTTTTGTTTTTGCTAAAGAAAAAATCATTTCGCTTTCAGTGAATGCAAAATTTTTTGATGAAATGGTATTAGCCTGGGTGATGAGTTAAGAAGTGAAAGTTTATAATAAATAGCTCATGGCACAAATAAAGAAAGGTTGATTAATGACATTTTCCTTACCTTGATATACTAAAACACTGGATATGAAAAACATTTTTTCCATCAAATGCGTAATTGTTCTGTTTTGCATTATTGCGGCTTCTCCTAAAAGTTATTCTCAGTCTGTCAGCTTTGAAGATATCAAAGCTCAAATGATCAAAGACTGGGAAAGGGCAAAAACATACACTGATGAGTACCTGAACACCATGCCTGCTGATAAATATAATTTTAAGGCGGCGCCGGTAGATACTGTCAGGAACTTTGCACAGCAAATGCTTCACCTTGCACAGGGAAATTGCTTCTTGATGTCAAAAGCAACAGGTATGCAGCCCCCTGTATTCGCCGGTGCAAATCTCGAAGGAAGTGCTTCGGCACAATCAAAAGATTCTGTGATGTATTATGTAAATGCGAGTTATGATTTTTGCGCCAATGCTGTTAAAAATACAGATGTAGGCAAATGGGGTGAAAAAGTAAAGATATTCGGGATGGAAACAACAAGGTTTGCTATGATGAACAAAACATTTGAACACCAGACTCATCATCGCGGACAAACTACCATTTATATTCGTGTAGCCGGCATAAAGCCTCCTCAGGAAAAATTGTTCTGATAAAAAGCCTGATTATAAAATTTAATTCAGTTATCCATTAACGTTAAATATTTTTAACAGGCCCTTTAAACCATTTTTTAACTGATAAATGCCACCATATCCATAAAAATGACAGCGTAATTCCTACAAGTATCGGTGCGTAATTTACAGCCAGCCAGGTAAAATTTTTTTTCCAGGGCAATGCATCGGGTTCGAATGGCATAATAAAATAAATGCAAGTGATAATAATTTCAACAAAGGCAATCATATTCATCCACTGATATTTTTTTCCAAGGTTCCAATCACCCGGAGTGAAGTTTTTCCCGGCTTTCCATCTTAGCCAGATTGGAATGAATATAGAAAGATATAATCCGATAGTGCCGATAGAAACAACAGCATAAAAAGCAGTCGGTATGCCCCGGGGGCTTTTCCAGAGTGCAGGTAATGTAATTAGAATTCCTGTTATCGCTGAAGCTAAAACTGCATGTATAGGCACAAGGCTTTTATTTACTTTCGAGAGGCGTTTGTGACCCGGCACAGCCCCATCGCGTGAAAATGCAAACATCATCCTGGAACAGGAAGTGAGGCAGGCTATAGCGCAAAATAATTGCCCGCCTGCTGAGATCAGCAAGACCAGTTTGAACAGTAATGGAGATAATGCATTGGCCAGAATGGCAATTACAGAACCGCTTCCATAGGGATTAACACCGGGATCGAATGAACTGATGATATCAGGTTTTGTTGCGGCGAATAAAAATGCAAGCAAAAGAATATAGCCTCCGACTGCAGAATAAAATATCGATTTCCAGATGCCTTTTGCGGCGGTGAGATGTGCGCCCTTTGTTTCTTCAGAAAGATGAGCAGATGCATCAAAGCCAGTAATGGTATATTGTGTAAGTAAAAAACCTAAAGGCAAAACATAGATCCAGAAGGTGAACCCATTTTTAAATCCGGAATTATTAACCTGTTCGGTAAAAACCCATTTTATGTTTTGATGATGGTCAGGAGTAAAAATGAGAATAGCGATAATGATAGCAGCCCCGAACACGTGCCACCATACTGAAATATTATTAAATACTGCCTGCACATGCGTGTTAAAACAATTCAGTATAGTAATAAATATCATGATCAAAACAAACCAGAAAAATTGTTGCCTGATGGCATCACCACTTAAAAAAGAATTACTGTAACCAGGGAAATAAGAGCCAATAGAAATATTGAGAAAAGTGGCGGCACCGTACACAACGGAGGCTGTTATGGCAAGCAAGCCGATCATATTCAGCCAGCCGGTATAAAAACCCGCTTTTGCTCCGCCAAGTTTTGATGCCCACCAATAAATGCCTCCTGAAGTGGGGTAAGCAGAAGCCAGTTCAGCCATGCAAAGCCCAATCACTAAAATTGATGCGGAAATAAAAGGCCAGCCGATAGAAATAGCAATAGGGCCCCCGTTATTCCATGCCTGTCCGAAAGTGGTAAAACAACCGCTGAGTATGGAAATAGCCGAGAATGAAATTGCAAAATTTGAAAAGCCTGACCAGTTTCTTTTTAACTCCTGCTTATATCCGAGTGCTGCAAGCCTGCGTTCATCATCGGCGATGATCTCTTCCTGAAGGGTTGAGGCTTCTTCCTTTTTCTGCTCCATCTGATAATAATGATTACTTGTTACTCCTGATTTTTTGAGGCTGTTGCCTTCATCAACTTGAATGATCAACACAGAGTCTAATACCGTAAAAAAATATTTTTGTAATAATAAGAAATATTTCAACTAGTTGCTTTAACTTGTACACTGCTTTATTCTCATTGATCATTAAAAATGCAGCCGTCATGAAGTACAATTTCAAAGGAATTGTTTTTTTTAGCGCTTTACTTACAAATGTCATTTTGACAATTAAAACCCAGGCTCAAAACACGGTACAGCTAACCGTCAGGGAAAATGAGCAGCCGGTAACCATCAGCAAATATATTTACGGGCATTTTTCGGAAGATCTCGGAAGGTGCATTTATGATGGGTTCTGGGCCGATTCGTCGATCCCTGTAAAAAAGCAAGACCGTATCAGGCTGGATGTGGTAGAGGCTTTAAAGAAAATTAAAATTCCTGTGCTGCGATGGCCAGGTGGCTGTTTTGCAGACCAGTACCACTGGCGTGATGGGATCGGTCCCAGGCAACAACGTACTAAAACTGTGAATACGACATGGGGGATGGTTACTGATGATAATAGTTTTGGTACGCATGAATTCCTGGAGTTATGCAGTTTGTTAGGCTGCGAACCTTATATCGCAGGTAATGTAGGCACAGGTACACCCAAAGAAATGGAAGACTGGCTTGAATACCTGAATTATAACGGAACAAGTTCACTCACAGAATTGCGCAAAAAAAACGGCAGGGAAAAACCCTGGAATGTTTCTTTTTGGGGAATTGGAAACGAAAGCTGGGGATGTGGCGGCAGCATGACTCCGGAGTACTATTCGAATGAGTATAAACGTTATTCTGAGTTTGCCAAAAGTTATCCCGGTGCCCCGCTTAAACTGATTGCAAGCGGAGCCAATAGCGATGATTATAACTGGACCGATGTGGTGATGAAAAATACCGGGCTTTGGAACGCATGGGGTATTTCCATGCATTATTATACTGTTGTAGGAGATTGGGGCCATAAAGGTTCGGCCACGCATTTTGACGAAAAGGAATATTTTGCCGCTTTGAAAAAATGTTTGCACATAGAAGAACTGATTAACCGTCATTCTGCAATTATGGATGTGTATGACCCGCAAAAGAAAAAAGCATTAGTGGTTGACGAATGGGGTATATGGACTGATGTTGAACCCGGTACAAACCCGGCATTTTTGTACCAGCAAAACAGTCTGCGTGATGCTTTGATTGCTGCAACCAGCCTGAATATTTTCAACAACCATTGTGCAAGGGTGAAAATGGCGAACCTGGCACAAACCGTTAATGTGTTACAGTCGCTGATATTAACAGATAAAGATAAAATGGTGCTTACGCCAACTTATTATGTATTTGACCTGTATAAAGTACACCAGGACGCCATCTGGTTGCCTCTTCAGTTTTCAGGACCAGATTATGCTTTCGAAAACGAAAAAATCCCGGCAATAAATGCTTCTGCATCAAAAGATGGTTCCGGGGCAGTTCATATTTCGATCGTTAATCTTGATCCTTCAAAAACAATTACCATTAAAACCGCTTTTCCGGGAATGAGTTTTAAAAGTGTTTCTGCGCAAATACTCACTTCGGAAAAATTTACAGATGTGAATACATTTGATAAACCAATGAGTGTAAAAACAACTGCATTCAACGGGGCGAAAAAGCAGGCAGATAATCTTATTGTGGAAATGCCTCCGCAATCTGTAGTGGTAGTGGAACTGAAATAAAGAGAAACGAGCAGCGGGCAAAAGCAGGGAAATAGAAGATAAAGTTTTTTCAGCACTCATTTATTATATTTGATTTTGAAGAATAGCTATATGAAAAAAATAAAGTACTCATTCATCATTGCACTCATAATTCTTTCTTCTTGTAACAATAATTCAGAAAAAAAGCAAATGCCCTTAGAAAAAATAAAAGATTCTATAACAAAATCAGATTGGGGCACTGCAGACGGAAAGCAGGTCTATCTGTTTACGCTTACCAATAAACAAGGCGACCAGGTTAAAATATCCAATTATGGCGGAACCATTACTTCCTGGATAAGTACTGACAAAAAAGGTAATAGAACAAGTATTGTGCTGGGCTTTGACAGTTTAGCAGGCTACCTTGCCAAACCACCTTATTTCGGGGCTACCATCGGCAGATATGGTAACCGCATCGCAAACGGAAAATTTAAAATCGGTTCTGCTGAATATACGCTTGCACAGAATAATGGAAAAAATGCTTTACATGGGGGGCTGAAAGGTTTTGACAAAGTAGTTTGGGATGCAGACGCTATTATTGATTCTGTTCCTTCGCTCACCCTGCATTACCTGAGTAAGGACGGTGAAGAAGGCTATCCGGGCAATTTACAGGTAACGGTGAAATTCAATTTTTCTGATGAAAACAAATTGACTATTGAATACAATGCGGAAACTGATAAACCAACACCCGTAAACCTTACCAACCACAGCTATTTTAATTTAACCGGTGATGTAAGCAATACCATTCTGGACCACGAACTGATGATTAACGCTGATCATTATACGCCGGTGGATACCTCCCTGATACCGACCGGAGAAATAAAGGCTGTTGCCGGCTCAGCGTTTGATTTTACCAGGCCTGAAAAAATTGGCGCCAGGATTGACCAGGTAAAAGGAGGTTATGATCATAATTTCGTTCTCAACAGGAAAGACAGTACATTACAACTGGAGGCAACATTGTCGGATGCTTTGAGTGGCAGAAAACTGGAAGTATATACCACAGAACCTGGTATACAGTTTTATTCAGGCAATTTTTTAAACGGGAATTTTAAAACCAGTAGCGGTAAACCGATTAATCAGCATGCGGCTTTATGCCTCGAAACACAACACTTCCCTGATTCGCCGAACGAACCTTTATTCCCTTCTACAATCTTAAAACCCGGGCAAAAATATCATTCTGTTACAGAATATAAATTATCACTCGAATAAATTTTAAAAAGACCAATTAATAAAATGAATATGAAAGTACCGGCAGCGCACTTGTTATTTAATTCCTAAAGAAAGCCGTATTGGTATTCAATTTTGCCGATTAATTCTTTCTGCTTATTATAACAGGTTTCGTTTACCCGCAATCCGGTTGCATTATAATCATATACCCATTTTTGATAGTCAGTGCTTCCTTCAGGAATATAGATCATGGCGATGAGTTGGCTCTTGTCATTATAAGAGAAAATATAATCCGGTAATAAACGCTTTGCCTTTTCATTATAGCGAACAATATCGGTGAGTCGGTTACTGTCATCATAATAATAATAAACCACAGGTAACTCTATATTGTTACGGAAGGCATGCTCTTCCGTAATGTTGCTTTTTTCATCAATCAGAAAACGAATGAAAGTGCTGTCGCTGTTATTTTTTATTTTGGTCATGCCGATGGGTTTGCCGGCCGAATTGTATTTCCAGAGATGTTCTTCTTTATCTGTTCTTCCGCTTTCGGTTTCAGCAGATGTGTTTACAACAGATACAACGTTGCCGGATTCATTGTACGCATACTCAGTAGTACTGATATAGTTCTTTCCGGTGTCAATGGTATTTTGTAACCAACCATTTTCATTATAAAAAGAAGTGAGAAATGTTTCCCTCGAAAAATCTGTTTTGGTATAAGTGGTCATCTTTGAAAAATCTTTCGTCAGGTTTTGCCTGCAGGCAAAACCTTCGGTGGGCTGGCCGTTGCTTTCCAGGCTCGAAATACTCACTGATTTTACTTTATTAATTTTGTACAGTTTCCATTTATTATTAGCCTGTTGGGTAGCAATGATATCCTGGTAATAGTATTGTGCGAAAGATATTCTGCTAAAAAAGAAAATTAGAATAAAAACAGATAGTGATTTCATTTCGGTTTCATTGGTTTTGTAAAGATAAACCCTGTAACAGGAACGATAAAATCGGATATTTCATGTGTTATACAAATTAAAGTACTATTGATTTTATGATAGGGAACAATTATGATTGATATTTTTTCTGTACAAGACCGTGGCGCAAGAATGTTAAACAGGATTATTTCTGCCGGTTCCATAAAATAAAACTACAATATCAACTGGCATCATTTTGTCGGTATATACGCCATTCCAGCTTTAGTTTAATATAGTTTCATAGATGTTCCTTATTTTTAGAAAAAAAACCTTTGTCACATTTAGCTGAAAGGAAAGAGAAAGTCTGTCTGAATTGCAATGCGGAATTATATGGGCGCTATTGTCATAAATGCGGCCAGGAAAACCTGGAACCAAAAGAAACAATATGGCACTTGGTAAACCATTTTTTCCAGGATATTACTCATTTTGATGGCAAATTTTTCAGTACGGTAAAATACCTGCTTACCAAACCCGGGTTTCTTTCAGTGGAGTATGTAAAAGGTAGACGGGCCAGCTACCTGAACCCGATACGCATGTACGTTTTTACCTCCGCCTTTTTTTTCCTGATCTTTTTTTCAATGAGTAATGCTGATAGCATTATGAAATTGAATGAAACCCCGGATAAGAAAGAAGGTATTTCTGACTGGCAGAAACAAAAAGTTAACCTTGAAAAGCAATTGGATAAGGCGAGGAAAGATAAGGATGAGGATAGTGTGGATGTGATAGAGAAATTAGAAATTACTAACGAGAAAATTTCAGCCGCCAAAAGGATTTATGGCGATACCAGTACGAGAAAATTCAGTGAAGCAGAAATGGCACTTTTGATAGTGCGTAAGAATATGGATAGCCTGGAAAATGTTCCTGCTATTGTTCACAAAGCAATGGCGAAACAGGATTCTGCCGGGGCAGACCGTAATTATGGCTTTATTGATTCAGATAAAAAAAAATATGCCAGTCCGGAGGCCTATGATTCTGCAGAAGCAAAACTTTCGCCTGGAAAGAGAGATGGCTGGTTGAAACGGATGATCATCAGAAAACTAATTGCTGTAAATAATGAATTCAAAAAAGATAAGCGCAGTTTTTTTGAGAAAACAAGGGAAAAATTCTTTCACTCCTTTCCTAAAATATTATTTATATCCCTGCCATTCTTTGCATTGATTTTACAATTGGTTTACATCAGAAGGAAACAATTTTATTATACCAGCCACGGCATATTTGCCATACATCTTTATTGCGCCACTTTTCTGCTGTTGCTGGTAATCATACTATTTGCAAAACTTTACAAGGTTACACATTGGGCATGGTTACAACCGGTTGTTGTAGTTATTGAGGTTGGTATTTGGATTTACATACTGGTGTATTTATATAAGGCTATGAGAAAGTTTTATGGCCAGGGCCGTTTTAAAACCATACTAAAATACCTCATCGTCAATTTTCTTGCTTTCATTATTGATATCATTCTTCTTTTGATATTTGTACTGATTTCAGTAATCTCTATTTAACACTATTATATGAGCGATGTTTCCATAGCTTTCGAGCGCCTGGTTAATATTATGGACGATCTCCGGGAAAAATGCCCATGGGACCGGAAGCAAACTATTCAGACCCTGCGCACATTAACCATTGAAGAAATGTATGAGCTGGCAGATTCCATCACCATTGAAAACTGGGATGGTATTAAAGAAGAACTTGGCGACCTCCTGCTGCATATTGTTTTTTATGCAAAAATCGGCAAGGAACAAAACCGCTTTACGCTTGATGAAGTAATCAATAAAATATGCGATAAGCTGATAGTAAGGCATCCTCATATTTATGGAAGTATAAAAGTAAGCAGTGATGAAGAGGTGAAACAAAACTGGGAGAAAATTAAGTTAAAAGAAGGTAAAAAATCAGTATTGGAAGGCGTTCCGGTTTCGCTTCCTGCTACTGTAAAGGCAATCAGGCTACAGGAAAAGGCTGCCCAGGTTAAATTTGAATGGGATAATGTGGAACAGGTTTGGGATAAGGTAGAAGAAGAGATCGGCGAGCTGAAGGATGCCGTTGCTGCAAATGATAAAGTAAAAATAGAAGAGGAATTCGGAGACCTGATTTTTTCTTTAATCAATTACGCACGGTTTTTGCATATTGATGCTGAGAATTCGCTGGAGCTGACGAATAGAAAATTCATTGACAGGTTCACTCAAATGGAAAAGCAGGCACAAATGCAGGGAAAGCAACTTACAGAAATGAGCCTTCATGAAATGGATGGCATCTGGAATTCCATTAAAAAGCAAAACCCCGGGGATTGAAGCCTTTTTTTAAAAACTTTTTGCGAAGAAACTTATACCTGCTTATTACAGCCATTTCATTGCTGGTTGCAGGTTATGGCATAAATTTTTTGTTACGTAGCAATTTTGCTGATAACTACTGGAAAAGCTCGGTACAGGATTTTCTGCAGCAGCGGGAAAAAGATTTTACCGGGCTTACAAAAGATCATAAACTGCTGAATACACTTGCTGACGGCAGTTATACTTCTGCACAACTGTCGCGTTTTGCAGACAAAAAATATACAATACTGCTTTACGAAATTCAAAACGACAGCACGGTATTAAAATTCTGGAACAATCAACAGCTTCTTACGGATGACAGCATTCTGAAAAAAGCAGATGGTAATTACTTTATTACCTTTCCAAACGGACAATATGAGTTGGTTAAACGTACCCTGCACGATGACGACAGGCGATTTGTTGCTATCGGTCTTATGCCGATACGTAAGCAATATTATATCTCGATTACCGGCTTTAAACCTGAATTTGAAAATTACCCTTTTGTAGAAAACAGGTTCAGAATAGTACAGTTCACAACAGGTTTCCCGGTAAAAAACAGTGTTGGACAAGTATTGTTTTATCTTGAAAAGAAAGATAAGGCTCCGGCATATGATGGCAATTGGATATCAAGGGTGCTGGTGCTTATCAGCGTGTTGCTTTTTCTGATAGTGGGACATAATCTTTCGCAGAACATTGCAGAAAATTTTGGTTCGGTTCAAGGCATAGTTTTTTTAATTTCCGTGGTATTACTTGCCCGCGGCATCGTTTATTTTTTTCCCTCATTGCTGAATTTGCGGCAGTTTGAGCTGTTTGATCCTTCAATTTACAGTTCAAGTTTTATTTTAAATTCTCTTGGCGATTTGCTGATCAATTCATTGTTATTGTGCTGGGTAGTACTGTTTATTAAGCAGCAAATAGGCGGTTATACATTCCCGTTGATATACAACAATATTAAAAAGTGGGCTATTATTATTGCTGTTCTTTTGATAATACTGGTAATTACGTTTGTATTTTCAAATACAATTCTGAGTCTTGTTGCCGATGCGAGGATATCTTTTAGTGTTACGAATTTTTTCAGCCTTAAAGTATACAGTTTTATCGGGTTTATAGTGCTGGCAACGTTGGCGCTGAGCTATTTTTTTATCACACAGATATTAATGAACCTGATCAGCCCGCTGGCGAGTGGCAATAATATTACGCTTTATGTTATTCTGGCTTTTTTAGGTCTTTTGCTGCTCACGTTTATGGTGAAGAGCCCGAACCTTGTTTCCCTGGATGTAATTATATTAATGTGGCTGCTGGCTTATATCTGGTTAATGCAGCGAAAACTCTTTTCCAGCCTTAACCTGAGGCTGAATATTTCTGAAGTGTTGTTCTGGCTGTTTATTTTTTCTGCTTCCATTTCTGCAATTATTTTCTTTGAGAATAAAAAAATTGAACTTGACCAGAGAACTTCAAAGGCCGATAGCCTTGCAGAACAGGCAGATCCTTCCAGTGAACGCCTGATGAGCATTGTGCTTGCTTATTTCGACAATGACTTTTTTTATTCAAATTTTTACAGGTTTAAAGATGCTGCTTCCAATGCATTTCTAAAAGACAGCCTGATCAACAGCAGTTACCCCACCTATCGGAAAAAGTACGATATGAAAATATATTCGTACGATACAGCCGAGAAACCGCTTTTCAATGCTCAACCTGTTTCATTCGATACACTGAATACCATTTTCAATATACAGGGAAAGCCTACAGGCATAGATGGTTTGCGCTACTATGAAAAATCATACGACAAGTACACCTACATTTATAAGAAAATTATCAGGAACAACCTGAGTAAAACCTTTGGATATATTTTTATACTTTCTGATCTTAAAAATGATAAAGGAGATGAATTAAGCCCGGAACTTTTTCAGCAGAAAAAAGAATTTTTTCCCGAATATTCACCGGTGTATTCTTACGCTATATACAGTAAAAAAGAATTGATTGACTATAGTAACAACTATCCGTTTCCTTTTTTTCTGAGCGAAGGCCAGGTGCCGAAAGTTGACTATGAGCGTCGGTCGAACGGAACATATGATGAACTTTGGCACAAAGCCAGTAATGATGAAGTTGTGGTAGTGGCTAAAAAGGATAATTCTTTTATCGAGGGTGTTACTTTATTTGCATATCTTTTCAGTGCATTCCTCGTTTTGCTGGCAATTGTTCGCATAGTGGCCATGTTGGTAGCCACAAGGCTTCAACTAAGCCGCATTAAACCTTACTTTCAGGTGAACATTCGTTCACAGATTCATACCACGATTATTTTCATCAGCATATTTTCATTTTTGGTGATTGGTTCGGCAACCATTCTTTTCTTTATTAACCGGTATAAAAGAGATAACGAAATCAAGTTGAGTAGCGCCATCAAAGTAACGGCCAAAGAATTGCAGGATAACACCGCCTCTCCAAACTTTAATGACAGCCTGCATAAGTTTGAGTTTGCATCCAGGGAAGGACTGGAAAACGCAGTGAATAATCTTTCTGAAATACATGGATATGCAATTAATTTATATAGCCTGGAAGGAGACCTGGAAGCTTCGTCTAACCCGTTTGTGTATGACAAGGGGGTGTTGAGCAAAAAAATGGATGCGATTGCATATTATAACCTTCATCAGAGAAATACGGTGGAGTTTTTTAATCAGGAAAAGATGGCAAATATTTCCTACCTGAGTGTTTACTGCCCCATCAGGAACGAAAAAGGAAACGCTTATGCCTATCTGAACATCCCTTCGTTTACCACACAGGATGAATTGAAACAGGAAATATCCAACTTTCTTGTAGCCATCGTAATTTTAAATGCATTTATTTACCTGGTCGCCGGTACTATTGCCCTCATCCTCACTAATCGCATTACGTCTTCTTTTATGTTGATTTCTGAAAAAATGAGGCAGGTTAATCTTGGCAGCACCAATGAACCTGTGGAATGGGGCAGGAACGATGAAATAGGAGGGCTGGTAAAAGAATATAATAAGATGGTGAAAAAACTGGAAGAAAGTGCTGTGGCACTTGGTAAAAGTGAACGTGAAGGTGCTTGGCGTGAAATGGCCAGACAGGTTGCCCATGAAATAAAAAACCCGTTGACACCGATGAAGCTGAGTATCCAATACCTGCAAAAAGCAATCGATAACGATTCGGAGAATGTTAAAGAAATGACTGCAGGTGTTGCAAAAACTTTGGTAGAACAGATAGACCACCTCGCAAAAATTGCGGCTGATTTTTCTCAGTTCGCCAATATTGGTAACCCGAAACTGGAAGTTTTTGATTTGCATGATATGTTGTATTCGCTCTCTTCACTATATGAAACAACAGAAAACCTGTTATTCAAATGGGTACCTGTTCATGAAAGAATAATGTTAAGGGCTGATAAGACCCAATTGAACAGGCTTTTTACTAACCTTCTCCAGAATGCGGTGGAGGCTTGTGAGAACAATGATAAGAAAGTGATAAGTGTAAGCGAAGAATTAAATGATGGGTATATTATAGTAAAAGTATCTGATAACGGTGAAGGCATTCCTGTCCAGACCCGATCAAAAATTTTTACACCTAATTTTACTACGAAATCTTCAGGAACAGGCCTTGGCCTCGCGATGAGTAAAACAATAGTGGAACAGGCTAAAGGAAGAATCTGGTTTGAGACTGAAGAGCAAAAAGGTACTACGTTCTTTGTTGCATTACCGGTTGTGGCTAATGACGAAAAAGCAGAAATAAAAAATTAATATTGGGAAATAAACAGGGCAGTCAAACATTTGCCTGACTATCTTATTTTTTTTGTTTCAGGAATGCTTCAAACTTCAGTAAGCTGAAACTGCTCAGATTCTTTTCTTTCGTAAGCCCTGCTTTTTGGGCTGCAATGGTGCCATATTTCACATCATTATATCCTTCAATAGAATGAGCATCAGGGTCAATTGAAATAAGTACGTTCTTTTTTAAAGCGTGTTTTATCCATCTCCAGTCAATATCAAGCCTGCGGGGATGAGCATTTAATTCTATAGCAACATGGTTAGCAGCACAGGCGTCTATTATTTTTTCATGATTTACGGGATAACCGGGACGGCTTAGTAATAGTCTTCCCGTCATGTGTCCAAGTATAGTAGTATGAGGGTTTTCAATTGCTTTCAGCAAGCGCATCATGGCTTTTTCTTCAGTCATTTTGAGGTTCGAGTGGACCGATGCGATCACCAGGTCAAATGTCGAGAGTATATTGTCAGAATAATCAAGGTTGCCGTCATTAAGGATATCGCATTCGATACTTTTGAAAATCTTAAATGGGGAGAATTTACGGTTAAGTTCATCAATATACTGGTGTTGTTGTTTTATTCTTTCTTCTGTTAGCCCGTTGGCATAAAAAGCGCTTTTGCTATGGTCGCTGATCACAAGGTATTCATATTCCCTTTCTATACATGCCATCGTCATTTCTTCAATGCTGTTTGAGCCGTCACTCCAGTTGCTGTGGCTGTGGATGATTGATTTTATATCGCTGGGCTGAATAATAGCATGTAATGGGCTTTTTCTTGCTTCTTCAATCATGTCAGGGGTTTCCCGTTGATAAGCAGGTATAAAATTGATTTTTACTGATGAAAATATGTCTTCTTCAGAACTTGATTCAGTAGAAGCATTCCAACCCGTTTCTTTTTTCCATGCATGCAGGAAATCATCGCTGCAGCTTGTTTTGAACAATATTGAAAAAAATGATTCATTTGTGCTGAGGTGGAATAATAACTTCATATTCTGGCTTCCTTTAAAAGTCAGCCTGTTATTTTCTTCGTTATAGAGTGTAAATGCCGTACCAGTTAAAAAAGCTTTTAGTTCTTCAGCATTAGCAGTAGTTACCCATTCGGCGAGGTTAATAATTTCTAATTGCCTTCTGAACTCGCCGGTGATTTCAAATTTCCTTTCAGGAAGATTTTCTTTTAGTCTGTTATTGATTAGCTCAATCAATATCTCTGCCTCTGCATATAAATAACTGCCCTGGCTTTGCAGATAAAACTCTATTGACTCGCGGACATTGTTCTGTGTTTTTTCTCCGAAACCTTTGTATAATAACAACCTGTTTTCGTTACAGGCGTATAACAGTTCACCGATCGATTCTATTTCCATTTGCTTCCATACCGTTGCAATTTTTTTAGGGCCCAGACCTTTTATGTTCAACATCTCAATAACTCCGGGAGGCGTTTTCTCCATGTATTCTTTTAATACAGAAAGTTCACCTGTTTGCAAAATGCTCATAATTTTCTTACCGGTAGCCTCCCCAATACCTTTAATGGAAAAAATTTCTTGCTGCGACATTTCAGTTAATTGTTTCGGCAGTTTTTCAATAGTAAAGGCTGCAATGGAATAAGATTTTGTTTTAAAGGAATTTTCACCATGTATGTCCATCAGTTTCGACAAAAGAGAGAACTGGTCGGCGATATAGTAATTGTCTACTGCCATATGGAATCAGTTTCAGGTTTGGTAAATATAACAGGAAATGCAATTTAGCGATTCTGTGTTCACAATTGATGTAGCATGCCTGTTAAAACAAAAGTCCCAAGCCTGAGCCTGGGACTTTGATATTTTCTGCTAAAGAAAAAAACTTATTTCTTCTTTTTTGCAGCTTTTTTCTTAGGAGCTGCTTTCTTTTTAGGAGCTGCTTTTTTCTTAGCTGCTTTTTTAGCTGTTGCCATTTTTTTTGAATTTAAGTGGTTAGTAAATCAATTTACGACAGTAAAAATAAAAACTTCTTTGGAACAACCAAAAAAAATTTTGAAAAATCAGAATTTTTTTTTTATGCAGTTGGTTGCACCGGAAGTACGCTAACAAAAGTTTTATCGCCTTTCCCTTTCTTAAATTCAACAACACCATCGGATAGCGCAAACAATGTAAAGTCTTTTCCAACACCAACATTTTTTCCGGCATGATATTCTGTACCACGTTGGCGAAGAATAATATTGCCTGATAAAGCAGCCTGGCCGCCAAAAATTTTTACACCCAATCGTTTGCTTTGTGAATCGCGTCCGTTCTTCACACTGCCTTCCCCTTTTTTATGTGCCATAATTTGTAATTTTAAAAACTAAAAATTATTTTCTAAAAGCTGAAAAATTAAAGCTATGAACCAAACCTGAATTTTATGCTCCCTTTATATTTTTAGGTTTCAAGCATTGGTCTTACTTATGCTATACTTTCAATTTTGATTTTTGTGTAATGCGTACGGTGACCATGTTTTTTTCTGAAACCTTTTCTTCTTTTCATTTTAAAGGCAATTACTTTGTCGCCTTTTACCTGGCCAATGATTTCAGCTTTAACTTTAGCTTTAACGTTGCTTCCCGCAGAAAGCTTGCCGTCATTGTCAACCAGTAATACATCAGAAAACTCAACTTTATCTCCTTCTTTGCCATCAACATGAGGTACATATAAAGTCTGGTCATTTTTTACAGTGAACTGCTGACCGCCTATTTTTACAACTGCTAACATATATTATTATTTGGGCTGCAAAGGTAGGGGTATTAATTGAAAATGAGAAACCTGAGCTGAAAAAAAATACCGGAAAAATGAATGGAAACAGGCCTAATCTTAAACCTTTTTTAGCTTTTATGGAATGCCAACGTATGTAGATTTCCTATTTTTGCCTCAAGGAACTTTATGAAATTCAAATCTTTTTTAGCAAAACCGTTTGCGGCCTACATATATAAAAGCGTCAGAAAGAGTGCGGTTAGTGCCATAGCCAGCCAGGAGAATATTTTGAAAGAGCTGTTGAAAACAGGCAGTAAAACCATTTTTGGCAAAGAGCATCATTTTGAAGCATTTAAAACATACGACGATTTTAAGAAAAATGTACCGGTGCGTGATTATGAACAGTTCAAAAAATATATTGAGCTAATAAAAGAAGGTAAACACAATGTGTTATGGAAAGGGCTGCCTATTTATTTTGCAAAAACATCGGGTACTGTAAGCGGTGTTAAATATATTCCTATCACAAAGGAATCCATTCCTAACCATATCAACACTGCCAGAAATGCATTGCTCTGCTATATGTCAGAAACCGGTAATACCGATTTTGCAGACAGGAAAATGATTTTTTTATCCGGTTCGCCTGAATTGGAAAGAATAGGAGGGGTACCAACAGGAAGACTGAGTGGAATTGTAAACCATCATGTGCCAAATTATTTGCGCACAAACCAGTTGCCCAGCTATGAAACGAATTGTATTGACGATTGGGAATCCAAGCTGGATAAAATTGTTGAAGAAACAATAAAACAGGATATGTCGCTTATTAGTGGCATACCACCCTGGATGCAGATGTATTTCGACAGGCTGGAACAATTAAGTGGCAAAAAAATAAAAGATCTTTTCCCAAATTTTTCTGTTCTTGTTCATGGAGGCGTAAACTTTGAACCTTACAGGTCAAAGTTGTTGGAAAGCATAGGAAAAAAAATAGATACCATTGAAACCTATCCTGCTTCAGAAGGGTTTTTTGCATTCCAGGATTCACAAAAAGAAGAAGGGCTATTGTTAAATACAGACAGTGGGATATTTTTTGAATTCATTCCGGTTGCAGAAATAGCCAAAGAAAACCCGACACGGTTAAGCCTGAAAGAAGTGAAAACAGGTGAAAATTATGCATTAATCGTGAGTAATAATGCCGGCTTGTGGAGTTATAACATAGGTGACACTGTGAAATTTCTTTCTGTTAACCCATATAAAATAGCTGTAACCGGAAGAGTGAAACATTTTATTTCTGCATTTGGTGAGCATGTGATCAGTGAAGAGGTTGAATTCAGTTTGATGAAAGCTGCAGAAGAAGAAGGGGTGCATATCACGGAATTCACTGTGGCGCCGATGATTCAGCAGACAAAAGGAAAATCATATCACGAATGGTTTGTGGAATTCGGAAACACGCCAGAAGACATCAGGCGTTTCGCAGAAAAAGTGGATATTAACCTTCGGGCAAAAAATATTTATTATGATGATCTCGTAAGTGGTCACATCCTGGAACCGCTAAAAATCAGGCCCGTTCGAAAAAACGGTTTTATTGACTATATGAAATCGGTAGGAAAACTTGGTGGACAGAACAAAGTTCCCCGTCTCAGCAACGACCGAAAGCTTGCCGAGCAACTTGAGAAATATGTTTAATATTTTTTCATGTTAGTGCTTAGCATATTTCCTTACTTTTAAGTTTTTAAATGGTATGCATGGGTAATAATATGCCTGTAAAACGAATTGCAATTTTCGGATCCACCGGCTCAATCGGCAAGCAGGCGCTTGATGTTATTGCTTCACATCCCGATATGTTCGTGCCGGAGATATTGACTGCACAAAATAACGAAGACCTCCTGATTATGCAGGCGCTCAAGTTCAAGCCGAATATTGTAGTAATAGGTAATGAAAAAAAAGGTAATAAAGTAAAACAGGCGCTTGCTACTACTGATACAAAAGTTTTTATCGGGGAACAGGCATTGGAGGAAGTGGCAGCTATGAATTGCTATGATATGATGCTGGCTGCTATTGTTGGTTTTGCCGGGCTGAAACCTACATTGCAGGCCGTCAATAGCGGAAAAGCAATAGCGCTTGCCAACAAAGAAACCCTGGTAGTTGCCGGAGATTATGTGATGAAAAAGGCTGTTGAGAAAAAAGTACCAATCATTCCAGTTGACTCTGAACATTCCGCAATATTTCAATGCCTGATCGGTGAAACGAGAAATAAAATTGAAAAAATTATTCTTACCGCTTCCGGAGGGCCTTTCTTTGGAAAGAAGCCGAATTTCCTGGTGAATGTGAAACGGGACCATGCGCTGCAGCATCCAAACTGGAATATGGGTGCAAAAATTTCTATTGATTCCGCAACATTAATGAACAAAGGGCTTGAGATGATTGAAGCCAAATGGCTGTTTAATTTGAGGCCCGACCAGGTGCAGGTGGTTATTCACCCGCAAAGTATTTTGCATAGTTTGGTGCAATTTGAAGACGGAGCTATCAAAGCGCAAATGGGATTGCCGGATATGCGCCTGCCTATTCAATATGCAATGGCCTTTCCATACCGGATTACGAATAAGTTTCCCCGTTACGATTTCAAAAAACCCAATGTGCTATCATTTGAAGAGCCGGATATCAAAACATTCAGGAACCTCTCTTTAGCCACGGAAGCATTAAATAAGGGAGGCAATCTTCCCTGTGTATTGAATGCAGCTAATGAAATTGCGGTATATGCATTTTTACGTAACCGGATCGGTTTCCTCGACATGACTGATTTGATTGAGCAAACTATGGAACATGTTGCTTTTATTGAACAACCTTCGCTGGAAGAATATTTTGAAAGCGATGCGGAGGCCCGTAATTTTGCCGCTTCTTTAATAAAACTATAAATTTTACGTTTGGTAGCCGTTCAGTAAAATGATCACCGTATTTTGAAATCCTAATTTTTACTATGACTTTATTAGCGATTAACTGGGCAGAAGTCGGAATAAAAGCCGGACAATTTGTTTTATCCATATCTATTATTGTGGTGCTGCATGAGCTTGGCCATTTTTTAACAGCAAAATGGTTCAAGTGCCGTGTCGAAAAGTTTTATCTTTTTTTCAATCCCTGGTTCTCATTATTTAAAAGGCAAATCGGAGAAACAGAATATGGCATTGGCTGGATACCATTTGGTGGTTATGTGAAAATTTCAGGAATGATTGATGAAAGTATGGACAAAGAACAATTGAAACAGCCTGCGCAAGCATGGGAGTTTCGCAGTAAACCTGCATGGCAACGATTAATTATTATGGTGGCGGGTGTGGTTGTTAATCTGATTTTAGGTTTTTTTATTTACAGCCTGATGGCATGGCACTGGGGTGATTCATATATCCCTACTGACAAACTGAAATATGGGATTGCTGCCGATTCACTTGCACAAAGCATCGGATTAAAGGATGGCGACCAGATATTAAATGTAGATGGAAAATATATTGAAAAGTTCAAGTCAATCCCCCTGTATATTATTCTGCATGGTGCAAAAACCATTGAAGTAGAAAGAGAAGGCCAAAAAGTTACAGTTAATGTTCCTGATGATTTTGCAAGAACTGTGGTAAGCCGTAAGGATATCGGTTTTATTGATGTGCGTTTTCCTTTTGAGGGAATTGATACGGTTGCCAAAAGCAGCGCGGCAGATTCGGCCGGCTTACTCAAAGGCGATAAAATAGTTTCAGTAAATGGGGTGACTGTTCCTTTTTACAGTGGCTTCAGGACCGAAATCAAAAAGAACCGGGGAAAACAAGTGGCGCTTGTGGTGGTGCGTGGAAAAGACACGCTTCAAAAGACAGCAAGCCTGGCCACGGGTGTACTGGGCATCTATCCGGTTTCTCCAAAGGATTCCGGTTATGAAATAAAAAATATCCAATACAATTTTGCAGAATCAATTCCTGCCGGACTAAAAAAAAGCAAGGAAACATTGCAATCTTACTGGTTGCAGTTAAAATTAATTTTTACTCATAAAGTAGATACCCAGGAGTCTCTTGGTAGTGTAATCAGTTTTGGAAAACTGTTTGCCCCGGTTTGGGACTGGCAAAGCTTTTGGGGGCTTACTGCATTCTTCTCCCTGATACTGAGCTTGCTGAATATTTTGCCCATACCTGCGCTGGATGGAGGCCACGCCTTATTTGTGTTATATGAAATGATATCAGGAAGAAAACCCGGTGATAAGTTTATTGAGTATGCACAAATGGCGGGCATGGTTTTATTATTAAGCGTAATGGTGTATGCCCTGGGGCTGGATATTTTCAGGTTGTTTAAGTAGTGGCGAACATGAGAAATGAAATGTTAAAGAGAAGATGAATTGAATGGTTATAGTGGAAGAGTGCGACGCAAAGATCTTTAATAATACTGGTATCGCCAGGCAAATAAAAAAATAAACTTTAAGTTATTGTAGTTGTTTTATAAGCGGGAAAGGGTATTGGCATATGTTAATAAAAGTTTTCATTATAGATGAAACTTGAAAATAAGGAACTCAAACTATAAATGG
>DATKNN010000036.1:0-15584 GCA_035541355.1 Puia sp. | reverse complement strand
TATTATCATCAAAGCCCGGGAGCTTGCTGTAATAAACCACATCTCTTTTGCTGCCTTCGATCTGTTCAGGTGTTAAAATAATATCGAAAGGGGCGCTTTGATTTATTTTATACCGCAGTTGGTTCATGTACCAATCTGTTCCGAGCAAACTGTTTACCATCACACGCACATCCGGTCGTATGCCCTCCACTTCCTGTGCATACCATAACGGATAAGTGTCATTATCGCCGAATGAAAACAGTATGGCATTCGGCGGACAGCTTTCGAGATAATCTTTTGCAAGGTCCCTTGCCAGCGTTTTTTTGCTGCGGTCATGGTCATCCCATTCCTGCTGGCCCATAAGCACAGGAACGGCAAGAAAACATAAACCTGCTGCTGCATAATTCCCTACACTTCCTTTTAAAAATTTCTGGAATTTTTCAGCCACCCAAATAACGCCAAGGCCTATCCAAATTGCATAAGCATACTCAGAGCCCGCAAAAGCATAATCACGTTCGCGTGGCTGTAATCCGGCCTGGTTTAAATAAACGACAATAGCAAAACCGGTAAAAAAGAATAACAAAAGGGTAATTAAAAAATCTTTCCTGTTTTTTGAATAATGAAAGAACAATCCGAGCAAACCAAGTATCAACGGCAACATGAACAACCTGTTGTAAGACTTATTGTTCTTATGTATGCTATCCGGCATTTTACTTTGGTCGCCAAGGAAAAAATTATCGATAAAAGATATACCTGTTATGGCATTACCATCTCTTACATTGCCGAAGCCCTGCAGGTCGTTTTGTTTGCCTGAATAACACCACAAAAAATAACGCAGATACATTTCCCAGTTCTGATAAGCAACAAAATATTTTATGTTGTTCGCCATTGTTGGCTGCTCGTCATCGCTAACACCCCCATACTGTTTATAAGTATCAACTTCATTTCGCTCGTTACTGCTGTTGTACATACGGGGAAAGAAATGCGATGATGGTGTATTGGCCCAATCCTGCCCATAAGTTTTCCCGGCAATATTGTATTCATCTTTTCCTTTTACATACAAATTTCCGGTTACCACATTCGATGGCCTGTCTGTATAATCAGGGCCGTAAAGAATAGGCCAGTCGCCATACTGATCACGGCTCAGGTATCCTTCCAGGCTTACCGGGTTATCGACATTGTACATATCAATGGCAGGATCGGCGTTAGACCTGATCATAGTGGTGAAATAAGTTGAATAACCCAGCAACATAAATGCCAGGCACCAGAGCCCGAGCTTCATATAATAGTATTTCCTTTTCACGGCAAAGCGTATCCCAAAAACGATAAGCACACCCAGCAACACAAAGAAAAATACAAAGCCGCTGAAAAAAGGAAGCTTCAGGTCGTTCACAAACTTGATATCAAACCAGCCTGCTCCTTTAATGGTGAATTGAATTACAAATTTGAGTACTACGCCGGTGATCACACAACCAATCAGGAATGCAATAATAGAACCCCAGGTAGTTGCTTTATACCTGCGGAAATAATACACCATGGTAATAGCCGGAATGGTTAGCAGGTTGAGCAGGTGAACACCAACGGACAATCCCATCATGTAAAAAATAAAAATAAGCCACCTGTCAGAGCCCTGCTCTTCTGCATGATCTTCCCATTTTAAAATAGCCCAAAAAACCAATGCTGTAAAGAATGCAGAAGTAGCGTACACTTCGCCTTCAACAGCACTGTACCAGAATGAATCACAGAAAGTATAGGCAATTGCACCGATTACGCCGGCAGACATTATTAAAAAAAGCTGTTGGCCGCTTAGCGCGTCTTTACCTTTTGCAAATATTTTACGTGCAAAATGTGTAACAGACCAGAATAGAAACAAAATGGAAAAACCGCTGGTAATGGCACTCATAAAATTTACGCCACGGGCAGCCGTATGAGGGTTATCCCCAAATAGGATAATAAAAAACCTGCCGAGCAAAATAAACATCGGCGCACCCGGAGGGTGCGGAATTTGCAGTTTATAACAGCTTGAAACGAACTCGCCGCAGTCCCAAAAACTGCCTGTAGGTTCCATGGTCATCACATAAACAGCACAAGCAAACACACACACTGCCCAGCCCACAATATTATTCACCTTGTTAAAGTTCATATAGCATTGGTTTTTATGAATCCGCAAATATAAGGTTAAGGCTATAATGTTATAGCCTAATGTATTGTTTTAACGATTAATTTTTTAAGTATACTATTGGAAATATTTGCAGGCAGCCGATTCCATAATTATCATTCTTTACTTGCTTTTTTCCGATGGCGCCTTGCTTTCGCAAGAAACATTATTCAAAGAAAATCTTCACCGTTTGATAAAAAAGCCTGTTTTGCAGGTACTGATGCTGTGATTGTTCGGTAAAGCCCTGCAAGCCGAATAAACCTGCCGCATTCCCTTTATTAATCGCAATTTCAAGATAACCACCTGAATTAAAAAGCGCCAGTTTCTCTCCTTCAGGTACGTCAGCATAAGTTTCACTGATTTTATCAATCACTTCATCTCTTTTAAAAACAATCCTGAAACTCCTCCCCCTCCTCTGTTCTTCAAATTCTTTACGGATAATGTTTACCGTTACATTTTCAAAATTGTCAATGAATATAATCTGGCCTTCCATCCAGTCATCACCAAGCAAAGGACGAAGCGGGATTTTTTCAAGATAAGAAATATCGGCCTCACCAATCTGCTGTAATGCCTTCCCATTGACAAGGTCATTAATAGCATTACCAATAATGGAAGTACAATATAAAGTGTTTTTTGTTGCTGTTTTATCCAGGCTCAACCCTATTACCAGTTCGGGCCGGTCTTCCACCATCATCGAAAGCAACCCGTTGTCAGCACAAAAAATATATTGGTTGTTATAGTAAGCCAGCAATAAATGCTCAGGTTTTTTCTCGAAGAGGTTCACCAGTATTATATGATAGGTATACTCCGGAAAATTTTTGATAGCATTGCGGCATACATAAGCGGCCTGCGGGTAATTAAACGGGGAAAGCTGGTGTGAGATATCAACGAGCGAAAAAGCCGGATTGATTCCGAGTAACTGCCCTTTAATGGCACTCACCAAATAGTCCTGGTTACCGATGTCAGATGTAAGGGTTAGGAGGGCCATCTAAAATAATGAACGTTGGAAATAAGAAATATGGTATGAGCAAGTTGATGGCATGAAAGTAACAGTTATTTTTTTTCTGGTGAAATCCGGTACATGATTTATTTTACCAGTTTTTTATCTTTAAAAAAATGATTGTACAACAGCTTATCAGACCATGCCGGGAAAAATTTGTTCATAAATACCGCCAGTTTGCCTGTCGAAGTCAGTATCAATGTCCGCTTTCTTTTCTCAATTGCTTTAATAATATGAATGGCACATGCTTCAGCACTCATCAATTTTGATTCATCCAAAGGGCTCTCCCCCTGTGCTTCGCCTTTTTCATTGAGCGCTGCATTGCGAATGTTCGAAGCTGTAAAACCCGGGCTCACCCACATTACATTCACACCGCTGCCTGTCATTTCTGATCGCAATGCCTCCAGCCAGCCTTGTAATGCAAACTTAGATGCAGAATAGCCGCTTCTTCCGGGTAAGCCCCGGTAACCTGCAGTGGATGATATACCCACAACTGTTCCTTTATTTTCCATAATCGAGGGCAGGGCATATTTTGTACAGTACACTGCTCCGAAAAAATTCACATCCATCACTTTTTTCATCACATCAACATCTACATCATTAAAAAGCGAGCGCATGCTAATACCTGCGTTATTAATGAGAATATCAATGCGCCCGAATTCCTCCAGCACTGAATCCATAAATCTTTTACATTCTGTTTCGTTGCTGACATCACAGGCCATGGTATGGAGAAGAACATGCGGATATTGAAGCTGCAGGTTATACAGTTTGTCGTAATTGCGTGCACAGGTTGCAATTTTTGCCCCCAGGGGTACCAGCACATCAATCAAAGCCCTTCCTATGCCATCACTTCCGCCTGTAATTACAATAATTTTATCCTTAAAAAAAGACATTCAAAAGATTTTTTGCGTTACAAAATTAAGCGAGTTCATGTCCATGATAAAAGAAATGTTGATAACAGCATATATTTCTGTTGAAAATAATTTTTATAAAATTTGCCTGAAAGCTATTTTGCCTTATTTTTGCACTCCCAAAAAAAGGGATGATTCCGTAGCTCAGTTGGTAGAGCATAACACTTTTAATGTTGGGGTCCTGGGTTCGAGTCCCAGCGGGATCACAAATAGCATTGCAAAATATCTCAAAAGACCCGCAAATCAATAATTTGCGGGTCTTTTGAGTATCTGGCAACTGTACTGAAGTGATTCTTTTTGTTAAATAGCTGCAACTTCATTATAGATTAGCTATTCCGCAAAGTTAGAAACACCCTGAAATTTTATTTTTTTAATATTTCCATTTTCGTCAAAATTCAAACTGTCTATACACAACTGACGAAGAACATATTGATGCGATTGAGGAAAAATTTTGTGGTATAAAATATAATGTTGGTGGCCTGAAATGAAAACAGTATGATGACCAGGGCCGACAATTTTTCCATCATTTGTCGATTGCAGTATCGGGCTTGTTAATCCTTCCACCCAGGGGCCTGTCGGTGTTTTACCCACAGCATACCTGATATTATATGTGGAATCAATAGCTTTGCCATTAGAATACATCAGGTAATACCTTCCATTATGCGTTAACATAAACGGCGCCTCAAAATAATCAGGAGGAGTAATGTCTGAGGGCCTTCCATCAAATGAACACATATCTTTTTTTAATTTCACACAAAAACATTTTCCATTTGCCCAGTTTAATCCTGATCCCCAGTATAAATAGGCTTGTCCGTCCTCATCAATAAAACATTCCGCATCTATCATGTGATAGCCGGGCAAATAATTTCCGGGAATAAGGGGTGTATTCGGAGGCAACAAACTTTTCCATGGACCTAATGGATGATCGCTCACACCTACCCACACTTCGCTTCCTACCGAGACGTACATATAAAATTTTCCATTTTTTCGCACAACAGACGGCGCCCACACTTTTGAATCTTTTGATGTAGGACTGCTGCATAATTTTTTTACAGGCCAGTTAATCTGTTTTTGCTGCCAATTAACAAAATCTTTTGTTTCAAAAACAGCCAGTTCATCTCCGCCCCAGGGATCAATAGTTGCGAATACATAATAAGTGCCCCTTTCTTTTATAATTGTAGGGTCTGCAGCATAAAAACCGCCAAAGAGCGGATTAGTAATTTTTTGTGCAATTACAGTTTGAGATTTTATTAAGAAAAATGCCAGCAACAAAGTAAAAAAAATGCAGAGTGTATTAAATCGTTGTTGCATAGGAATATTCTTTTCAATGCTTACAGAAGATTCATTTCAATAACAAAAAATGAAAGATCTGCTATGCTGATATTTTATAGAATTATTTTTTTGCTTTCAACAAATATGATTTACCAGCTGTAGAGCTGAATTTAACCGTGTACCCATTAGCTGTTGACATTTTTGTAATGGCCACATCAGCTGATTGTAAAGGTCGGGCACTATGTACTACACATTGCCCCCCTTTTTTTGACACGACCCTTACCTCAGTTAATTGATGATTATCCCATTTCATGTTTAACTCAAAGCCACCCCTGGCCACCAGGCCAGTTACCGATCCCTCTTTCCATGCAGCAGGCAAAGCAGGCAATAACTGTATTTCACCGGTATGGCTTTGTAAAAGCATTTCCGCCATGCCTGCTGTTCCTGCAAAGTTTCCGTCGATCTGGAAAGGAGGATGTGCATCAAAAAGATTAGGGTAAGTTCCACCTCCGTTATGCATTTCTACTTCGCCGGTATTCGTGTATTTCAGCAATTGTCTAAGCAGGAAATAAGCATGGTCGCCATCAAGCAGCCGGGCCCACCAGTTTATTTTCCATCCCCTGCTCCATCCCGTTCCGCCATCGCCCCTGATTTCAAGTGTTTTCTTAGCTGCATTGAAAAAAGAGGTATCCATTGGCGTTATTTGCCTGCCGGGATATAATCCAAATAAATGCGATACATGCCGGTGCCGGGCATCCGTTTCTGTAAATTCTTTATACCATTCCAACAACTGTCCTTTACTGCCGATATGTAACGGGTAAAGCTTGCTTCTTTTAGCCATGAGCATATTTCTGAAACTGACGTCAGTGCTTAATACTTTGGATGCGGCAATGACATTTGTAAATAAATCCCATATTATCGACATGTCCATAGTTGTTGCAACAGAAACACCTTGCTCCTCACCGGCACTGTCAAGAAATTTATTTTCAGGTGTGGTTGACGGCGCTGTAACAAAGTAGCCATTTTTATCTTCCACCAGCCAGTTCGCAGCAAACAATGCAGCTTTTTTCATGACAGGGTAAGCATCACGCAAAAAGGCTGTATCAAGTGTATATGCATAATGTTCCCATAAATGCCGGCAAAGCCAGTTGCCACCCATTGGCCAGTTAGCCCAAACAGGATCTCCATCACCTTTATCCCCTACGGGATTTGCAAGCGCCCAGACATCTGAATTATGATGAGCCACCCATCCATCTGCATGATAAAATTCTTTAGCAATACGTGTGCCGGTTACTGAAAGTTCTTTTATGAAAGAAAGTAATGGATAGTGCATTTCCGAAAGGTTCGTCACTTCTGCAGGCCAGTAATTCATTTCAGTATTGATGTTAATGGTATAGTTTGAGCTCCATGGCGCCCTGAGTTCTTTGTTCCAGATGCCTTGCAAATTAGCCGGAACCCCATTTCGCCTTGATGAGGAAATAAGCAGGTAACGGCCATATTGAAAATATAGCACTTCCAATGCAGGATCATCAATACCTGTGGAGTAAGATTTTAACCGTTCATTGGTTGGAAGCCCTAATTGGGGATTATCAGGCATACTGTCTTTTAAATTGAGCGATACCCGGTTAAAATATTTCCTGTAATCAGCGATATGCCTGCGTTTCAAATCGGCATATCCCTGCATCATTGCCTTTTTAACCAGCGAATCTGTGATCATTTTTTCATTTCTGCCCTGCGCATCAGGACATTTATCAAAGCCATTAAAGCTTGTTGCCGCAGCTACATATAAAACAACTTCTGAAGCATTTAGAATATGGATTCCCGAAGTATCAGTCATTATACTTCCGTCTTTCAGCGAAGCTCTGATGCGATATTGAAAGCGCATTCCATTGCAGCCATTCATATCATCATAAATTACAGGCTCCCTGCCCGGCACATCGTAATAACTCGGATCAACATGAGCGGGGGCTTTACCGCTTACTACAAACTCATCTTTGCCATTGGCTGAAACACTGAAGTGAAGAAGGCTTTTTGCAGACACATCAAAACTAAGTTTTGCTTTTTGTGAAGCAGTTAATTTTATCACCATGATATTTCCCGGCGCCGAAGTAAATATTTCCCTTTTATATTTTACGCTGTTAATAACAAAAGATGTCGTGGCAACTGCTTGCTGAATATTTAAATCGCGGTAATAATCTTCCGGCTTAACTCCCCCAAAATCTTCATGAATCATAATATCGCCAAGAGGCATGTAAGATTCGGTAAACAAACCCTGCATGTGGCGCGTCAGCCTGTCTGCCGCAGAATAATCCTGCGCCCTTAATAAGGTATCTCTGATGAGTGCAAGATAAGAGAAGGCTCGAGGGTTGATGGTATCTTGTACCGGCCCCCCGCTGTATAATGAACTTTCATTCAACTGAAGCAATTCATTTTCTACACCACCGAATATCATTGCCCCGATATAGCCATTCCCAACAGGTAATGCTTCCACCCATTTCGAAGCAGGTTGGTTATACCACAATTTTAAATCTGCTTCCTTTTGCGCATATAGTTGAGCAGTAACATTAAGGAAAAGAACAGAGAAAGAGAGTATACTGAAAAAATGCTTCATTCTGTATTTCATTTACTGATCATTTTTACAAAACTTTTACCGAATTTATATGAATAAACCTTTACATACTCCGAATTCTACGGAGTATATTTATACAAATTATAAGTACAGCAGCAAAAAATATTTATTGCAATTTATTAAGTACCGGTTTATCCACTCCTTTTAATATTGATTGATCAGGCTTTAATAATTCAAGCACGGAAATTTCATTTTTTCCCTTCTTTAACCATTCCACCGGCACATACAATGTCTGTTGCGGACCGATATTCCAATACCTTCCCAGGTTATGGCCATTCATCCAGACCACACCTTTTCCCCAATTACTCATGTCAAGATAAGTATCCCCAACAACTTCCAGGTTAAATGTTCCTTTTCGTATCGCAGGGGCATTTTCATATGACACACTTTTTGAGGTTATCTTAATTGAATTGATATCATCAAATGGCAATGAATACATTTGCCAGTTTAAAAGCTCTTTATTGTTGAACATTACTTGCCCTGTAATTCCCTTTTTATTTTTTAAAAGATGAGGACCAAAATTTATGCGGCCGAGGTTTTCAACGAGTATATCCACTGTTACTTTACCGGCAGGAAGTGTTATATATAGACTGCTATCGGCAAATCTCCGGTCTAATATGCCGGCACGTTTTCCATTAATAAATACAAGAGCATAATCACGCAATTTTTTTATAATTAATTTTCCTGTTAATCCGCCATCAAGAGTTGTGCGGTATAACATGAAACCGTAAGCCTGGTTCATATCTTCAAAAGTAAGCGGTGTTGAACTTGTTTTGGGTGAAGCGAGCACATTAAACAGGCCTGTCGTTTCTGTAAATTGAATATTATTAATTGTTATCGCTGGCTTTGCAGCAGGCACTGCAGGCAGTGTTTTCCCCGCAGGCATATGTTTTTGTATGACGGTTCTGAACGCTATAAATTTTGCTGTGGGGTTGCCCGCTTCATCCAAAGGCGCATCATAATCATAACTGCTTATTTCCGGTTCATAAGGTTTCCCTTCATTAAAGTTTGCACCATTCATAAACCCTCTTGAAGTGCCCCCGTGAAACATATACATATTGATGGAAATACCCGCCGACAAAACGCTGTCAAGCATTGCTGCATATTTTTCTATCGCAACGGTATGATGCGCAGCCCCCCACCAATCAAACCAGGCAGGGTACCATTCTGCCAGAAAATAAGGGCCTTTTCCACCGTGATTTTCTTTAATCAGCTGTTTTACTTTTTTCGGGTCATCCGTTCCGTTCACTGCAGCGAACAACCCGGGAAGATGTCCCTTTACAATATCATTAGCCTGATCGCAGGTATATAATAAACCATCGAAACCTGCATCCCGAAATATCTTGCGGTTTATTTTAAGATATTCCGTATCATATCCGTAAGAACCATATTCATTCTCAAGCTGGATCATTAAAATATTACCCCCATGATTTACTTGCAGCGGTGCGAGCTGTTTACCCAATGCGATAAGGTAATCTTTATATTCTTTCAGGTATTTTTTTTCTTTACTTCGGACAACCAGGCCTTTTTCATTTTGTAACCAATACGGGTACCCGCCAAATTCCCATTCAGCGCAAACATATGGGGAAGGTCTCAGCACCACCCACAAACCTTCGTCCTGTGCTGTTTTTACAAAAGCTGCGATATCGCTATTTCCTGAAAATTCAAATTTTCCTTTTTCCGGTTCCTGTACATTCCAGAACACATAAGTTCCGATCGTATTTAGGCCCATGGCTTTTGCCATCTTCATCCGCTGGCGCCATGCTTCACGGGGTATACGTGAATAATGCATTTCTCCGGAAATCATCTGAAAGGGTTTATTATCGAGCAAAAAAACAGAATCGCCCAAAGCAAAACTGTGTTGCTGTGCACGGGTATTACAACTGTATGTTAGAAAGAAAACAAATATGATGGCATAAACTTTTTTCATACTTCAATTATTTGGATAATGCCTTTGATCAGGATGAAATGTTTCAATAAAAGCCCAAACGCTGATTTCTACTTTTTGCTTTTAGCTTAAATTACACAGAACGACACCTCCAATCATCTTTATCCAACCATTTTTCGGGTTTGACTTTTGATTGTTACACAATAAAGGTTCTCTGTAGAGACAGAGAACCTTATAATTGCTGTTTATAACCATAATGCTCGCGATGAGTACCGCACTAACTCATTTGCAGGTACATCAATACCGAAGAACGTTTTTCGACAACATCAGAGTGTTGCGTGTTAGGGCAATACAATCCATTGCCTGGCCTATGAACGCGACAGCCAAATTTGTACTAGGTTTTTCAGCTTGTAATTACAACGCCATTTGCGATTAATAAAATGGGTTTTGAATGAGTTTTAAATTTTTGTTCATTTCATCATAGGCTATGGGCAGAAAATAAAACTTGGAGTTCCATGCCCTGGCGCCAGCATAATCCAGATTAGCATAGTTGCCGGCCCCGCTAACGTCAGCAACCGGAGTGTAAACAGGTGTACTTGAACCGTAGTTTGTAGAACCATTGTATGGATAAAATACATGAATAGCCCATACATTGCTAAACCCTGCTTTTTGCCCATACACTGCCGGGTCACAAATCATCCAGCGGCGGATATCAAAATAGCGTAATTCTTCAAATGCCAATTCTATTTTTCGTTCGTGTTGCAGGCTTGCTATAGTAGCATTGGCAATATTGGGCATACCGGCCCTTGCCCGTATCATGTTTATATAGGTTGTTGCAGTGGCAGCATCACCCAGGCCCAGGCATGCTTCAGCATAATTCAGTAAAACTTCAGTATAGCGCATATAACGCCATGGGGTTGCCTGCAAAACTTTTAACGGGTCAATGGTAGGGTCGCTCCATTTTCTTAAATAATATCCTGTTGGTGACCAGTTCCAGATATTAGCTCCAGTAGGCGGGTTGTGTGTGTCAAAACCACCAATTTCATACTGGATGTCATCGGTGTTTGGATTGGATGATGAAATATTCTGATAACCGGTTTGAAGTTTGCCTGTTGGTTCATGTGGTAAAATGTCCGATGTTCTTTGACGCCAGTAAGACCCATCATACAAAACAGTGGCATAAAAACGAGGGTCGCGGTTTTTATAAGGTGCTGCCGCTTGTGCAGGGTTGCTCCAGCTAAATGTACTGCCATCGTTCATTTCATACTCATCAACGAACTGTTGTGTTGGCGCATCTACACCCCAACCCCAAAAGCCATTTGGATTATGAAACAATCCGGGGCCATAGGTTTTCCCATAATTATTCCATCCTGCAACTGTATTCGTTGAAAAATATTTTACGAAAATATCTTCCGGCGTACTCATTTGTAAAAACAGGTTACCATAATTAGTGGCTGCATCAGTTTGCGATGCCGGATTTGGCATATACAATGAATATTGCCCTAAATTGATTACCGCCAATGCCGCATCTTTTGCTTTTTGCCAGCGGGCCTGCCTGTCGCCTGAGGAGAAACTGGTATACCTTACCAGTTCAGGATTTGAATAGCTTGCAAACGGATCGGGCACTGTACCGTTACCTCCATTATATAAATCGCTGGCTGCGTATAACAATACTCTTGATTTTAAGGCCAGCGCAGCCCCTTTGGTAGCCCTGCCTACCTGTGCTTGTTGTAATGGAAGATATTTGGCTGCACTATCGCATTGGTCTGATATAAACTGGATGCAATCAGCATAAGTATTTCTTGCAACACTAAAACTATCAGTCAAAGAATATGCTTTGGTAATAATGGGTACACCGCCATAAAAAGACACCAGGTTATGATATAAAAAAGCCCTCTGGAAAAAAACTTCTCCCATTAAAGCATGCTTGGTAGCTGTATCAATGGGGGATGCGTCTATTTTGGAAAAAAATAAATTGGTAGCCCTGATAAATGAATATTCATTTGCCCAGGTAAAATGTTGTAACTCCGGGCAATTTCCATTTGTGAAAGGCCCCAAATTACTGGGGGTTATCTGACTTAACATGGCCATTTGTTGCCCGGCCCAGGTGCATGCCTGCGTCAATGCTTCGTCGGTAAGCGATGCCAGCATGGACCAGTCGAAACCATGTGGTAACCCCTGGTAAATGTCGTTAACAAACGCGGTTAACAATCCGGGATCCGACGAATTAAAAACAGCATCGTCAGAAACTGCACTTACCGGCGTTTGATCAAGTAATTTTTTATTACATGATATTCCAACGCCTATTAAAATAATCGTTAACAAAATCATGTAAACAATATTTTTTTTCATGTTTGTTATTTTAATTTTTTAAGCAATCAATAACTGAAAGATTTTAAAACGTTACCGTTAGCCCCATGGAAAGCACGCGTGATAAAGGATAATTAGCACCGGAAATGCCCGGAGGGCCGTTACGAGGATTAGGATCGGCTCCCAGTTCAGGATCAAAGTCTTTCAGACCCGGGCAATAAGTAAGTAAATTCTGACCACTTATATATATGCGCACAAATCTGATCCCTGTATTTTGAAAATTCCTTGTATCAATAGTGTACCCTAACTGAAGTGTTTTTAATCTTACATAATTTGTTTTATGCAGGAAAAAAGTATTACCGGTATTATCCCAATAATAATTGCCACGGTTAGGCGTTCTGGGAATATTGCCATTCGGGTTGGTAGGCGACCAGCGGCCATCTAACAGGCTTTCACGAAAATTAGTGAATGTGCCCCCATCTGAATTAACATACATTAATGCCCCTGTTGCACCTTGCAGTAAAAAAGATAAATCGAAATTTTTATACCCTAAATTAACATAAGCTCCAAAAGTAAATGTAGGGATGCTGCTTTTGTAAATCCTTGTTTGCTGACGGGAATCCATGGTATCGTTTTTAGCAATATCCACATATCTAATGTCGCCAGGCGCCGGTGGGGTACTAAGCCCCCATGAATTGAAGCTGCCCGCATAATCTGCTGAATCTTTCGAGTTGTGTATAATTCCGTTAGCGACATAATACAATCCGGAACCCATCGGATGCCCTGTGGTTTGCTGCCATACCGGAGCACCGGGCGCCTCGCCCCACTGTAACACTTTATTCTGGGCATAACCACCATTTAGTGATACGGAATAGGTCAATTTACTCCTGGTTACATTGCTATAGGTAATTGAAAAATCAAAACCCTGGTTTTGTGCTTTGCCATAATTCACACTTGGTAAAGATAACCCGGCTGAAGAAGGTACCGTAGCATTTTGAGGCCATAAAATATTGCTTCTTTTATAATAAAAATAATCGGCCTCAACCGTCAATTTATTATTCAGAAAATTAGCATTGAAACCAATATTGCTCTGGTTGGCAATTTCCCATGTAATATTTGGATTGGCAATAACGCTTTCATACACAGTTTGCAATTCACTTAGTGCACTGGCAGCATTCACAACAAAAGGATAATATGCGCCCGACCAGTTGTAATAGCTGCTACCAAACAAATACGAAGTCAGGTATTGAAAATCGGCAACACGGTCATTACCGGTTTTGCCCCAGGATGCCCTTAATTTAAAATAGTCTATAAACCTAATATTGTCCTTCCAGAATTTTTCTTCGGAAGTCACCCAACCTGCTGAAATACCAGGAAAGAAGCCAAACCGGTGACCGGGTGCGAAAATATAAGAACCATCATACCTGCCGACAAACTCAAGCAAATATTTATTGGCATAACTATAATTAGCCCTTCCAAAATAACTTAACCTGGCATTTACTGACCCTGATCCGCCCGTAGCCTGATTAGCAGTTGTTCCTGCAAACATTTCCTGAACAGCCGTTGAAGCAAACAAGTCCCTGTAAGCATTAAAACTTTCCGTATTGCCTTTCGAAACCTGGGAACCAATCATCAATTTCAAACTATGGTTCTCGCCAATTTTAGTTTGATAATTTAAAACTCCATAGGCCAGCTTTGAATAATCACTTTGAAAAGATTCGTATAATGAAGGTGAATTATTAGCGCCGGCGCCAAAAACGTTAGATGTAAGAATGGGTTTACCGTTCGCATCAACTGTAGTTCCGTCCCAGGAATATAAGCGCCAGGGTTCAGTAAAATTCTTATTAAAATCAAAGCCCTGATCATAAGACAGGTTTCCGTTAAACGTTAAACCATTTATCCATGGGATATTGACATCTAATCTCAAATTCGTATTTAAAGCATAATATTTGTCGTTATTATAACCTGTAGCCCCTGTTGAAATCACAACCGGGTTTTCACCATGTTCACGGGCCGGGCCGGGTAAACCGCCAGGCCACCATGCTACTGATGTTGGATAGGCTGATACCAAATCGTTAAAAATGGTACCTGCAGATTTTTGAGGATAATGCCTGTCCTCTAAACGCCCTTTCAAATCTACAGCCACACGAATATCTTTACTTATTTTACCATCCACATTGGAGGTAAACCCATATTGGTTGTAATAAGTAGCACTGTTTTTATATTCGCCATCCTGATGTTTCACATCTAATGAAACAAAATACCTCATGGATTCTGTTCCGCCGGAAATCGAAAGATTCTCATTATTTTGAGCCGACATAGGTTTAAGAACCGTTTTAAACCAATCCGTGTTCGGATAACGCAAAGGGTCGGAGCCGTCTTTAAATTTCTGAATTTGGTCTGCAGTATAAGTTTGATTCAATCCTCCGGATGGGTTATTATAATAAGCTATTTCATTTAATGCTGTTGCATAAAGCGGGGCGTCAGCCATTTTAGGGATTTTTGTTGGCTGATTATATCCATAATTGGCATTGAATGTAATTTCGGGTTTTCCTGTTTTTCCCCTTTTGGTGGTTACTAAGATAACACCATTGGCGGCCCTTGAACCATAAATGGCAGCAGAAGCATCTTTCAATACTGTTATACTTTCTATACTATAAGGGTCAATTCTTTCCAGGCTTCTATCTGGCACTCCATCAATTACCACCAACACACTGTTGTCGTTAAAGGTGTTACTGCCCCTGATTCGTAAAGTTGTACCGTCAGATCCTGGTTCGCTGCTGCTGGTTACAGCCACCAAACCAGGCAGCCTTCCGGCCAAACCATTAGTTACATTGGTTACAGGAGCTTCGGTAACTTCTTTAGATTTGATTGAAGCAATAGAACCTGTTAAAGTTGCTTTTTTTGCAGTTCCATAACCAACAACCACTACATCATTCAATTGTTTGTTTGCCGAATTAAGTTTAACAACAACATTATCATCCTGCGGCGTAATTTCTACTGTTGCATAGCCAACACCTGAAATGGCTAAAACCACCTTGGAAACAGATGAAGGGATTTGTAATTTAAAGGCTCCTTTTTCATTCGCAGCGGTTCCGATTTTTGAATTGAGTACTTTAACAGTAGCCCCGGAAATAGGCTCGCCGGTTTGTGAATCTGTGATGGTACCGGTAATCGTCCTTGTCTGGGCCACAGCTCCGATGCTTAAAAGCAGCAATGGCAATAATAAAATGAGTAGGTTGACTTTTTTCATATCGCTTTAATAATAAAATGTTTACAAATTGTAGGAGAACCCTGGTTACCGGGTCTGTCTTGGTGAGAAAACAGTTAGTGGTTTTTTACATAAGCAAATCGTTTGGTGTTAAATAATTAAACAAATTTCAACACTGAACGAGGATCATATAGGGGGTCTAAATAGTAAAATAGGGGGGTAAATT
>DATKNN010000035.1:0-16849 GCA_035541355.1 Puia sp. | reverse complement strand
ATACACATCAATTCGCCCAGTTCAATAAAATCAGCAACCCGATTAGCCTTGTCCAGTTCCGGGTTCATTTCTTCTATTCCACCCGGCACACGCACATCTTTCCAGAATTCTTCTTTCAATTTTCTGATTTCATCAATGGCTTCTTTTAATCCCTGCTCGTTACGCGCCATCCCGCACTTATCCCACATAATTTTCCCTAGACGTTTATGAAAACTTTCCACAGTTTGTGAGCCGTTTATGTTTTTCAGTTTTCGGATCCTGTCTGCTACTGCTTTTTCTGCTTCTTCAAATGCCGGATGATCTGTTGGAATACTTTTTACCCTGATCTCATCAGCCAGGTAATTTCCGATAGTATATGGTATCACGAAATAACCGTCTGCCAAACCTTGCATCAATGCAGATGCACCAAGCCGGTTTGCTCCATGATCGCTGAAATTAGCTTCCCCTAATGCATACAGGCCCGGAATTGTAGTCATCAATTCATAATCCACCCAAAGCCCGCCCATAGTATAATGTACAGCAGGATAAATTCTCATTGGAACTTCATATGGATTTTCACCAGTTATCTTTTCATACATGTCGAAAAGGTTACCATATTTTTCTTTCACCACGTCCATTCCATGTTTGCGGATTTCTTCAGCAGAAGGGTTTTCGATACCGTGCTTGCTGCATTCCACTTGTCCGTACCGCTGAATAGCTGAAGCATAATCTAAATACACTGCCTGTTTTGAAGTACCTACGCCGTAACCAGCATCACATCTTTCTTTTGCAGCCCGTGATGCTACATCACGGGGCACAAGGTTGCCAAATGCAGGATATCTTCTTTCGAGGTAATAATCTCTTTCGTCTTCCGGTATTTCACTGGCTTTGCGGTTATCATTTTGTTTTTTTGGCACCCATATCCTTCCATCATTCCTTAATGACTCAGACATCAGTGTGAGTTTTGACTGATGGTCGCCCGTTACCGGAATACAAGTGGGGTGAATTTGCGTAAAACAAGGGTTGCCAAAATAGGCTCCCTTCTTATAAGCTTTCCATGCAGCTGTAACATTACTACCCATTGCATTTGTTGACAAATAAAATACATTGCCATAGCCCCCGCTGCACAATAATACTGCATGCCCGAAGTGTCTTTCCAGTTTTCCGGTAACCAGATTTCTTGCAATGATCCCACGTGCCTTTCCGTCAATCATTACAACGTCAAGCATTTCATGACGGGCATACATTTTTACATTACCTAATGCTACTTGTCTTTCGAGAGCCTGGTATGCTCCGATCAACAATTGCTGACCAGTTTGGCCTGCCGCATAAAAGGTACGCTGCACCTGCGTTCCTCCAAATGAACGGTTACTCAATAAGCCACCGTATTCCCTGGCAAAAGGAACCCCCTGGGCCACACATTGATCAATGATATTTGCACTAACCTCAGCCAACCGATGTACATTGGCCTCACGTGCACGATAATCACCGCCTTTTATAGTATCATAAAACAATCGGAATACGCTATCTCCATCATTTTGATAATTTTTAGCCGCGTTAATACCACCTTGTGCAGCAATACTGTGAGCACGCCTTGGCGAATCCTGGAAACAAAATGCTTTTACTTTGTAACCTAATTCCCCGAGAGACGCAGCTGCAGATGCGCCTGCAAGACCGGTTCCAATAATGATTATTTCAAGATTGCGTTTATTGGCAGGATTTACCAATTTCACATGGCCCTTATAGTCGCTCCATTTTTTTTCTAAATCGCCTGATGGTATTTTGGAATTCAGCATTTTTTATAAGAATTGATATGTTTGACTATTAAAATTTGTTCCGGCTACTCTATCCAATGAAGGAAAATTGAAACGGGCATCATGGCAAATACCAGGGGAATGATGATTGAAAAAATAATTCCCAGGGAATTTGCAAGCTGCAAATACTTTTTATTATGCAATCCAATTGAACGGAATGCACTCTGAAACCCATGTAACAGATGCCATGCTAATGATAAACAGCCTACGACGTATATAATGACAATCAAAATATGATCCTGGAATACTGTCAGCATTTCTGCATAAAGATTATGAATTTCCCTTCCATCCTGGTAAGTAACAGGTTGCAGTTCGTGAATTCCAGCAATACCGCCCAAACGGCTGGGAGTCCAGAAATGATAAATATGCAGGATAAGAAAAAGCAAAATAAGTGTACCAAGCAATCCCATTGAACGCGAATACCATTTACTGCCTGTATTTCCCATGGATACCTGGTAAGCCACTCCTCTTTTCTTTCTATTCTGAAATTCCAGCGCAAGCCCCTGGATAATATGTACAAAAAATCCGGCAAACAACCCTATTTCAAGAATCCTGATGATAACGGTTGATCCCATGAAATGGGCAGCTTTATTAAACATCTCCCCATTATCATTAGCCCAAATGCAGGCATTGACACCAGCATGAACTACTAAAAATGAAATCAGAAATAAACCGGTAAGACCCATGACAAGCTTCTTGCCAATCGAAGAAGTAAAAAACTCAGACCATTTCATAATTCGCTTTGGTTATTGAGTGTGAAAATCAAAATGTGGATTGGCACAAAAATAACGCTTGAAAAGTTCAAAAACAGATTTAGTTTACTTTTTTTATACCTCCCTGAATGCATGGTTGGGATATCGCTGATCAAATCAGAAACAGGCACAATATATTTTTCTATTGATACTACTCTTCCAAACCCAAGCCTGAACCAACGTTTAGCAAAAAAAGCACAACTGTTTTCCTTACATTTAATATCAGTAAATGTTTTTTTGTACATGGTTGCTGGTACAGCAGGCATACCCCCTGATATGATCGTAGAAAGTAAACTAAGCTAAACGGCAGTTGGGAATTTGATTAATGGCGTATGCAGGTGTTCATAAAGTGCCTGCATTTTTTATTTCGACAGCAGCTATATAATCGTTGCGAAACCAAAGAATTCCCGGAAATCCCGGGCTTCTTTGTTGTATTTTACGAACATTATTTTCCACCAAAAACTTTTTTCAATAAATCGGTTACCTGCGCAGCAGGATCTTTACGAATTTTCGCTTCTTCCTGGGCTACATAATAAAAAATACCTGACAAAGCTTTTTGTGTTACATATGATGAAAGATCAGGATCAACTTTTTTAAATGTGGTTGGTAATTTATTATATGTTTCAAAAACTGTTTTCCAGTATTTTGTAGCTTCTGTTTTTTGAAGTGAACTGTCAATAACAGGTTTAAAAGATGATGTCAACTGCGTAGTAGTTGTTTTTTTCAAATAAGAAGTAGCGGCCGTATCCGGTCCACGTAAAATTCCAAGCGCATCAGTCACACTCATTTTCTTTACTGCATCTACAAAAATAGGTGCTGCCGATTTTGAAGCGTCTTCTGCTGCGCGGTTCATTCGTAATATAGCATCATCAACCAGGTTTCCCATACCAACATTTCTTAATGTTTTTTCTACTTTTTGAGCTTCAGGTGGCAGCAATATTTTTACCACAGCATCTTTAAAAAAACCGTCCACCACAGACAATTTGCCTGCACTTTTCTGCGCACCTAATGTCAGTGCTTCTTTCAGGCCGCTGATGATTTCATCATTACTAAGCCCCGATCCTGTATTTGATTTACCACCAACCAGTTTTTTAGCGCTTTTTAGCAAATCGCTTTGCGCATTTAAAGAAATACCCAATCCTAATAACATCAACAATAAAAAGATTTTTTTCATATCACGTTTTTTTAAAACCAATTACTTGGATTCACATAATGGAAACGAATTTCTGATTATCTTATTTTGCATAAATAGTCAAGTGACCATTGACTTTTAGTCATCTTTTTCGCCTTCACATTGTAACTGTTCAGATATCAGAATTTATAATTTATCTTTCCCTGTTCATAAACCATGCCATTCAAAATTTTCTGCTTTTGGCATTTGATCAAATACAGAGGCCACTTCAGGAGGTGGTGTCGCCAGCTTTCGCAAAGCAGTATTCAGCCAGGCACCATCAACAGTAATAACCGCAGCAAGAATATTCTCGTTTTTGAAAATTTCGTGAATGATTGTCCATCTGGAATAATCGGTTCTCGCTTTCAGGACTTTCAGATCGATAGTCAGCCTGTCTCCTAACCTGACCTCTCGCCTGAAAACTGCTTCTTCGCGAAATAATATCGGGCCAAAATTCAATTCCTGCATTTTCCAGTTTGATAATCCATGTTCTTCCAAAAAACAAACCCTGCAGTATGCCCCGTAATCATAATATACCGAATGCCGGAGATGAAAATTCGGGTCAAGATCCGACCAACGGATTTCAATGGGCTTTATATATTCGTTCATAACAAAAAATAAACAGTTTAATTAAAGATGAAATTACAGTTTATCTGTATTTGTAATAATTTCGCTGCTTCAAAAAATAATTATGAAAAAAATCCTACTATTTGCTTTTGTAATAATAAGTATATCTTCTTTTGCACAAACTAAAAAGAAAACTGTTGCAACACATACCGCATCACCTGTTTCTGCCCAGCAGGCTTTAAAAAACCAGGCCGACTCACTCAGCTACGCAATCGGATTAAGTGTTGCCGGCTTTTACAAAGAGCAAGGTATTACCAATGTAAATACAGCAATTGTTGCCAAAGCCATTAATGATGTGCTGAAAAATAACAAACCATTGCTTAACGATCAGCAGGCAAATTCATGTATTATCAATTTTATCCAGAAAGAAAAATCAGCTAAGGCAGCACCTAACAAAAAAGCAGGTGATTCTTTTTTAGCTCAAAACAAAACCAAACCAGGTGTGGTTACCTTGCCCAGCGGTTTACAATATCAGGTGTTACAGGAGGGAACAGGAGTGAAGCCTGTGGCAACAGACAAAGTGAAATGCAATTACCAGGGTTCGTTGATTGACGGCACAGTGTTTGACGCTTCCGCACAACATGGAGGGCCAATTGAGTTTAATGTATCGGGTGTGATAAAGGGGTGGACAGAAGCGCTGCAATTAATGCCAGTTGGCAGCAAATGGAGATTATTCGTTCCTTCTGATTTAGGTTATGGAGACCAAGGCAGCGGACCTATTCAGCCGGGATCAACACTAATTTTTGATGTTGAATTGCTGGAAATTGTAAAATAACCATCATTTTTTTTATAAAAGGGCCGGTACGCACAACCGGCCCTTTTTGTATCCGTTATATCTGTCTTGAAATAGTTGAAATTCTTTATTATTTTTCAAATTACCATAACAAAGGCAACCTTTCCTTCCAAAAACAAGTTTGCTTATACGAATACGGTTTAACTTGGAACACCTGCTGCAATTATTACAAGGCTGTGCAAACAATAATGCAAAAAGCCAGAAGGAATTTTATGACAAATACCTAGGGTTTGTTCTAAAAATATCCTACCGGTATCTGAATTCTTATGAAGCTGCTGCAGAAGCAGCAAATGATTCCTTTGTCAAAATATTTAAAAACATCTGGAAGTTTGAAATCAGAGATCCGGTAAACGTAGAGCGACTTTTGTTAGGCTGGATAAAACGGATTGTGATTAACACATCTATAGATTATATGCACATGGAGTTGCCGGATTGGAAACATCGCCCATTACAGGAAATGGAATTGCAGGATTCGTTACCACGTGATAATGCAGATAATCAATTACTGTATAAAGAACTTATTGAACTGGTAAAAAGGCTGAGTCCCGGATACAGGGCCGTATTTAATATGCATGTAATAGACGGTTACCCCCATCACGATATTGCCAGGTTGCTGGGAATATCGGTCGGCACGTCAAAATCCAACCTGGCAAAAGCAAGAGCATTCTTACAAAAACATTTGGTTAAAGATGATAAAGAAAATGTGTTATGTTTTACCTGAAAAATAACGATATGGACAAGTTGTTCCGGGAAGCCGCAGAAAATTTCCCTTTGGACGCTGACAAGGCATCTGACTGGGAAAGTGTTAGCGCTGCCCTCAGTAACACAGTTGGTCATGAAACCAAAAAGAAAAAAAGAAGGTATCTTTTTTTATGGCTGTTACTGATACCATTGCCCGGCTTTATATTTTATACCCTTTCAACTAGCAGAACAAAAAACACAGCAGATCAAAAAATTTACTTAAACAATAAATTATCAGACAAAGACGGAGCTAATAAAGAGAAGGCAATTATTGATAGCAAAAAAAATATTTCTGAAAACCAATTTAACGACATTAATAAAAGGAGTTTATCCAGTGCAAATATTGATGCTTCTCAATATAGGACCAACCCTTCCTTATCTGCACACAGACAGAAAAAATCTTTGAGAGAACGGAACGCCGGTACAGAAATAGCCATACCTGCAGTAGAAGATGCAGTTTTCAGCAATCAGAAAAATGAATTACACACAGGGGTTGACAATTTTAAAAAAGCCAACCTACTTGTAGAAGAAAAAATTAATAATCTGCATCATACAGCTATTACTGACATGGGGAATACGAGGATATTAATGGGCAACTTATCCCAGGTACATACCAGACATACAAATAGCATTAATGACATTTTATATTTAAATGGATTGACTAAAAAGTTATCGGATTTATCAGCTAATGAAAAAAATAAAGTAGCCATAAGAATTAAAAAAACTTCCTTCTTTTATATGGGTGCTTACCTGGGAACTGACCTTAGTTTTGTAAAATCGCAAAGAACAAGCGATGCAGGTTACAGCTTTGGTTTATTGTTAGGTTATCATATCAACAGAAGGTTCAGTGTTGAAAGCGGGGCTGTTCTTGAAAAAAAATATTACTATTCAAGTGGCCGGTATTTCGACAAAAGCTCTATACCATATCTTACTAATGTCACCATTTTATCTTTGAATGGCAACTGCAACATGATTGATATTCCGGTTAATTTAAAGTACAGTTTTTTATTACAGAAAAGAGGTTCATTCTTCGCAACAGCAGGTTTATCATCTTACATTATGACAAAGGAGTATTATGACTATAATTACGAGTACAATGGAAATTATGGACAAAAAGGCTATACGTATCGCAACTCAACAAAGAACTGGTTTTCGGTAATCAATGTAAGTGCCGGATATGAATATAATTTCAGTCGCACATTCAATATAAGAGTTGAACCTTATTTCAAATTGCCTGCATCAGGTCTAGGGCTTGGCAAGCTTTCCTTAAATAGCACAGGCATTTATATCGGGGTCAATAAGAAAATCAACTAAGATTTAATTCATAAGCTTATTGATTCAAAAAACTAATTTTTTTGAATAGGGCATTTTATTGCCGGAAATAAAAAAATCTTCATCATCAAACTAAAACTATATTATGGAAAGAAGAACTTTTTTAACCAACATCGGTCAGGTTTCAGTGCTTATGTGTGCAGGCAGCATCATTGCATCCTGTTCAAAATCATCTGCTACCCCGGCTAACAACGGAGGTAATAACAATGGTAATAACGGAGGAAACAATAATTCTTTTTTAATCATGGCAGACCTGACAACAGAGTTGCTCAGCATCGGTAGCGCCAAAATAAATTCCGGGGGAGACATTATTGTTATACGTACGGCTACTGGAAATGTGTCGGCTTCGTTTATTGCACTAACACTTATTTGCACGCACATGGGTTGCACGGTAAATTACGACTCTTCTTCAGAATCTTTCAAATGCCCTTGTCATGGCAGCGAATACAATATTAAAGGTCAGGTTACGCAGGGGCCTGCACCTTCTCCACTAAAAACGTATAGCGTTACTATCACTAATGATCAGCTAACGGTGAGTTAGAAAAAAAGGGAGGAGGCTGTTTCTGATTTTCGAAGCAGCCTCTTTGTTAGAATATCAATTATTCTTTCCATCAGTTTTCTTTTTCAGCTGCTCCAGCAATTGCAATCCCAGCAGGCCACTAATACCACTGTTTGCCGAATCTCCGCCATTGCCAATTAAAATATCCGGCATGATCTTCACATTTTGACTGCCAATTGATTCCATTACCTTCAACTGTGTAAAATTATCCCCACCCATTGCTTCTACTGAAAGTTTATATGCCTCGGCATTTGATTTACCTATCGCCAAAATTTTTTCGGCTTCTGCATTACCTGTTACGGAAATTTTTTCCGCATCGGCTTTTGCGAGCAATTCAATTTTCTCGGCATCTGCTTTGGCAAGGACTCTTGTTTTTTCAGCTTCGCCACTGGCCAGCAATTTCAGCCTGTCTGCTTCAGCAGTAGCCTGCAAACGCACACTATTGGCATCACCTGTTGCTTTTTTTACTGAAGCATCTGCAATCCTTTCCGCAATCACAACGCCCTGGTCTGCCTTCACGATTTCCTTCTGCATTTCAGCAATGGCGGTTTCTTTCTCCAGGCTCTGCCTCGTTTCCTGCGCTTTCTTCTGCGTTTCGTAAGTTACCTTTTGCTCTTCAGCTATCTTTCTGTCCGTTAATGTTTTCATCAAACTTTCAGGCGGAACGATGTCTCCTATTAATGTGTCTACCCCGAACACATTATACTGCTCAAGCACTTTTCCGATATGGTCACGAGCTGATTCCTGTCTTTCTTTACGCGTGCCGAGAAATGCAATAACATCGCTATCCTGGGCAGAGTTACGGAAATAGTTCCCGATAGTGGGCTCAAGTACCTGGCTTACCAGGTTGGTCATATTACCAAAACGCCCAATTACTTTCGGGGCCTCGGTTGTGGGTATATGAATGATTTGAGAAACATCAAGATTAAAAGGGAAGCCATCTTTACTTCTTACTGTAATCGTTGATAAATTTTTATCGAGCTGATGCGCTTCGCTTCTGGCAGTAGCCCAATTAAGAACCAGGTTTGTGGTGGGCACCAATTCTACTTTCATAATATAAGGGTTGATCGGGTATTTCCCCGGCCCTAATGGTTCGGCCCAAACACCTTTGAACCCTTTGGCAACAATATTACCATGTTTGAATTCAACTCCGCTTAAATCAACCCCTTCATTACCAACGTAAGAAATTACTACACCAACATGACCAATTGGTATTTCCGTCATCTTTACCATTTCCACTTTTGCGAACCATGGGTTCAAAAAATAAGAACCGGCAAGAATTACCTGCTCCTGCAAACCTTTGTATCCGCCATTGGCCAAAAAAAGGTCAACATCCTGAAACTTATTATGCGCTTCAATAATTTTTCCCGCAATCTGCCCTTCTTCCAAAGGTTTTCCTTCCATCGTTGTTACGATACCAACGGCATTGTCGGGGATGGTTATCATATCAGTAACTTCTACATCAAACAGGAAAGTGTTGACACGATAAGAACCGGGCGTAATAATAGCAGTCTGCCTCCCTTTGCGACCGCCGTTTTTGAGAAACGCCTCAGCATCCTGGAATGAATCGCAGTTTACTTTACGCCCGAGAATAGAACCCGTTTCAAGTTCAGCACCATCTCTGGCCAGCACTAAACCAATTTTTCCGGTAGGTATTACCGTGAATGGCTGAAATGAAACCTGAAACTGCCATATCCATTTCCAGAAATAAACTCCCGGGGCAAGCGTTTGCGCCTGAAAACCGGCTTCACCTGCTGTGGCAATAATCCTTCCTTCTGGCAGTTCCTGTTTACCAATCAGCACAAATTTTTTGGTAACAAGGCCGATCCTGTCTTGGGGAACAATTACTACTCCGAAAAATACACGAAGAATAATCCTGTAAAACAACAAACAAATAAGAATGATGCCTACGACCACTCCCAGTCTGACCAACATTGAAGTTTCCATGTTAATTTAGGTTTTAGGTTACAAAAAATATTTACCGATATAATACTAAATACCAATGCGAATAAGATAATACTTACGCATACAATATTTTGGAAAAACTGCACGCCCACTTAATTTGGATAGATTGAAAATGTTGGTTTGAAAAAGCAGATTCAAATGAATCCAGATAGCGGAAAAATCAGGCCCCCGGTGGAAATACCACAAAAGCAGCGAGATGTGAACTCATCTGCACGAACTGATATATAAGCCGATACTTTTCCATACAGGAATAATTGATAAGGCAAAGTTTGTGTGTTCCTGACCAATGCACAATAGAAATCGGGACGAACGGCAAACTAACAGAGATACTTATCCCAAAACCATGATGAGCAGTGAAATGGCTTTCCTTTTACCATTTTGTTTTGAGGAAAGGCTAAATCCCGGAAAAAATAATAAATAAGGAATAGGCAATGTTGAATAATGAATTGTGAAATGCCGATGAATAGAATATATCCGGTTGAAGTGTGCGACGCAACAATACTCAACAGCGATCCCAATGCCGGATACATAAAAAAAGATGCATCAAAAATGCATCTTCAAATTTTTTTTAGTCAGCCGCTACTATTTAACTATATAATTTCATGTAATATTCGTCGGCCATTCTTCCGGAGTCAAAACGATAACGCACATCACGCATACCATTCTTTATAACCTGACGCCATGTGTCGCGATTTTCATAATATAAAGGCAAAATCTGATTCTGGAGAATTTCATAAAGCTTATCCAGATCATATTGGTCCTGCTCCGCTGTAGTCATATTGATATAATCGGCTTTAGGAACAACAAAACCATTATTACCATGATTGATAAATTCAGGGATCCAGCCGTCATCGGTTGAAAAATTCACCGCACCATTCATCGCTGCAGTCATACCGCTTGTGCCAGATGCTTCACGGGGCACACGTGGATTGTTCAACCAGCAATCTGCCGCCTGTTTCAAACGTTTTGATAATGCAAGTTCGTACCCGATAACCACTGCAATATTTTTATATCCCTTACTCAAATGCACCAGATGATTGAACTCATTAATTGCCGGGTAATCCATTGGGTAAGGCTTCCCTGCCCAGATGATTTGCATGGGAAATTTTGTGTTGCTCATCAAGTCATTAAACCGCTTGATATCCCTTGTTATCAGTTCCGCACGTTTATATCCTGCAAACCTTCTTGCCCAAACGATGGTGAATACTTCCGGCTTAAATATTTTTCCGGTTTGGTCGGCAACAATTTCGAAGGCTCTTTTTTTCAGGTAACTTTTCCGGTCATCAAACCAGTAATCATCACCTTCTTCCATTTTTTTATACAATTGTTTGTCTGCCCAATATTGCCAGTTTTGCGCATTGGTAATAGATATAATCGGGCAAATATCCTTGTATTTGCTCCACATAGCAACCGAAACATGACCATGCAACTCCGAAACACCGTTGGCGATATGTGCAAATCTTAATGCAGCCAGAGAGTGGTTAAATGCATCATCTTCCATGCCTGTAAGCTTTTTGACCTCCTCTACACTAAGCCCGCAGAAATAACTCATTTTATGACACAGATAAATATCATGCTTTTCATTTCCGGCTTCTTCGGGAGTATGTGTGGTAAACACCAGTCTCTTTTTTATCTCATCTACATTTTTATTGAATTTTTTATACAGATAAAAAGCCGCACTCAATCCATGCGCTTCATTTAAATGGTAACGTTCCGGATTAAAATTCAGCTCATCTACAAGCTTTGCACCACCGACACCGAGTAATATGAACTGTGCAACTTTGGTGGCAACATTTGCATCGTACAGCCGATGAGTGATGGTTTGTGACACATAATCATTCTCGGGCAAATCGGTGCTTAGCAGGAATAAAGGCGCAGATTTAAAAGTTTCAGGATTCAGGTACCAGGCTTTCACCCAAACCGGGTGATCATGAATATCTATCTGAAATTTAATACCGGTATCTTCAAGGAAACTATATTGCTTTTCCATCCAGGTAACCTGTAAAGTCTGATCCTGGTTGCGTGCCTGATCATAATACCCATACTTCCATAAAATACCAATGCCGATAAGGTTCTGTTTTAATTCATATGCACTGCGGAGATGTGAACCGGCTAAAAAACCAAGGCCACCGCTATAAATTTTGAGCGGCTGGTGCACGGCGAATTCCATGGAGAAATAAGCAATCTTTTTAGAATAACGTTCATCAGCTGAATAAGGTACGTTGTAATTTGTGAAGCTCATAAGCCCAATCTTTAGTTCTTATATTGTAATATAATTGTGTACTGGGGACGCAATATAACGGAAAAAATGAAATTCAATTGTTTGCCCCCGATCTGGCTTTGATTTATAACGTTTGCATACACAGAATATTACGGTAAATGAAGATGCTTTTTGTAATTATCAGGGCAATGATTAAACCACAAGCTCAAAAAATTAGTTTATTATTTCCCGGAAATTTTCTTTTTTCCGGTCTGTATTTTTGTTTTAATTTCTTTTTTCCGGGCAAACGTCCCTTCAAAAAAACATTTAATGTCCCTGAAATTACCACAACCCCCAAGTTCCCTGATGGTAACCTGGTTGCCTGAAAAATAAAAGCTGATGCTGCAAGGATCAACATTACCACGAAACTGTGCCGAATACGCAGATGTAAATTTCGCCTGGCCTTTCAACTCTCCATTACAGGTGCCCTCATCTTTTTCAAAATGTATAAAGAACAAAAAAACGGAAGTATTTTTCCCATCACGAATCGAAACAAAATTTTTTTTATCAATCTGGTAATCCCCTGAAAATTTGTGTTTACGCGGCAAGGTATCGATCGGGTTAATAATAGCAGCAGATTTTTTAGATGCATCATTCGATTCCGTCAATATAAGTGTAAAACCACCCGCATCATTTAACATGTATGCATCCTTTGCATAAAGCATATCTCCTTCGGGTGATTTGTGTTGATGAGTAACAGTTACGGTGTACCTGCTGTCAATACTGGCAAAACTGTTAATATGCTTATCATAAGCAAAAAGCACCTTTGATGCAATGAATTTATCAGATTTGTCAAAACACAAGAGATATAGTACTTCCTTTGCCTCCGTTGCCGCAATACAAAGCAGAAGGCTCTCTCTTTTATCATCTCTGATTTTGGTTAATGCATATAAATGCGGTTTAACTCCTTTCGGATAATGCCTCGTGATCACTGTATCAGGAACAAACTGGGTAAATATTTTATAGCTTACCAGGGAAGAATCGTTTTCCCCCGAATCAAATACGCTGTCGGTAATAAGGTACGGCGTTTTTACAGTTTCAAACGATTCCATGAAATCACCGATATCAACTTTTTCATTTCCTGACAGGGAAACCTTTTTAGACCTGCAACACAATAAACCGGGCAGCAACAATATCAACAACATGTTTTTCTTCATATCAACAGCCTTTAATAAACTTTTTGGTTGCTAAAAATACGCATAAGCCGGTTAATGCCGTATAAAGAAAATTTTAAATTTCGGTTTTATTTTTTTAGGTTTACCTAAAATAAAATTTAGACCAATTGAAATATTCAGCCAGCAAAGAGAACTACCTGAAAACAATTTATCACCTGCAAAATGAACAAAACATCGTTACGACAAATGCATTGGCTGCTGCTTTACAAGCCAAACCTGCGTCTATAACCGAGATGCTGAAAAAACTCAAAGCGGAAAAATTACTGATTTACGAACGTTATAAGGGAGTAAGACTAAACAATGAAGGAAAAAAAGTGGCTATACAAATCATCAGAAAGCACCGGCTTTGGGAATATTTCCTTGTAAGGAAACTGCAATTTGGATGGAATGAAGTACATGAAGTAGCAGAAGAGTTGGAACACATTACCAGTAAAAAACTTATCGACAAATTAGACGCTTTTCTTGATTTTCCTGTTACCGACCCGCATGGAGACCCTATTCCAGACAGGTTCGGGAAATTCAATAATGTCCGGCAAATCAGCCTGCTGGATTTAGCTGTAAATAAACCAGCAAAGGTATCTGGAGTAACCAGTCAAACTACTGACATGCTGGAACTGCTTACACACAAAAACATTCATATCGGCACCAGACTTGAAGTCAGAAAAAAATTCCCTTTCGACAATTCATTGGAATTAAAAATTAAAAATCAGGTGCCCATCACCGTGAGCGAACAGGTGGCAAAAAATATTTTAGTACATGATGAATAGACTGCAAAGAAATATTTCGCTTAGCGAAGTACATGGAAGTATCGATACAACAACCCACGGCCGTTGGTGGAAACAATTGTTTGTTTTTTTCGGGCCGGCTTATTTAATCAGCGTTGGCTATATGGATCCGGGCAATTGGGCAACAGATATTGCCGGTGGCAGCCAATTCGGCTATAAACTGATCTGGGTGCTGTTTATGAGCAACCTGATGGCAATACTTCTGCAAAATCTTTCCGCCAGGTTAGGTATTGTCCGTGGCAGAGACCTGGCGCAAGCCAATCGTGAGACGTACCCTCAAATAATCAATATTTCACTGTATATACTTGCAGAAATTGCCATTGCAGCCTGCGACCTTGCAGAAGTGCTGGGCATGGCCATTGGTATACAGTTATTAACAGGTATACCATTGATCTATGCTGTATCCATTACTGTGCTTGACACTTTCCTTCTCCTGTTTCTGCAACGTTTTGGCATGCGTAAAATGGAAGCTTTCATACTCAGTTTGATTGCAATTGTTGCATTATCATTTCTTACTGAAATTATTTTAGCCGGGCCACATATCAAAGAAGTGGCGACAGGGCTTGTTCCTTCGTTACCTAACAAAGATGCATTATATATCGCCATTGGTATTATTGGCGCTACTGTAATGCCGCATAACCTCTACCTGCACTCAGCACTTGTACAAACCAGGAAAATTCAACCCGGTGATGAAAATATAAAAAAGGCACTAAAATTAAACTTTCTTGACAGCTCTATTGCATTAAATCTGGCTTTCCTGGTAAACGCGGCCATTTTGATACTGGCGGCTACAGCGTTCTTCAAGCATGGCAACACAAATGTTGCGCAATTAAAAGAAGCTTATCAATTATTGCCTTCGCAACTTGGAACTAAAATGGCATCTACTCTTTTTGCTATTGCACTAATAGCAGCCGGACAAAGTTCTACTATCACAGGAACACTCGCAGGACAGATCATTATGGAAGGTTACCTGCAATTACGCATTAATCCATGGTTACGAAGGCTACTCACAAGGTTACTGGCAATCATACCTTCTATATTTGTGATTATATTCTTTGGGGAAGAAAAAGTGGACAGCCTGCTCGTGTTAAGCCAGGTAATTTTAAGTGTACAGCTTGGATTCGCCATCATTCCGTTAATTCATTTCGTTAGTGACAAGAAATCCATGGGGCAATTCTCGATAAAAAAACTTGCCCGGCTATCCGCATGGATTGTCGCATCTGTACTCATTTATCTGAATATAAAATTGGTTTATGAAGAATCTGCCATATTTTTTTTGAGCCATGGAAATTGGTTTTGGAAAATCATCATTGTCCTAGGTAGTATATTTCTGCTTTTCCTTTTAGCATATATATTAGTATATCCATGGATCGAAAAAAGGAAGAAAGCCGCTTCCATACAGATGCATGCGCAAATACAAAATATTAAAGAATTAAAAATACCCTTGTTCAATCAAATTGCCATCGCACTTGATTTCAGTGAGCATGATGAAAAGCTACTTGAATATGCAATCGGACAGGGTAACAAAAACACCAATTATGTACTGATTCATATTGTCGAAAGTGCATCAGCTCGCATGCTGGGAAAACAGAGCGATGATTACGAAACCCGCAAAGATGCAGAACGACTCAATTTTTACAAACAACAGATGGAAGAGAAAGGGTTCCATGCTACAATATCCCTAGGCTACCAAAACCGCAAAAAAGAACTGGTTAAAATAATTAAAGAAGAAAATGCCGACATGCTTGTTATTGGCGCACATGGCCATTCAGGCCTTAAAGATTTCATTTTTGGAGAAACGGTGGACAGTGTCAGGCATGAATTAAAAATTCCTGTACTTATTGTAAACCTGTAGCAGGCAAATACTCACAAAAAAGGGATTCTATTACAGAAAACAAGGAGTAAATAACTCATTTCCTTTTTTGCAACAAATGTTTCATCCTGCTGAATGTCTCCGGCTTGATATTGAGATAAGAGGCAAGATATTTCTGTGGAACGCGTTGCAGTAAATCTGAATTATTATGGATGAATTGCACAAATCTTTCCCGGGTATTGAGCCTCATCCTGTCATACTCCCAATCTTCTTTCTGCTGGTACATGGCTGTAGCTATCATTCTCCCCAAATGTTCCATTTTATGGCTCTCCTCAAAAAGCTCTTTTAATTTTTGTTTTTTTACAGAAACCAATACGGTAGGTTCAATAGTTTCCAGAATATATGTGGAAGGCTTGCCATCTTCCACCGTAGCCGTGGCACTGATCACTTCGTTTTCTTTGACGATCTGGGTAACAACTTCTTCTTTACCACGCATGAAATATTTTCGCACTAGCCCTTTTACCACATAATTCAGATATTGTTCCACCTCACCGATTTTTACGAATTGAATCTTTTTATCAAAACTCCTGATTTCCAGGAACTGGGAGATATAATTCACCTCTTCATCGGTGAAAGAAACGTACACCGATAAATTTTTTCTCAGTTTATCGATCGTATCAGCGGGGTTCATTTTGGTTTCCACAAGGTAGTAACTAAATAGATGTTTTAAAAATTTTTACCCGAACAAATAAAAAGATTACGTAAACCTGACACAATCACAGCCCCTTCATACGATACTTTCAGTTCAACAAATAGTTGCCTGTTCATATTCTCCGGAGAAATTTTTCCATATTCTGAATCTCAAGAAATGGGTTTTATCTCAAACCTGCAAGGATTAATATAGTCTTAATTCCCATTTTTTGTGAACTTTTCATTTAAATACCTATGTATCCTGCTTTATTCTGTTTCTTTCCATGCTTTTTAAATGGATTGCATACTATCATTTAAAATCATGAAAAGGATATCAATATGTGAAACAGCGTCTTGTTAAATTGGTCTGATTCACGTAGGTTTGCTCACTTT
>DATKNN010000034.1:0-7585 GCA_035541355.1 Puia sp. | reverse complement strand
AAAATTGGATGAAGATTTCTGATTCTGACTTTTACCAAAAGACAACTGATGAGATTCAGACAAATGTTTTAGCTCCTATTCATTTGATAACTTTGTTCACCAATCTAAAGTCCTTAGACACACTTATCAATGTGACTTCAGGATTAGCTTTCGTTCAACTTTCAAAAGTTCCGGTTTATTGTGCTACAAAAGCATTTTTTCATTCCTTTACTCTTTCTTTAAGACATATGTTAAAGTCAAAAAATATTGAGGTGATTGAAATGATACCACCAGCATTAAATACAGACCTAGGTGGTAAAGGCTTACATGATGGACAACCTCCTGTTTCAGATTTTGTAAAAGCAGTTTTTCAACAGATGAAAGAAGGTAAAACAGAATTGACTTTTGGTTTTAGTGAAGTTATGGCAAAAGCAGCACCAGATATTATAAATGCGACTTACAATAAAATGAACCCATAATGAGGTTTGAAAGATGAATAAGGTTGGACAAGAAGAACAACGAACCGCTAACAGCGGGTTTAAATAAACTGTAATAGACACTATGTAATCTGACAACTAAGGATTTTTAGTTTTATAGGGTCAGGATATTTTTAAGCTGCTGGCGGGATTTCGTCCAGCATTTTTTGTTTCGCTAAGGTAAGAGATTCGTTGAAAGTCTGCATAGGGGTCTTCCCAAAGCAATAGCGACCACTGTGAGCCCGTTCGTTGTTGTAGTAGTGGATCCATTCATCAAGATCCTTTTGGAGATCCTCGAGGCTGTTATAAAGCTTTTTCCGGAAGGCAATGGCGTAGAACTCATCCTGCATGGTCCGATGCAGCCGTTCACAGATGCCATTGCTTTGCGGATGGCGGACCTGGGTCTTACTGTGTGCAATGCCCTCTATGCTTAGATAGAGCTCATACTCGTGATGTTCTGGTTTTCCTTTGAACTCGGTTCCTCTGTCAGTTAAAATTCTGAGCAAGGGTATCTGATGCTCTTCAAAGAAGGGCAGCACCCGGTCGTTGAGTAGATCTGCCGAAGTGATCGCATGCTTGGTTTCATAAACCTTCGCAAAGGCAACGCGGCTATAGGTGTCGATGAAGGTCTGTTGGTATATCCGGCCTACGCCCTTGATATTACCCACATAGTAGGTGTCCTGCGATCCCAGGTAACCCGGATGCTCGGTTTCGATTTCCCCGTGGGCTTCCCGCTTTTCCCTTTTTCGTTCCAGGGCTATTAGCTGGGCCTCTGTGAGGATAAGACCTTCTTCGGCTACACGGGCCTCCAGAAACTTTAATCGCTTGTCAAAAACCTCCAGGTCATGCCTCATCCAGATACTGCGAACTCCTCCCGGAGATAGAAAAATACCCTGCTTCCTAAGTTCATTGGAAGCCCTCAGCTGGCCATAGGCTGGAAAATCAAAAGCCATCTTTACAACTGCTTCCTCTATAGCCGGTTCAACCCGATTCTTGTGATTGGGCTTGCTTCGACTGACCTCATAAAGAGCTGCCTCACCGCCTGTATCGTACAGTTCTTTAATCCTATAAAAACTGTCCCGGGAGTATCCAATCACCTTGCATGCCTGGGAGACATTGCCTAAATGTTCTGCCAATTGCAGTAAACCTAACTTGGATTTGATTAATTTAGAATCATGTTTCATGATCTGACTTTTTGGGGGTTAACTAATGGTGTCGTTACCTTAAAGTTAATCCCTACTGTCAGATCACATCGTGACTAGTTCATCTAATGAAATGCCGACCGTAATTATCCAAATTATAAAACTCACAACACGTATTATCTCCGATAGTCCATAACTGACAAATCCTGTTCCTTAATAAAAGCCCACCCAGTCTCCAGTGGTTGCCCGCATACCGTGCAGTCATCGTACAGCTGCATCATATTCTTAAAATCGAATGCGTTGCTATACCTGAAAATATTTCATTCACGGCAACGGGTACATTTATTTTTGAGAAGACTCCACAAGAGCCCCGGCCATCTTCACTTTTCAATGCACGCATAAAACGTCGCTTCAGTGATTCTTCAAACCAATATGATATTCTTTTCTGAACTCTTCGGGAGTTTTACCAGCATACTTCTTGAAAAATTTGGTGAAGTAGGAATTATCTTCGAAACTTAATTGCATTGCAATCTCGCTAATGCTGATATCAGCATTTATCAATAACCTTTTTGCCTCCAGCATCACTCTATCCCGAATAATCTCCCCGGCAGATTTTCCCAGAAGGTCCCTGCAAAGTGCATTCAAATAGTTAGGAGTAACATATAATCTTGCCGCATACTCACTCGGTAATTTCAATTTAATATAATTCTCATTCACCAGTTTTTGAAAATTCCGGAGTGTTGTGTACCCTGGTTTTGATAGTTGCTTTAGCCTGGCTGGTTCCATCTGCCTGGTTACCGTGATAAAAAGCTGCAAAAGAAGGGTATGGATCATTTCCATTGCATGGCTTTTCAAAGGAGCTAATTCTACCAGTAATCTTTCAAACAATGCTGTGACTTCCTTTAGGCAGTTTCCGGTCAGTTGTATTACCTGGTCTTCTCCATAACCTCCAAAAAAAGGAAACCTTTCCAGGAAATTAGGCTCTTTAAGAAATGAATCGAAAAAGCCTTCTGAAAAATTGACAATATATCCATCGACTTCACCTGAAAATAGCCAGTTATGAACTTGTCCGGGGTTCATGAAATAGATCTGTCCGGGCTTTACAGGAAAACTGGTAAAGTCAATAGCTTGTTGACCGCCAGCTTTTGTAAAAAAAACGAGATGGAAAAAAGTATGACCGTGTGGTTGTAGTAAATAATTTCTTTGCGCAAGGTATTGGCTAAACCTGGAAATAATAAAATCGCCCGGTTTGCCTTCTCCACCTTTAATCGTGCAGATTGAATATACTGGTAGCTTTTTTGCCATTTCAACCGCAAAGGTACAATGGCTTACTACGTTTCAAATTGTATTATTGGGGCTGTTTGTGGCACTTTTTACATGTCGCTAAGTAATACCATTACCGGGCCTTTCAATATCCGCCTGACCGTATAGCCATTACACTTAACTGTGAATCTCAATCAAACCTGATGGATTTAATTTTTTGAATTAAGAATTTGACGTAGTCAATAATTATTTTCAACCGCTGTTCCTCTTGCGGGGATATGATAACCAGCATTTAAACGCAGGTTTTCTCTCAAACCACTTGGTCCGATATCAACCTTTTTGTAATTAATGATGTTTGTTTCGGAGCAATAGGTAGCCAAAAGATTTGCCGACCTGGTTGAGGGAGGCATACGAACTTAAAAAATAGGCACAGCAATATCCTCCTATTACTGAACCTGGATTGACTGGCGGTATAGCTTGGGGACTGCTTACCAATTAAGTTAATCGACATTCATCATCCCAACGGTGAAGGATCGGGAAGTGTCAGGCAATATTATAACTTGTCGATCTGCTTACTGACATAGCCTGTCAGAATTATTATTGGATGTAATTGATTGGGAATCAATTCAATCCAATTCATCAAACCTTCCATGTAAAATGCCAGGGAAATAGGATAATAAAGACAGGACTCCTATCCAAACTGACTTTTTTTCTGTCTCCTTGAAATCCTGGCATTCAAAAAGTCAAAATTTCATTGGCTCCCGGGCTGGCACAAAAGCTGATAGGGACTTTTAAAAAAAGGAGGTCTGTATGACAAACACAATTGCAAAAAGAAACAACGGCCATGGGTACACTGATTTTGGAAATGTGGTTGACAACATCTTCCAGAATAGTTTAAGGCGTTTTTTTGATGGCAATTTCTGGGATGCCGAAAATCAACTCAGTACAGGATCTGTACCGGTCAACATCCGCGAAACAGAACAACAGTATGAACTTGATGTTATCGCACCGGGATGCAGGAAAGAAGATTTTTCGATCCGGGTAGACAACAACGTACTGACCATTTCACTGGTAAAAAACCAGGCATCAGAACAGAAAGAAAAGTCAGGCTGGGTAAGAAATGAATTTGTGCAACAAGCTTTCAGCCGGAGCTTTACGCTTGACGAAACTGTAGATACCAATAAGATCAGTGCGACTTATTCAGATGGTATACTCCATCTTGGATTGGGTAAGAATGAAAAAGCCCGGATGACCAGCCGCCAGATTGAAGTGAAATGACTGTATCATGGAGACAACCGCAAACGGTTGTCTCCATGATTGTCAGCAATTGTCTGCAGGTTATGAATAAACGCTATGCCATACAGGTAACGATGCGTTGCGAGCAGGATGCGGAATGCATTGCAACATTCAATCTCGGGCGAAACGGGACGCTTGCATCCGACCTGTTTCGCAGGCTGCGTGGTAATCCGCAGGTAACCGAAAAAGACCCGTTGCAAATGGAATTCATCGAACTGACAAATGAATTACCATTAATTGTCGATATCATTTCGTGTACGCTGGCAGAAATTGGTGAAAACTCAAAATTGATTACGAGAGAATTATTTAAATCGAAATTATTGTTTTCTGATTAATTCCTGAATGATGAGACGGTTTATATCCTGCATGTTTTTGCAGCCGCTGAAAAATATGATTAAAAAGATTCGTAACAGAAACAATAGTGATGATGACAGCTTTAATCATCCGTTTGTAATTCTTCAACGTAGTAAAAATTCGACTTTGCAAATCCCTTCTTGCCCGGAGGGATTTCTTTTTTAGTGCTGCAGAGGAGTGCGTCCAATTTGTTTATTCAAATATTCTCTTTTTAAACAATTCTTTCATTTTGTCAAAGCTCTGTCTTGGTTTTTTACAAACGTAAATGGTTTGTGAAACCCAGCCTTCCATGCTTGCATACTCGCTGTAAATTTTTCTTACAGTAATGACCTCTTCAAAAAAGGGGTCAAAATAATGGTCACCCGCATCGTTATAGCAATAAGCGATAACCGTTTCGGGCATTTTGCCGGTCGGTGCCCAGGCATAAAAGTTGCCGTGATAAGAAAACACATGTGGTAGTCCGTAATCATTTCCAAACAATTCAACCGCACCCGCCTGCGAATAATGCCTTCCCCAAATCAGGCAACTATTCCTTTCATCAACAGGCAAACTATCATAAATGAGTTGCAGTTGCGTTAATGTTTCTTTCCATTTTTCTTTTGCATAATATTCCTGGATGGGAAATACTTCTTTTCCGTTTTTTATTTCTTTTGGGGAATATTTAAAAACGGAATTCAAATAATGCTGATAAGAATATACGGGCAATGCGAAAGGAATCAATGCCGCGCTGATCAATAAAATGACCCCCAAAAAATATAATAACCACTTTCTTTTGGGCTCAATTACCCTTTCCCAAAATACCCCGCAGAACGGAAGTATCGTAAGAATAATTGGATAGAAATAATAGAATTTTCCTTTACAATAGGCAAGAAATAAAACGGATAGTAAAATTGAACAGGCAAGCGGTCTGTAGAATTTTTTATTTTCATTGTCGGTAAACATAAAAACCAACGCGGGAAGAATCAGTATAAAAACCACCGGATTGACAGATGAGAATAAATCGCGCAGTGTGTGGAACGGTGTTCCATAATCCAATTGGGTTTTATACAGCCGATGAAACATGACCAGTGCGGGCCAACCATTTACATATTGCCAGATCATATTCGGCAATAGAATCAAAAATGAAATGATCAAACATTGCCAGTATTTACCTTTGACCAATGCAAATCTGATTTTTCTAAAGAGCAATAATGACAATAAACCGAAACAAAAAAACAATGCATCATATTTGGTCAAAAATAATAGAGAGATGAATATGGTTAAATACCATAAATATTTTCCATCCCCATGTTTTATGAATCTTATGAGTTGATAAAAGCAAAGTACCCAAACCAATTGACTGAAAACGACAGGCGAAAATAATTGTTGGGATTCTTCGAATCCGGGCCCAACCAGGCAACAAAATAAAGCAATAAATACCGCGATGCTTTTGCCGCCGGCCTCCACCGTAATTTTGCCCACATAAATAATAATGAGCAGCATGGCGATGTGCGGAAAGAGGTGATAGACGAAAACAGCATGAGAATTGAACAAACTTTGCATAAACGCTAACAAACCTATCACCGGCGGAAATTCCAAATAGCCGAATGCCAAATGATTTCCTGTTTCAATATGCATCAACTCGTCACCCGTAAAACCAGCATGGCTGTCAGCAATCAGATGGAGTATCAATTGTACAATGCAGAAAATAAGAATGATCAGCCTGGTCTGTTTAGCCATCTGTCCCTGTTGGTGGGTATTTTCGGCTTGTTTCATGGCATTACCGGTAACGCCAGGTACTGCGTCAGATGTGGGATCTTAACAATGTCCAGCCCGAACAGTTGCCTGGTGTTATTCGTCTGCTGGCAAAGATGGAATTCATTTTAGAATGTTATATGGTGTAAAGGCGACAACTTAGGGGGTGCAGTACGACAAAAGTGATGGTCCTGTTACACAGTTGGACATGCAGCGACAGGACCCTATACTTCATGAAATAAACCCATTTTAGTAAAGCGCTGAAGATCAATCGAACTTAAGGGTTTTTCAGAACCCGCATCAAAAGCTATACTCCTACTTATTTTAAAAAGTCGTTTATATCATTGAAAATGACTGCTGTCTGCATCATCAAACTCACATGTCCCTGCGAAGGAACAATTGCCAAATGCGATTTTGGCATGGGTGCCAGGTCAGCGGCTATACCGCCGCCAAGTAATTCATACGTTTTCATCAATTCAATTTTATCCAGCCCATCATTGTCGCCCGATATAATCAATACAGGTGCGGTAATTTTTGCAATATTGGAATCACCTACATTGAACGGCACCGCGACAAACGCAAGCATTTGTGCCAGAAATTTTCTCCAATTGGTTTTATCAGGTGCTACCGCGTCGTACCCGGTTTTTAAAGGCGTGTTATCAAAAAATTCAGGCTTAAAATTCTTAAACGCACCGCTTACTACGGGCAACCAACCATTTGTTTTATACGTAGAAGAAATGATTACCAGTTTTCTTAATCGCTTTGGGCTTTGCACAGCAAACTGGTAAGCCACGGATCCACCCATACTGTATCCGGCAATGTCAGCACTATCTATTTTAAGATAATCCATCACAGCTTCCACATCACTTGCCAATGTCTTAATATCTAATTTTCTATCGGAATAAGGCGTGTGCCCATGTCCCTGCATTTCTATGGCAATTACTTTTCTTGTTTTTGACAATTCGGGTATTAATTCCCCCCAGTTCATGCTAATCGTATAAAAAGCACCATGTAATAGAATGAGGGGTTTGCCTTGGCCATATACCTCGTAATAAACTTTGATGCCATTAACAGGTGCATAGCCGCTCTCGACAGGCTTCATTGTTTGTGCATTTAAATGAAAAATACAAAACAGATGCACAATAATCAGTGCAAACAATTTTTGGATGATATGCCCTTTAATTACTTTTTCCATGACTTTTATTTTTTAAGAATGTTGCCAATTCGTTTAAGGTCATTGTGAAACCTTCTCTGAAGCCCATTTCAATCATCTTTTCCATACGTTCAAGAGAATCATTGTAAATCGTTATGCTTACTTTGGTTATTTCCTGTTCAACCGGA
>DATKNN010000033.1:0-300891 GCA_035541355.1 Puia sp. | reverse complement strand
ATGACTGGGACATCGACTTCGCCGTTTGGTGTTCCTACAAATACCTGAACGGTGGCCCGGGTGCAGTGGGCGGTGCTTATGTGCATGAACGTTATTCAAAAGATGCGCATCATACCAGGCTGGCAGGTTGGTGGGGAAATGATGAGAAAACAAGATTTAAAATGGAAAAAGGGTTTAAGGCAAAGCCTGATGCCAGCGGATGGAACATCAGCACAGCACAGGTGTTTAATATGGTATCATTAAAAGCCTCGTTGGGATTATTTGAACAAACAAACATTCAAACACTCAATGCCAAAAGCAAAACGCTAACCGCTTATCTTGAATTTTTATTGCAGCAACTTTCCAATATCAATTTTGAGATCATAACTCCGAAAGAATCAAACCGCAGAGGCGCCCAGTTATCCTTATTTTTTAAAGAAAAAGGAAAAGAAATACATCAAAAAATGAGTGAAGCGGGAATTATTGTCGATTACCGTGATCCCGGGGTGATCAGGGTGGCGCCGGCACCATTGTATAATTCTTATGAAGATGTTTTCCGGTTCTATGAAATTTTAAAGAACTTCAAATAAAGAATTAGCCACAAAGACGCGAAGAAATTATTTCGTGTCTCTTGCGCCTTTGCGGCAAGAAATATTTACCATGAAGATCCCCAAATTTTTTACTCATTTAACTTTTTATGTTTTAGTTGCCCTTGTATTTGCTGCCTTTCTGGGTTATTTTTATCCGTCTGTTGCAGTCAAAGCCGAACCTCTGGGAACATGGTTTGTAAACGTCATCAAGGTTTTTATTCCACCGATCATTTTTCTAACAATCGTTTCGGGAATCAGCGGAATGAGCAACCTCAAAAAAGTGGGCAGGATTGGCGCCAAAGCGCTTTTATATTTTGAAGTGGTTACTACCCTTGCGCTTGCCATCGGCATTGTGTTAGCCCACTTCATTCAACCAGGAAAAATCGGCAAATCAGGTTTGCCTGTTTCGGATGCATCCAAATATACCAAACACCCAACAACAGGTTTCGACTGGAAACAATTCTTTCTTTCCAACCTCACCTTACAGGTACTCCTGCTTGCTATCATTGCCGGAATTATTGTAAGCATGATCAGACAAAGAGAAATGATTCTTTCTTATCTCGAACCTGTTACCAAATTTGTTTTTGGTTTATTGAAATACGTGATGTATCTCGCCCCTGTTGGCGCATTCGGAGGCATGGCATATACGATCGGAAAGTTTGGCATTAAAACTTTATTACCCCTTGGAAAATTAATGCTGACCGTTTACTGCACGATGGCTGTTTTTATTTTTATTGTGCTTGGTCTAATACTTCGTTATTATAAATTAAATATCCTCAGGTATCTTTCCGCCATAAAAGAAGAAATCCTGATCGTACTGGGTACTTCTTCATCAGAAGCTGCCCTGCCATCCCTCATGAACAAACTTGAGAAGATGGGTTGCAGCAAACCCGTTGTGGGTTTAGTTGTGCCAACCGGTTATTCATTCAATCTTGATGGTACTTCTATTTATCTTTCCATGGCCACTATTTTTCTGGCTCAGCTATATAATGTAAATCTTACAAGTGGTGAAATGCTCACCATTCTCGGCATTTTAATGATTACCTCAAAAGGTGCGGCTGGGGTAACAGGCAGCGGCTTCATCATTCTCGCATCAACGTTAACGGCTATCCAAAAAATTCCGGTGGAAGGATTAGCTTTTCTGCTGGCTGTCGATAAATTCATGAGTGAGGCAAGGGCTATTACCAATATTATTGGTAATGGTGTTGCCACTTTGGTGATAGCAAAAAGCGAAAAAGAGTTTTCAGACCTGCATGAAATTATTGTGAACTAAATTTATTAGTTTAAGATGTTTTCTTGTAAAACATCGTTGTAGTATTCATTGACGCCATAGAATTCTATCATTTATCTGCAACATTGCATATAAATGAAATTTTAATTTATAAGTAAGCACTCATATCCTGCCGGTAATTTACTGCAACCTCTCCCGCTTTCTCTGCAAAATCTTCATTCGGCGAAGCATAAATAACCGCCCTGCTCACATTTACCAATATCCCACAATCGGCGTTCATCGCTTTTTCTGAAATATCCTTCAAACTTCCCCCCTGCGCCCCTACTCCGGGAACAAGATAAAAATGGTCGGGTGTCAGCTTTCGTATATTTTTAAATTCATCAGCCTGTGTAGCACCAATCACGAACATCAGATTTTCGGTTGTACCCCACCGTGAAACCGTGTTCAGGACTTTTTCATACAATAATTCATCTCCCGACTTTTGTAATTCAAAATCTTTCGCACCGGTATTGGAGGTAAGCCCCAGCACAATTGCCCACTTGCCTTCGTATTCCAAAAATGGCTTCACACTGTCTTCTCCCATGTAGGGAGCTACCGTTACCGCATCAAAATCCATCACTTCAAAAAAAGCTTTTGCATACTGGCTCGAAGTATTGCCAATATCCCCCCGTTTGGCATCTGCAATTTTAAAATGTGAAGCAGGAATATATTCAGTCGTTTTCCGCATCGCTTCCCAGCCTTTTACTCCTAATGCTTCATAAAATGCAGTATTTATTTTATAAGAAACACAATGATCCTTGGTTGCATCAATAATCTGCTTATTGAATGCAAAAACCGGGTCAGGGGAAGAGTGAAGGTGCTTCGGGATTTTTGTAATGTCAGTATCCAGCCCCACGCATAAATATGATTTTTTTTCCCTGATTTGCGCAACAAGCTCAGCCCTGTTCATTGTTTAAATTTGATGCAAAGAAAGTCAATGAACGTAGAAATGAGAAATAAAAATCAGGAATGAGAAAATTCAGAAGACCTTTAACATTTTATTATTTCTGATTAAACACATTTGCGGCATTTTCTTTCATCAAATCAGCAATTGTTTTAGCATCTGCATCCTGTTCGTTCAAATGACCAATTATATTATGATAAGTTTTTTCATCACGGTTCTGGCTCAGTTTAAACACATGCTGGACCGAGGTAATTTCTATTTCAAATGCAACTATGGCCTGCATCATTTTTTCCACGTAGTTTTCGTCCATTTGCTGTACTAATGCAGGAGAGTGAGGATTTGCTTCAAATTGTTCAGTAAGTTTCGTCAGCACTTCATGCAACTTTTCTTCATCCATAAATTTCAATATCCCCCCGGCATGAACAGCCTGGTAATTCCAGGTGCTGGCAGTTTGTTTATTTTCATACCAGCTTGCACTAACATAAGTGTGTGGCCCGTAAAAAATTGCCAGCACCTGCCGGTTATGCTGAAATGCGTTGGTATGTTCCTGCTTTTTCATAACATGCGCCTGCAGAAAAATTTTTTCATTTCTTTCTTCAATTAATACCGGCACATGTGTAGCCACGGGTTTATTATGTTCATCCACCCCGCATAAAATAATAAAGGGGTGATGCTTCATGAATGCTATTACCTGCTTCTGTTCAGCTGCCTTGAAATACGGAACATTATACATACTGTAAATATAAAATAATCCTTCCAGTCGTACGAGGCCAGTCCTTTTCACGTATAAAACCTTAACTTCCCAATAAATTTATTGCCAAAACTGGCTGTATGAAACACATCCACTGTTGCCTTATTTTTTTTCTTTTCCATGGCTGCTGTTTTGCGGAAGCAACTGACACCATACGATACAATATTTTAACATCGGGAAAAATAGTGGGCAAACAGCTTTCCTGGCAGAATAATAAGCATGATTATCATTATTATTTCGAGTATAACGACCGCGGCCGCGGGCCGTCCATCACACAGGCAATAACTGTTGATGATTCCGGTGCAGTGGTGAGGGAAGAAATTACAGGAGTAGATTATTATAAAAGTGCCGTTCAAGAACTTTTTTATGTGGAAGCCGATAAAGCATTCTGGAAAAATAAATTTGAAAATGATTCGGCCGTGTTCAGGAAACAAATCTATTCGGATATTAACGGGGCCCCTGCCGCTGCAGAAATATTATTAAACATGCTCAAGGCATCTGCATCCAAACAACTATCTGTGCTGCCCGCCGGCACAAGAAATTTTTCTGAAACCCTGGAAAAAGAAATATCGAATGGGTCCCAAAAGTTATCATTGAAATTAATTGCATTTTCAGGTTTTGGCGGCGCCCCTTCCTATTCGTGGTTTACAAAGGATGGAAAATTTTTCGCTTCATTAAGCGACTGGATGCATATCATAAAAAAAGGCTTTGAAAAAAATGCAGACGCATTATATACCATTCAAAAAAAATACGAACAGCAATTCTACACCCAACTTTCCGGGAAAATCACCACAAAATACCCCGACGGTATCGCTGTCAGTAATGCAAATATTTTCGATAGTAAAACAGGAAAAATTTCTGAACACCAGACCGTACTTATTAAAAATGGCAGAATTGAAAAAACAGGATCAGGCACATCTGTCAAAATCCCTTCTTCATATAAAATCATTGATGCTACAAACAAATTCCTGATGCCGGGCCTTTGGGAAATGCACGGGCATTTTTTCCAGGAATCAGGGCCTTTCATGATTGCCCAGGGCGTTACTAACTTGCGCGATATGGGCAATGGTTCTTTTTTGTTAACACTCAGGAAAAAAATAAATGAAGATTCCATACTTGGCCCCGATATCACTTATATATCCGGATTCATTGACCAGGCAGGAGAATTTGCAGGGCCTACCGGCGCTATTATTCATTCGCTGGAGGAAGGGTTAAATGCAATTGATGATTATAAACGTAGTGGCTATGACCAGATAAAACTATATAGTTCTATAAAACCGGAATGGGTAAAACCACTGGCGGCAAAGGCCCATAAACTGGGTATGCGTGTGTGCGGCCATATCCCTGCATTTATGACAGCAAGTCAGGCCATCGATGCCGGTTATGATGAGATCACGCATATCAATATGATTATGCTTAATTTTTTTGGTGATACTATCGATACCCGTAATATGACACGATTCAAACTGGTAGGACAAAAAGGGTACAGCATCGACCCAAAAAGTGAAGCGGTACAATCTTTCATAAAAAAAATGAAAGATAAAAATATCGCACATGACCCCACACTTACCACGTTTGAAGATATGTTTATCGGATTACCCGGAAAACCTTCCCTTACCTATGTTCCCATTATACAATACCTCCCTGCGGAAGTAAAAAGAAATGTTATGTCTGGTGGTTTTATTGGCCAGGATTCAGAAGCCGGAGCTTATAAAAAATCTTACGACACCATGAAGAAGTTACTAAAAGAATTATACGATCATCAAATTACCATTGTATCTGGCACTGACGGCGGAATTCTTCAACATGAACTGGAAGAATACAGCGAAATCGGTATACCCAATGCTGAAGTATTGAGAATGTCAACCATTATCCCTGCAAAATTGTGCGGAAAAGAAAAAGAGCTCGGCAGTATTGAGCAAGGGAAGATTGCGAATATGATCCTGATTGATGGGAACCCGCTGCAAAACATGCAGGATATACGTAAGATTTATCTCACCATCAAACAGGGAAAAATTTATTCTCCAAAAGATATTTATGGAGCTTATGGATGGGGATATTATTATTGAGTATAAGGCACACACTCCGGGAACAAAGCTTTCTGCTATGAACTATCCACTATTTAAACTAACTCCGCAACCTTCTCCACATCAATTTTTGCATTCAGCATAGCAATGCTCCGAACAGCATTGCCAGCAAAATCCGAAAATGCATTTCTTGAAACTGCTTCCTCACTCATCACCGCCGGTTTTCCTGCATCGCCGCCTTCACGTATACCTTGCACGATCGGTATCTGGCCGAGAAAGGGAAGGTCGTATTCTTCAGCAAGTTGTTTTCCGCCTTCTTTTCCGAAAATATAATATTTGTTACCGGGCAATTCAGCAGGAGTAAAATAACTCATATTTTCTACCAGCCCGATAATCGGCACTTTCAATTGTGCCTGCCCGAACATGGCAATCCCTTTCTTGGCGTCAGCCAATGCCACATCCTGCGGAGTGGTTACCACAATTACACCAGTAACAGGTACTGTTTGCACCAGGGTTAAATGAATATCCCCCGTACCGGGCGGCATATCAATAACCAGGTAATCAAGTTGCCCCCAATTCACATCAGTAACAAATTGCCTGATGGCGCTGCTCGCCATTGGCCCGCGCCAGACTACCGCATTTTTTTCATCAACCAACAAACCAATACTCATCAATTTAATGCCGTATTTTTCTAAAGGAACAATCATTCCCTTGCCGTTTAGATCCGTCATCATAGGCCTTTGACCGCGGACCCCGAACATAATCGGTACACTAGGCCCGTAAATATCCGCATCCATCAATCCTACACTTGCACCGCCTTGTGATAAAGCCAGCGCAAGATTAGCTGCCACAGTGCTTTTACCAACACCACCTTTACCACTCACTACGGCAATAATATTTTTTACATCGGGCAACAAAACTTCATTGGCATTCCTGTTGCTGGTGGTGTTAGCAGTAAACTTCAAATTCACAACAGCATCTTGATTAAACGATTTAATTGCTTTTATACAATCATTTTTTATCTTGTCTTTTAGCGGGCAGGCCGGCGTAGTTAATTCCACATTAAACGAAACATAATTTCCTTCAACTGAAATACCTTTCACCATATCTAATGTAACAATATCCTTACCCAAATCGGGTTCAATAACATTGCTCAACGCCTCCAGCACCTTTTCTTTTGTCATGCGAAATTTTTTGTTAAAAACATTATTTTGGGACAAAATTAGCTAATCGCATCCTTACTTTGTTCGCCATTTAATTTTAAAAATTTAATTTTGATACCCGTATCTTATTGTTCATGGATTTACATAAAAAAAGAGCACATATCATGATACCTGCTTCTGTATTTCATGGCATCAGTCTTGCGTCGCAATCACTTCAAATACAGTGCAGAAATCAGCGATTGGCGTCATTCTATCGAAGCTCTGATTTTATTCATAAACTAACTAAACCGACTGACGTAAATTTGGCCGAATGAAAAAAATTCTACTATATTTCTTATTAATTTCCGGTCCGGTTGTGGCAAATGCACAATTCGAAAAACTGAAAGATTCTGTTGTGCAGGTGTATGGTTTCGTAATGACTGCAGACAGCCTGACAGGTATACCCGGGGTATCAATATCTGTTAAGGGCCGCAACCAGGGTGCATTCACTAATGATCAGGGGGTGTTCTCCATTCCACTTTTAAAGGGCGATAAAATAGAATTTACCAGTATCGGTTATAAACCAAAAATTGTGGAAATTCCGAGAAACCTGCCCGGGAACCAATATAGTATGATTCAACTGATGGTTACCGATACAGTTTACCTGCCCGCAACTATTATCAAACCAAGGCCAACCCGTGAACAATTTGACAGGGATTTTGTGAATACCAATGTTCCTGACGATGATATTGAAATTGCCCGACAAAATACCGAAGCAGCGAAAAGAAGAGTTTTACTCCGCGGGCTTCCTGCTGATGCGAGAGAAGCTTCCAATTATTACCTGCGTCAAAGTGCTGCAAAATATTCATACCAAGGCCAGGCGCCACCGCAAAATATTTTCAATCCTTTAGCCTGGGCCGATTTCATCAAAGCATGGAAGAGAGGCGATTTTAAGAATAATAATTAACCCTGCCTGAACGGGGTAATTGGAGAGATGAATGGATTAACAGGGAAAATCATAGTGAATAGCAACAGCAGTTTCATCCATTTGGTTTCATTGCCCTCTTTTGAAAACCTTATTATCTTTGTTTCCTATCAATTCTACAAATCCCATTCATCATGGTTCAAACTGTTTCTATCATCGGCGCAGGCACCATGGGCAACGGCATAGCACAAGTGTTTGCACAAAATAATTTTTCAGTCACATTGATTGATGTAAATGAAGCCCAACTTCAAAAGGCTTTGCAGACCATTGCAAAAAACCTCGACAGGCAAATTGCAAAAGGCGCGTTGACTGAAGATCAGAAAACTTCCGCACTTTCAAACATTAAAACAGCAAATGACATGTCAGGCGGCGTAAAAAATGCAAGCCTCATAGTTGAAGCTGCCACCGAGAGCACGGAATTGAAACTTAACATTTTCAAACAAATGGATGAAGCAGCCCCGGCAGGATGCATACTCGCCAGTAATACTTCATCTATTTCCATTACCAAAATTGCAGCAGTTACCAAACGTCCGCAATCAGTTATCGGAATGCACTTCATGAACCCTGTCCCGGTAATGAAGCTGGTTGAAATAATAAATGGCCATACCACTTCCAAAGAAACTACCAATAAAATTATTCAGCTTTCCAGGCAGCTTGGAAAAATTCCCTGCGTGGTGAATGACTATCCCGGTTTTATCGCCAACCGCATTTTAATGCCTATGATCAATGAAGCGGTTTTCAGTTTATATGAAGGCGTCGCCGGTGTGGAAGAAATTGATACCGTAATGAAACTTGGCATGTCGCACCCGATGGGGCCATTACAGCTTGCCGATTTCATAGGGCTTGATGTGTGTTATGCAATCCTGAATGTTTTACACGATGGCTTCGGCAATCCTAAATATGCACCTTGCCCTTTACTTACAAACATGGTAACCGCCGGTTTTCTCGGCGTTAAAACCGGCGAAGGGTTTTATAAATATACCGCCGGAAGCAAAGAACTGATTGTTAGTGACCGGTACAGGAGATGAGATGTTAACATCGATGTATAACCGAAAAAATTGTAGAATAGAAATTTTCGGCACAAGTGTGCGACGCAACAATGATGAGCATGGCTTCAATGTTGGTTACAAAATAAAAAAGGCCCGTAAAACGAGCCTTTGAATAATATTCAACTTATATTATGCTTTTTTACCCTTTCCGGCAATCCATGCCTGTGCAGCACCAACAATGCCAGATACCACAGCAAAACTAACAGCATCGGCCGCAAGTGCAGTACGGCTAATCAGCCAGGTGGTAGCAAATGTAATGCAGCCATTGGCTGCATTGGCCAAAAAACCAACAGTAGCGCCACAAATAAATCCTTTACCGATAGTGGTAATACCAGATTTGCTGATTACATAAGCCAATAAAAAACCAAAAAGAAGATTGCCGATAAAAAGATAGAGGAACAACAATTGCTGCATATCACGTCCTGCTCCTTTTGCGGGTCCCGCATGCTTGGTAAAAAAATCTGCCAGAAGCAAACCATAGGTAAGATACCCTAAAAGGAAAATTAAAATGCCTCCGGCAATACCTGCCAGGATGAATTTGCTGATGTTCATAACAGTTGTTTTGGGTTTTTAAATATAACAAGCAATATACAATATAACTCATTGGTGCGGGCCTTACAAAAATATTTTAGCTGAGGAGGATGGGTTAAGTAACACTACCAATATCAACGCTTTTCAAATCGCTGATTTTCTCTAAAAAAAAAGCAGCTATTCGTTTGGGAACAGCTACATTTAAATGGCAAAACAACTGCAGCTCCTGACGGGTTATCCTACAATTATTTTGTTTGATGATATTCATCACATCATTCATCATGGTATAATCAAATTCTATCCTGAATTCTTCTTCAATATTTTTCTGAACAATGGGTACTGTTTGCAAAACCAGAGCCGCAGCAGATTTGTATGCATTGATCAATCCAGGCACGCCAAGTAATGTGCCGCCAAAATACCTTATTACTATAATCACTATATTGGTCAGTTTTTTACTGTCGATTTGCCCGAGTATCGGCCTCCCGGCAGTGCCAGATGGTTCACCATCATCACTAACACGAAAATTATTTCCCTCCAGGCCTATGCGGTAAGCAAAACAGTGGTGCGTTGCTTTCGGGTGTTCTTTTTTTACCGCATTTAGCCTTTCTTTAAATTCCTCTGTAGATTTTACAGGGTAGGCATAAGCGATAAACTTGCTGCCCCTGTCTTTTACTTCAGCAGCACTTGTTGTTTCAATCGTGTAATAATATTCCTGTTCGCTCATAAGTTATTGTAAAAATGAAATGCGAGAGATGAGAAATGCCCATATTTTCGTTTCATCTCTCCCTTCATATATATTATCCAAATGCAATCAACGCAATTGCACCTACAGACAAAACAATGCCCAGCCAGTTGATTGCTGATAGCTTTTCTTTAAAAAGTATCCATGCCATTACCGCACTGAAAAGAACAATACCCATATTATTGATGGGGATAATCGCAGAACTGTTACCGGCATTCGCTTTCAACACTTTCATCAGGCACCAGATGGAAAAATAATTCGGTACACCAATACAGATGCCTGCAATAATGCTTTTGTACGAAAATTTTTGTTTGCCCGTAAACACAAGTATCGTTAATGTAATAGCCCCGATTGTCCCGGCAACAAGGAATGCTGTGATGAGATAAATATTGTTATTGTTGCCATCCAGGAAATTTTGCTCAACATATTTTATCAATGTATCCAGCAACCCACTGCTGAAAAATAAAACGGAAGGCACCAACAGCAGCAAAACCGGGCTGATTTTTATGCGGCTGCCCTCTTCAACATCAGGTTTTGGTTGCAAACAAGTAAGTACCACAGCTAACAGTGCCACAATAATGCCTGCCATTTTTAATAAAGAAATTTTTTCATTGTATAAATACACCGAAAACACAAACGGTATAACAAGCGATAATTTATTAGCCACAGAAGCAACGGCCACTCCTATTTTTTGCGTAGCAAAGCCAACAATATTGAAAATGAAAATGAACATCGCTCCCATCAGCAATGCATATTTAAACCAGGGCTGCTGTAATGTGCTTTCATGAAATGGTGTGCTGCCGTTTATAAATGAACCGGTGGCCACGCAGGCAAAATGATTGAACATGATTGCCTGGAAAGGCTCGATATTATATTTTTCAATAACCTTAAAGCAAAGTGTGAGATAAGAAGTGAATACAATACTTCCGATGAGATAGAGCATTTCAGGGGTTTAGGTTTTGGTAATAAGAAATCCTGTCTGAAAAAACAGATTCGGTATTTGTTAGTTGTGCTTGATTTAATAAAGGCGCATTTACCCCATTATCAATTATTAATGCTTCATTATTAATTACCCTCGCTTCGTCCCATATGCCTTCATCAATAAATGATTGCAGTAATTTGGCCCCACCTTCTACCAGCACACTTTGTATTTTTAATTGATACAATGCATTCAGCATTTGATGAATAATGCTTACGTCATTGGTGACCTGGTAGTACAGCAGGTTACCTTTTTCTTCATACTTAATGCTATTAAAAATAACCGTCTTGCTTTTTTGATTAAATATTTTCAATGATTGCGGCAAACGCAAATCCATATCCACTGCCATGCGAACTGGGTCGGTCCCGCTCCACAAACGAACATTCAATTCGGGATCATCTAATAAAGCGGTATTCCTGCCTACCAATATGGACGCTTCTTCACTCCTCCATTTATGTACAAGCCTGTTCGTAAATTCATTTGAAATAAACATACGTTCACCATGCAGTCGGGCGATTTTTCCATTATTGCTTTGCGCCCATTTTAAAATAATATAGGGGCGGTGTTTGGTGTGAAATGTAAAAAAGCGTTTATTGAGTTGAATACATTCTTTTTCCAAAACAAGTTGTGTCACGTCAATGCCTGCCTGCAACAGCTTTTCGATTCCTTTTCCATTTACTTCTTTAAACGGGTCGCGGCAGCCGATCACCACATGAGGTATTTTTTTTTCAATAATCAGGTCGGTACATGGCGGTGTTTTGCCATAATGCGCACAAGGCTCTAAAGAAACATACAAAGTGGATTGAGGCACCAATTGTTTATCTTCTTCCAAAACAGAATTGATGCAATTCACTTCTGCATGCGCTTTGCCATACTGCTGATGAAAACCTTCGCCGATTATTCTTCCTTCATGCACCAGCGCTGCGCCAACCATCGGGTTAGGTGCAACATAACCAGCCCCTTGTTTTGCCAGTTGTACACATCGGTTCATAAATTTATCATCAATAGTCATCGTAGTTGCTTTGCCTTCTTTGTTGAAATACAAACCGCAAAAGTAATTTATTTAAGTTTGCTGCATGACAATTCATGAAGCCCAGCAACAATTGCTTTTTCAACTCTATCATATATATGATGACCGGGAAGCTGCTGCCATTGCCAACCTGGTTATGGAAAATATTACAGAATGGAAAAGAATTGACCGGGTACTGAACAAAAATGTTCCATTGTCATTACCAAAAACTGAATTACTGAAAAGATATACAGAAGAATTATCAGCACACAAACCTGTTCAATATGTGTTGCATGAAGCCTGGTTCGCAGGAATGAAATTTTATGTTGATGAAAATGTGCTGATACCAAGGCCGGAAACAGAAGAATTGGTGGAGTGGATTGTGAGAGAAGTTCAGCATTCGGATTCAGCAGTCAGCAGCCCGATGACCGATAACCGACAACCGCTGACAGTTCTCGACGTCGGTACAGGCAGCGGCTGCATCCCCATCGCATTGAAAAAAAAATTACCCGGAGCGGAAATATTTTCCTGCGATGTGAGCGAAGCAGCATTATATGTTGCAAAAAAAAATGCACAGGAAAATAATACGGAAATCAATTTTCTGCATATTGATTTTTTAAAAGAAGAACAGAGAGATCAGTTGCCTATAGTTGATATTATTGTCAGCAACCCGCCATACATCCCGTTAACAGAAAAAATCACCATGCAACAAAATGTAATCGGCTATGAACCGCACCTGGCTTTGTTTGTGGAAGATGATAATGCACTGATGTTTTATGAAGCCATTGCTGCTTTTGCAAAAACCAAACTCAAACCCCGCGGCACCGTGTACGTTGAAATACATGAGGAACTTGCACCGCATGTTAAGAAATTGTTTTCTTTTTCAGGTTTTCAGCAGGTAGAAATAAAAAAAGACATGCAGGGAAAAGACCGCATGATAAAAGCAACCATGTTGCTATAATAAATTTGCCTTTCGCCGACTCGCATTATATTTTTGCGCATCTGAAAAAAGGGCAATGCAAAAAAGAACCATTATTCTTTCATTTATTTTTCTTTTCAGTTGTGCTGTAACCTTGGCACAAAAGAAAAGCGAGTTCATACAAGATTCCGCCTGGAGCTGCCATTTTCAGTTAACGGTGATTGGCCAGGCCCATTCAGGTTTTAAAGCTTTGTACAACGGCGCGAACAGTTTATCTGCCAATGCAGAGTCTGGCGCAACGAGCGTCACATCCACTTTATATTTAGGAAGAAAATTATGGAAAGGCGCTGCTGTTTATTTCAATCCCGAAATTTCAGGCGGCGCCGGCCTGAGTTATTCGCTCGGTGTGGCAGGCGCCCTTAACGGTGAAACCTATCGCATCGGCGATCCATCGCCGGTTGCTTCAATTGCACGTGCATATATCCAGCAATATATTCCGCTTGGCCACACCGATTATGAAAGAGAAGAAGATGATAATAACAAAGTGCTGAATAAAAAAATGCCCGTCAACAAGATCGTCATCACCCTTGGAAAATTTTCCATGTCTGATTTTTTTGATAATAACAGCCTTAATCACGATCCACGTACGCAATTCATGAACTGGAGCCTGATGAGCAATGGCGCATGGGATTATCCTGCCAATACCAAGGGTTACACCGTTGGCTTTGTTGCAGAACTGATCAATCGCAATTGGGCTTTCAGGCTTTCGAGTGTAGCTGTTCCTGTTATTGCCAATCATTCCAGCATGGAATATGTGTTTGGCAAAGCGCATTCTGAAACTGCCGAACTCGAAAAAAAGATCAGCATCCATAACAGAACGGGCATCGTTCGTGTGTTGTTCAGTTACACCGCATCGAGGGCGCCATCTTACCAGCAAGGTCTCGATGCATTAAAAAACAACGATACCACATTATTGCAGGTTATATCGGGCGATGCGAAAGGAAAAAATTATGGCGGCAGCAAAACAGGCATTGGCATTAATGTGGAGCAGGAAATCACTGACAACCTCAGCGCTTTTGCCAGGCTGGGATGGAACGATGGGAAACATGTGTCGTGGGCATTTACCGAAATCGACCAGACAGCGCATATCGGCATCTCATTAAAAGGCACCAGGTGGGACAGGAAGAATGATATCGCTGGCCTCGCCGTTGTTGTTAATGGAATTTCTGCGGAACACCGTGCCTTTTTGAAAGCAGGCGGCTACGGTTTCATCATCGGCGATGGCAATTTGAATTACAGCAATGAACATGCGCTCGAATTTTATTACAATGCACAACTCTTCAATGCATTCTGGCTTGGGCTCGATTACCAGCTTGTAAAAAATCCCGGCTACAATAAGGACCGCTCCGGCCCGGTGAACGTCTTCGGATTACGCGGCCATATTGAATTTTAACAGCAATCACTTTTTAAATTTCTTTTTTGACAGCAGGCATTTTTTCTACACCCAGCATCGTTGCGTCGCACACTTCAACAGTTGGAATGCTATTTTATGTTAATGAAATGCATGTAACACTTGAGTAACCTCTGCTCCTCCACAACTCTTCACCATTGTTGTTCTCCACAAAACCATCTACATCAACTGAACCGGCTAATGGAGAGAATGGCAATGAAATTTTAAATTTACGATTTTCCAATGTGCCCAAGTTCATTTGAACACTACCCTGCTTGACCCGCTCTTGGAATGAAATACAACTGGTAAATTTCTTATTGGTAAGAATATAAGAAAAATCTATTTGCCAATACCCTGTAACATGTTGTATGCAGCCGCAGTAATATTTGTTAATGTGTAAAAAAAAGACTTGCCAAAAAATTTATCTTCAACTTTTCCCATAATCCCACCATACGATTTTCCCCGCTCCTCAAAATGCGTAAGCGTTTGATGTTTCTGGTCTGGCGTACATGCTTCGAAGGGTTTACCAAATGAAGAATGACAATATCGCTGAAGCTCCTTTAACCCGTCAATAAATTTATTTTGCGATTTTCTTGCTTTATATTTTTTCAATAGCCCAATAATAATATCAGCAACACCTGCACCTTTCTCATCCCGTATATTTTCGGATGAAGGGGTGATTGTTTCGGCAAGTGATGTAATAAGTTCTTTATGTTTTTCCAGGTATCTGAAATCAGGCTCCTTATTCCAATCCCACAATTTGTATACCGAATACCCCACCAATGCTCCACAACTGATCAGTAATATTCTGCCAATTAATTTTCTTCGCTTCATCAAAAACATTTATTTGCATAAAAATAATAAGATTGTGCAAATTGCCATATAGAGAATATTTAATATGCAAATTCGTAAATAGAGAATATTCAAATGGGGATTCCAAATAGTTGACAGGAAAAAAATCTAAAGAAATTATGCGTTACTGCACACCATTCTTATCAACAGCCAAAACGCTTTTTGCCCCGAGGTCACGGGCCACCCGCATTACGGCAACAACATCTTCAACCGGTACGGATTTATCAGCATTGATAACAATTGCAGGCTGATCAGGTTCTTTGGCAAGGAAAGGTTGCAGCCTGGATTTCAATTCATCCAATGAAACTTTGGTGGTACCCACATAAAACTGTTTGTTGGCATCAATGGATACCACCACAGTTTGTTTTGATTTGGTATCGCTTTTTGATTTAGGTTGTGAGAGTTTTATTACATTGGGATTAGCTAATGTGGAAACTATTAGGAAGAACAACAGCAAAATGAACAGGATATCGTTCAAAGGGCCTGTGTGCACTTCACCTTCATCTTTATGTCTTTTTCTTAAATTCATTTTTTAATCAACTTTTCAACTTAATCAACTCATCTTGTCGGCTCCTGTAAAATATCAATAAACTCGGCACTGGCAGCTTCCATTTTATTGGTTGCTTTATCGATTTGTGAGTTGAGGTAACGGTAACCCACATACGCAATAATACCGATGATCAACCCTGAAGCAGAAGAAATCATTTTCACATAAATACCGCCGGCAATATTGGAGATGCTGTATTCACCTGTAGAAGCAATACTGTAAAACAGCTGGAACATACCTGCAATGGTTCCGAGGAAGCCGAATAACGGCGCTATATAACCGATCACTGAAAGAATGGATACATTTCTTTCCATTTTATACAACTCCAGTTTGCCTACATTTTCCATACTTCTTTCAATAGCCTCGATCGGTTTACCAATGCGCTGAATTCCTTTGTCAATCATCCTTGCAATGGCATTATTGGTGTTTTTTGCAAGGCTGCGTGCCGCAGTCACATTGCCGGAAATAATATGGTCCCGGATGATATTCATGAAATTTTCATCTGTTTTGGAAGCTTTGTTGATAGCCATCAGCCTTTCAATAAAGAAAAAAATAGCAAGTATCAGCAACAGCGCCAGCGGGATCATCAGCGGGCCGCCGCGAAGTAAAATATCCCATAAACTTTCTTTCTGCTGGCCGCCCTGCAATGCAAGCCGTGCAAGGCTGTCTTTAATTTTTGCTGAATCGAGAATTACCTGGAGGAAATATAGATGCATTCCTGAGTTGGGTTTTAAAAAGTAAAAATAAAGATTTGAGCAATAACGCAGGGTATCAATTTGTATTTTTTAAGAAAATGCTAAAGTGTCGGGAAAAGAAAGGCCAAAGGGGAAATGATAAACGTGAGCACGTTAGGTGGCTTTAACTTTTTTATTTCGATCTCCTCTCCCTTTCATGTCTTTCGGATCATGTTTTACTTTCTCCCGCACAAAAAAGCCCTTCCGCATTTGCAGAAAGGCTTTAAATGTTAACCGTCCCCTGATTATATAATTTTTATGCCGATATATGCCTGGGCTCCCTGACTTTTCCATGCATTACTGTTCGGCAGATCTGAAATGTTGTTTAAACCGATAACATACCTTGCCCCTAACTTAAACCACGCCAGGTTCAACTGAACTCCCCCCACCATTGAAAAATCTCCTTTTTTAAAAGCATCTTTGGTATTATTATAAAAAGTCTGTGACTCATTGATCAATATACCGAATTGGGGGCCTACCTGAAATGTCAGGATCTTTGAAGGTGAAAGATTCAATAACAAAGGGATCGTTAAATAATTCAAATTGATATTTTTTCCGGGCCATAAGCTGTCATAAATGGCATTTGCATTGTCTGCAGTTCTGGTTTGATATTCATTCCACATAATTTCAGGCTGAATGCCCACATGCTTGCTTAATTTAAGTATGGCAAAACCCCCAAGATTATAACCAAACTGATATTGATTGTTCAAAGCAGGGCTATAAGTACCTCCCTTGTCCTGAACATTAAAAAAATTTACTCCACCTTTCACACCCAACTGAAAACCCTGCGCATTGGCACCGGCAATTGAAATAATTATTAATGCAAAAGAAAAAATGATTGACTTCTTCATGTTTGTATTTTTTGTTTTTCTGGATTTAAAAAGGGAAATAAAAACTCTGACTGTAAAAATTACCTGAAAAGTTTTAAAGCTCAGTTCATGCTATTGTACTTTTTGGTGTTGATGGACTTTAAGAATAAAAATACCAAAATTATTCCAAGTTATTTTTCAACGCAACATCGAACATATAAATTGCATTAATGATTCGTTAAAGATGCTAAACAAAACTTAAAATTTCCTTTCTCACCAATGACGAAGATGCATAACCGCAAGATGCCTCAAACGGAAAATAATTTTACAAGAAATATGGACTTGAAAAAATTGCAGATGTTTAATGAGCCAATGGAATACAGAACGCTATAGCAGTGCACAGTAATTTAAATAGTAATCTCGTCGCTCTCCTGAACTCCCTAAATCAGCTCGATTACTGTTATTTCGGGCAATATACCTACCCTTCCCGGGTAGCCTATGAAACCATAACCACGGTTCACATATAATTTCTGGTTGCCTTTTTCATAAAGACCTGCCCATTCTTTATAAACATATTCAACGGGGCTCCATTTAAAACCAGGTAGTTCAACACCGAATTGCATTCCATGCGTGTGGCCTGCAAGGGCCAAGTCAATATCTGGATATTTTGGAAGCACTTCTACATCCCAATGGCTGGGGTCATGGCTCATCAAAATTTTAAATGGCGAATGCTCTGCCCCGGAATATGCTTTACCCAGGCTGCCATAAGTCTGGAAACCCCTTCTGCCACTGATATTTTGTACACCTATTAAGGCAATATGTTCACCGTTTCTTTCCAGTTTCACATGTTCATCAAGCAATAAACGCCACCCGAGTTCTTCATGAATTTCTTTTACCCTCTGTAAATTATTTGCTTTTTCGACTGCACGTTCCCCAACCGGGTGCGCTCCGTAATAATAATCGCCATAATCGTGGTTACCTAATGTAGAATACACACCCATCGGTGCTTTCAGCCTGCTGAAGACATCCATATAATCATGCATTTCCACGGCACGGTCGTTCACGAGGTCGCCGGTGAACAGGATCAGGTCTGCATTTTCTTTTAAAATTTTATCTATCCCTTTATTCACTGCACTTTTATTATTAAACGAACCAGAATGGATATCAGATATCTGTACCAACTTCAATCCTTTAAACGATTTTGGCAAATTTTCAAATGATAATTGTATCCTCCTGACCTGGTAATTGTATTTATTACTGAACCCATACATTAATGTAGAAAACAATCCGCCACCTACCCCAAGTCCGAGCCAACTCATAAACATGGAACGGGAAATTCCTTCCCCGCTCAATCCTTCACCTTCTGTGTTCCTGAAAAATAATTTACCGCTTGCCCATTGAATAATGCGCCTGATATCATCAACCAGGAAGAAAACAGTAGCCAGCAATTTTGCAAACAGCAGCCCCAGGATAGTAGCCAGTACATAGTTCCTTAAAACCCTGGGCCAGTTTTCAAAACCGGTAAAAGGGATCAATATCAAAATAATGATTGCTGCAACAGATATACCCCAGTAGCTGTAATAGACAATCATTTTGACTTTATGGGATGAATTTTGCGCTACTATCTTCACTGCCTGAAATACATAGAAATCAAGCAGCACCATAATAGCAAGAATGATCCAAACAAAAGCTGAACTTCGCATAACATCATTTTAAAATTCAATAAACTCGTTTAATTGTTCTTCAATAACAGCAAGCGTAGTATGATCAACCAATTTACCGTTCTTATCCATCAATTTATCTACTACAGAAATAGGCAGTTTATTTGGATGAACGATTACTTTCATAAAATGAAGTATTGCCGTTAAGTGATCCATTCCTCTTAAATTTCCGGCCCTGCCTGTCGATACCCCGGTCAATAAAGCTTTTTTGCCCCACCACGTTCTCTTCACATCAGAAATATCGAACATTGCTTTCAGTATACCCGGGATGCTGCCGTTATATTCCGGCGAAACAAAAATAAATTTTTGAGCTGGAGTTAAAATTGCAGTTTCCAATTTTGAAAAAGCCGGGTTTTTTTCCACAACATCAACCCCCTGTAATGAAAACAATTGGGCTTCAATTCCTTTGTCAGTGAGTAATTGCCGGTAATGCCGGGCCACTTTAATAGTATTGCTGTCGTTCCTGTTCGTTCCGGAGATGACTGTGTACATATCGCTATGTTGCTTAACGCCGATAATCGCTAAAAGTTCTTACAATTTATAATGATAGTGTATTTTTGCCAATTCTCATTTTTGTGAATAAAATTGGGCAAAATTAAATTTTGCAATTTTGATGATTGGAAAGAATTTTAGAGCGATATTGAAGGCCGGGCTCAACACAAATTTAGTTTCAGTATCAATAAATCCGGGGGATTATATATTATAACGTGCTGACTGAAAACTGACGAATGAATATGGCAAGAATAATTGGAGTAGCAAATCAAAAAGGCGGCGTTGGCAAAACCACCTCGGCTATTAACCTGGCTGCAAGTTTGGCCGTACTTGAATTCAAGACATTGCTGGTTGATGCAGACCCGCAGGCAAACAGTACCACAGGTATAGGTTTCGATCTGCATAATATTACACAAAGCCTGTACGATTGTATGGTGAGCTCAACACCGGCACGTGAAGTGATATTGAAATCAGATATTCCCAATCTTGATTTATTACCTTCACATATAGACCTGGTTGGTGCGGAAATTGAGATGATCAATTATCCAAACAGGGAAATGGTTTTAAAAAACATCCTGGATCCTGTAAAAGCCGATTACGATTTTATTGTAATCGACTGTTCACCTTCACTCGGTCTCATTACTGTAAATGCACTGGTCGCCGCTGATTCTGTAATTGTTCCGGTTCAAACAGAATTTTTTGCACTGGAAGGATTGGGAAAATTATTGAACACGATAAAAATTGTTCAGAACAGGTTAAATCCGCATCTGGCTATTGAAGGCATATTAATGACTATGTATGATGGCAGGTTGCGCCTTTGCAACCAGGTGGTGAGCGAAGTGAGAAAACATTTTGACGAAATGGTTTTTAACACCATCATCCATCGAAACACAAAAATCAGCGAAGCGCCGAGTGTAGGCAAGCCTGTTATCCTGTATGATGCCTTTAGCAAAGGCGCTTCCAACTATCTCAATCTCGCAAAGGAAGTGTTACAGAAAAACAATATGACAAAAATGAAGCAGGAAGAAAGAGTTTTTGAATAAGGAGGTGAAAGGCAGGGGCATAAGGTGTAAGTTTGAAGCCACCCTAAGCCTGGACCCTTACAACTCAAACCTTGTAAAATGACAAATCCAAAACAAAATAAAGAAGCATTGGGCAAAGGGATCCGCTCCTTGTTGCAAAATATAAATAATGACCTGGAGACAACTTCTGGTATACTTAAGAATTCTGTGGTCGAATCAGCAACGGGTATTTCCAGAATTCCGCTTGCCCAAATAGAAACAAACCCCAAACAACCCCGACGCGATTTTGATGAGCAGGCACTTAATGAACTGGCGGCTTCTATTAAAATGCATGATATTATTCAGCCCGTTACCGTTGCAAAACTATTAACAGGCAAGTACAGGCTCATATCCGGTGAACGTCGTTTCAGGGCCTCAAAAATTGCAGGGCTGAAAGATATTCCGGCCTATGTTCGGTCTGCCAACGACCAGGAATTACTGGAGCTTGCCTTGCTCGAGAATCTGCAACGGGAAGATCTGAATGCCATGGAAATTGCTTTGAGCTATAAGCGGATGATGGAAGAACTTGAGCTGACGCAGGAGCAGGTGGCAGAAAGGATGGGGAAAGAAAGGAGCACTGTGGCCAATTATATTCGTTTATTAAAATTACCGCCAGACATCCAGGTTGCTGTACGTAATAATAGTATTAGCATGGGGCATGCAAGAGCACTGATTAATGTAGATACCATTGAAAAGCAGTTATTCATTTTTAATGATATAAAAAAGAAAGATCTTTCGGTAAGACAAACCGAAGAATTGGTGCGTCAATTGTATAAAGGCGGTGCTTCTGTTAAAAATTCCGCAAAACCCGCACTGTCGCCGGCATTGAAAAAAATTGAAGATAACTTAGCCTCGCATTTCAGCACCCGTGTAAAGCTGAATCACACTAAAAAAAATAACGGCAACATTGTAATTGAATATTATTCTATACAGGAGTTGAACAAAATTCTTGAACAGATTGGTGTTGCCGCCAATTAGGGTCTTTGCATGAATATGATGTACAAGTTTTTTCTGATTATTTCTTCTTCATTCCTGTTATTGCCAGGCGTTTACTCGCAAAAAAGCGATATAAAAGCTATTGCAAAAGATTCCGCAAAAACAATAAAAATCGGTGGAGATACGATACGTGTGCAGAAGGATACGCTGGCCAAAAAAAAACACGATCCCAATAAAGCCACTCTTTATTCTGCAGTGTTGCCAGGCCTTGGACAGATATACAATAAGAAATACTGGAAACTTCCGCTGGTATATGCGGCAGTGGGAATTCCTGTATATACTTTTTTCTACAATAAAAGCTGGTATAATAAAACAAGGTACGCGCTTGCTGTTGTGGCTAACGGTAGTTACAATAATACCGACAGCATGAACAGGGTTGATCCCAACCTGCTTTATTTTGTACAGATCCAGGATGGCACTGACCTTATCAAATACCGCGACCAATTCAGAAAAGACGAAGATTACTCGGTACTATTTTTTCTTTTATTCTATGCCCTTCAAATTGTAGATGCAACAGTAGATGCGCACCTGAAAGAATTTAATGTAAATAATGATCTTAGTTTCCATATCAAGCCAAATGCATATGCCACATCGGGTAATTTCGGCATCAGCCTGGTGTTTGACATTCACAAGCCGAAACCGAAACCGCTTTTCAATATCAATAAATAATAATCAAAAAAGGAAAAAGCATCTCTGATTTTTAATTTTTACTTTTGGTTTTTACTATCAAAGAAATTACATGAAAATTGCATTAATCGGTTATGGGAAAATGGGAAAAGCCATTGAAGAGATTGCATTGCAGCGAGGCCATGAAATTACATTGAAGATTGATATCGATAATATTTCCGATTTCAGTCAGCAAAATATTTCCGAAGCTGATGTGGCTATTGAATTCAGCAGCCCGCACAGTGCCTTTGACAATGTGATGAAATGCCTGCAATTTAAAATACCGGTAGTTTGCGGGTCAACCGGCTGGCTTGGCAAACTGGAAGAGGTAAAGAAAACCTGCACTGCCAATAACGGCGCATTTCTATATTCCAGCAATTACAGTATTGGGGTTAATATTTTCTTTGCATTGAATAAATACCTGGCTTCGCTCATGGCAAACTACAGCGAATATGATGTGAGCATCACCGAAACACACCACACGCAAAAAAAAGATGCACCAAGCGGCACTGCCATTACGCTGGCTGAACAGGTATTGGAAAAAATAAAAAGAAAAAAAGTATGGGTAAACCATATCAGCGACAATGCCGAAGAACTGGAGATTATCAGCGAACGAATAGACCCTGCTCCGGGAACACACCAGATAAAATACAGTTCTTCTATTGATAATATTGAAATCACACATACTGCACACAACCGGATGGGTTTTGCCACCGGAGCAGTTACGGCTGCGGAATTCATCAAAGGCAAACAGGGTATTTTCACTATGAAAGATGTGCTGGGTTTTTAACTTTTAACCACGCAGATGGTTATTAAAGAGAAAAAAATTAATTTGTAGCTCAAATAAACCTGTACATGCTCTCGAAAAAAACACAATACGCCTTCCAGGCGCTTATGTACCTTGCCCAGAAAAAAGAAAATGAGCCGGTGTTGATTGCTGAAATTTCAAAAAAGAAAAAAATACCTCTCAAATTCCTTGAAAACATTTTGCTTGAATTGAAAAAGGCCGGAATTCTTGACAGTAAAAAGGGAAAAGGGGGTGGATACTATTTTGCAAGACCTCCGAAAGATATTCAGCTGGCCACTGTAATGCGCTTACTTGACGGGCCCATTTCCCTGGTGTCCTGCGTGAGTTTATATTTTTATGAAAAATGCAGAAACTGCGATGAAAAAAGTTGCGGGCTGCACGACGTAATGGTACAGGTACGCGATGCCAATTTAAAAATTCTTGAAAAGAAAACTGTAGCAGACATAGCAAAAACATAAACCTGCAGGCTTTTCAGAGTCATGTTTAATTTCCTGGCATGGCGTCATTTCAAACCAGGCAGATTTAAAAAAGTTCGGACTGCAAACGTTTGCAGCAAACAACACTACAAGCCAATTTCCGGTATTTTTTATTTCAGTATTTTTATTGCAAACTATTACTGAAGCTAACGACTGCTTATGCATATTACCAAGCCCCGCCTATCTTTTATTCAGATTATTAATATGAATGTGGGATTTTTCGGCATTCAATACAGTTTTGGTTTGCAGCAAACAGCGATTAACCCGCTATATACTTTTTTACATGCTAAACCAGAGCAACTTCCTTTCCTGAACCTTGCAGGTCCGATGACGGGTTTGCTGATCCAACCATTAATTGGTGCTATGAGCGACAGGACATGGCACCCTCGCTGGGGCAGGCGAAAACCTTATTTTCTTACTGGCGCTATATTCTGCAGCCTTTGCCTGTTTGCATTTCCATTCAGCAGGGCATTGTGGATGGCCGCAGGGTTATTGTGGATACTCGATGCCGCAAACAACACAGCTATGGAGCCTTATCGTGCATTTATTGCCGATAAATTACCTGATTCGCAACGGCCATTGGGTTTTCTGACACAAAGTTTTTTTACCGGATTAGGAATTACTCTTGCCAATTTATCGCTCGGCTTTTTTAAAAACATCATCACCGGCGAAACAAAAACCAACGACGGGCAATCGGGCATTCCTTATTGGGTATTCGGTTCTTTTTTTGTCGGCGCTTTTTGTTCCATCACCTCTGTTATCTGGTCAATAACGAAAACGCCGGAGATACCACCAACCGATGAAGAACTGGCTGAACTGCGGTCAAGAAAATCAGGGATACTTGAGCCATTAAAAGAAATTTTTTCTGCAATAAAAGATATGCCGAAGATCATGTGGCAACTGGCGCTGGTCTATTTGTTTCAATGGTATGCGATGTTCTGCTACTGGCAATTCGTTTCATTGAGTATTGCAAAATCCGTATTCAACACAACTCCTGAAGGCAATAAAGAAATGTACGAGCAAGCCGTAGTGTGGGCCGGCAAGGTAAACGGTTTTTATAATATTGTAACATTTGCTTCCGCATTCGGATTAGTATGGCTTGCCAGGAAATTCAGTGCTAAATATGTCCACATCACTTGCTTGTTTCTTGCAGGAATGGCACTCCTGATCTTTCCGCATATTACCAATAAAAATTTATTGTTTGCGCCAATGGTTGGTTTTGGAATAGCATGGGCAAGCATGATGGGTGTGCCTTACATAATGGTAGTAGGAAATATACCCAAAGAAAGATATGGTGTATATATGGGCATCATCAATATGATGATCGTAGTCCCGATGATATTGCAGACATTATCATTCGGGTTTATTTATAAAAACTTTTTAGGTGATAATCCTGCTGCTGCAATTTCTTTTGCAGGTGTGCTATTGTTGCTGGCGGCATTGGCTACTATGCGCATAAAAAAAGACCGGATAACGGATAATACGGTAATCCCTGCGGGCTCTGCACATTGATTGTGTAACCAGCAACAGGGACTCTATTAAGCATCGTTGCCTGCGATTCTTCCGGTGGAAGAATCGCACACTTGTATAGAACGAATACTATTGAACAGGTCTCTAACAGTCACGGCTACCTGCATTATCGGATGCCAGTAACCGCTATCTGGTAACAAAATTCTAAAACGTATGAAAAAGATTCTCTGCATCGGCGAAGCACTGATCGATATGATCTGTACGGACAAAGGCAAATCATTATCACAGGGACAAAATTTTTTAAAGAAACCCGGCGGCGCGCCTACAAATGTGGCTGCAGCTATCGCTGCACTCGGCGGAACTGTTGAGTTGGTAGCAAAAGTCGGTCACGACCCCTTTGGCAGGCAACTGATTGATGTAATGCAGGAATTCGGCGTGGCTACAAAATGGATGTTACTCGATAACAAACATTTCACCACATTCGCATTTGTGTCATTGATGGAAGACGGGGAACGTGATTTTGTTTTTAACCGCGGCGCTGATGGTGAATTAACAAGGCATGAAGTGGACGATATTACGCTCGAAGAATTTTCTATCATTCATTTCGGTTCGGCAACGGCATTTTTGCCCGGGCCATTACAGGTTGCTTACGAAAGTTTATTACAAAAAGCATTGCAGCAAAATATCTTCATCAGCTTCGATCCGAATTACCGGCATCTTCTTTTTAAAAACAATAAGCAATCATTCATCGATCAGTCCTGGAATTTTTTACAGAGCTGCCATTTCTTTAAGGTAAGCGATGAAGAAGCCATGCTCATCACCGGCAAAGCAACCTTGGAAGATGCCACATCTTCATTGCTTGAAAAAACAAAAGGAGTATTTGCTATCACACTCGGCAAAGACGGCACATTGCTCGGCGCAAACAACACAACAACTATTATTGAAAGTATTTCTGTAAAACCCGTTGATACAACCGGTGCAGGCGATGCATTTGTTGGCGCCGTGTTATACCAATTAAGCAATATGGATGTTTCGGATATTCAGCATTTACCATTGGAAAAATGGAAAGAGATCGTTGCCAATGCAAATAAAGCCGGCGCAAGAACCTGCGAATATCTCGGGGCAATGGAAGCTTTCAAACATTTGAGCAGCGATATTTTTAAATAGTAAGCTGTGAACAGTTAGCCGTAAACGGCTATAAAGAAATTTAATTTTCATAAACAAAGATGAACTGACAGAACCAGAAACTATAAACTGGAAACTTAGCACATGTATAACCAAAAGCTTCATCAGCAAATCAACTCCATCCTTCCGGACTCAGAAATTGATATCAACGGAAAGGACAATTCGTTTTATGCACGTTTTGTTTCAAATGCTGATGCCATTCATTATTTATACAAAAATATTTATGGCGATAATGAAAGAAGCAATGAATATTTCAGGCAGCTTTTGCAAACAATATCAGATGCACATATTAACCGTTCAGCTTCACTCAAACAAAGAGATGTTTCAAAAGACGAGCATTGGTTTTTGAGCAATGAAATAACAGGAATGAGTTTATATGTTGACCGGTTTTGCGGCAATCTTAAAAATCTTTCCGATAAAATTGATTACTTTAAAAAGCTCGGCGTTAATTTTTTGCACCTGATGCCCATCTTTAAAAGCCCGCAAGGCGAAAGCGACGGCGGTTATGCTGTTTCTGATTTCAGAAAAGTGGATGAGCGTTTCGGTTCATTGGAAGATTTAAAAAACCTTCAGAAAAAAATGAGCGTAGAGAATATGTACCTGATGATCGACATCGTTCTCAATCACACCTCACAAAAACATGCATGGGCTGAGAAAGCAAAACAAGGCGATAAAAAATATCAACATTATTATTACATGTACGATGACCGTCTTGTTCCAGATGCATTTGAACAAAACATGCCAGAAGTTTTTCCAGAAAAAGCTCCGGGAAGTTTTACGTATGTGCATGACTGTGATAAATGGGTAATGACTGTTTTCCACGATTACCAATGGGATCTGAATTATACCAATCCGGAAGTGTTGCTGGAAATGCTGGAAAATATTTTCTTCTATGCCAATCTTGGTGTGGATATCCTTCGCATTGATGCGCCGGCATTTATTTGGAAACAAATCGGAACCACCTGCCAGAATCTCCCACAGGCCCACACACTACTTCGTTTAATAAAACAATGTGTGCTGGTTGCAGCACCGGGCATGGCTTTGCTTGGCGAAGCAATTGTTGCACCTGCAGCCATTATGAAATATTTCGGCACGGATGAATACACGGCGAAAGAATGTGATGTGGCCTACAATGCAACGCACATGGCATTGCAATGGGATGCACTCGCAACAGGAAATACGAAAGTGATGCTTGCTGCACAACATGAGATTTTAAAAAAACCTTTTGGCACCACATGGATCAGTTACACACGCTGTCATGATGATATTGGTTTGGGTTATGATGATTACATGATTGAGAAAGCCGGTTTCAATGCTTACGAACACAGAAGATTTTTGAAAGAATATTATTCGGGAAATTATTACAGCTCGCCTGCAACCGGCGCCTTGTTTTCCGTGAACCCGAAAACACAGGATGCACGCATCAGCGGATCGCTGGCCTCGCTGTGCGGATTGGAAAAAGCATTATCAGAAAAAAATGATGCTGCGATTGATATTTCTATCCGCAAAATTATTATGATGCAGGCGCATAGTTTTTTTATTGGCGGAATACCAATGATATTTTATGGTGATGAAGCTGGTTACACAAACGATTATTCTTACCTGAACGATCCAGGGAAAAGTTACGACAACCGATGGATGCACCGCCCAATTATAGATTGGGAAAAAAATAAAAATATTGATGTGGAAGGAACGGTGGAACAAAAAGTTTTTTCTTCCACACAAAAACTGATCAGCATCCGAAAAAAACTTTCTGTTGTTGCAGACCTGAAAAACCTTACCTGGCTCACGCCACACAATATCCACGTAGCTGCATACCTGCGTGCTTATGATCAAAAAAAATTGTATTGCATTTTTAATTTCAGCGAACACACTTCGTACCTCACCTGGTATGCATTTAAAGAACACGGCAAAGCCTCTGAAAAATTATACGACCACTGGAAGGAAAAATATCTCACAGTCAGAAGAGATAATGAATATTTGATTTTAGAGCCGTATGGATTTTTTTTACTGGAGGCGTAACATGATTTATAAGATTTCTAACCCCAATCCCGGTTTATCGTTCGGGAACATATAACCATCTTCAATAACAAATCCGCCGCTTACTACATCTTCTGCAAGGTCTAAACTTCCGTCGAGGTCGAGGTATTTTGTATGCGGACATGAAAATGCCGCATGAAGTGCAGCAGTAATACTTACAATGCTTTCATCGTTGCAACCCCAGAACAGATCGATATTTGCAGGCTTTGCAATCGTTGCAATTGCATGAGCGCCTGCAATGCCGCCGCATTTCATCAGCTTGATATTAAAAATGCCGTACAAGTTTTTCTGGGAAAGTTTTAACGCAGATTGCGCATTTTTCAACGATTCATCTGCCGCTATTTTTTTTCTTACTTCTTTTGGTAATCCCTGTAACCCCTCGTCAATTGCAGGCTTCAACGGCTGCTCGATGAGTTCAACATTTTCATTTTTTGTTTTATCAAGAAATAATTTAAGTTGAATCAGATCATAACCTGTATTTGCATCAACGCGGATAATAAAATCACTTCTGAATTTTTCACGCAGCTTTATTATCCTCTCTGCATCCGATTCTGCATCTAAACCGGTTTTCACTTTCATTACTTTAAAACCTTTTTTTCGATAACCGTTTGCTTCTTCAATTGTTTCTTTCACATCCTTAATGCCGATTGTAACAGACGTCAGCAACTTACGGTGATGCCTACCGTAAAAATTAACTATAGGGATGCCGAGAAATTTTCCAAAAGCATCATGCAGCGCAATATCAATGGCGGCCTGCGTGCCGGGAAAATTTTTGAAGTGGTCTTTTGCAGTATAGATCAAATGCAAAAATTGCCGGATATCTTTTCCAACTAAATATTCAATAAAGTCCGACTGAAGATTTTGAAATGCCTGATCAGGAGTTTCGCCAACTACTTCAGGAGCAGGGTTAGCAGCACCAATTCCTTTTATCCCGTTTTCCAATTCTACCTCAAAAAAAACATTCTCTACATCCGTGATCGTTTCCCTCGCAATGGTGTATGGTTTTTGCAAGGCGAGATTTTTTTTGTAGGCTTTGAGCGATTTAATTTTCATTTATGAAATTTGTGGTTTGCAGTTTTTAGTTTGTTGTTCGGTGTTATGAATTCATTATAAACTTTGAATTAAAGAATCACAAACGATAAACTACAAACGGCAAGTTGACCTGTTATTTATTCGCAATCAATTGTTCGATCACAGGAACAATTTTTTTACAGCCTTCCTGCAATGGCAGCATCACCGGAAGTTTTGTTCGTTGTTCATATTCTTTCTGAAAAGCAAATACTTCTTCATTTGTGCAATGTTCGGTATTCAATGCGATTGCAATCACAGTTGAGCCTAATAATTTTATCAGTTCAATTTCTGTTTCTACAGAATGGATTTCTCCCCACGCAGGATCATGCTCATAATATTTTCTTTTCGGCGCATGAACAAGGATAACCGACTTTGCGTTTCCGGAAATAAGCATTTCAGAACCGCAAGGCCCAGTAGGGTTTCGTAATGCAGACTGCCCTTCAATCAAAATCACATCAGCCTTTGTTTCTTTATTACAAGTGAGAATTGCATTTTCCAGTTCACCGGAAACAAAATCGTTTAACGTTGAATCAAAAATAAATCCGTATTTACCACCTTGCAGCCAGCCTGTTTGCCCGGTATAAATCATTTGTGCATTGATGCCGGCTTTCCGGCATTCATTCATTACAAAACGCGTTGTCGTTCGTTTACCCAACGCGCAATCAGTCCCTATCACAGCAATAACAGGGGTTTTCATTTTAAAAATATCGCCCGTCCAGAAATGCAGGTCTTTTCTTTTCTTCGGAATTCGTATATCCGTCAGCGTTATACCATTTTCTTCAGCGAGTCTTTTTATATCTTCACGTTCGATCAAATGATCATGCAAACCGTTTACAATGGATAATTTGTTTTTTATTGCAGATTTTACTTCTTCCATTAAATCACCGGGAAAAACCCCGCCTGCAGTTGCGACGCCAACAATACAATAAGCAGGTTTCAGATGAAGTGTTTCTTCAATGGTTTTAACAACAGGAATGTTCCTTTTTTTCCCATCGAGAACTTCTCCGGCATCTTTGCCGGCATTGGCAAAATCAACTACAGCCACAATTTCAAAACGTTCGCTTTCGCGAACCAAACCGTGGGCTGTTTTTGCATTATCGGTCGCTAGCAACCCGTTTGTAATGATGATCGCCTTCTCCATTTCTTAAAAATAAGTTTATTGAAGTTGAAATCATAAACCTTCATTGCACGGCTATATATATTTTTTGCAATTGTCATTTGCAAAAAAATAAATTCATGCAATCAAAATCATATTGTTTTCACGGAAAGATAAAAAAAGCTCCAAAAAATTTTGGAGCTTTTTATTCGGAAAAAATATGATTAATAATATTTTGGTTTTAATTCAACTCTTCTGTTCATAGCTTTTCCTTTTGCGGTTTTGTTGCTGGCAACAGGTTTGGTATCACCATAACCTGCTGATGTCAGCCTCGATGCCTCCACTCCGCCTTTAGTAGCAAGATAATCCAACACCGCCTTTGCGCGGTTCTCACTGAGTGTTTGATTTTTTTCAGGTTTGCCTACATTATCGGTATGCCCTTCGATATCTAATTTTAAGTTAGTATCTTCTTTCAAAATTTTTGCCACTTCATTTAAAGGTTTAAATGATTTGGAAAGCAGTTTTGCACTTCCTGTATTGAAGAAAATATTTTTGGCATCATAGGCCACTTTCTTAATGATTTCTTCTTTTATCAGCGGACAACCCTGGTTTTCTTTCACTCCTGCAACGTTCGGGCATTTGTCCTCTTCGTCATTTATACCATCACCATCAGTGTCCGGAACAGGACATCCATTATAGCGGGCGACGCCAACCACGTTCGGGCATTTATCTACTTCATCATTTACACCATCGCCATCTGTATCAGGTATCGGGCATCCGTTATAACGCGCTACCCCTGCAATATTAGGGCATTTATCATCTTTATCAGGGATGCCATCACCATCTGTATCAGGGCATCCTTTAAACTGCGGAAGACCTGCAACATCAGGACATGCATCCAAGCTATCAACGATTCCATCGCCATCAGTGTCTTTTGGGGCCTCAGCAACAGGAGGTGGCGGCGGCGCTATTACTTTTGCTTTCGGTTTGTTTCCGCATAATAAGCAATCAGCAATTCCTACACTATAATAAAAATGGCGTGTTACACTTTCGGTAACAGGAAGCCTGTATTGCCAGTTGAACAATAAGAAACCATCTGAATTAAACCTGAACTGGAAACCAACTCCCATTGGAATGAATGCTCCATAATATCCTTCGTATTTTGATGCACCAACTCCTATTTTAAAAAATGGTGAGAAGAAATGTTTATCACTTAACATTTTGCCAACTACAGATGCATCAGCTTCGAGCAGTAAAGCATTCGAATTGCCTAAAGATGTGCCATCATTTGCCGGAGCCGGATAGGTAGTGAAATTTCCAGATAATGTTCCGGCAAAATCAAAATGTTTTGAAAGTCCCTGCATATAACCTATTGCCATGCCCGGATCCATACCCTGGATATCGGTAAATTTTTTATTATTAATTGCATCCCTCAAATCGTGATGTTGCAGGTACTGAGTGGTATTAAAATCGTCAAGCGTAAAATGAACCGTGAGCGAAGGCTTCTTAATGTAGTTATCTTCCTGTGAAAAACCAACCATGTATAAAACACACGAAGCAAGCGCAGTAATTAAGGTTTTTTTCATATAACAATTGTTAGTGTTGATGCAAAAGTAAAAATTATTTACTTCCCCGCCATGCTGGCTAAATCAACAGGCTTATGCTTTCCAAGTACATCTATCCTCACTTTTGTAAGGCCATGGCCTGTATACCCAAGTTGTTGCGCAGCAATCCTGCTCATATCAATTAGCCTTTTATTACGGAAATGCATACGGTCAGTAATTTTCACAATAACAGTTTTTTTATTCCTGAGGTTGGTTACTTTAACCCATGTATTCAGTGGAAGTGAATTACTGGCAGCCGTAAATTTTTTTTGACTGAAGATCTCGCCATTTGCAGTTCTTCGCCCGTTAAATTTATTGGCATAGAAACTGGCAATGCCATATTGTATCTTGATATTTTTCCTGGTGTGGTAATCAGCCGGTCTTGCCGTTGGCTTATGTTTTTGTGAATAAACATTACCTCCAAAAAGGATGCCGGCAAATAATGCAACCGTAATTTGTTTATTCATAGATATTGATGAATTAAATGAGCAATAACACTTACAGGATATTCACAACAACACGCATGCGAACGATGCCAATTTCAAAAATACGAACCTTTTAACTAAGAAATAAGCAGTATTTATATCAACTGTTTATCTTCAGGCTGATATTAATTAACGGATTTGCCGGCAAAATATTTCTCGCGCAGAAATTTATCCTCGCCGTAGATATCGTCGTAAAATTTTACATGGCCGTTTTTGCCTTCGCAGGTAAAGTATCTGAAAAAAACAGGTACCCTTTGGAAACCGCTTACCACATGTTTTTCCTGTCTTTTGATCCATGCACGTAGAGTATCAGGATGATATTTCAATGTATCGTTCCGGATAAGAAAATTGGAGAGTTTCTGCCATTCCTGTACCCGCACACAACCGTGGCTCAATGCCCGAAATGCTTTACCGAACATATACCGCACATTTGTATCGTGCATATATACGCTGTACTTGTTCCTGAAATTAAATTTTATTACCCCCAGGGAGTTGTTGTCGCCTTCCTGTTGCTTGATCTGGTAAGGGAAATATCTTTTGCTCAGTCTTGCCCATTTAATAGTGGCCGGATCAACCACTTCATCTTTTTCATCAACAACAATAAGATTTTCTTTTTTCAGATAATCTACATTTTTCTTGATCTGCGGAAGCATTTCTTTAAAAATAATGCTGTTCGGTACAGTCCATTGCGGAAAAGTTACAAAGTTTGATATTTCGCTGGTAAGCAGGGGGGTTCTTGTATCGGGCTTTCCAACGATCACTTTTGATTCAAGTACAACGGTATCGCTGTCAACAACCTTTAGGTTAAATGCAGGAAGGTTTACCCAGATAAATATTTTCGGCAAACTGTCCGGCAATAATTTATAACGGTCAAGAGTAACCGCAATTCGCTTGAACTTTTCTATATCCGTTTCATTGAGGGCATTTACTGTTTTATCATTCACCCTTCCTGTTGGCTGAAGGTTTTTTGCTTCCTGGTATTTCTTAACAGCATGTTTAAGGACGGCGGTATCCGGTTCTGTTGAATCTGATTTCAGGTAGTTCAGTTCAAACAATCTTTTCTGCAATAATTTAAAAAAAGCGATGGAGTCCTTATAGGGGTAATACAAATATGTGAATGGAAGAAACTTTGCAGTGGCCAGAAAATTTCTGGTATATAATTTCAGGGAATCATACCCGGCATATTTGGGTTCAATATTATGCAAAGCTGATGCAATACTGCCCGATTGCAATGCATCCCTGAATGTACTTATAAAAACCGAATCATTCAGCACCGTATCTTTTCTCAATGTAACACTATCATAAGGGAGGCGACCCTGCTTAATATCTTTCACTAGTGAAAAAAAGGCATCGGTCATCAGTAAATCTGCCCTGGCCCAAAGGGCCACATTTTTCCTGGCAAGTGTGTCTTCATCTAATACACGATGTATAAACGATAAAGAGTTAAAATGATAATCTGACGGAAACAAACCGTAATACCTGCAACTGTCGATAAAACTGTACAATGAATCAGCGAGGATATTCCACTTTCCCTGGTTGCTCCAGGTAGCTTCAAACTTTTTATCTTCATAATACCCGCTGTCGAGATGGAGATATTTCAATTTTACAGAATCATTAATTGCGGATTGATTTTTCCCGGCATAGTCAATCAGTGATTGCAAATCTTCGCTTAGTCTTTCCGGCACTTTTTCAGGTTTGCTTACAATATCTTTCTCAGGAGGCTTTTTTTCATCGTTACATGAAAAAAAATAAAAAGAAACGCAAAAACAAAGCAACAAAAAATTAATTCGCTTTCGATACTGCATGAGAAAGATTACGGTTTATTTGGGCAATTGGAGTAACTTAAAGTTTGATTTACTTAACCTCAAATCATGGGCTACAAGATAATACAACGCTGCAATATTTTGCTATGTGCAATCATTATTTTTTGCACCGATTTTGCAAATGCGCAAAATAGCAAATCATCCAACCAATTGCATATAATAAACACCATTTCAGGATATAAAGAAATTATAAAAAACCACCCCGATCAAAAAATGGTTAGCCTTAAACAGGTTATCCCCAATATTGTTCTTGATCTGCGCTATGAAACAAAAAATAATTTTCTTCACCGGGTTATGTACAACGAAAAGCCCGCTTATACTTTCATGCGTTTACCTGCCGTTGAAGCACTTTCACTGGTCCAAAAAGAATTAAACAGGTCAGGTTACGGGATTAAAATTTTCGATGCTTACCGGCCTTATGCAGTCACTAAAAAATTCTGGGAGCTTGTTCATGACGAACGATATGTGGCCAACCCTGCACAAGGAAGCGGGCACAATCGGGGCATCGCTGTTGACCTGACAATAATCCGTCTTAAAACTGGCAGCGAACTGAAAATGCCAACCGGTTTTGACAGTTTTTCTGATTCGGCTCATCACGATTTTAACCGTTTACCCGAGGATGTTTTAAAAAACAGAAAATTGCTCAGGGAAACAATGGAAAAATACGGTTTTGTTGCTTTTGCTACAGAATGGTGGCATTACAGCCTGCCTGATCCTGAGAATTATGATGTGCTTGATCTGAGTTTCAGAGAGCTGAGGAGGAATTAGTTTCAGGCTTGTGGATAGTAGCGCTTTTGCTCTGTCTTACTCTTGATTTTCTATCTTTCAGTATGGAGCGTTTATTTTATATCGGGTATTTTTTGCTATTCAGCTTGGTTGCTGTGGATTTTCAGGTGGAAAATGCACCATTTATGCTATGATTTTTTTCAACCCTTCTTCGCAGGGTAATTGCTGCATAGTTCTAAACATTAATTCACTGCTACAATTTCCTTAACGGCATCAATATTAATCGGACCGTAAATATGAGGGAAAGTATCTTCAACAGAAACGGACCAGTCGAAGAAAAATGGGCTTTTCAATTTGTCTGTTTCTACCACCAGCTTAATCAGGTTTTTTTTATTCTGAAAGTAACGTTGAAGCACGCCTGAAACCTGCCGGTCTTCGCTGCAATGAATAAAGCCTTCTTCTTTTAATGAATGTGTATCATAATAACCTTTTCTTTTTGCAGTCTCCCACTCCGCTTTAGTGGTAATGTGAAAAATTGTTGGCATAATAGTAATGGTTTGATTATTGGATTTCATATCCAATAAACGTTTTTTAACAATCGTTAGTATATTTAACAACTTTGCTACAGCAACCTTCTGATCTTTTGCTCCAGCAGCATAAAATCGGCCAGCACCATGGCAGTAACGGCTTCCAGTACAACGGGCACACGGAGCGCAATGCAGAGGTCGTGCCTTCCTTTTACTGAAAACGTTTCTATTTGCCCGGTTTCCCAATTCAATGTCTCCTGGTCTTTCGGAGTTGAAGAAGTAGGTTTGATGGCAATACGGAAAACGAGTTCATTACCATTGGTAATTCCGCCAACTATGCCACCGGCATGGTTGGTTCTGGTTTTACCTTTCACGTTTTCAATTGCATCATTATGCAGGCTACCAAACATTTTTGCAGCGGCAAAGCCTGTTCCGAATTCAATACCACGCACTGCGGGAATCGCGAACACCGCATGTGACAGCGTTGATTCAACGCTGTCAAAAAAGGGTTCGCCCAACCCTACCGGCAAATTATTCACTCTGCATTCCACAATACCGCCAATTGAATCTTTTGCATTAATTGCTTTTTCCAGGCCTTTTTCAACATCAGTTTCTCCACCCACTTCAAGAATAGTTGCCTTTACATCAATTCCTCCACCGGATGAACTTAGAAGGAGGCGTTTTGCAACAACTCCTGCAGCAACCAATGCTACGGTCAGCCTTCCGCTAAAATGCCCGCCGCCGCGGAAATCTTCATAGCCGCCGAATTTTTCATGTGCCACATAATCCGCATGTCCGGGGCGGGGAAAAGCACGCTGTTTTTCATAATCTCCACTGCGTGTATTCTTGTTTTCGAACAGTATCGCAATCGGCGCACCTGTTGTTTTATTACTGAATATTCCGCTTTTAAATATAGGCAGATCATCTTCCTTTCGGGGTGTTGTACCTTTTTGTATACCCCCTTTTCGGCGCTCCATATCTTCCAGGAAATCTTCGACTTTCAGCGCTAATCCTGCCGGGCAACCGTCAATCACGATCCCTACCCCTTCTCCATGAGATTCGCCAAAAATGCTAACACGAAATATACGGCCGAATGAGTTCAATGTTGATAAGTTTAGTAGTTGATAAGTTGATTGGTGGAAAGGTTTGCTCCCAACGATTTCAGATGATCATAAAAATCAGGGTATGACTTATTAATGGCGCCTGCTTCTTCTATTACTGTTTTTCCTGCTGCCTTCAATGCAGCAACGGCACAGGCCATTGCAATGCGATGATCATGCCTTGAATGAACAACTGCTCCTTTTATTTCAGTTGTTCCTTTCACAATCATCTCATCATCCGTTAAAATAATTTCAACGCCCATTTTACCAAATTCATCCTGCAATGTCAGGGCACGATTGCTTTCCTTATGTGTTAGTCTGCTTACGCCTTTTATCGATGTCGTCCCTTTGCAACAAGATGCTAATGCAACAAGCGGTGGAAATAAATCGGGGCAATCTGTTGCATCAAAAACAAAACCGCGAAGGCCACTACCGCCACTTCTTCCGAAAGAAATTTTATCATTTTCAACAACCATATCGCTTCCGCAATTTTGCAATGCTTCTAAAACCTTTTTATCAGCTTGTGTTGAATGAATATCTAATCCCTTTACCACAACATTTCCGCTCATGGCACCGGCGACCAAGAGGAATGCGCCACCACTCCAATCGCCTTCAACGGTATAGTTGATGGATTGATGGGTTGATGGGTTGATAGGTTGGTTTGTGAAGTAAAACTCCCCGTAATTTTTATTTCCAGGAACACGCAAACCGAAATCACGCATAACCTTTAACGTTAGGTCGATATAAGGCTTGCTTTTCAGGTTATTGACTTTGATGGAAACATCTTGGGCATTGCTCGCCGCATAAGCAAATAATAACCCGGTTAAAAATTGTGAGCTTAATGAACCATCAATTTCAATATTTTTTGGCTGGAGTGGCCCTTTTATTTTCAAGGGAAGCTTTCCGTTGACTGAATTGATATCAACAGCCAGCTGCGGCATTACTTCATCAAAAAAGTCCATGGGTCGGTTTAATAAACTTCCTTCGCCATTGATCATGACTTCCCTTTTGCTTAATGCCAGTATTGGCGTAAACATACGGATACCAAGGCCACTTTCCCCGCAATTGACGATGAGGGGCGAGGAGTGAGGAGTGAGAAATGATACTAAAAATGATTTTGAGCTATCAATCTCCCATTGGCCATTCTCCAATAAACATTCACAACCTAATGCTTTTAAAATTCCCAAAGCGGCTTTATCATCATTTGAGTGGCCGGGATTATGAATAATGCTTTTTCTGTTCGCAACTAATGCCGCTGCACATGCCCTTTGCATCGAGCTTTTCGAAGCTGGCGCTTGTATCTTTCCTTTTAATATAGATGGATAAATGATTGCTTGCATTTTCTTTCTTATTCTACTATTGATCAGGTACCGCTAATAAATATTTACAGGTCTCACCTCGCACTGATTATAGAATACACTATTTTTTCCAGTTCATTAACCGGTATTGTTTTTGTTTTTGCATGCCCGATTTTATCAAGCAGTACATAATTGATCGATTCTTTCACTTTCTTTTTATCGTGCTTCATCATATTCAACACTTTTTCAGGATCAAAGTCTGCCTGAGTAGGCAAACCATATTTTTCCAGTGTTGATGTAACTTGAGAAGTATTATTGAACCCGGAGTAATTTTCTGATATGATACACGCCGCAACCATTCCTATCGATACCGCCTGCCCATGCGAAAGTCCATATACCTTTTCAATAGCATGCCCCAATGTGTGACCAAAATTGAGCAACTGTCTTTCCCCATTTTCAAATTCATCGTTCTGGACCACATTTGATTTCAATAATGTGTTCTTCCGGATAAGTTTTAATAAGGCCTCTTTATTTTTCTGATAATATGAAAGCTTATGTTTCTCAAGTTCCCTGAACATGGCCGCATCTTTAATGCAGGCGTGCTTAATGATTTCTGCAAATCCGTTCACCCATTCTTGCTGAGGCAATGATTTTAACAAGGAAACATCATACAATAAAAAATCCGGTTGATTAATGGTTCCGACCAGGTTCTTATACACACCTACATCAATTCCGTTTTTACCACCAATAGAGGCATCCACCATCGCGAGTAATGTAGTCGGAACAAATCCATATTTTATTCCCCGCATGTAAATAGAACCAACATAGCCTGTAATATCGGTAATCACCCCACCGCCAACGCCGATCAAAAATGTTTTTCGGTCGGCTTCCATTTCAATAAGTTGTTTCACAATTTCATCGACGGTCTGTTGAACTTTGTACTCCTCACCTGCTTTTATAACGATCGTTTTCCAGCCATCAAACTTTTTTTTGAAAGCATTAAAAACATTTTCATCAGTAACCACTGCTGCATGTTTTTTATCAACAAGCTTACCAAGATCAGCAAAAGCCGCATCCAAATAATAACTTACTGTCTTTTTAGAAAACCGGAAAACTTTCTTCTGCATACAGCATTAAAAATTTTGTAAGCCAATCCATTGAATAAGCCCGGAAGGCAGGAAGTCCGTAAGAATCTTCATGCTATATACTTTCGGTCCTTACAACATCAGGGCTTTCCGTTTTAACTATTCATGATTTTATTCTGATGATTGATGCTTTCCATGTGCACCGCATCAAAATATTTAGTGATGAATTCCTTGCTGAGCCCCAATTTCTCTCCTTTTGCAAAAGCACGGTCCAGTATGGAGTTCCAGCGGTTTGTTTGCAAAATGGTAATATTGTTATCCTTTTTATACTGGCCTATTTTTTCCGATACTTTCATTCTCGTGCCCAGTATCTGCATCAGCTCGTCATCCAGGTGGTTTATTTGTTGGCGTAGCTTTTCAAGCGCTGCATGATATTCTTCAGAAGCAACGTCTTCTTTTCTCCATCTGATGCTGTCAAGCATGTCGGCTAAACGCTCGGGAGTAATCTGCTGTTTGGCATCACTCCATGCTTTATCGGGATCAATATGACTTTCAATAATCAATCCGTCGAAATCAAGGTCAATTGCCTTTTGTGCAACATCCAGCAAAATATCCCTGCGGCCGCAGATATGAGAAGGGTCGTTAATGAAAAGCATTCCCGGGTTACGGCGTTTCATTTCAATGGCTAGATGCCACATGGGTGCATTGCGATATTCAGTATTGCCATAAGAAGAAAATCCACGATGTATTAAGCCAATCTGCTTAATACCGGCTTTGGCTACGCGCTCCACGGCACCTGTCCACAATTCCAGGTCGGGGTTAATCGGGTTCTTTATCAGCACAGGAACATCTACGCCGCGAAGTGCATCAGCCACTTCCTGCACACTGAAAGGGTTTACAGTTGTACGTGCTCCGATCCAGAGCACATCTACTTCGAACGTCAATGCATCTTCAACCTGCTTGCCGGTAGCTACTTCAACAGCAACAGGAATTCCCGTAACTTTTTTTGCCTGCTGCAGCCAGGGTAGCCCTTTTGCCCCAATGCCTTCAAAACTTCCCGGCCTGGTACGGGGCTTCCAGATGCCTGCACGCATAATGTCCACTTTACCGGTCTTGTGTAACCGAACAGCGGTTTCTAAAACCTGCGTTTCCGTTTCTGCACTGCATGGCCCCGAAATAATTAACGGGCGTTTTTCCCATTTCTCCTGAACCAGTTCTTTCATTTTTGATGATGTTGCTTCCATAATATTTTTGGTTTTCAGTTTTAAATTTCCTGTTTGCAGTTGCTGTTCATGGCAACGGCATTTTATGTTAATTTTCAGTTTTTATATCGCCGGCTTTAATATCCCTGTTCGGCATCGTTGCGTCGCACACTTCTACCACAGAAATTCTATTCATCGCATGATCATTTCCGCGAACCTAATTTTTTCATGTTTTCAAATTCCTGAAAAGCAGTATGCTATTTAAAACACCATCACCACCTGATTATCCGCACATTTGCCAGTTCGCTGATTATCATCAATTACATAAAATCCGTCTTCCGGCAAATTACCTGCTATTCGCCTCATTCATTCTGATCCTTCTGCCTTTATAATTCTTTCCATCAATTGAACGGATCATCTGAACAGCTGATTTCCTGTCCACTTCTACCCAACTGTTCATTTCTTTCATGTCAATCCTTCCCAGCACTTCTTTTTTCAGGTCACTCATATCAAGAATGAATTGTAAAAAACTTGCCTTATAAAAACCATCTTTAGTGCCAAGGTTCACGAACAATTTCATATAATCGCCTTTACCGTTAAAATCCCTTCCCTTGGTATCACGATAATGCCTTCCATTAGCAGGCACTTCCCTTCTTTCTCTGCCACGGACTGCATCGCCGGACCTGATCTCACGCATACGCACATTAAGGTCTTCCGCATTTTCATAATACTTCAGGAACCTGTCGAACTCAAGCGCAGCTACACGTTTCAATACTTCTTCTTTGCTTATATCAGCGAATTTTTCCGCCAGCATCGGCACATAAGTTTCATAATTACCATGACTGATATCCGCCTGCAGTAATTTATCCATGAAATGAAAGAACTGTTTTCTGCACACATCTTTCCCTCCGGGTATCTCCAGTTTGTGGAAAGGCGACTGAACGATACGTTCTATCTGCCTCAATTTGCCGATTTCACGGCTATGTATAATCGATAAACAAATTCCTGTGTTACCGGCCCTGCCCGTCCTGCCGCTTCTGTGAGTGTACACTTCCACATCATCCGGCAATTCATAATTAATAACATGCGTAATGCCCTGCACATCGATACCCCTTGCGGCAACATCGGTTGCGATTAATAACTGCAGGGTTTTGTCACGAAATTCCCCCATCACTTTATCACGTTGTTGTTGCGTTAAATCGCCATGCAACGCATCGATATCATACCCTTCCCTGGTTAATTTTTCAGCGATGTTTTGTGCATCTGCCTTTGTACGGGTAAAAATTATTCCATATATACCCGGATTGAAATCAATAATCCTTTTCAGTGTTTCATAGCGGTGATGGGCAGCCGTGACATAATATTGATGATCGATATTCTTGTTAGCCGTATTCACCTTGCCCACAGTAATTTCGAGCGGCTGCTGCATATATTTCCTGCTCACCCTGCGGATTTCCGGCGGCATAGTGGCGCTAAAAAGCCAGGTTGATTCTCGTTTAGGCGTATTCTGTAATATAAATTCAATATCATCCTGGAACCCCATATTCAGCATTTCGTCAGCCTCATCCAGCACTACGTATTTTATCTGCTCCAGGTTAATAGCTTTTCTTTCAATCAGGTCAATCAATCTTCCGGGCGTAGCTACCACGATCTGGACTCCTCTTTTTAAATCACGTATCTGCATTCCGATAGATGCGCCTCCATACACTGCCAGCACATGCATTCCCGGCATAAATTTTTTGAATTGTTCTGTTTCGCTCACAATCTGGATACACAACTCTCTTGTTGGGCAAACCACCAATGCCTGAGGATATCTGTCTTCCACACGGATCAATTGCAATAAAGGCAGGCCAAATGCCGCAGTTTTGCCCGTGCCTGTTTGTGCCAGTCCCACCAGATCTTTTGTACCCTGCAGCAACACGGGAATAGCCTGCGCCTGTATAGGTGTCGGTGTTTCAAAACCCAACGCATTGGTTGCCTGAACCAATCTCGAATCCAGACCCAGCCCTTCAAATGTCGTCATAACGTTTTTAAAATTTTGCGCAAAGGTACGGTTTTAATAGCTATAAGCTGATAGCATGCAGACTGAAATAGCATTCATTTAATTATCCGCTTTATCTTATTCGCGTTTTCCATTAACTCCCACAGATATTCGTAATTTTCTTTTTCCAGACAGCTTTTAAATTTTCTTAACTGGGATATATGTTCATTGAGTACATCCAGCACATTTTCCCTGTTCTGCATAAAAACAGGCGCCCACATGGCCGGGCTGCTTTTTGCTAAGCGGACCGTACTTTCGAAGCCGCCACCTGCCAATTCAAAAATGGCATCTTCTTCTTTTTCTTTTTCAAGAACCGTGTTGGCCAAAGCAAATGAAGTAATATGTGATATATGGCTCACATAAGCAGCATGCAGGTCATGCGCATCCGCATTCATGTATACAATGTTCATTCCCATTTGACGATAAATATTTTCCATTGTTTCAACGGCATCTTTATCGCTTTTTGCCCTTTCACAAATCACACAGCTCCGGCCTTTAAACGCATCATGCACTGCTGCTTCCGGGCCGCTGTATTCCGTTCCCCACATCGGATGGGTAGCTACAAACCTTTTTCGCATCGGATGATTGGCTATTGAAGTACACAAAGCATGTTTCGTTGAGCCAGCATCGGCAACAATCTGCCTTTCATTTACCATATCCATGATATCATGAATCAGTGATAACGTGGCATCCACCGGGATGGCCACATAAATCAAATCGCTTTTGGCAACAGCTTCTTTTAATGGTAATGATTCATCTATCAAACCAAGTTCCATTGCTTTATGAATGCTGGCTTCCGTACGACTGACGCCGATAACATTTTTCACCATTCCACGGTCTTTGAGAGCCAGGCTGAATGAACCGCTTATTAGTCCAACACCAACTATCGTAACTGAATCAAACATTGGCTGTAGTTTTAGTTGCCAGGAATTCTTTTATCCTTTTTATACTTTCAACAAATTTTTCCTCAGGCGTACACAGGCTAACACGAACATAATTTTCGCCTGCACTGCCAAAAATACCGCCGGGAGTAATAAATACATTGGCATTATACAACACATCATCAGAAACCTCAAAGCCTGTTTTATATTTCGCAGGAATCTTAGCCCAAACGAACATGCCCACCTGGTTTTTTGAATAATCGCATTTCAGCAAATCGAGCAGCTCAAAAACTTTTTCCCTTCGCTGCCTGTAAACCACATTTACACTGTCATACCAATCTTTACCAAGTGAAAGCGCTTTTGCCGCAGCTAATTGAACAGGCAGGAACATGCCGCTATCCATATTGCTTTTAAAACGCAACACTTCATCAACTCTTTGTTTGGCAGCAATAAGCATACCTACCCGCCAGCCGGCCATGTTTTGTGATTTACTCAATGAATTCAATTCAATCACAACATCTCTGGCTCCCTTAACGCCCAACAAACTCATTGGGGAATCGTTCAAAATAAAACTGTATGGGTTGTCATGAATGATCAGGATGTTTTTTGATTTGGCAAACGCAACCAACTCTTCAAAAAAAGCCTTGGTTGGCAACTGCCCGGTAGGCATTTGCGGATAGTTGACAAAAATAGCTTTTACCCGATTTGACGACGCATTCTGCTTAATGAGGGTATCCAGTTTTGCAAAATCCGGAAAATAATTGTTTTCTTCTTTCAATTGATAATATACAGGAATTGCTCCGGAAAGTTTGATGGCGCTTGAATAGGTTGGATAGCCCGGATCCGGCACAAGCACAGCCACCCCTTCTTCAAAATAAGTCATGCATATATGCATAATCCCCTCCTTACTTCCGATCAATGGTAAAATTTCCGTATCAGGGTTTAATTCCACTGCATACCATGTATTATACCAATCAGCAACTGCTTTACGTAAAACCGGTGAGCCCTTATAACTTTGATAGGCATGCACGTTAGTTTTAGCGCTTTCTTCCTGCAATGTTTTTATTACTTCCGGGTGCGGCGGCAAATCAGGGCTGCCAATACCCAGGTTAATAATATTTTTCCCCTGCTTATTGAGCTCGTCAATTTCCCGCAGCTTTTGCGAGAAGTAATATTCACCGATGCCTTCTAATCTTTTTGCTGTTTGCATTTTTATAACACGAATTTTTGTGAATCATCCGATTCTTATTGCTTATTATTCTTCATTTACATTTTACTCCGCTTGGCGGTACGTTGCCGAACAGCATTCCTTTGATGCAAGAGTGCAATGCAAGCAACGCCTGATAGTGGCAATGCCGCCCGGCTCATACCGTCCTGCCCTTTTTATATACTCCATAAATCTTCAGCGCTGCCGTAATCGGTTTGATATTTTCTATTACTGTATTGAACTGCTCCATCGATTCAAACTCCATATCGGCATGAAATGAATATTTCCAGTCGCTTCCGGGAATCGGAAAGGACTGTAATTTGCTGAGATTGATACCGCCTTCAGCTATTTTGGTGAGCACTTTTGCCAGGCTTCCGCGTGAATGATCAGTATGAAAATTCAGAGAAGCTTTATCGGCATCATCAACTGCCGGCGCTATATCCTCCCGCTGCAAAACCAGGAACCTTGTGTAATTGTTTTTCATTGTCTGGATATTCGGTGCAATCAGTTGTAAATTGAACAGCTCTGCCGCCAGTTTGCTGGCGATAGCTGCAACATGTTTACTGCGATGCTGGTGAATATGCTTTGCACTGAGGGCTGTATCTTCTGTCTCGACCAATTTCCAGTCAAACTTATCAAGATATTCAAGGCACTGCTGTATTGCCATCGGATGAGAATGTACTTCACGTATATCCTTCAACGTTACTCCCGGATTTACCATCAGGTTCTGGCTGATATGGAGATAGATTTCCCCGACAATTTTCAGGTTACTTTTTTGCAACAGGTTATAATTTGGCAAAATACTCCCGGCAATAGAATTCTCTATAGCCATTACCCCTCCGTCACTCTCTTTCTTGTTGGATGCGATTTTTACCAGATCGCGGAATGTAGCACAGGGAATCACTTCTACATTGCTTCCGAAAAATTGTCGCGCTGCAACCTGATGAAAACTGCCTTCGTAACCTTGTATTGAAACTTTCTTGTTCATATAAAATAAAAATCCCGGCTTTTTGCCGGGATTTACTATTGTTGTTATTCGACTATTTAGTTGTTAACAAAAGCATTCCCGGCCTACTGGTAAAGTAGAAATAAAAATAAAAGTAAAAATAACGGTATGCTTTAGCTATGATCATGATGAAGCATCAAAAATATAAACTTATTTTAAAATCAAAAATTATTTTTTCAGATTATTACAATAGTCACAACTCCCATTTCCGATGCAAAGCCTTTATGGCAGGCTATTCCAGGCGGCTTAAAATGTGCTGGTCAATTTTGCGGAACAGGTGAATGGGTTTGTATATCCTCCAGTTTTCTATTTCTTCAAGTTCGATATACCGGTTCAGCTTTGCTCTTTTAAATTCATGCCGGGTCTGCTCAGGCATGGCAAGGCAGGCAATCCAACCGCCTGCATCAGTTACTTCTTCGTACCATTCTTCATAATAATCTTTATCGCCGCTGTGAAAGTTGAGCACATTCTCTGCAATCAAAATAAATTTATTGACCCCTCCCGCAGCAAAAACATCCATTACTTCCCGTTTAAGCTCCATGATGTCGTTTTCAATGGCGTCATTCCATTCACCGATTAATTCAATAATCACATAATGTTCTTCATAATCTGCCATCAGTACTTTCATATACAGTGTGCGTGAGCCGAAATCATCCCATTGCGGATGAATATAATAGTTATAGATAGTCTGCGAAAATTGAAATTCAGAATATACACGTCCGTAAAAGGGCGAGCGATCGTCTTCTTCGCTCACATACATGTGACGCCAGTTATAGAATGGTTCAATATCATGCATAATTCAATGTGCGGATTAATCAATTTGCAAAGGTGTGAATTTTGTATTTCACATGCTGCATATTTTATTATCAAAAGCAATTTACAATTATGCAAAAGCCATTTCCAAATAAAGTTTATTGTGTTATTATTAAAAGGTTGGCAATAGCCATAATTTGGCAACAAAGCTCAAGCAAAATCATTAAACAATTATTAAAACAGTTGGGTGGATAAATAATCAATACCCATTAACCAAAAGAGTTATTACAGCCCTTAAAGCAGAACTGCTTGGCATGTGAGATGAACCAAGGTATATTTCACTGCCATAACAAACTGAGAACCAGTAATCACAAAAAAAATCCTCCAATTACTATGAGGTTTCAAATAAAATTGCAAATTTTACACTCATCCATTACCACATGAAAGGCCTGCAATAGCAGGTTTTTTTATTTCCCCTGCACAATTCAACGTATCAAGTTCAAAATCCTGGAAACCACAATTTTTAAACTTGATAACATCGTACCCAAATGAGAACTTTAATCTGTATTTTAATTGCAACTATTGCATTCAATTATCTCTCTTTTGCCAGTCAAGGCAAGCCTGAAAAAATCAACATTCATAAACTACTTACTGACTCCGTTAATAATGACGCTGATCATGATAAAAGCTCGCCAAAAGCTTCTGCAAAAATCTGCGCATGCCAGATATTAGGTGTAACATCGAACAATAACCGGTCAGAGCAGCTGATTGCTGTATTCGCTGAAGGCACAAATACAGGCAACCTTTCATCCAGTTTTGCAACAGCTTATTCCATACTTCAGAAAGAGAAAAAACATTTGCAGAATTTTTTCTTTGACAAAATAAAAGTTTATGAAAAAGCAACAGGCGTATTTAGTTGCAATAGCCTTTACAATAGTCTAAAATCAAAATATGACGGATTAAAAATGTATGATGTGCTAAACGCAGATATACTGAGCGAAGTTGGTAATAACCTTGCTGTTCGTTAAATGTAAAATCTACCTCTGCAGGAAATAAAAAATTGAATCCTTGAAACGAATTGACGTTACCGGTAAAGCCCGATTTCACATTTAAGAGATGAACGAATTCCATCTCAAGCCTGCAAATTTCCATTTTGAAAATATTTTTTCATTTTGATATGGTTCAATGAAAACCATTTTCCTTTCACCAAATTATTTTTGAAATAACAGTCATTACCAATATGACTTCCCTGCAATTTGGCAAAATCGCTCCATTCGAGGTACAATTATTGATGCTGTATACCCCATTTCACTATTACTAAAAAGTCTCCGCCGCTTTTCGCCCGTTTTGAACCTGAATAAAGAAAATATAAAAGAAGGTTTAATTATAATTATTGCATGTTTAATTGCATTAAGCCTGATTTTTTTGATATTTGAGCGGCTCAAACTATTACTTGCCAGATAAGTTTACACAAAAAATTTATTAATCACCAGCAAGCACAAACAGCATTCTATGTCATCCGAACGTCTTAAAAAAGTAACTGCAGCAGGATTAATTGTTACACTCGGTATTATTTTTGGGGATATCGGCACCTCGCCGCTTTATACATTTCAAACTATTCTCACAGAGGGTGGAAAAATAAATGAAGAACTGGTATTCGGTGCTATCTCCTGCATTTTCTGGACACTTACGTTGCAAACAACCTTCAAATATGTTTTTATTACGCTGCAGGCAGATAACAAAGGTGAAGGTGGCGTTTTTTCACTTTATGCCCTGGTACGAAGATTTGGGAAAAAATTAGTCTATCCTGCAATAATCGGCGCAGGCACTTTGCTTGCCGATGGCATTATTACTCCACCGATTTCAGTTACTTCTGCCATAGAAGGCCTTAACCAGGTAAAAGGCCTTGGCAATGTGATTGTGCCTGGAAATAATCTTGTTGTGGAGATTGTACTAGTGATTATTCTTTTATTATTTGTCTTCCAGCGTTTCGGTACAAAAGTAGTTGGTGGCTCATTTGGCCCTATTATGTTAATTTGGTTCACTATGCTGGGTACACTGGGCATTATCCAGGTTATTCATTACCCACATATTCTCAAAGCGCTTAGCCCACATTATGGTTTTGAGTTGCTGACCCTTCATCCCAAAGGTTTCTGGTTGCTCGGAGCCGTATTTCTCTGCACAACCGGCGCAGAAGCGCTTTATTCAGATCTTGGTCATTGCGGAAGAAAAAATATCCAAATCAGTTGGATGTTTGTGAAAATAACACTGCTGCTGAATTATCTAGGACAAGGGGCATGGGTATTGCTCCAAAACAAAGATAGCCTTGGCATAATAAACCCTTTTTTTGCAATTGTCCCTCATTGGTTTTTGATACCTAGCGTATTTATTGCAACTGCAGCTTCGATTATCGCCAGCCAGGCACTGATCAGCGGGTCCTTTACTTTAATCAGTGAAGCAATAAGCCTGAATTTCTGGCCTAAGGTAACTGTAAAATTTCCAACAGACATAAGGGGGCAGATTTATATTCCCAGCATCAACTGGGTTTTATGCATAGGGTGTTTTCTGGTTGTGCTTTATTTCAGAACCTCTGAAGCCATGACTGCCGCTTATGGTTTTTCCATCACCATTGCCATGTTGATGACAACGATATTGATGTATTATTTTTTGCGCTATATAAAGCATTTCCCTCTTACACTTGTAATAATTATGCTGATCGTTTTTGGAACAGTAGAATCATCATTTTTTGTTGCCAATGCTGTAAAAATTGTAAAACGATTATTTTTCCTGGTGTTCGAATTCGGTTTAATTTTCACCATGTACATCTGGTACAATGCCAGGAAGATTAATAATCGTTTTTTAACTTTTATCAACCTGATGGAGTACATTCCCTTGCTCGAAAGTTTAAGCAAGGACGAAAGGATACCAAAATTTTCTTCCCACCTAATTTATCTCACAAAAGCAAACAGGCCTACACATATAGAACAGAAAATCATCTACTCTATATTCAGCCATAATCCGAAACGTGCGGATGTATATTGGTTCGTACACATTGAACGGACAGATGAGCCCTACACAATGGAGTATGGGGTAGAAGAATTAAAGGAAGATAAGGTAATAAGAGTAGAATTCAGATTGGGGTTCCGTGTCCAGCCGAGAATAGGACTGATGTTCAGGAAAGTAGTAGACGAAATGACTTCTAATAAAGAACTGGATATAGCTTCACGTTATCCTTCATTAAAAAAACACAATATTGCAGATGATTTCAGATTTGTAATTCTTGAAAAATTTCTTTCCTACGATAATGAATTTTCAGTTCGTGATGGTTTCATTTTGAATAGCTATTTTGCCATTAAACATCTTGCGCTTTCTGATGATAAAGCATTTGGTCTTGATTCGAGTGAAACCGTTGTTGAAAAATTACCGTTGGTGGTCGTGCCTGCTTCCAATATCAGCCTTCATAGGGCATATTATAAAATTCATTAGCTGGTGTAACACGAGTTGATATTAAAACATAGGGTGAATTTATATTTGCACTCATTCCAAAAAATCTTTTGGAGCGAATTTGCCCGTTGAGCTATCTTTGCACATGGCAAGAATAAATATACCCACCGCTGATTCAAGTTTTCCATCTAAATTTTTTGGCGAAGGACTGACATTTGATGATGTTTTGCTGCTTCCGGCGTATTCACAGGTATTACCCCGTGAAGTGGACATCAGAACAAAACTTACACGCGAAATATCTTTGAACATTCCGATGATTTCTGCCGCTATGGATACGGTTACCGAAGCTTCCCTGGCAATAGCCATTGCACGCGAAGGTGGCATTGGCATGCTGCATAAAAATATGAGTATTGAAAGTCAGGCCGAACAGGTTCGTAAAGTAAAACGTAGTGAAAGCGGGCTCATCATCGACCCGATTACACTGCATCCAGAGGCTTCCATCGGCGACGCTTTAAGATTAATGAAAGAAAATAAAATCGGCGGCATACCTGTCGTTGATGATAGTCAGAAACTGGTTGGCATTCTTACCAACCGCGACTTGCGATTCGAAGACGATAAAAGAAAAAAAGTGAAGGAGGTAATGACCAAAGAAAACCTCATCACTGCTCCTGAAGGAACCGATTTGAAAAAAGCGGAAAAAATACTCAGGCAATATAAAATTGAAAAACTGCCTGTTGTCAATAAATCCGGAAAACTAACCGGGTTAATCACATACAGGGATATCTTACAACTATCAAGCTGCCCGAATGCTGTAAAAGACAGTTACGGAAGATTGCTGGTTGGCGCGGCACTGGGTATAACCCGCGATATGCTTGACCGCGCTTCCGCACTTCAGCAGATAGGCGTCGACGTTGTTTGCCTGGACAGCGCCCACGGCCACAGCAAAGGAGTTATTGATGCCTTAAAAAATGTAAAAAAGAATTTTAAAAACCTGCAGGTAATTGCAGGTAATATCGGAACAGCGGCAGGTGCAAAAGCACTTGCTGAAGCCGGTGCCGATGCAGTAAAAGTTGGGATTGGCCCGGGATCTATTTGCACCACCAGGATTGTAACAGGAGCCGGTGTTCCGCAAATTACTGCCGTAATGGAAGCAGCCTCAGCATTGAAAGCAAAGGAGATTCCTTTAATTGCCGATGGAGGCATTCGTTATACTGGTGATATGGTGAAAGCTTTAGCTGCAGGAGCAAACACGGTGATGATGGGAAGTGTGTTTGCAGGCGTTGAAGAAAGCCCTGGCGATACCATTATTTATGAAGGAAGAAAATTCAAACAATACAGGGGAATGGGCTCTATTGGTGCTATGGCAAAAGGCAGTAGCGACAGGTATTTTCAGGATGTTGAAGACGATATTAAAAAATTAGTACCTGAAGGGATTGAAGGGCGGGTCGCTTTCAAAGGATACCTGAGTGAAGTAGTAACACAATATGTTGGGGGGTTACGGGCAGGTATGGGTTATTGCGGAGCAAAAGATATGGACGCCCTGCAACAGGCACAATTTATTAAAGTAACCAATGCAGGCATGCAGGAAAGCCATGCCCACGATATTGAAATTACCAGGGAAGCTCCGAATTACAGCCGGTAAATACATAATGAGTATTTCAGAGAATAGTAATTAAATGAATACGGGCGGAGAGCCGTTGTACTATGATTGGTTTATATCTGTTTCGGTTTTCTAAACAGGATCACAAAATTAGTATTGCATGCCCCGGGTGTGTAACCGGTTTTCATGTTTTACAAATTTATTTCCGCAAATTCTTTACAGTATGCTTTAATCATGTTTCTTACTTTCCTGAATTCATTCATCACTTCTTTTTCAGTCCCTTTTGCTTTTGCGGGATCAGGGAAATTATGATGGAATTTTTGTGCAGCTGATGGGAAAAACGGGCAGCGCTCCTTTGCATTATCACAAACGGTAATTACAAAATCAAACATTATACCAGCGTATTCATTCACGTTATTAGAAGTATGGAGAGAAATATCAACACCGTCTTCCTTCATGACCGCGATTGCCTTTGGATTAACCCCATGCGTTTCCACACCCGCACTATACACTTCAGCTTTATCTCCGGAAAATTTTTTTAAATACCCTTCAGCCATCTGGCTACGACAGCTGTTTCCTGTACAAAGTACCAAAATCCTTTTCATTGATTTACGTTTATTGATTTGATAAGGAGGTGAATTTACATACCGGCAAAGCAAACAAAGCACCTGAAAGTGGTGCAAAAATGTAAACCCACAAATATTTTAAATGACCTGATATTAATGCAGGCGCCAGCGAACGGGCCGGGTTCATACTTGCCCCGCTTACCGGTCCTGCAAACATTGCTTCAAGCAACACCGTAAATCCAACAGCGAAAGCTGCGAGCATTCCCTTTTCCTTACTACCTGTGGATACTTTAATTATAACAAGCATGAGAAAAAAAGTAAGTAGAAATTCCAGTACAAAAGATTGAACGGGGCTTCCTGATGGAACTGTAGTACCTAATAATTTATTACCCGGAAAAAGAACCCTTAAAATCATACTGGCAAAAATAGCCCCTGATAACTGGCTCAAAATGTAATAGAACATTTTACCCTTGCCCAGTTTATTCAAAAATACGAAGCCAATGGTTACTGCAGGATTAAAATGTGCCCCTGAAATATCGCCAAAAGCTAATATCATTACTGTTACGATAGCTCCAAATACAATGGCAATTCCTGAATGAGACACCGCCCCATTCATTTGCTCATTTACTATGATTGCAGCAGTTCCGCAAAAAACCAAAGCAAAAGTGCCAATGAATTCCGCAGTATATTTCTTCAAATCATTTTTATTTGCAACAATCATCACTGCAACAGGATTTTTCTTTCAAAGGCTTGTTAGCATACACAGTAATGCTGAAAATTCCCGCTCTACTGTTTTTAAAATCATCCATCTCCCGTTGTGACAGGTAATTGGAAAGAATATCGTCCGGAACAGTTATCAATTTTTCTTTTTGAATGGTAATGTTTTCAAAATTTTTAGACCTGATGATTTCCAGGTATGCTTCTTTTTGCAACGCTCCTGATACGCAGCCCGCATACATTTCAGCCGCACTCCGGATATTATCCGGAAGTTTTCCTGTCAATACAATGTCCGAAATGCTGAAATGCCCTCCGGGTTTCAGCACCCGGTAAATTTCGCTCACTGCTTTATCTTTATCGGGTACGAGGTTCAGCACGCAATTGCTCAGCACCACATCTGCGGTATTTGCCGTAATCGGAATATGTTCAATATCCCCCTGACGAAATTCAACATTATTATATTTCAGTTTCTCTGCATTTGCCCTGGCCTTTTCAATCATTGCGGGAGTGAAATCAATGCCAATCACTTTTCCCCTTTCTCCCGTCTCTGCTCTTGCAATAAAACAATCATTGCCGGCGCCACTGCCAAGATCGATGACCGTATCGCCTTTTTTTATTTTAGCAAACTGTGTAGGTAACCCGCAGCCCAGACCAAGGTCCGCATCTTCATTGTAACCCTGCAGCCCGCTATAATCGTCAGACATGATATTGTACACTTCTGTTGAACAACAGCCTGACCCGCAACACGAAGATCCATTTTTTTCTTTGCTTTGCTCGGCGATGGAAGCATATTTCTGCTTTACCATTTCCTTTATTTCCTGTGAGTTTTGCATAATATTTATTTTGTTCAATTAAGTCAAAAAAAGTTTCGGGTAATCGCTTCTCGTTTATTAATTTATGATCATGATTTTGCAATCCATGCAAAATTTAAATTCAGATTTAAATGCTAAAACCAACTACCTTAAAGAATGTCGCCCGATCCACTCTTTCTATTACGCTTTATTTCTGTATTAAAACAAAATTTTACACCCAATACATCATCTCTTTAGCCTGGGGTATAAATTCATTAACCTTGGCTTCTATAGCATCCCGTACTTTTCTTGTCCGTTCCATGATTTCTTCATTTGTTCCTGCGAAAGAGGAAGGGTCCTCAAACGACCAGGCCAATCTCTTCACTTTTCCGGGGAATATTGGGCATCGCTCAGCGCTTGCTTCATCGCAAACAGTTATTACAGCATCATATCTTTCCCCCTTTACAAATAAGTCAAATACACTTTTAGTCTGATTCCGGCTAATGTCTATGCCTTCCTCTTTCATTACGGCTACAACATTTTTGTTCAGTGTCCCCGGTTCAAGGCCCGCACTTTCTGCTATAAAATCATTGCTACCATACTTGTTAAGAAAAGCTTCCGCCATCTGGCTTCTGGCAGAATTATGGATGCACACAAATAAAACTTTATACATAACAAAAGAGATTTTTTAACAACAACTGCCTTTCGCTGGATTATATTTCCCAAAAAAGGCATTGAAAATTTTGTGGAATTTGCTCCAGTTTTTTTCATCAATACAGTAACATACAGAATTGCCTTCCACTTCTCCTTTGATGATACCTGCATTTTTTAATTCTTTCAGATGTTGTGAAATAGTAGGCTGCGCCAAAGGAAGCTCATTCACAATATCGCCGCAAATACACGCATCGACTTTGATCAGGTAATCAATGATAGCCACCCTGGCCGGGTGACCAAGCGCTTTGGCTATATTGGCAATTTCATTATGCCTGTCAATAAAATATTCTGTTTTGGTTGCCCCCATTTTTCATCTATTTATTGCAATATTACGATAAAAAATAAAACGACCCAATCTTAAAATAGCAGGTGCCATGTTGGAATCAGGATTGTTTTACTAATATTATCACGAATTATTGCTGTTTGAAATCTTCGTGTGGCGTTTTTAAAAAAATTACCTTTGCAAAAATTTTATATTCTTGCGCAGAAAAATCAGGTATTATAGGTTGCTGTGGTTAAAATATGACCTGCCGGCAGGTATTTCCGTTTTTTTAGTAGCATTGCCTTTGTGCCTCGGAATTGCCCTTGCCTCCGGTGCACCGCTGTATGCCGGGTTACTATCAGGTATTATTGGGGGCATTGTTGTGTCATTAATCAGTGGCTCACAACTGGCAGTTTCCGGTCCGGCCGCCGGTCTCTCTACCGTTGTAGCTGCATCCATCATTTCATTAGGCGATTACAAAATATTTTTACTAACAGTTATTATTGCCGGTTTATTCCAGGTTGTACTGGGTTTATTAAAACTGGGGGCAATTGCCAATTATTTTCCATCATCAGTAATAAAAGGCATGTTGGCAGCCATTGGCATTATCCTGGTATCAAAACAAATACCGCTGGCATTAGGCTATGATAAGCCGGATTTCTGGAGAGCCAGCTTTATGAGAATTTTTTCATCTGAAAATTTTTCAGAAAAATTTCATGGGTTAAGCGACAACACCACCTTAGGCGCCATTATCATTTCCTTACTATCCCTGTTGATCATGTTCATATTGCAGCAACCTTCCGCTAAAAAATTTAAAGTGTTGCCTGCTCCACTTTTGGTTGTTGCGGCAGGAATCATCACGAATATCATTCTTTCCAGACTGACTTCAGTGTATAGCCTGAAACATACCCAACTGGTCAATATTCCTTCTGATATTTTTTCGAAAATTTCGTTTCCAGATTTTTCAACATTTTTCTCGAATGCAGAGATTTGGAAAGATGGGGTTATAATTGGCCTGCTGGCTACATTAGAAACTTTGCTTTGTATTGAGGCCGTTGATAAATTGGACAGACATAACCGCATCACTCCTGTGAACCGCGAATTAATAGCCCAGGGAATCGGAAATATGGCTTGCGGGCTTCTCGGTGCAATTCCTATAACTGCAGTGGTTGTGCGCGGCTCTGCTAATGTTGATGCCGGGGCACGAACAAAACTTTCTTCATTCACGCACGGTCTTTTCCTTTTCCTTGCAGTTTTATTAATACCATTCGTGCTCAGCATGATTCCTTATGCATCACTTGCCGCCATTCTGCTGGTGACCGGTTTTAATCTTACCAAACCTAAATTATATATAAATATGTGGAGCCTGGGATGGAAACAATTCATCCCGTTTATTATCACCATCGCCGTTATTTTGGCTACCGATTTACTGAAAGGAGTAAGTATTGGCTTGCTTATTTCCACTTATTTTATTGTAAGGAATAATTTCAAAGCCGAATATAAAATCACCAAAACATTTAGTGACGATACAGAGATATTTTATATAAAGCTCAACAGCAATGTAACTTTTCTCAATAAAGTGAATTTGCGGAAAGCGCTGGACAAAATTCCCGAGTACAGTGAACTTACTATAGATGGGAGCGAATGTAATTTTATTGACTATGATATTCTGGAAATTATAAGCGAATACGAAAACAAGGCTTATGACAGAGATATCAAAGTGAATCTAAAAGGCATCCAAAAAGTAAATATTACTGCCGTTCATTAATTTCAGGAAAATAAAAAGCAGCCACAAAATAGTGGACTGCTTTATTAGACACTCCTCTTCTGCTCATCAATTTTTATGCGCAATAAATACCGGCATTTTGTGGTCGTGAACCACCTGGGTTGCAAAACTGCTTTTTAAGAAATTAGAAACTGTGGATCTGCTATAAGACCCCGAAACCAACATGCCGTTCTTTTTGTCTTCTGTCCAAGAAGAAAAATATTTATGCGCATTAAAATGAAGCTTGGTAATTCCAAGACTTCCAAAATGAATACGGGAATATTCTTTCAGCAAATCAATATCCGGTATCTCTTCATTCTCTTCCTTTTTTACGTACACGAGTTCAACAGGTTTATCAACAAGCTGAGGAAGTACATAACAAAACTGTTTTAGCGCGAACATACTTTCTTTCTTACCATCATAGGCAACCAAAATCCTGTCAAGCAACTTAAAATTTTCAGGAACCAATACCACAGGGCATTCTGCCATCCGCAAGGCTTCCTGCATTAAAACATTAGGCTGGCTGGTTGAAAAATCGGAACAAAAAAGCTCCTCGCTCATAACTGCAATATCTGCGAAGCGTGTTTCTTTTGCAAAAACTTCAGCTACCCATTCCTGTTCCCTGTCGTCAATACTGTAGTTAATATGCGCAGATTCACAACGCCGGGCAAAATCTTGTTTGCTTTTTTTTACCAGTGCACGTTCTTCTTCTTTTAATTTTACGTATGGCGATGCAACAGGTATGTAACTCACAGAAACCAGTTGCTGAAAATCGACAGGCTCGAAAAATATCCCCCTCACTGAAACAGGCTCTGTGTTATTCAACATTTTTAAAAACTCAAAAGCGCCGTTCGGGAAGTTTCCACCATCGCATACAAACGCTATCTTTTTCATAAAAATCTTTTTAAATTATTCATTAATGATGTGTAATAAATATGGGGAGGTTTGTTGCCCGCATAATCAATGTAGCCCTGCTCTCTTTAAAAAATGTCGAAACCGCATTTCGACCGAACGCTCCCATTACTACTATCAGGTCCTTTTTTTCAATCAGGTGTTTAAAAAGTTCTTCTTCAACAGTACCTGTCAGCATTTCGATGTGCATATCGGCATAATGAGACTTCAGCCATTCGATGATTTTGGGCTTCTCGCGTACGGTAAATTCACTGTGCTTATCTACCTCGAGTAGGGTTACCTTTTTATCACTCAGTTCCGGGAACAGATAAGTAAACTGTTTCATGGCAAAAACAGCTGACTTGCTGCCGTCGTAAGCAAATACAATATCATGTACCCCGTCAAAACTTTCGGGAGCTATAATTACCGGGCATTCGGCTTCGGCCAAAACAGATTTTACAAAACCAGAGGGTGAACCTTCTAACTTTTTTTTAAATGATACAGAAGGTTCAATAATCAGCAAATCGGCAAACCTGCTTTCTTCTACAATTTCATTAATCGGAAAACCACGGTCGCGGTGAATACTTGCCTGAACAGACCTTTTTTCACAAGCTTCCTTAAAAAAAAGAATATTCTGTTCGGCGATTGCCTGCCGCTGATTATATGAAAGCCCCTTCGTACTACCTGCACTTACATAGGCATTGTCTTCAACTTCTTCATATAATATATTCTCAAGAAAAACGCCGGTCAGTTTTGATCTGGTAAGCCGGGCAATGTAGCAAGCAAAATCAATAGTGGCTGCATTAATATTGAGCGCATCGATTGTCAATAATATTTTGCGCATAATAATTTTTTATCAAAAATATTATGTTGTTAAAGCCTATTCTATGATACTCGTTAACAGAGATTGTGATTGATGTCAATTTTTAACTACTGACAAATCTCAACCTGCATACTGACAAAAATCATGCTTTTAGTTTTTGGCTGTTTTCATCTTTGTTCATAAAATAAATTCCAATGGCATATATCGTTCAACATGCTGAAACAGGCTACGAATATCACCTGGCAAAGAAAAAACCTTCCCCTATTTCAAGGTTTTTTTTGTGGGCGGAAAAACAAGATGAAAAGAATCATATTCTTTGGGTGGGCGGATCTGTAACAGCAATGGCTGCTGTCATTTTTCCATTAACTATGGCGGCAGTGCTGGTAAATGGAGGTGGTTTCGGCTTAATTATAGGAGCAATGACCTCATTAGTATTAGTAGTAATTACTAACCTGGCGGCTATGCCGACGAAATATACTGTCCCGTTTTTCTTTCTGGGCATTTTAATTGATGCTGCTGTTATTGCAGCAAGCTTTTTTATTTAGCAATAGTCTCCTTATTTACGAACCCGGGAGTTCAGTCTTGAACTCCCGGTATTTATTTAATAATCTTATTTAATAATTTGTCATTAACAAAAGGGCATAAATGCCTTCTTTCGACGCATATATTTCTTCAGGCATCGATTTAGATACTGGAACTTTTCTTTCTTAGTAAAAATGTATCCTTTTCTAATTTCTCCCGGTGGGCGGGATGAGCAATATTAATAAGCGCTGTTGCCCGTTGCTGTAAGTTTTTACCGTAAACATGTGCAATGCCATATTCTGTAACAATATAATGAACATGAGCCCTTGTAGTAACCACACCTGCCCCGGGTTTCAGAAAGTTAACAATTTTGCTCTCGCCTTTAGGCGTTATAGAAGGCATGGCGATTATCGGTTTACCTCCTTGTGATAATGAGGCCCCCCGCATAAAATCCATTTGGCCGCCTACACCCGAATACATTTTATTACCAATGGAATCTGCACATATCTGCCCTGTCAGATCTACCTCAACAGCGCTATTAATAGCAGTTACTTTTTGGTTTTGCCGGATCACATGTGTGTCATTTACATATCCGATATCAAGCATTTCAATCAGCGGGTTGTCATCCACAAACCTGTATAAACGTTTTGTCCCGATCATAAAACCCGAGACCACTTTGTAGGGATGCTTTTTCTTCATTTCACCGGTAATTACACCTTTTTCAATGAGATCAATTACCCCATCTGAAAACATTTCGGTATGAATCCCTAATTGCTTATGCCCTTGCAACATCATCAGTACTGCATTAGGGATCGTGCCGATTCCCATTTGCAATGTTGCGCCATCATCAATCAATGAAGCGACATGTGCGGCTATTTGTGAAGTCATCGCATCCGGGCCTGGTATGTATATTTCAGGTAACTCATCATGCACCTGTACCATTTTATCAATTTTGTTTATATGAATAAACCCATTACCATGAGTTCTCGGCATATTGGGGTTCACCTGAGCAATAATATGTCTCGCTGTTTCGATCACGGCAGGGGCCACATCAACAGATACCCCCAGTGAACAAAACCCGTGTTCATCAGGAGTTGATACATGTATAAGTGCATAGTCAATTTGTATTGCCCTTTTGCGGAACAATGCAGGTATTTCGCTTAAGAAAACAGGTATGTATTGTGCTCTTCCCTCCTGCACGGCTTTCCTTACGTTTGCGCCAATAAAAAAACAGTTTATATTAAATATACCTTCATATTCCGGATTAGCATAAGGCGCTTCACCCTCTGTATGCATTTGATAAATGGTAACACCGGCCAATTCATTTGATCTTGCCGTCATCGCTTTAATTAATTGCTGCGGTGCGGCTGCCGCTGTTTGAATGAACACATTACTGTGAGATGTAATGATACTTACCGCATCTTCAACTGTTGAGTACATTGTTTATTTTTTATGAATCATGATTTATTATCAAAACTATTATGTCTAAAACAGGTTTATATTTTTCGGACAACCGCGAATATAAAAATTAACCATAAGTTTTGTAACGGGCAAAACAATAGTTACACATATTTTAATGATGATTATTTGGCTATACAAAAAACCGGCAGGCAATCATCAGCAAGAAATTTTAAAGGGGAGCAAAATACAGCCCGAGCAGAAGTAAGTTGATGATATGCATTAACAATGCAATTGATTTTTATCAGGAGAAATAAAAACTATAGAAGTAACTTCATCAGAGTATATGTTTTTTAACAAGCACACTAATGAAAAGCAAAAGTATCTGGATTAATCTCTCTATGGCTGGATTATGTACAGTTGGAGTGCTGGGCTTCTTATTAAGATGTAAAGTGGTTTTTGCAATGCCTTTCATCAATTACAATCATTTGCTTGAAGCACATTCACATTTTACTTTCGGCGGATGGGTAACTTTAATACTATTGACTTTAATGACCAGCGAATTACTGCCTGCCAATTTGAGTAATCGAAAAATGTATTATCAGGTACTTGGTGGTATTACAGTTAGCGCATGGTGTATGTTGATTACATTTTTTGCAAAAGGATACGACCCCTTATCAATCATTTCATCAACCTTATTCATTATTTTCACGTATATTTTTGGCTATGTATTTATCAGGGATATCTTGAAATCAAACCTCCCGCGCCATGTACGTTTGCTTGCCATATCATCAGTTATTTCCCTTATCACTTCTTCATTCGGAACCTTTATAATAGCATATGTTTATTTTAATCATTCCTTAGATGCCATGCTATACAGGAATGCATTATTCACCTATCTTCATTTTACATATAATGGATTTTTCAGCCTGTCAATTTTTGCTATATTCTTCAATTTTATCAATACAGCCATTTCAGACAATTTAAGAAAAGGGATTGCACAATTTTCCTATGTACTTATTATTTCTTTAGTACCCTCACTATTTCTTTCTTACCTGTGGCAGGACCCAAATACCATTTTCAGGATTTTAGCGATAACAGGAAGTATTATTACCAGTGTAGCCTTTTTTCTGATAGTCAAAATTTCAAAATCACTGAATCAATTAATGAGAGCTAAAAAATCACTTATCCGGTTTCTGTTCGCAATCTCCATTGGGTCTTTCATCCTCAAATTATTTTTACAATGCTTCACTATTTTTCCGGTTATTGGCAACGCTATATTCGGCAACAGACCAATCATTATGGGGTTCTTGCATTTGGTGTTTCTTGCATTCTGCACCTTCTTTATTCTGGGTTATTGGGTGGAACAAAACATTATAGACTATAATAGAAAGCTAACAAGAATTGCTTTAGCCCTCTTTTCAATAGCTGTTTTATGCAATGAGGTATTATTAATTACACAAGGATTAATAACGATGTTTATTCCAGGCAGTACAATTTTTTTGTGGTTGCTTTGGGTTGTGTCCATATTTCTATTTCTTGGTACTATCCTCATTGCTATTGCCCGTTATCAAACGATACAACAAAGGAACAACCATTAATTTTTTCCATCTACTTTCCGCATAAATTCTAAAACATCCCGTGCTTGTTCATCCGTTAGGTCCTGGTTAGGCATTCTGATCAGGCAAACTGCCATGTCAGCCTGTGCAGCAAGGTCTTTATCAATCATCACTTTCGTATTAGTGAGCCAGTTCATTATCCATTCGGGTGTCCTCCTGCCGGTAACACCATACCAGCCGGGTCCAACGAGTATTTCATTCGTAAGTTTGTGGCAGGCAAAACACTTTGTCTGGTAAATATCCTGGCCATTCGATACCATTTTTGCATCTAACGGATGAGTAAGCTGAATATCTTTAAACCGGCCGATGCCTTTTGAGTTGTTACCCGCAAGCATTAAAACAGTATCGTGAGAGGGTGACACTTTACTGCTATCTGTTGAAGCTGTCGTGCTGTTGCCTGATTCCTGCTTGTTGGATCCACATCGTGTAGCCATCAGACTGACTACTAAAATGCAAATAAAAAGAAATAAGCGTTTCATATTTTAAGCTTTATGTCATTAATATTAGTTAAGAATTTTAATCAAAAGCAAATACTTAAATTCTGCAGCAAATCTCAATCATATAGAACATATGCTGCAAAATTTGCTATTTCTTTTTGCTTTTTGAAAGGGTTCTGATATAGTTGACTAATTCCCATCTTTGCTGATCGTTAAATACTTTTTTATATGCAGGCATTGGCGCCCGTCCTTCAGAAAGTTTCCAGAAAATCGCACCGTCTGTTTGACTTTGTACTTTTTCGGAAGTATGATCTGCCGGTCTCGGGTTTAATCCCTGTGAAGCTGCACCGTCACCTTTCCCTTTGTCGCCATGACAGGGACCACAATTAGCTACATATAATGTTTTGGCTTCTGCCAGAACAGCTGTGTTGCCTGCAAGAGGGTTCTTTACATTATCCGCATCTTTCGGCGCCACCCACGGAGTGGTTTGCGCAAATGATTTTTGAAAAATCAGTCCTGTCAAAACCAGCCCGGTAACGAACAACAGGGGCTTGCTTATTGATGCGATCCATTTTCTATTATTTTTTTTCATACTATCTGCATTAATTTTTAAGTGTCAACAATTACCAATCCTGATACGATTGAAAATTTTTCAACCGGTCAAATAATATCTATTGTTTCAAAAAGCCGACAATCTTATCTCTTTCGTCATCTGTAAGCAAAGCACGGCTTTGCATATGCATACCAACGGTTTCCCATTGCTCAGCAGAAAAAGTTGAAGGAGATGGCGTATTATGACAACGCTGGCAGTTTTCAGCCCATAATTGAGCCCCGGTTTTAGCGGCAACTTTCTGGCTAACTTTACAACTACTCATAAACGTTAGAATTACAGCCGTACAAAAAAACAAGCCAGTGATAATGGAGATATTTATCAGTGATATCTTTTTCATAAAATTCATTTTATAACTGTATTGCGAAATGTATATATAACGTATTGGTATTAGTAGTTCCCGTAAAAGCACCTAATGCTTCGCTTGCAGTGCTGTTTCCTTTATAAGCTTCATAAGTAACTTTAAAAACAGTTCTCCAGCTCAGCCAATAATTAAGGCCAACAGTTATGGTATGCTGGTTGCTGCCAAACAATGAATTGGCAGGGGTATTGAAGGAAGTATATCTGCCGGCCAGTTCAAAATTCTTTATCAGGCCGGATGCACCTACTGGGCGAATCGAAAGTTGTGCGAAACCTGTAGTGGTATGGTTTTTAAAAGTATAGCTTGAAGAATCAGCAGGGTTGATATAGTCAGCATCATCAATATCCTGAATATTGTATTGCGCCTTAATGTTTATAAGAACAGGGCTGAACGTCTTCACATAATTTAAATCAAATGCATAAAGCCTGGCCATACGGTTTTGCAAATTATCTCCCTGATTTCCAACTTTGCCAAACATGCCAGAAACTCCAACTTCAAGCGAAGAATTTGAGAACGGGAGTAATCCTACACGTGCAGTAACTGTTTTATTGTTATTGTTATCAACTATATTGCCACTCGCAATAGTTCCATCAGGCTGCAGCTGATTCCCATTTGTCAAGGCAACATCATAATTCATTTTCATACTCCCAAGCGGAATACCACCCTCCAGCTCTATACCGTAATCCGTTGGGGCCATATCAGCCACACCCATCGGGTCAGTCGCCAGCTTATCAATCCATCCTGCCGCTAACCTCTTTGAATAAGTTCCGAAAGGAACAACCAGGTAACCTGCCCTGACAATTAAGCCCGGCGTAGCGTACCATGATACATCTGCCCAATTCACACTAAGACCGTTGTTATTAAATGAAGGTTCAAATTCTGCTAAAAATTTTTTCCCATGTCGCCATAATAACATTGGGCTGAATTCAAAATTATCTGCGTCTGGGAAACTATTACCCTTTGTAACAGTAGAAACTCCATTTAATGTATTGGTGGTTTTATAACTCGCAAAACCAATAGTTGCCAAACCCACCACCATTAAATGATCTTCACCTGATTTTTTTGCGGCCACCTGCTTTTCAAGTTCAGCCACCCTGTCTAATAATGACGAATCCACAACCGTCTGTTGAGCCAGGACATAGCCCTGCTGAAAAGCTACAAAAGAAAAAAGAAAAGTTAGCTTCAGAATGATGTTTTTCAGTCTCATACAATGAATTTTGAATGAAAAAATATTTTCACAGGTCATTCAAAATCTATATTTAAACCTACCCAGGGAAATGAAAAGTTTCCCTTTCCGTTTCGTAAAAAATATATCCCAGTATTTAGAAGTATTTAAAAGTATTAATGATTAAACATTGAACACCTGATATTAATCAATACACTTAATGATTTACGTTTGCTTTTGTTAATCTTTAAATTCTACCGGCATTGTAAACCGCCTCATGGCAATCAAAATACTTGAACCGCCATTACAACCTTAGCAGGATAATTAATTTTATCTTAGAAGATAAATTACATGCTGTAAGATTATAAGCATTTGCACAGCGATACGAATTTTAATCAATAAATTCACACCATACCCAACAATTTTTGAAATTTGTTTCATAATATCCAAAATGATTCCAAACACGATGAAAGCATCAAAATTGATTTGCCTAATAATTACAATTGGAACCGGTATTACAGCCTGTCACAAAAACACAAGCATCCATCCGCAGCGAAAAAAAATCGTGGAAACAGTTTATGCCTCTGGAAAAATTACTGCTGACAGTGAATACACGGTTTTCGCACTCAATGCAGGAACTATTACAAATAAACTGATCAAAGAAGGTGACACTATAAAAAAAGGACAGTTATTGTATATCATCAAGAACGAAGCCCCGGCAGCAAAAGCCGAGGCGGCTAAAATTGCATACAGTGAGGCGCAAGCTAATCTTTCAGAAAAATCAAGAGTCCTAAACGATCTTAAAATAGCCATGGATAATGCCGGTGTAAAATTTATTAATGATTCATTATTATATGCAAGGCGTAACAACTTATGGAAGCAGGGGATAGGCGCCCAAAACGATGTAGACAATGCTTACGCAAATTATATCAGTTCATTTAACCTTAAAAAATCCGCTGAAGAAAAATATTACGCCACCAAGAACGACCTGAATGTTTCGTTGGCCAATGCAAAGAGCCAGCTTGCCAGCGCACAAAATGACCTGAGCAATTATTTTATTAAAAGCGAAAACGATGGAAGGGTTTACCAGACCTTCAAAGAAATTGGAGAAGCTGCAAAGGTAAATGATGCACTTGCCTTGCTTGGCAAGACCTCAAAAAGAATCATCAGGCTGGCTGTCGATCAGCAGGATATTGATAAAGTGAAAATCGGGCAGGAAGTTTTATTGAAGATTGATATTACAGGGAATACGATTTATCATGCAATAGTGGAAAGAATTTATCCGATGATGAACGAGGCCGACCAGACATTTCGCGTGGATGCTTTTTTCTCCGACAGCACCCACCAGCCATATATCCATAGTTCCGTAGAAGCCAATATTATTATTCAGACAAAAAATAATGCGCTGACAATCCCCCGTCTGGCCATGGTTTCAGACGACAGCATTATGATAAAACAGAACGGCAAACAAAAAACCATCGCCGTTAAAACCGGTATAAAGACATTAGATGAAGTGGAAATCCGTGACGGGTTAAGCGAAACTTCAGAGATCATTATGCCCCAACAAAAATAATTATGGCATTTGCTGTAAACTTCTCCATCTCAAAAACGCACCTGCTTTCCCGGAAAAAGCAAACGATCGTCGCTATGCTGGGCGTTACTTTCGGCATTGCCATGTTCATTCTGATGATCAGTTTTATGAAAGGGGTTAACCAGTTTTTGGAAGACACCATGCTTTCTTCCACTCCCGATATTCATATATACAATGACGTTAAAACCGATTATACCCACTCCGTTGCAGGAGATTATTTCAGGGACTCCAATGCTTCGGTAATTGTTCACCACCCCAAGCCCAAACAGATTTCACTGAATATAAAAAACCCGGAAGCCATCCTGGCAGATCTGAAAAAGGACCCGTTAATTTCCGCAGTTTCTCCTTTACTCAGTACACAGGTGTTTTACAATTATGGCCCGGTACAGATCAACGGATATATAAATGGTGTGCATATTAATGAAGAAACAAAACTATATAGCCTGGAAGACAAAATGGTATTGGGCACAACACAAAACCTCCTTACTTCCAGTGATGGGATATTGATGGGATCAGGACTTGCCAGCAAACTGAATGTTACATCAGGCGACCTCGTTACGCTCACTACACCTATCGGCACCACCATGCGTTTCCGCATTGTTGGTATTTTCGCCATCGGTATCGGCACTGTCGATAATTCAAAGAGCTATGTCAATCTTGCCAGTGTTCAGCAATTACTCGGAGAAAACAGCAGTTACATCACAGATATCAATATCAAACTGAAAAACAACAAACTCTCTTCACCGGAAGCAAAAAGTTTTTATAAAAAATATGGCTATAAGTCCGACGACTGGGAAACTGCCAATTCATCTGTAATGGCATCCAACCTTATCCGAGATGTGCTGACTTATGTAGTCAGCATTACATTATTGATTGTGGCCGGTTTCGGCATTTATAATATCATGAACATGACGATTGCAAACAAAATGAAAGACATTGCTATTTTAAAGGCCCAGGGCTTCGGAAGAAAAGATATCATCCAGATTTTTCTCACGCAGTCAATCATCATCGGCACATTCGGCGCCATCACAGGTCTCCTTCTTGGTTTTGCTCTGTCATATGCATTATCACGTGTGCCTTTTCCGGCAAATAACAATTTCATTTCATTAAAATTTTTCCCGGTGGTGTTCAGGGCCTCTCATTATATTTTCGGTATTCTTTTTGGTGTACTCACCACTTTTATTGCAGGTTTTATGCCTTCATTACGAGCATCACGCATTGATCCGGTAGCTATTTTAAGAGGATAGTTTTTCTGATGAACCAGGCTGTGTTGCTGCTAGGAAATTTTTTTTTTGCCGCACTCTTGTACAGCAACAATACATTCGGTTAATACATAACAGTAAAATTAAAATTAACAGGTTGTATGAATGAAATATTAAGGACCGAAAAACTCAATAAATTTTTTTACGAGCCAGAGCCTTTCCAGGTGCTCACTGATATTTCTTTTGCAGTAAATGAAGGAGAGTTTGTAGCCCTGATCGGCAAGTCGGGCAGCGGCAAATCAACTTTACTCTATCTCCTGAGCACTTTAGATACCGATTATGAAGGCAGGCTTATTATTAAAAACAATTTACTCACCGGCTTAAGCCAGGATGCGCTGGCAAAATTCCGCAATGATAATATTGGTTTTGTTTTCCAGTTTCATTTTTTATTACCGGAATTCACCGCTCTTGAAAATGTAATGATGCCTGCGCTGAAACAAGGTAAATATAAACGTAGTGATATTGAAGAAATGGCTATGGAAAAACTACGGCAAATGGAGATGCAGGAATATGCGAAAAAGCCTTCGGCAAAACTTTCAGGCGGACAGCAGCAGCGTGTTGCTATTGCCAGGGCACTCATCAACGAACCTGCCATAGTAATGGCTGATGAACCGACGGGCAACCTCGACAGTACAAATTCGGAAATCGTGATTGAAATTTTTGAAGATATCTGCCGCAATAAAGGCAAAACCATCATCATGGTTACACACGATAATGATTTTGCACAACGGGCCAGCCGTATTTTGGAACTGGTAGACGGAAGGCTGAAAAAATAATTACTCTTTCAGAAAAAAAAGCCATTTTAGGAATCACTGAACCAGAAAGGAACGTTATTATCCTCCCTGCCCCAGATAAGTAAAATATTTTCATCCAATGCATCAAGCAACTTATAATTATTTATTATAGAACCATCAGGATAATTATACATGGTAAAAATAAGGGCATGACGAAAACCTTTGTATTGCATCTGTGTTTTATATTTATCTACCCAGTCAGGAAAATGTGCAGGATATTTAAAATCATCCCCCTGGTTTTAGGCTCTTTTTCATGTGCATAAACCATTGCATAATTTGTACCCATTTCGGAGTAACCAGTCATCCTGAATTAAAAAACCGGGTCAACTAAAATCACTTTGTTTACCAGTCCAGAATAATGGGCCGCAAATTTTCCCGGAACATTTTTACGGGCAGCTTCATCCATGTTTTTTGTTTCTATGTTTTCAAGAACATAAAAAATCCATAAAGCCATCAAAGCCAGGAAAATGACAACAGTTGTGAAGAGAACGGTTTTGGTCTTCTTCATAGATAGATGTAATCATAAAAATCATTTCTTTCATCAGCCGGATTTTATTCACGGAAATACTGAAATAAATTTCTTCATGCGGGATATTTTGCTTTATCTTTGTTTAACCATTTGGTTAAACTATATGGTTAAAACAAAAAAACAAGACGGCTCAGAAGAAAAAATTCTCAGTGCAGCGAAAAAAGTTTTCCTGGAAAAAGGGCTGGCAGGAGCCCGCATGCAGGATATTGCGGATGAAGCAGGCATCAATAAAGCTTTGCTGCATTATTATTTCAAAAACAAGGAAAAGCTTTTTAGTGTGATCTTTAAAGCCGCCTCTACTCTTTTCTTTTCAAAACTTACGGCCATTATTGAGTCCGATCAACCAATAACAAAAAAAATAGAAAATTTCTGTTCGGCTTACATAGATATGTTGCTCCAGAACCCTTATCTGCCGTTATTTGTGCTGAATGAAGCTGCCAAGCAACCCCAGCGGTTTAAGCAAAAATTCTGGAAAAACAGGGAGCAGATATTTCTAAAGTTTGCAGTACAGATTGCCGAACAAAGCCAGAAGAAAAACAACACAGCAGTGAATCCCGGGCATTTGTTCATGAACATGATTTCCATGTGCATTTTTCCATTTATAGCAAAGCCCATTTGGCTGATCTCAACAGGCATGAACGAAGATGAATTCAGGGCTTTTGCAGAAGAAAGAAAAAAAATTATTCCGCAATTAATCATTGACTCGATAAAAAAATAATTACTATGGCAAAATCAAATCATTGGTCTTGCAAAATGAGTTTTTGGGCTGTTGCATTATACCTGTTATGTTTGCCTTCACCCGCACATACACAACAGGCAATGCATCTCAGCATTCAGCAAGCTTACCAGCTTGCAAAAAGCAACTACCCGCTGATCAAACAAAAAGACCTTATCAGGAAAACAACACAATATTCAGTTGCTAATGCAGCAAAAGGATACCTGCCTGTTTTTAATATCAATGGGCAAGCTACTTACCAGTCGGATGTAACAAATTTCCCTTTCAAAATTCCCGGGTTAACGGTGCCGGGTTACAGCAAAGATCAGTACAAAATTTATGGAGAAGTGGACCAGGTAATGTATGACGGCGGCAACATAAAAACACAAAAGCAATCTGCCGAAATTAACGATGCAATTCAGCAGCAAAATCTTGAAGTGCAATTATATGCCGTATTTGACAGAGTAAATCAATTGTATTTCGGCTGTTTGCTGGCAGAAGAACAGCTAAAACAAAATGAATTGTTGAAAAAAGATATTCAAAACGGCCTGGATAAAGTAAAAGCCATGGTAGCAAACGGAACAGCCTACAGGAGCAGCGCCGATGAACTATCTGCACAACTATTGCAGGCCGATCAATCAAGAGTGGAATTACAGGCCATATACAAATCATACATGAATATGCTTGCCTTATTCGTTAACTTACCACTTGATGAAAACACGGTTATTGAAAAACCTGAACCAGTTGCGGCCAATGATACAGTTAGCAGGCCCGAACTTCTGCTTTACGACTTCCAGAAAAGAAATTATGATGTACAGGATAAAATGCTGGATGTGCAGCTGAGGCCAAAATTTAATCTTTTTCTCCAGGGCGGTTATGCGAGACCAGGCCTGAATATGCTAAGTAATAATTTCCAATGGTATTATATAGGTGGTATCCGCATGAATTGGAACCTTGGAAGCCTGTACACATTAAAAAACCAAAGACAGTTACTGAACATAAACAGGCAAACTCTGGATATCCAGAAAGAGACTTTTCTCTTTAATACAAAGATCACGCAAAAGCAAGAGAGTGAAGATATTTTAAAATATACCGGACTGATGAGTAAAGATGATGCCATCATCTCGCTCAGGGAATCGGTAAAAAACGCAGCTAATGCACAATTGGAGAATGGTGTACTAAGCGCTCACGATTATCTCACACAGGTAAATGCGGAAGACCAGGCAAGACAAAACCTGATACTTCACCAGATACAGCTGCTGCAGGCACAGTACAACTATCAGAACACAACCGGTAATATCAAAACACCATAATTAATCAGGAAAATAACCGCATATGAAATTTCAGATATGCCTATACGTTAGTTTAGTCAGCCTGGTGCTTACAGGCTGCAATTTGAGCGGAAAAACTTCAGATGCATCGGGAACGTTCGAAGCCGATGAAGTGATCGTCTCTTCAGAAATAAATGGCAAGATTTTGAAGATGGATTTGCAGGAAGGTTCAGTTCTTGCAAAAGACAGCGTGGCAGCCATTATCGATTCCACCCAGCTTGTTTTACAGAAACAACAGGTGGAAGCCTCTATTAGCGCACTTCACCAAAAAACAATGGATGTAACACCACAGGTAAAGCTACTAAAGGACCAGATTGCGGTACAAAAAGTACAGTTGGCAAATGCGGAATATGAGAAATCAAGAACTGAAAAACTGATAAAGGCTGACGCAGCTACAACCAAGCAACTGGATGACCTAAACAATCAAATCGATATCTTGCAAAAACAAATTACGGTAAACGAGCAGCAAATAAAAGTACAGGAAACAACAACCGGCACACAAAACAGCAGCGTTCTCAGCGAAACAAAACCGCTGAAAGGGTCAATAGCCCAAATACAGGACCAGGTAAGAAGGTCTAATGTGATAAACCCGATTAACGGAACAGTGCTTACCAAATATGCCATGGCAGGTGAAATAACAGCGCCGGGTAAAGCCTTGTATAAAATTGCCGATCTGTCCGTCATCACATTAAGGGCATATATTACAGGAACACAGCTTTCTCAGGTAAAACTCGGGCAACATCTAAAAGTGCTGGTAGATGACGGCGCTTCAAAGTATAAGGAATACGAAGGCGAGATAACATGGATTTCTGACAAAGCAGAATTCACGCCTAAAACCATCCAGACAAAAGATGAACGCGCAAACCTGGTTTATGCCATTAAGATACATGTAAAAAATGACGGCTATCTGAAAATAGGTATGTATGGTGAAGTAAAATTCAATTAGGATTATGCCATCAGTAATTGTTGAAAATATCGCCAAAAAATATATCATCAAGAAGAATACCATAGAGGCGCTGAAAGGTATTTCATTCAGGGTAGATAAAGGAGAGATTTTCGGCATTATTGGTCCGGATGGCGCAGGTAAAACTTCTCTGTTCAGGATACTTACCACACTGCTGATTGCAGATAGCGGCTCTGCTAGTGTAGACGGGTTCGATGTAATAAAAGATTACAAGCAAATTCGTAACCGTGTAGGCTACATGCCCGGAAAATTTTCTTTATACCAGGATCTTTCTGTAGAGGAAAATCTTCAATTCTTTGCCGCCATTTTTAACACGACTATCAAAGAGAATTATGATCTTATAAAAGATATTTATAAACAGATTGAGCCTTTCAAAACAAGAAGGGCAGGACAATTGTCCGGGGGCATGAAACAAAAGCTGGCATTGAGCTGTGCACTGATTCATAAACCTTCGGTTTTGTTTTTAGATGAACCGACTACTGGTGTGGATGCAGTATCCAGGAAAGAATTCTGGGAAATGTTGCACCGCTTAAAAATGGAGGGCATTACCATTTTGGTATCCACACCATATATGGATGAAGCGAGCCTCTGCGACCGCGTTGCACTGATACAAAAAGGGGAAATATTATCTATCAACACCCCAACAGGTATAACACAGCAATTCAGTAAACCATTGTGGGCAGTTAGGGCAAACGAAATGTATCAACTGATGAACGCGATAAAAAGCAATCCGGCTATCGAAAGCTGTTATCCTTTTGGCCAGTATCACCATATTGTTTTTAAAGAACCGGGAGATGATAAAAAAAGATTAGAGGAAATTATTCAAACCGGGCATTATACCGGTGCAGAAATAAATGCCATACAGCCAAACATTGAAGATTGTTTTATGGCATTGATGAAAGACTGATGATAAGACTGTTTGAAGCGCTAAAAAAATGAAGATGCAACCTGAAAAAGTAATCACAGCTAATAAACTCACGAAGAAATTTGGCCACTTCGTTGCAGTTGACCACATATCTTTTGATGTGAGTAAAGGAGAAATTTTCGGGTTTCTCGGCGCAAACGGAGCGGGCAAAACAACAGCAATGCGTATGCTTTGCGGCCTGTCATTACCATCATCGGGTGAAGCAACCGTTGCCGGTTTTGATGTGTACAAACAAAATGAGCTGATCAAAAAAAATATTGGCTACATGAGCCAGAAATTTTCATTATATGAAGACCTGACCATTTTTGAAAATATTCGTTTTTACGCCGGCATTTATGGATTAACAGATCGGCAGATCAAAGAAAAAAGTGACCTGCTTTTGAAAAAGCTGAATATGGAAAGCCATAAAAAAGTCCTGGTACGGGAACTGCCGCTTGGATGGAAACAAAAACTGGCTTTTTCCATCGCGATTATACATGACCCGGCAATTGTTTTTTTAGATGAACCCACCGGCGGCGTTGACCCGGTCACAAGAAGGGAATTCTGGAACCTGATCTATGAAGCCTCTGCCAGGAGTATTACAGTCTTTGTTACCACACATTATATGGATGAAGCCGAATATTGTAATCGCGTTTCGATAATGGTAGATGGCAGGATCGATGCATTGGATACACCGGCTAACCTGATGAAAAATTTTTCAGCACAAACAATGGATGGCGTGTTTCTGCAACTGGCAAGAAAAGCAGTGAGAACTGATTGAGTTGGTCTGTTGAATTGTATGGAAAAAAGTAAGAAGCAAAGAGAAAAAATTTCAGGCATGTGCCTGAAGAAGAAATTGACATGTTGCAAGAATTGTTAAAAGCAGACGTATGAAACAGTTTTTCATATTCGTTAAAAAGGAATGGCTCCATATATGGAGAGATGGGCGCACTTTGTTCATCCTGATATGGATGCCAATCGTACAAATTGTGCTTTATGGTTTTGCATTAACGAATGAAGTAAAGAATTCAAAGATTGCGGTATTCGACCAATCAAAAGATGAAGCAACCAATGCACTCATTACAAAAATTTCATCAAGCCGCTATTTTAACCTGGCAAAAAATGTTCATTCGTACCAGGATATTGAAGCCACTTTCAGGCAGGGGAAAATAAGACTGGCAATTATTTTCCCGAATAATTTCAGGAATGATCTTTTACATACCAACCATGCACAGGTGCAATTGATCGCAGACGCATCAGATCCTAATACTGCAAACACGTTAACCAATTACGCCACATCAATAATAAACGATTATCAGCAATCATTGAACAATAACCAGCAACTTCCGTATACCATCAAAACACAATTACGCATGCTGTATAACCCGGAGCTCAAAGGCGCATACAATTTTGTGCCCGGTGTAATGGCGCTGGTATTAATGCTGGTTTGCGCAATGATGACTTCCATCGCGATAGTAAAAGAAAAAGAAATGGGCACGATGGAGGTAATACTCGTATCCCCGCTAAAGCCTTTTCTGATTATTATTGCCAAAACTATTCCTTACCTCATAGTTTCAGTACTGAACATTGCGTCAATTTTGTTGCTTAGCGTGTATGTGCTGGATGTACCTGTTTCAGGCAATTTAGGTTTACTCATTATGGAAAGCGTGTTGTTTACCGTTACATCTCTGTCTGTGGGTATATTAATTTCCAACAGTGCAAAAACACAGCAGGTAGCCATGTTCACTTCCATGATGGCGCTTTTTCTCCCGACACTTTTATTCAGCGGTTTTTTATTCCCGGTTGAAAATATGCCATTGCCTTTACAGGTTATTTCCAATGTAGTTCCTGCAAAATGGTATTACATCATCGTAAAATCAGTTATGATCAAAGGGCTTGGTTTCAGTTATGTGTGGAAAGAAACATTGATCCTGATGGGCATGACCCTGTTATTATTATCCATCAGTATCCGAAAATTTAAAATCAGGCTGGCATGAGAGTTTTAAAAATTTTATTGCAAAAAGAGTTGCGCCAGATACTGCGGGATCCAGGAATCATCAGGATATTGTTTATCATGCCCACTATTCAACTCATTATACTTCCTTTTGCAGCAGATTACGAGATCAAGAATATTAATCTGGGTGTCATCGACCATGATCATTCGCCTTATTCTCAAAAGCTGATTAATAAAATTACTTCGTCCGGTTACTTCAGGCTACAAGATTACAGCGCTACCTTTTCACAGGGGCTTGATGCCATTAAAAAAGAAAAAGCAGACCTGCTGCTGGAGATACCTGCACAATTCGACAGAAGCCTGGTAAAAGAAAATGAAGCAACATTGTTTGTGGCTGCCAATGCCATCAACGGCGTGAAAGCAGGACTGGGCACGGCTTATATCCAGGGCATCATCCAGAATTTTAACCAGGATATCCGCATGCAATGGATACAACTACCCAGGTTTAACGATCAGCCAACTATTGAAGTAACATCGTCTAACTGGTATAATCCAAATATGAACTATAAAGTATTTATGGTTCCGGGCATTTTAGTAATGCTGGTAACCATGATCGGTTCTTCATTTGCTGCCAGTAATATTGTTCGCGAAAAAGAAATAGGCACTATTGAGCAAATTAACGTGAGCCCTATACAAAAAGCTGAATTTATTTTAGGTAAATTAATTCCTTTCTGGATAATTGCCCTCACCGTGCTTACCACCGGACTGATCATTGCAAAACTTGTTTACGGTATTGTGCCTCTGGGTCATTATTTAACGATTTACGCTTTTGCATCCATTTATTTGCTGGCGATCCTTGGTCTGGGATTATTACTGTCTACCTATGCACAAACCCAGCAGCAATCCATGCTGGTGTCATTCTTCATCACCATGATCTTTAATTTAATGAGCGGATTATATACACCTATTGAAAGCATGCCGGCATGGGCACAGGTTATAGCCAGGTTAAACCCCGTTTCTTATTTTATTGAAGTGATGCGTATGGTAATGCTCAAAGGCAGCGGGCTTGGAGATATAAAATACCATATTCTCGCCATACTTGCTTTTGCAGTTTTCTTTAATACATGGGCTGTCCTGAATTACAGAAAAAGGTCAGGATAAATAAACAGGCTAACCTTTGATTTTGCCATTAGTATTCCAGGTCTCTTCATTTACTTCAAATCTGCCGGTTACTTCTTCCATATTGATTTTGAAAACCACTCCGCCAATATCATTGAGGTTATCAGGAGCAAAAGGCCAATGTTCGCCAAGCTGCATTTTTTTTGAACTGATAAAAGGATAAACCCTGCTCAACAAAATTTTTAATGCCTCTGATCGTTCTTTTTTCTCCTTAATTTCTTCGAATTCTCCCCATGCAATTACACTCCTCCAGGTTGCTCCTGATTCAAGTGTATCTATTTCAAAACAAACTTTTGGGTTCTCCCTCATCATGGTTATCTTCATTCCCTCCTGGCTGTGGCAATAGATGTTTTTACCGTCATACGCATAGCTAAGTGGCACCACATACATTTTTTCTTTTCCAAAACAGCCAACTCTGCATATGTATTGCTTTTTAAGCATACTGTCTATTTCTTCACGACTTAAAGTTCCAAACATATCTGAAATTTTAGTGAAATTATTGACTTTATGATTGTCTGCCGGTGATGAAATTCAATTACACTACTGACCCTGATCAGGGCGCTCGATAAGTGACATCAATCAGTTAAATACATGACCTCTATCATGACGATGCCTTATATAGAAATTTAATTTTAGTTCATAAAAATATTTTTATGAAACCGATTATTGTTGCAACAGATTTTTCAGCGTCATCTGTAAATGCAGCAAATTATGCTGCAGATATGGCAGCATATATGAATACTCATATTATTTTGGCTCATGTAGTTCAGATTCCGGCAACAACATTCCAGGTACCCATGACAGAATGGGAATACGACGAAATTGAAAACAGTGCACAGGCAAGCCTGGAAAAGCTGCAAAAAGAACTGCTGGTCAGAACAAAAAATAAAATAAATATAACCACTGAAATAAGATATGGCTCAGTAGAGTACGAAATACTGAAACTGAGTTTCGATAAAAAACCATTCTCAGTGGTTGTAGGGAGAAAAGCCGTTAATGCCTTGCAGAGGTTCCTGATGGGAAGCAATACACTGCGGCTTATTCACCAAACAATATATCCGGTATTAATTATACCGGAAGGAATTTCGTTTAAGCCTTTAAGGAATATTACTATAGCTTCCGATTTAGACAACGAAAGGGAAAATGTTTCGATATTATTTGCCAAACAATTTCTGCAGGCATTCCACGCTTCATTACAGTTTATTTATGTAAACACGCATCAAATTCAACAAAAGCATATTCAACCGGCAATTACTTCTTTGCAAAACTATTTTGCCGATTTTCAACCCTACTTTCATTTTATCGATAAAGGAAGTGTTCAGCAGGGGATTGCAGATTATTTATTGTCAAACCCAACAGACTTGCTGATAGTAATGCCGGAAAAACACAGCTTTTTAGAATCGCTCACACAGCCCAGCGATTCAAACAAAATCATTCTTCATTCAAACCTGCCCATCTTGTCAATAGCAGCATCCGATTTTCCCGGTTTAACGGTAGATGATTTTGGAAATGATCATAGAATTAAAACTAGTGAAGCAGCAGGAGAGACAAAACAGAAAAAATTTAATCCAAAAACACTGCTGATGAAACTCATTGCATAACATGACAATCATTATTTAAATCAGCAAATCGCCAGAATAAATTTGTTCGGGAAGTGAATAATAAATTATAAATGCAGAATGGCTGATGTCAAGTGGCTAAATAATAAAGAAGAATGCTTCAGCTTCGCAACAGGCAAAAAACAATTGAGGGTGAACGGCAGAAACGGACAAGATTTCGGAACCAAAAAAAATAGGATATGCAAGAAGGGAATATAATGATTCCGACTTCCCACACACATTCATTTTGCCCCAAGGCATGAATGTGATTATGTTTGGTGCAATGATGGCATGTTGTTGACATGGATATTTCCTGAAAAGAAGATGGCTCAGAAAAAGCTTCTTCAAAATCCATTATTGCGTTATAAAGGGCAAATGTCCCTTCATTGTAGTCTGGTTCATCCCGCTGCTCAAGCGCAGCGGGCTTTTTGAAGGACTAATAACATTTTAGAAAATAAATACATGATGTTGCAGATAGAAAAAGGGAGTACGCTGAAGAATGTTCAAAAACAATTCAATAATTATTATCCGTTTTTGAAAATCGAGTTTTTCAAAAAAATTCCGGTCGATCAACCCATATATAAAGCTGAAATATTTTCTACTGTCGATCTCGCCAAATATATTGACGGAGCCGCCAATAAAGTAGTGCATATTGATGTAAGCAGGAAAAGAACGGTTACGGAGGTTGAAAAAGATTTTGAAAAATTACTGGGGATATCTGCCCATGTGTACCGCAAATCGGGCAATGTGTGGGTTGAAACTACTTTAACAAACGACTGGCCGCTGGGCGAACAAAATGAGGAAGGAAGATTAATCAGCAGCCATTTTACAGATAACAAACCCAAGCCAAAAAACAAGTAAAGAAACAAAACCACATAAATGAAGCTATAACCCGCTACTGTGGAAAGAGTAAAAGTTTGAAACGGTCAGCTACTGAGTTTTAGTTTCCACTCCAATTATGAACAAATCAACAACTACTGATGCACCTGTAACATGCTATCACTGTGGCGAAGACTGCCTCTCTGATAAAATTCGTATTGAGGATAAGCGATTTTGTTGTGAAGGATGTAAAATGGTTTACCAGATCATTAATAAAAATGATTTGTGTGAATATTATAACCTCAATGATACCCCAGGTATCAATCAGAGAATAATTGTTAGAAAAGACAAATTCGCTTTCCTGGATGATGAAAAGATTCAAAGCAGGCTTATCAGTTTTAAAGATGATGCTCAGTTGCGTGCTACTTTCTATCTGCCACAAATGCATTGCAGCTCATGTTTATACCTGCTCGAAAACCTGCACAAACTCGACGCTGACATCATTTCAAGCATAGTAAATTTTACCAGAAAAGAGCTGGACGTGGTAATTAACCCGTCAAAATCAAGCCTGCGTAAATGTGTCGAATTGCTTACAGGTATAGGCTACGAACCATATATCAGCCTAAACGACCTGAAAGAAAAACGACCAGCCCTTGATCGTTCTATGATTTACCAGCTCGGCATAGCCGGATTTTGTTTTGGCAATATAATGCTCATGAGTTTCCCTGAATACCTCGGTGTGGATGCATCAGAAGAAGGGTTAAGAAGCATTTTCAGGTGGGCAAATATGTTTCTTGCATTACCAGTGTTATTATATTCTTCTCTGCCATTTTACATTTCTTCCTGGAAAAGCTTAAAGCATAAATTCCTGAATATTGATGCGCCCATTGCATTGGCCATCATCATCACTTTTATCAGAAGTGCCTATGAAGTGCTTTCAGGTACAGGCGGTGGTTATTTCGATTCAATGACCGGCATTGTTTTTTTTATGCTGGCCGGACGGATCATACAGGATAAAACTTACCGGCAATTGTCTTTCGAAAGAGATTATACTTCCTATTTTCCATTGGCTGTTTCCATATTAAAAGAAGAAAAAGAAACGCCTGCCACATTACCTGAAATAAAAGCAGGCGACACTATGCTTATCCATAATGAAGAACTGATTCCTGCAGACGGGATATTATCAAAAGGAAAAGCTTTCATTGATTACAGTTTTGTAACCGGGGAATCTCTTCCTGTTTTAAAAGAAGTGGGAGAAATTGTTTATGCCGGAGGCAAACAAACAGGGGGCAATATTGAAGTGCTGGTGGTAAAGGAAGTGGCACAAAGTTATCTTACCAAACTATGGGATCAACAGGATTTAAAAAAGCAGGGGCAAAAAAAATCAGTTTCATTTGTACACTTGTTAAGCAGGTATTTTACTTATATCATTTTAACTGTTGCTGTCATTACTGCATTGTATTGGCTGATACATGACAAAAGCCATTTGTGGCCTGCAGTAACATCTATATTCATTATTGCATGCCCTTGTGCATTGCTTCTTTCCAATACGTTCACCAATGGAAATATTCTCCGCATACTCGGTCGCAACCATTTTTATTTACGCAGCCCGTCCACTATTGAAGATATCGCCGGCATTGATCATATCGTTTTCGACAAAACGGGAACCCTTACTGAAACACAGGAGCAGGAAATACATTACGAGGGCCAGCATATGTCTGAACTTCAATGGATGCATGTGGCTGCATTGGTAAAATGCTCTTCGCATCCATTGAGTAAAGCGCTTTCAAAACATCTCGGAAAAACGGATCTGGAAGTGGAGCATTTCAAAGAAACCACGGGTCTTGGAATCGAAGCTTATATCAACGATTCGTTTATCAAAATTGGTTCGGCAGATTTCGTAGGCCTTTATAAAAATACAGACACTTCCACCCGTGTGTTTATTAAAATCGACAACCGTATAATGGGCAGCTTCAGGTTCGATAATCATTACAGGAATGCAGTTTTCCCGTTAATAAATGAACTTAAACGGCATTACTGGCTCTCGGTAATATCAGGTGATAATTCTTCTGAAAAAAATAATCTCCGTAAAATATTAGGCGAGTCGCCCGCAATCCTTTTCAATCAAAAGCCGGAAGACAAGCTTCAATTTATAAAACAATTGCAGCAAAAAGGGCAGAAGGTAATGATGATCGGAGATGGACTGAATGACGCAGGGGCATTAAAGCAAAGCAATGTCGGTGTTGCCATAGCCGAACAAACCAACAACTTTACACCAGCCTGCGATGCAATTATAGAAGCGAATCAATTGCAAAGACTCACCAAATTCATCCGCCTGTGCAAGGCTAATAAAAATATTATCGTATCCAGCTTTGTATTGTCCATCGTGTACAACATCATTGGGCTGTTTTTTGCTGTCCAGGGTAATCTTTCCCCCATGATTGCTGCCATACTTATGCCCAGTAGCTCACTGAGCATTTTACTGATCACTTTTGGCAGCAGTACAGTATTGGCCAGGTGGATGAAATTGACCTGAACTTCATCAATAATTTCCCGGGTCTCTCTGAAAACCAGTATTAAAATTTTTTACGGGAAATGGTTCCGGACTTATCTGGAAAATGTAACACCTGACTAAAGTCATTTCATCGAATGACTGTAATTATAGACATCTTTTTCATTCATAAATACTTTTACTGCCATTAAAAATCAACAAATGAGCGCCATCATCATACTACTCATTGCAAGTATCAGTGTAGCAGGTCTTTTTCTTGCTGCATTTATCTGGAGCGTAAAATCGGGGCAGTTTGAAGACGACTACTCCCCTTCTTCGAGAATACTTTTCGATGATAAGCCTTCTAAAACTAACAAAACCGTGTAATTCATTTTAAACCATCACTCAATATGCAAGTTGAAAAATTCTATTACGACAACAAGATTGTGAGAGCATTTGGTTATGCCACTGTTATTTTCGGCATTGTAGGCATGCTCGCCGGACTTTGGGTGGCCATTCAGATCTATGCGCCCGGCGTAAGCCTCAATTTTGCTCCTACTACTTTTGGCAGGTTGCGTCCTTTACACACCAATGCAATCATTTTTGCCTTTGTAGGCAATTGTATTTTCACCGGCGTGTATTATTCTTTGCAGCGCCTCTGCAAAGCAAGGATGTTCAGTGATAAACTGAGTTGGATACATTTCTGGGGCTGGCAGGCCATTATTGCTGCTGCAGCCATCACCCTGCTGCTGGGATTTACTACCGGTAAAGAATATGCAGAACTGGAATGGCCTATTGACATTGCCATTACCCTCGTATGGGTTGTGTTCGGCATTAACATGTTTGGTACCATTATCAAAAGAAGAGAACGTCATCTTTATGTAGCGATATGGTTTTATATCGCCACATGGGTAACAGTGGCCATGCTCCATATTGTGAACTCGATGGAAATACCCGTATCATTTACCAAAAGCTACAGCTGGTATGCAGGTGTGCAGGATGCACTGGTGCAATGGTGGTACGGTCATAATGCTGTTGCATTCTTTCTTACTACACCTGTGCTGGGCTTAATGTATTATTTTCTTCCAAAAGCCGCTAACAGACCGGTGTATTCCTATCGTCTTTCTATTATTCACTTCTGGGCTTTAATATTTTTATATATCTGGGCAGGCCCACATCACTTGCTGTATACAGCATTGCCTGACTGGGCACAATCTCTTGGAACAGTATTTTCACTCATGCTCATCTTCCCTTCATGGGGCGGAATGCTCAACGGCCTGTTTACTTTACGTGGCGCCTGGGACAAAGTGCGTGAGGAGCCGGTGTTAAAATTTATGGTGGTTGCCGTTACCTGTTATGGCATGAGTACACTGGAAGGGCCACTTTTAAGTTTGAAAAACATTAATGCCATTTCGCACTTTACCGATTGGACTATTGCACACGTGCATATCGGTGGTTTGGGATGGAACGGCTTTTTAGCTTTTGCCATGTTATATTACCTGGTTCCGAAATTATGGGGCACCTCATTATACTCAAAGAAACTGGCTACAAACCATTTCTGGATTGCTACTATCGGCATTGTATTGTATGCATTACCGATGTACTGGGCCGGCTTCACACAAAGCATTATGTGGAAAACATTCACTCCTGAAGGACAATTGAAATTTCAGTTCCTTGAAACAGTTACGAACATTATCCCCATGTATATTACCCGAAGTTTTGGAGGTGCATTATACCTGGTAGGTGCATTAATAATGGTGTATAACCTGGGCAAAACAATTGCTAAAGGAAGTTTCATTCCCGAAGAAGAAGCAGAAGCTGCGCCCCTTGTTAAAGAAACAAGTCATGTACGGGAATACTGGCATCGCGTAATTGAAAGAAAACCTTTAACCATGTTGGTGCTGGCGTTAATATTGGTTGCCATTGGTGGGTTGATTGAATTGATCCCGACCTTCCTGGTAAAATCAAACATTCCAACTATTGCAAGCGTAAAACCTTATACCCCGCTTGAATTACAGGGGCGCGACATTTATGTACGTGAAGGTTGTTATCTCTGCCACTCTCAAATGATCCGACCGTTCCGTGATGAAGTAAAAAGATATGGCGAATATTCAAAAGCGGGTGAATTTGTGTACGACCATCCTTTCCAATGGGGCAGCAAACGCACCGGGCCAGACCTGGCCAGGGAAGGTGGAAAATATCCTGACAGCTGGCATTATAACCACATGTATGACCCGCGGTCAATGTCACCCGGTTCAATCATGCCACAATATGTTTGGCTACTCGATAACAAATTAGACACCAGCTCAACACCGGCAAAAATCAGGGCAATGCAAACACTGGGCGTGCCCTACCCTAAAGGATATGATCAGATCGCTAACCGCGATCTGGTGCACCAGGAAGATTCCATCGTGGCAAACCTGAAAAAAGATAAGATTGAAACACCGGCAAATGTGGAAATAGTAGCATTGATTGCCTATTTGCAACGTATCGGCAGAGACATCAAGCTGGCACCGAAAACAGATGCAACCACGGCAACAACAACCATCAAATAAAATATAAAATCAGAACAATGAAGTTCATCAATTATATAGAAAAAATAAGCGGGGTGGATATTTACGGATTAACAGCGCTCGGGATTTTCATGACCATTTTTATTGTGGTACTGGTTACTGTAGTAAGGGCAGATAAAAATGAGATTAAGCAGATCAGTGAAATACCATTGAAGTGAGGGGAAGAATATAAACAGAAGTAGGAAAATAGAATGTCTCATTCTTTTTGAATCCTAACCTCTCAGCGAAATAATTCAGCAACTTTTAAAACATATTCCATATGGTTTCATTTATAAACAAACTAATTACCAAAACAAAAAGCAGCAGGGCCGCAATGCTGTTCGCTGCTTTCCTGTTCACTAACGTAAAACCTGTCTGGGCAGAAGGCCCTCCTGCAAAATCTTCCATGTCGAACCCACTTGTTATCATCATGGTGGCATTCATGATTGTTTTGCTGATCATTATAGCTGTTCTCTCAAACATGTTACTTAATACGGCACAATGGAAATTCAAAAAATGGAAAGATGAGCAGCAGAAAAATACGGTTATACAAGCCGCCGCTATTATTGCAGGTTTGCTATTTCTTTGCAACCCCATTTTTGCACAAACTACGGGTGGGGCCACATCTGCTTCGGCTGCAACTACAACCACCAACATTGCAGCAGGTATATCAGAAAATACTTTTTACCTGATGGCTGCAATCATTTTCTTTGAGCTTATCGTAGTACTTGCGTTACTGATAAATGTTCGCGGGTTATTAAAAGCAGAAAAAGAAAAAGCGCTTGCCGGAGAAGCAGCCGTAGCCAAAAAGAAAACATTGAACTGGTGGGACAAATTCAATAAGTTCCGCCCTGCTGAACAGGAAGCGGATATTGACCTTGGCCATGATTATGACGGTATCCGCGAACTCGATAACCGTTTGCCGCCCTGGTGGCTTTGGGGTTTTTACATTACTATTGTTTTCGGCGCTGTTTATTTGTACAGGTATCATGTGGCCCACTCGGCACCGTTGAGCGCGGAAGAATATACTATCTCAGTTGCAAGAGCAGACCAGGAAGTAAAAGAATACCTGAAACAAAAAGGCGAAACAGTAGATGAGAATACAGTTACCATGCTTGGCAAAGATGATATCGAAACCGGAAAGACATTCTTTGAAACTTCATGCGTTACCTGTCATAATAAAGGTGGTGGTGGAAATGTCGGGCCAAACCTTACTGATGATTACTGGCTGCATGGCGGGGATATCAAGAGCGTATTTAAAACAATTAAATACGGTTTCAATGCAATGCCATCATGGCAAAACACTTATTCCAATAAACAAATTGCAGAACTGGCAAGCTATGTAAAATCATTGCATGGCACCAATCCGGCAAATCCGAAAGCGCCGCAGGGGGAATTATATAAAGAAGATGCTGCTAAAACCGATTCAACAGCAATATCCAAAAAAGATTCAGTTAGTGCGGCAAAATAATATTTTGAAGTGAAAGTCGCATTGTATGAAACGTGAAGGGTGGGACGGCAATATGGAATTCAAAAACTTCCATATTCACTTTTCACGTTTCATAAAATGCTGAAGAAAAAGAAATAATATGGAAACAAAAGATAAACCAACAACGAGCAATGGTTCTTTTCGTGATCACCTCGCCACAGTTGACGACAAGGGAAAAAGAAAATGGGTATTTGCACAAAGGCCGAAAGGGAAATTTTATAACATAAGAACACTGGTGAGCCTCGGCTTTTTCGCCTTGTTCATTGCACTGCCCTTTATTCAGGTAGAGGGACATCCTCTTTTTCTATTCAACATTCCGCAGGCAAGGTTTATCATTTTCGGGAAGGTTTTCTGGCCACAGGACTTTTTCATTTTCGGCCTCACAATGATCACTTTTGTTGTTTTCATTGTGTTGTTTACTTCTGCATTCGGCCGCTTATTCTGCGGATGGGTTTGCCCGCAAACCATTTTTATGGAAATGCTTTTCCGTAAAATTGAATATGCCATCGAGGGCGATGCTGCTGCTCAAAAGATTTTGAAGAAATCCTCCTGGACGACAGAAAAAATTTTCAAAAAAGGAACAAAGCATTTTATTTTCTTTCTGCTTGCATTCATTATCGCCAATTTCTTTCTTTCATATATCATTGGAATAAAGGAATTGGAGAAATTGGTTACTGAACCTATTTCTCAACACCTGGTGGGTTTTACTGCCATCGTGGTGTTTTCTTTTGTATTCTATGGCGTATATGCTTACTTCCGTGAGCAGGCTTGCACAGTTGTGTGTCCGTATGGCCGCTTGCAAAGCGTTTTGCTCGATCGTAATTCAATGCTGGTAGCTTATGATTACAAAAGAGGCGAACCCCGTGGTAAATTCAAAAAAAATGAAGAGCATTCCACTGGCGATTGCATTGATTGCTTCAACTGCGTAAAAGTTTGTCCAACGGGCATAGATATCCGTAACGGCACACAAATGGAATGCGTTGGTTGTACTGCCTGTATTGATGCATGTGATTCCATTATGGAAGCAGTAAATAAACCGAAAGGGCTGATCCGTTATGCTTCAGAAAACGGTATCGCCAATTCGCAAAAACTGTATTATACCGGCAGAATGAAATTTTATACTGCGGTACTGATAGTACTGACAGGGTTATTAGCTACGTTGTTGCTTACACGTAAAGATGTGGACGGCACCATCATCAGGGCCGCCGGGATTTTATACCAGGAAAAAGGACAGGACAGCATCAGTAATCTCTACAATATCAAACTCATTAACAAAACCAATAAAGACATTCCGCTGTCTTTAAAACTGGAAGAAGTTCCCGGACAAATTATTGAAGTGCAGGGGCAGGAAATACAACTGAAGAAAGAAGCACAGGCCGCAGGCTCGTTCTTTATTGTGTTGCCGAGGAATATTATTACGGAACGCAAGCTGCCTTTAAAAGTAAGTTTATATGAAGGCGATAAAAAAATAACTACCCTGAAGACAAACTTTATGGGGCCGATACATCATGAAGTGAAGAAGTAAGGAGAAAGAATTTAAGATTCGGGATCCATCCCGTATCTCGCATCCTGAAACCGGTATCCAATTTATCATACAAAAAAACAATCATGAACTGGGGAAACAAACTGATTTTAGTATTCGTGGCTTTCGCAGGATGGATGGGTTATCTCGCCTATCGTGCCACTCATGTTAACGTTGACCTTGTACAGGACGATTATTATAAAAGCGAGCTCAAGTACCAGGAGGTAATTGATGCAAGCAAACGCAGTAGCGAGTTAAGCAGCCAGGTAGCAATAAGCCAGGACAATAGTTATATCAATGTTCAGTTCCCGAATGAAATGAAAAACACGGAGCTGAAAGGCACTGCCTGGTTTTACTGCGCATCCGATGCAAAGAAAGATCGCCATATCGATCTCAAAGTAAACGAAAATGCATTGCAACAGATTGACGTTAAAAATTTCAGGCCCGGAAATTATGTAGTGAAATTTGACTGGACCAGCAACAACAAAACTTATTACACCGAAAAAGCTTTCACCATTTTATAAATAATGAGCTGGGAAATTATTATAGCGGGTTTTACACTCGGCGCCATCGGCAGTCTGCACTGTGTAGGCATGTGCGGGCCGCTGGCTATGGCGCTGCCTGTGCAGCATTTCTCCCAGCAAAAAAAATTGCTTGCCATTTCTCTTTACCAGGTCGGCCGTGTATTCACTTACAGCTTGCTCGGGCTGGTACTCGGCCTCGCTGGAAGGCGCATTTATCTCGCCGGTTTTCAACAATGGTTTTCCATCATTACCGGTGTGCTGGTTGTTTTTTTAGTAGCGCAATATTGGGTAATCGGCAAAAATGCAAGGCCGGGCTTTCTCAATGGCTTTTACAATAAAGTGCAAAAAGCTATTGTATATTTTTTACGCTCTAATAAAATGCCTAATTATTTTATGCTTGGCGCAGCCAACGGCCTGCTGCCTTGTGGCATGGTGTATGTGGCGATTGCCGGTGCACTGACTTCTGCCACTGCTATCAACAGCACAATATTTATGGCGGCTTTTGGCGCAGGCACATTACCCGCAATGATGGCCACCAGTTATTTCGGGCAGTTATTTAAACTGTCGCTGCGCAATCACTTTAAAAAAGCTGTACCGGTTTTTGCCACCCTCATCGGTATCATCCTGATACTTCGCGGACTTAACCTCGGCATTCCTTTCATTAGCCCGGTATTGCACCATGCAACAGGCAACGCTATTAGTTGCCATTAAATAAACTTTTTAATTATTTGCCAGAAAATGAAAGTTAAAAAAACCAACTATAAAATATCCTGATACCAGGTTTAGTAACTCCGGTTGAACATCGTTGCGTCGCAATCCCTTCAACGATGGTAATACTATTGAGCCGGTCAAAACCCCGGTTTCGAAAAATATTGTAGAAAGTCAATTAGCGGCTTGTGCTAACAACAATACAGAATGATCAATACCAACTCCTAATTAGCAATAGTAAGGGTTTTGAAGGCTGCCAGCTAATATCATAAATTTCATAGTGTACATCACTTTAAACGAAAGTGACCGTATTGACGCTTGTTATTTATGGGGCACCAAACATTCTTTCTGACAGCATCTAAAATTTGATAAAAGGAAAAAGGAATTTATGCTCTACCTACGCAATGCAGCTGACATCAAAGCTCCATTGACACCAGCCGAACATTTGGCATTTATAAAAAAGTGCGAGGTTTACATCGGGCAGCTTAAAGCAGCGGGCAGTTTAATCGCTGCACAACCAAAATCGTGTAGAACAAATACTATTACAAAAAGTAATTTATTTCTTTTTAACAGCAATTAACTAAAATTATTCCCAAAAAACTGTTTGTGTCACTTCACTTTCACCAGCACAAAGTGGTTTAATAAAACGGTTAACCTGTTTTCTTTTGTTTTAAAGTGCAATGACAAAGAATGGTTATTATCATCCAGGCCAACGATGCACACGAATTGGGTTTTCACTTCTTCTTTTTGGCTGTTGTATGTATCGATCCAGTCGCTTAATTGAGTTTGCCTGTGCCATAAGGAAAATGAACAACCTTCAGGCACTTTACTAAATGAAACAAACAGCTTGTAGGTTCCAGGTTCAATATCATCGGTAAAAAATGCAAGCGTACTTTCATCGCTAGCCTTTGTGACCACATCTTCACCTATCCACAAATTGCTCATGCTGATGTCGCCGCGGCTGCTGAATTTCATCAGCTGGGGAAATAATAATAATGTGTCGGGAATAAAAATGCTGCAGTTGGCATTTGTGGGCGTTAAAAAATTTATTGGAGCTTTGTCTGCATAAAACAATGCCACTGAAGTATATTGTGCAGCAACATTATTATGTTCAGGCCCGTGTTCCATGGATTGAAATATGGACTTGCTGAATGAAATTTTGTCATCCAGATAAAAACGATAACCTCCGGTACGGGAGTAGGCTGCAGAATAATCCAATGCGCCGTGAATAGGCAAACTAAACCGACTGTCCCACCTGTCGAGCAATGCATACCATCCACTATTAAAATAATCTTCCGATCCGGTTCCGTGTATCACCATTCTACCATCGACCGATGTAGAATCATCTCCTTCAAAAAAAGTAGTAACTCCTGAATAAAGGCCAGATGCCTGTAACAGGCTTCCTACATAATGGCCTTTGCCTTTTGTATCAAGAAATACATGCGCCGGGCTTCCCGCTTCATGTGTATTTGCATTCCATGCCGCATAGAACCTGCCTTCCGTTGCCGCATCTCTTTTCTTGGTAGTGTAATAAATCCTTGCATGCAGGCTTACCTCATTATCAGTGCTCCTGTTAAATAATTGTATAATTGCCCTTTTATCAAACGGCATCGGAAAAAAACAATAATGCTTACCGTTCTTATACCCCAATAACAAACTCTGCATGGAGGGCTTGCCAAATGCATAACCAAAAAAATCTGCAAGCGGGCAATATATTGCAGGCGTTTGTTCCGCATCCCAGTTAATCTTCAAATCAACCTGCTTGAATATTTTTTTCTCCGGCTCGTTTTCATTAATAATAATGCCAATAATTCTTCCGCCGGTTTTCAGATCAAATAAATTATCGTGTTGCCCGGGTTTGAGCTGAATATTTTTTGTAACAGATAAAACTTCTGCATTGTTGCTAATAAAATCAGCCACTTTGTTTTCATGATTGCTCCAGAGTTTTTGTATGCTGCTTAATAATTCTTTTTCTTCATTCGACACATTCAAAGAAAAATTTTTTACAATTGTTCCCTGGCCAAAGGTTCTGTATTGTATATCGTGAAACTGCAGGTGTTTGCCGCGACAAACAATTTTTAATTCTTTTTGATAAGGAATGGGAATGTAGCAATAATAACCACCAAGCTGGCTGCCACAAAGCGGGGCGATAAACGGAAAAATTTTTCCTGAGAAAAGGTCCATATAGTTTATAGAAAATGCAGGATGGCTAATATCGTCAATAAAAAAATCAAGCGTATCATTAGTTGGAGTGGGAGTGTGAATATGATTGATAACTCCCGGGCCTTTTACATCAAATATGACAAGGCTACTGTCGGGATTTCTTTTTACGAAAGAATAAACCCCTTCAAACCCGTCATTATTACCGCCGGTTGTGTCGTAGGTTGAAACTTGTGCTTCTATACTGTTGCTACGATATGATGGCAGCAATGAAATATTATAAATGTGCTTAAGTTCGCTTTCAATACTAATAGTTTCCTGTTTTCCTTTTTGTGCCTGTAACGCAAGTGATACCAGCAAAGAAACTAAAGTCAATATTTTTCGCAGTAAATTCATATAGCAATTTTGGCAGAAGCAAAGGTAAAATTTTCAGCTTTCCCTGTTCTACCATCATCAATCTTCTTCTTAAAACCTGATTTCTCACTCCAGAAGAAATGAACTGCAAAGTGGTTGCTGATTTTTTTCAGGTGCGAAATAATATTTACATTCATTTCCTATTGCAGCCGGCAGCTATACTTTACAAGGGCTGCATGGGCTGTAAACGCTACTGTTTAACCATTTAAAACAATCCATATGGCACATGCAATTAACTGGTTTGAAATTCCAGCCAAAAATTTTGACAGGGCAAAATCTTTTTACGAAACTGTTCTTGGTACTGAAATGATGGTACCATTCGCCGGAATGAAGTATGCGATGTTTCCGGCAGATATGCAAAAAGGGGAAGTCGGTGGCGGCCTTATAGAAGAACAAGGCTGGGAACCATCAAAATCCGGAGGCCCGCTGATTTACTTAAACGGAGGAGAGGATTTGGCCGTACCCCTTTCAAGGGTTGAGGCCGCCGGAGGCAAAATTATTATTCCTAAAACATCCATTGGGGCCAACGGCTTTATGGCCCGTTTTACAGACAGCGAAGGTAATATTGTCGCATTTCACTCTATGAAATAATTTTTCTTATTCAGATACTTTATGACAGCATAAAAAAGCTGCAAAGAAATTTCTTTGCAGCTTTTAAAAAAATTGTTGCCCGTTATTATTTCAATTTAGCCACCTGCTCTTCAAAATATTTTTTTGTATTGATTACATCAGGCACATTATGATACCAGTTGCTTTCCTGCTCAATAGAAAGCATTCCGGTGAAGCCTTGTCTTTTCAATTCCTGGAAAATTCCGGGGAAATCATTAATCCCCTTACCTACTGCAGTATCCGCTGCATCTGTTTTTCCAAACTCTTTGATATCTTTTAGGTGTACTCCATAAACATGCCCTTCTAATTTTTTCAAACATTCAACCGGGTTCAATCCATTGCGGGACCAATGGCCTACATCAGCGCATGATCCGATATTAGGATGGCCCACCGTTGCAGCAAGCACTGAATCGGGCGACCAATAAACATTAGGTTTAGGGTGATCGTGGATGGCCACTTTGATTCCGTAAACACCCGCAAGGCTGTCAACCTGGTTCCATTGTGTCTTTATTGGTTCTGCAGTAATGTAACTTAGACCAAAAAATTTTGCCAGGTCAAAATATTTTTTCCATTCATCCACAGTTTTAGGGCCGATTACTCCAAATGCAACCATTGTAATGCCTTTTGATTGTAGCAACTGTTTAATTTTTTCTCTTGTTGAATCAGGCATGTCAATACCAAAAGACCCTTTCATGCCACCGCCTAACTCCTGGCCGGGAAAAGCTTCGATATACTTTATTCCTGTGCTATCCACTTTATCCAGGGCACTGACAAAAGGAAAGTGGTTAAACGTCCACATCTGTACGCCAAGCTTCCAGCTTTTGGTAACATCAGCTACCGAATCTTTTTTTACGGCAGTAGAATCAGCAGCCTGCTGCTGGGATGAATTATTACAGCTTGCCAGGGTAACTGCAAGCAAAATCAAAAAGGAAAAAGAAAAAAATGATTTTCTCATATAGCTTTTATTTAATAATGAATGAAGCGATGAAGTTAAGAAATATTTTGATGAATGCTCAATCATGAGCAGCTGATAAAACCGGCTGTAGCAATCATTTAAGCATTGATTATACCCCCCGGCTTTGATCATTAAAGATTCACTGCTAATTTTGCATAATGAAAAAGCTGCTCCTATCTGTTACCCTTGTTGCATCATTCGCATTCACCTTAATGGCACAACCCAAAAGAGAAGATATTTATTCTGATTTTGTGCTGTATCAGAAAAGGGCTGCACTTGAAAAAGATTTAAGGGAACGACTGATTGCCAAAACATTTTTGATGCCGCTTGACAGTAATACGGAATACCGTTATGCTTCAGCCTGTGACGCGGTAACCCAGTTCCAGTTTGCCAATACCGATATACAAAAAGGGTTGTCCAGATTGTTTGCTTATTATGACTCGCTGGAATACGACCCGAAAAAATCTTTTCTTCAGGCTTTGTATGCAACTTATCCGAATCAATTCAAAAAAAATATTCAATACATAATCGAAAAAGAAAATGACCCAAAACTATTCGCTATTTGCGGGGCATATTTATATCGTTGCGACCCTTCAGTGAGTAATTGCAATAATTTAAAAATGAAATTAACAGAAAAATTTTCGGGCTATGATACCATTCCTGTTTTACAGGAGCTTGAAAAATATTTAAACTACGTACATTTTTTCGTACACAAATCACCACCTGATATTACTCAGCTTTTCAGGTATCAAAAAAATATAGGTAAAAAAATTATTTATTCTTTTCAACGTTATGACCGTGATTATACCGGTTTAGCAGTTGTTCAAAATGCCGACGGCAGTTTTGTAAGAAATGGCGATGGCAGGCTGGCCGTTTTCCCGCAACTGGCCAGGTCAGGCTCCAACCTCCCCTATTTTATTTCTGATGGAAATACCCCGCAGGGAGTCTATAGCATCCAAGGCATCAATGTATCTCATAATAATTTCATCGGGCCAACCCCCAACCTTCAATTGATTATCCCTTTTGAAGGTAGATGGGAAAAGTATTTCCAGGCAAACTGGGACGCATCGCAGGATTCTTTTCTTTTATATAAAAAATTACTGCCGCCGGCATGGAGAAACTATGCACCTATGATGGAAGCCTGGGATGCAGGAAGGGTTGGACGATCGGAAATTATTGCTCATGGAACAGCAATCGATCCCGAATATTATAAACAGAAGCCTTTTTATCCGCTCACTCCTTCACAGGGATGCCTGACTGCTAAAGAAATCTGGAATGTCACTACCGGGCATTTATTAGTAAGCGAACAATTAAATCTGGTAAGTGCTTTTCTGTCGACTCCCGGTGCAAAAGGCTATTTGTACGTTATTAATTTAGATGACCAGCAAAAACCGGTAAGCAGGCAAGAAGTAGAAGCCCTGGTGAAGAAGTTCAGGATTTCGAGATAAAAAATATGCCCTGCAGTGTGCAGGGCATATTCTACTAAAGAAAAAGCTTCTTTAAAATGGCAAGTCGTCAACCGGTTCGGTAATGTCGCTTGCTGCAGGAACGAAGTTCGATGAAGGTGCCGCCTGATAAGAAGACGGGCTTTCAGCAGGAGTACCACCGGAATAATCGCCGTTCGTACGGCTGCTTCCCAGCAACTGAATGTTGAAAACACGCAATGTAAGTGAAGCGCCTGAAGTGCCATCATTTTTGGTGTAGGTCCTCACTTCGGGGGTGCCTTCTGCATACACCTGTGTTCCTTTTTTCAAATAAGGAGCAATTCCGGTGCGGTCAGTCCAGTAAGCGCATTCCACCCAAATGGTTTTGTCTTTCTGGTTGCCCTGGGCATCACGGAATTTCTCAGTGTGTGCCACATTAAAGTTGATGACATTTTTTCCGTTCACTGTGTTTGTAACGCAATCCTTACCAAGGTTGCCGATTACCTGTAGCTTGATCATACTTAATAAATTTAGCTTCGTACTTAAAAATTGTTTGAACTGGCAATTTAATTATTTATGTGTTGTTATGGATACTACTTTGAGGTTAGTTGTTAACAATGAAAGGCCTGTATTATTACATAACTTTATCTGTCTTCATGTGTCTGCCAGCTAATGGCATTCAAGTTTATTTTCTTACTTTTGCAGCTTGATTTTTTTTAGAATGAGCCGTAAAGGAAAAGTATTGGTAGCGATGAGTGGTGGCATCGACAGCACAGTTACCGCACTGATGCTTCATGACCAGGGTTATGAAGTAATAGGTATTACTATGAAAACATGGGACTATGCCAGTTCAGGCTCCTCTAAAAAAGAAACCGGCTGCTGCAACCTAGATAGTTTTAATGATGCCAGAATGGCTGCAGTTCAGCATGGGTTTCCTCATTTCGTTCTTGATATCCGCGATGAATTTGGTGATTTTGTAATTGAGAATTTTGTTGATGAATACCTTGCAGGAAGAACGCCCAATCCCTGTGTGATGTGTAATACACATATAAAGTGGCGTGCATTACTAAAAAGAGCAGACGCATTGGATTGTGATTTTATAGCAACCGGCCACTATGGAAATATTAACAAACACGAAAACGGCCGCTTTTTTATCAGTAAAGGAATTGATGAAACAAAAGACCAAAGCTATGTGTTGTGGGGGCTGCAGCAGGACTTATTAAGCAGGACTATTTTGCCGCTTGGCAAATACCGCAAAACAGAGATCAGGCAAATGGCTAACGATTATGGATACCCGGAGTTGGCAAAAAAAAGCGAGAGCTATGAAATCTGTTTTGTACCAGACAATGATTATCGCGGTTTTTTAAAACGAAAGGTAACCGGTTTGGAAGAAAAAGTGACCGGAGGAAATTTTATTGATAAGTCCGGAAAGATTTTAGGTAAACATAAAGGCTATCCTTTTTATACCATCGGGCAACGCAAGGGACTTGAGGTTGCTTTTGGCAAACCGGTTTATGTAACAGCCATCAATCCGGAAAATAACACGGTGGTTTTAGGCGACGAATCTGACCTGGATGATGCTGAGATGATCGTTAGTAAAATCAACTGGATGAAATATGATGGCGTTACACCAGGTATGGAAGCCATTACCAAAATCAGGTACAAGGACAAAGGCGCCCTCAGCAATGTATATCCGGAAGGTAATAACCTGAAAGTAAGGTTTTATGAAAAAGCAAAGAGCATTGCCCCGGGACAAAGCGCTGTATTTTATGAAGGAGATGATGTCATCGGCGGAGGGGTTATACAAAGAAATTCAATTTGAGAAGCCAGCAAAGATTAATCAGAAGTATTCCATACAAAACAAGGTCGCCGCTCTCTGCAAACTGATAATAAAATGCCCGTTTTTACGTTACCTTACCGGGAAGTTATCCTTCCCGGTTTTTTATTGTTTAAGCTGCTTTCCCATTAAGTAACTGCCAGCAATATCACCAACCAATTAAGGGCATGAAAAAAATCAACATATTTTTTTTCTCACTTTTGTTATTCATTCTTTTTTCTGCTTGTCAAAAAAAAGGAATTTATCAAACTGATCAGGTTACTGACTGGGTTCAACTACAGCCCGGGAAAACCATAACCTACCGGATGGACTCAACAAATTACACCTATTTCGGACTTTACACTACCGTTACTACCTATACAGTCCAGGATGTGGTAGATACTACGTTTATGGATAATTTAAACAGGCCTACATGGAGGGTTATACGCTATATTACCGATTCCACGCAAACCCAGCCCTGGCAGAACCTGGAAACTTATACAGTAACACCTACCATTCAAACTTTAGAAGTTGACGAAAACAACCTCAGGTATATCAAGCTTTCATTACCTTTTACTGACGGGTTTAACTGGCAAGGCAATTCATATATTGGCACAAGCCAGGATAATAATTTAGACCTGTCATATCTGGCTGGTTGGAATTATTATTATGATAGTATCGGGGCATCTTACAATGTTATCGCAGGTACAATACCCAACACATTAATTGTGCGGCAGGCAGATGATTATGGCGGGGATTCCAGCGATATTTCTTCACCGAGTTATCGGAACTACAGTATAGAAGTGTATGCCAAAGGTGTCGGCCTTATTTATAAAGATTTTTTACACTGGTTTTATCAACCGCCAAACAATACTAATCCTGCAGGTTATAAAACAGGTTACGGAATCAGGCTGAATATGATCGGGCACAATTGATCGTTTACATTTTTGTAAAAACCGCAGCAAACATACTATCTGCTTTTAGATGGTAGCCACGTAACCATTCTATTTTTTGCAATTGCAAACCGAATTGCCGCCTCACAAAATCAACTACTTCTTCATTTTCCTTTTTGAAAACAGAACAGGTAATATAAACAAACGATCCACTATTTAGCAAAGAAGGAATTACGTTTGATATTATTTTTTTCTGCAAAGCGCTATACCTTCCGATTTCATGTATATCAAAAAAACAAAGTGATTCGGGAGTCCTTGCCCAGGTTCCGCTGCCACTGCAAGGCAGGTCTGCTATTATTAAATCATATTTTTGAGGAGGTGGCTTATACTGTGTGGCTGAAAGATCAGTTACATACGAGCGATAGTCGGTGATACCCGCTTCTGCAAACCTTTTCCCCAGGTTAGCCAGTATTGATTCACGTATGTCCGACACCGTTAAAGAAACATCCGGGTACAAATCATGCAGCATTATCGATTTACCACCGCTTGCAGCACAACAGTCCCACGCGGTTTGCAGCTTGCAGAGCATGTTTTGCGGCTGAAAGAAAGCCGCTACCTGCTGAGAATTATAATCCTGTACGACCACCTCTTTATTGATTTCAACAATCCCTTCAATGCGGATGGAATTTGGTAATGCAAGGCATGATCCGGTAATCCGGCTGAACCCGATTTCTTTCGCCGATAATTTTTGCGAAACTGTTTCTTCAAAACCAGGCCTTATTCTCAGAAACAAATCTGGTTGGACTAAAAATGATTCGGCAAATTTTTGAGCATCTATACCATCACTTAATTCTTCTTTCCATGGAAAGATATCATTAACCTGTACCGAACCATTGATAAGAGATAGCTTTTCTTGCATGGGCAAATGAACAGCAGCATTCCATTCGGGCTTAAAATAGTTAAGCAATTCGCCGGGTTGCTGATCACATAAAAAAATACCAGTTAATATTCTTTCTTCAACAGGAATATTTTTCAGCAAATGCCCCAAACGGAAATAACAATAACAAAGGTGGGCGATTGTCTTACGGTCGGTTGAACCATATTTTCTATGCTGCCTGAAAAAAAATTTTATGTAATGCGCAAAGGGCTCTTCTCCTTTATATTGTTGAAGGATTTTTGCTGCCGTATTCAGGTGTGAAAAATATTTCATGCCAAAATAAAAAATGCCGGAATCAAAAATTTTCCGGCAAAAACTTATTCGGAACTGTTTATAATTCCAACATTGCTTTCACGGGATCTTTGCCAAACAAAAGCTGCGCAGGGTTTTCAAGCAATTCTTTAATCCTCACCAGGAAGCTTACCGATTCCCTTCCATCAATAATACGATGATCATAGCTGACAGCCAGGTACATCATAGGCCTGATAACCACCTGCCCGTTCCACGCAATAGGGCGGTCTTCAATTTTATGCATGCCCAGAATAGCAGATTGTGGTATATTAATAATGGGCGTACTCATCAGTGAACCAAATACACCTCCGTTGGTAATGGTAAAAGTCCCGCCCTGCATTTCTTCCATGCTCAATTTATTATCACGGGCCTTTGTTGCGAGTTCAACTACTTTCTTTTCAATTTCCGCCATGCTCAGGCTTTCCGCATTCCTGATTACTGGAACCACAAGCCCTTTTGGTGCACTAACGGCAATGGATATGTCACAATAATTGTGATAGATGATTTCATCACCATCAATATATGCGTTAACAGCCGGCCATTCCTGTAGTGCAAAACAACTTGCCTTTGTAAAAAAGCTCATGAAACCCAGATTGACCCCATGCTTTTCCTTAAACTTGTCTTTATGCTGTGCCCGCAGCGCCATAATATTGCTCATATCCACTTCATTGAAAGTAGTGAGCATTGCTGTTGTATTTTTTGCTTCCACCAACCGCCGGGAAACTGTTTTGCGAAGGTTGCTCATTTTTTCATTGCGCACATCCCGGCTAAACATAGGTTGACCGACAGTCCTTCCCGGGTTATTTAATGCCTCGAGCACATCGTATTTCAAAATTTTACCGCCTGATCCTGTCGGAGATATTTTTGATGGTTCAATTTTTTTATCGGCAATGATTGCAGAAGCTACGGGTGTTGCTTTTATATCCTGTGCGAAAGCTTTAGAGACAGGTTTTTCAGCAAGGGTTTCTTTTTTAATTTCAGATCCGTTTGAAGATACCTTTTTTTCTGCCGGTTGCTGATTGCCTGCTGCAGACTGACTTTCCGGCTTTGCTGCTGTTTCATCAATTTGCGCAACCACATCCCCAATTTTTAATGTATCCCCTTCCTTGCCAACAGTTTTTAAAATTCCTGCCTGTTCAGCATTTACTTCGAATGTCGCTTTTTCACTTTCGAGTTCGGCAATCACTTCATCACGGCTTACATAATCTCCGTTTTTCTTCAACCATTTTATTAATGTTACTTCGCTGATGGACTCGCCTACTGTTGGAACTTTTATATCAATCATTTTTATGTCAGGTTTTTAATATCAGTTGCGTAATTCTTTTTGATTTCGGTTATATATTACTGTGAACTTACGTGCGACAGAATGATGTAACCGGTCCTCTTAAATTGAAAAAGCTGTTTCAATAATTTCTTCCTGCTCCTGCTTATGCACTTTCTGGAACCCGGTTGCCGTAGCAGCACTTGGATGACGGCTGATGCATCCAAAGTTGATGCTTTTCAGGTTCATTTGCAGAAATGAAGCCGCTCCCATATTCAACGGCTCTTCCTGTACCCAGAACCATGTAGCATTACTATATTTTCCGCTCAATGCCTCCAGCTGCACATATGGCAAGGGGTATATCTGTTCCAGACGTACAACAGCAATGTCTTTCCTGTTCTCTTTTAACTGCCGTTCGGCGAGTTCAAAATAAATCTTTCCTGAACAAAACAGTACTTTTTTGATATTACCCGGGTTAGTAGCGGCTACAAAACTATCATCAATTACCTCCCTGAAACCCCCGTTAATAAACTCTTCGGTTTTTGAACAGCTTGCAGGCAAACGCAAATTTGCCTTTGGAGAAAAATTAATCAGGGGCTTGCGGAAAGGCCATGCCAATTGCCTCCTCAGCGCATGGAAAAAGTTTGCTGATGTGCTGATATTGGTAATAACAATATTCAGTTCGGCACACATTTGAAGAAAGCGTTCCATCCTGGCGCTGCTATGCTCAGGCCCCTGCCCTTCATATCCATGAGGCAATAACATCACAATCCCGTTCATGCGTTGCCATTTTTGTTCACCACCAACAATAAACTGGTCAATCATTGTTTGGGCACCATTGGCAAAATCGCCAAATTGTGCTTCCCACAAAACCAACCCGATTGGGTTAGCTAATGCATAACCATATTCGAATCCAAGTACGCCATATTCACTAAGGAAAGAATTATAAATCCTGAAATTGCCTTTTGCTCCGGGTATCTTGCTCAATCTGTTGTATTCCTGATTCGTATTTTCATCGCGAAGCACAGCATGCCGGTGAGAAAATGTGCCGCGCTGTACATCCTGGCCACTCATACGCACATCTTTTCCTTCCAGTATTAAACTTCCGTAAGCCAGTAGCTCGCCCGTTGCCCAATCTATTTTTCCTTCTTCATTAAATAATTTTATTTTATCCTGTAAAATCTTCTCTACCTTTTTAAGCGGCTTGAAATCAGCCGGCCAGTTCATCAATGCTTCAAAAATTTTCCTGAAATCATTTTCACTAATAGCCGTAACGGGTGATTGATTGAAATCTTCTAAGGTAGCGCGACGCAATTTCTTCCATAATAATTCAGGAGGCTGGTAAGAATACGGCAAGGGTTTTTGCTTCACTTCATCCAAACGTTCCTGCAGGTCGGCCCAGAATTTCTTTTCCATTTCTTTTGCCAGCTCTTTTGCATCAGCCTCTCCGTTTTCTATCAAAAACTGCGTGTATACCTCACGTGGGTTGGGGTGTTTATCAATCAATGCATATAATTGAGGTTGTGTAAATTTGGGATCATCGCCTTCATTATGGCCATGGCGACGATAGCAAACCATATCAATAAAAACATCGCAATTAAATTCCTGGCGGTAGCGAGTGGCAATATCAGCACATTTTACCACGGCTTCCGCGTCGTCTCCGTTTACATGAAGCACCGGTGCATGGATTGCCGCAGCAAGGGAAGTACAATAATCCGTACTACGGGCATCTTCAAAATCTGTGGTAAAACCAATCTGGTTATTAATCACAAAATGAATAGTACCTCCAGTGTAATAGCCATCCAGCTCACTCATCTGTAACACTTCATAAACAATGCCCTGTCCGGCGACAGAGGCATCACCATGAATCAGTACCGGAAGTATTTTATCAAAATTACTTTCATACATAATATCGGCTTTTGCACGGGAAAAGCCTTCAACGACAGGATCGACTGCTTCGAGATGTGAAGGGTTAGGCATTAATTTTAAATGAATAGTTTTGCCTGATGGTGTCTGTAATTCACTGCCAAAACCCAGGTGATATTTTACATCACCACTGCCCATGGTTTGATCAAGTTTTGCAGTGCCTTCAAATTCACTGAAAATCTGTTCATAGGTTTTACCCATTACATTGGCAAGCACATTCAATCTTCCGCGATGTGCCATACCAATGACTACTTCATGAACATCATGATCAGCCGCAGTATTAATAATAGTATCCAATGCGGCGATAGTTGTTTCTCCGCCTTCGAGAGAGAACCGTTTTTGACCAACATATTTGGTATGAAGGAATTTCTCGAACATTACCCCTTCATTCAATTTTTCAAGAATACGTTTCTTTTTATCGATAGGGATGGGGTTCAAAAATTTTTTCTCCATTTCATTGGTCAGCCAATCAATTTTGACCTGCTCACTGATATATTTGAATTCAATACCAACATGGCTGGCATAACATCTTTGAAGATGGCTTAAAATACTTCTCAGTGTTGTGGTACCTAAGCCGATCAGGTTACCTGCAAAAAAATGCTTATCCAGGTCTTCTTCTGTAAAACCAAAAAACGAAAGCTCCAGATTAGCGCCCCTGTCTTTCCGTTTACGGATAGGATTGGTTGTAGCCAGTAAATGACCTTTGTTTCTATAACCAAGAATCAGCCGATAAGCACCCAATTCTTTTTTCCAGTCAACGCCATCGGTAGTTTTATAAACAGTTTCCTTTGGCTGGACCACTACCGTTCCGTTTGCTGTTGCAGCCACCGATCCGTTAGCCCCGTTTTTTCCCTGCGCAATGGCAAAATCAAAACCTTCAAAGAATTTTCTGAAATCGGGATCAACAGATTCCGGATTTTTCACAAAATCCTGGTAAAGGCCTTCAATAAAAGCTGGAGAGGAATTGGTTATATATTGAAAATCTTTCATAGCAGAATCTTTAAAAGGGATACAAATATCGGTTAAAATTAATTGCTGTAAAATGCATTTGCCAGTCTATTAACACTGATTTTCAGTATTTATTTTATACCTGCAAAACTTAGGTTTGCTGTTACGGATACGCAACCTTTCACTCACAACAGCTCTTCCCTGCCCTTGAGCTGAGTCGAAAATACATTTGTGCAAAATTTGGAATTTACAATGCACAAACCTACCTTTGCCGTCCAAAATTCAGGATTACATGGCAAATCATTCAGCAACAAAGAAAGACGTGCGGCAGGCTTCCAAACGCAGGGAACGCAACAGATATTACGGAAAAACCACCCGTAATGCTATCCGTGATTTCAGACAAATCAAGGCTAAAAAAGAAGCTGATGAAAAAATGCCCGACGTTGCTTCGGAAATCGATAAGCTGGCTAAACGTGGGATCATTCACAGGAACAAAGCAGCCAATTTAAAAAGTAAACTAGCCAAAAAAGCCAACTCATTGGCAAAATGACTTCTTTCTATAATTTTTTGCAAAAGGCACCCTTTCCGGGTGCCTTTTGATTTAGGTTTACTATTCAGTAAACTGTTTTCGCACAATTGACCCGCAGGTGTAACAATAGTCCGCGTTTCATTTCTTATGTTTAATTTTCCATTTTGTTTTAGCAGGCATTAATAATTTCTTCAAATGGCAAAAAAAATTCTGCTGGTTTGTATTTCATCAATTGCATTCTATATGGCACATTCCCAAACCAACCTTGACAGCATCATGCCGGTACGTGGTTTTTCAATAAATGCCCCAAGACCTTCGGGCCTTGATTCATTTGTACGGTTTATTAATGAAGAGCTGGCCCCCAGAAAAGTAAACAGCTTGATTGTTCTCATAGATTATCATTACCAGTTTAAATCACATCCTGAGCTTGCTGACAGCTTTGCTCTTTCAAAAAAAGATATAAAAAAAATTGTGGAAGCGTGTAGAAACAATAATATAAAAGTTATACCGCAAATCAATTTATTAGGACATCAGTCATGGGCCAATAAGCCCGGAAAATTATTACAGGCATATCCTGAATTTGATGAAACGCCCTATATAAAAATGCCTGCAAAATATGAATGGCCCAATCCCGACAACCTGTATTGCAAGAGTTACTGCCCGCTGTATCCCGGCCTTCATCAAATTTTATTCGATGTAATTGATGAAATATGTGATGTATTCGAAACAGCTATTTTTCATGGTGGCATGGATGAGGTTTTTTTTATCGGTGATGATAAATGCCCGCGTTGTTCAGGAAGAGACAAAGCTGAGCTGTTTGCAGGTGAAGTAAGAACCATCCGCGACCATCTTGCTGAGAAAAACAGAACTCTTTGGATTTGGGGGGACAGGCTTATTGACGGAAAAACAACAGGTGTTGGTATATGGGAAGGCAGTTATAATAATACTTACCGGGCAATTGATATGATACCGAAAGATGTAGTAATCTGTGATTGGCATTATGAGCGGGCCGATAAAACTGCCCCATATTTTGCGGCAAAAGGACTTAAAGTTATTACCTGCGCGTGGAGAACTCCGTCAGTCGCTGTTTCGCAGGTTAATGATATGGCTACATTCAGGAAAGAGTCTACCCCGGAGATGAAGGAAAGATTTTTGGGAGTAATGGAAACTACCTGGGTACGTACAGATGCTTTTTTGAAAGGCTATTATGAAAGCCTGCAAAAAAATGAACAACCTGCCAACACAGCATGGAATTGCTTCAAAGAAATGTATAACAGCATTAATAAACTTGAATAAAATGCTTAAAGTAGTTGGGTTTAATCAAAAATAGCTTACACAATCGATTGTGTAAACATATGTAGTGGAAACCCACTAATTTTACTACACTTATCCATCCTTCGCTAAACCATAAGTTGTCGCGTTCCCGCAATTAATTACCTGCATGTTTAATTCCAAGCTTCGCCTGTCGCGTTCCAGCCTCATAGTGATTATTATCTGCCTTGTAGTGTTATTTACCATTTTTATCCTCAGTTATTTCAACCTCAGGCATATATCCACACTGCAAACCACTGTCGATGACTTGTCGAAAGAAGATTCCGGCATTGTGTTGTTGCGCAAATGCAATACCGAACTTATGATGGCAGAAGATCATTATCGCATTTATATCAATTCTGCAGACAGCACAAAAAAAGATATTTTTTTAAGCGATATTAACGATGCCATTGCCGATTGCGACAAACTTTCCAGCTTTGACGCTTCCTTTTCTGAAAAAATTCAACGCGATGTTAATTTCAAGTTGTTAATATATGATGTTATAAAAAAACTCAGGAGCCTTTCTGATTCAATAGCCAACAAACCAGGCCACACTTTTACCATAATTACGCTGAATAATCCCGTACACCTGGAACAAATGAATAAATCGTTCTTTAAAAATTATTTTTCAAGTTCTACAGATACACTTAAGCTGGTGCAGGATAAAAAAAAGCTTGGCTTTTTCCAGAAACTGGGTTATCTATTTTCCAATAAAAGCATAACGGATACCAAAAAAGAATTTGTAAAAGGCAGCTCATCTGAAAAAAGATATATTGACAGCGTTCAACATGAAACAGATTCTACTATCAATGGGCTTTCAGCAATGGTAAGAAATTATTATCAGCGATCGGTGAACAGGAAATTAACCGTGCAACAAAAAATTCGTGAGAAAGAGACCATACTTGCCGAATCAAACCTGTCTACTCTGCAGGCAATCGAATCAAAAATAAATGAGTTGATTGCAATCAGGGAAAAAGCAGATGATGCCCGTACCGCAGATATATTTGTAAAAGCAGATAAAGCAAGGGCTGCCATTCAAAAAATCACATTTTTTTCACTGCTAAGTATTTTTTTACTGATAGTTCTGCTCATATACAATATTTACCGTACCAACAGGTACGAGGAAGCAATTCTGGAAGCCAAGATATCTGCAGAAAAACTCGCGAGGCTGAAAAGCAGGTTTCTCAGCAATATGAGTCATGAAATACGCTCACCGCTTACTGCGATTATGGGTTTTACCGAACAGATGGTTAACCAGGAAAAAAATACATATAACGGAAAATACCTGGATGCAATTAAAGTTTCGTCGAATCATCTGCTGAATACCGTGAACGATATACTTGATTTTTCAAAACTGGATGCAGGCAAATTGGTTCTGAATAAACAACCATTCATTTTAAAAAATGCCATTGATGAAGTAGCCCTCGCCCTAAGTCTGGAAGCTGAGAAAAAAGGTATCGGGCTTAATACGAATATACTTTTTGACGACGGGCTTAATGTTAACGGCGATGTATACCGCTTTAAGCAAATATTATTCAACTTACTGAGCAATGCGATAAAATTTACTGACAAGGGGAATGTGGATATTATTGCCTCATCAGATAAAAAGAGTGAAAAGAATATTATTGCAACTGTTTCCGTAAAAGATAGCGGAATCGGGATCAGGCCTTCGGAATTACACATCATTTTCCAGGAATTTGCCCAGGCTGCTAATTATTCTGATAAAGAACATGCCCGTGCAGTAAAAGGAACTGGCTTGGGTTTACCTATAACCAAGATGCTTGCAGAATTACAAAACGGCAGCATAACGGTACAAAGTGTACCAGGAAAGGGGTCGATTTTTACTGTTAAGATTCCGTATGAAATTGTTAGTACAGATAAATTTACACCACAGGCTGTGTTAAAGCCCCTGGAATTGTTGCACTCGCATGAAAAATCCGGAGTCAGGGTTTTGTTGGCAGAGGACAATGAATTAAATATTATGCTGATCAGTATTTTACTGGAAAGAATGGGTTATTCATTTGATGTGGCCACAGATGGAGAAAAAGCCATGCAGCTTCACCAGGAAAACAATTATCATCTTATTTTAACGGATATCAATATCCCAAAACTAACAGGTATACAGCTTGCAGAAAAAATAAGAAAAGGAGATGATCCTGTAAAATCAAGCATAAAAATTATTGCACTGACAGCAGCTGTTATTAACGAGGATTTTAATTTATATTACACAGCCGGTATCAACAAAATTCTTGTAAAACCCTTCAAGGAAGAAGAGTTCAGGCTATCGGTAGAAAAATATTTAGCAGAACCGGAAATAATAAGCAGCAGATGACAAGTTCGGAAAGCCTGAAGACATTACCATTTACTGCTTACTATCCTAAATATTATTGCACCACTTTAATTATTCCCGCTCCATTATAGGAATGATACTCTCCGTTGTACATTGCATCAGCGCTTACCGGGCCCATTTTGTAAATACCCGGAGATACGGCGCGTACAGCATAATAATAAACCTGCTTGTCTTCATTTGCGTTCACAAACAAATTTATTCTGTCATCACGCACATCGATTGAAGTGGGGGTTTTTGAATCCTTAATCCATTCCATTCCGGGGATTTCTTTGGTCCGGGGGTTTTCAATTTCAAAGCCTGCGGGTAACATATCGGTAATTACTATATTATTTACATTGCTACTATAGGATTTATCCAAAGTAATCTGCACAATTATCAAATCGTTTTGTTTGAAGCTGTTGCCTGTTATCATTCTTCCATATCTGTCATAAAACCGTTTCCGCACTTTCAGGTAACTATCTTCCTCTTTATACACACCGCCTGAACTGATTCCTTCAGCTTCCCAGTAATAGTATAATTTTCCATTGCCCCTGGTAGTGATTTCAATATTTGTTCCTTTCAGTTGTCCACTTGTGAGTTTAATATTATTGCCGTTCATGTTTGCGATTAGTTTGCCATTCGCTTTTATTTCAGCAGTTGCGTCAGACTTCAATGCTTCACGGTTGATTTTTCCCAGAGCAATAAAGCTGAAAGCAAGTTCCTGTGTACTGTACCAGTAACGGTGGTTCAATTTTTCAGATACGTGTTTCGCCATCAACGGTATCTGCGGGTCTGAAGGGTCGGCATCAATCAACACATTCAGTGCAATGGCTTCATCACGTATATCAGAATAAAAACTCCCTCCTGTTTCAGCTACAGATTCTTCACCTGCAAACTGTGATGGCAAAAACTGGCGGAAATTATTTTTATCTCCCGACAACGCATACGCAGCTGCCAAAAGATATTTGCAATCAAGAGCAAGTAATTGCTGATTTGATTTATAATAATTCATGGTGCTCACATTCGGCTGGCCTGCCAAAGCCAACACATACAATCCGTATATTACTTCTTTAGGAACAATTTTTTTATTCTGATTCCTGTTGTAATAATAAATGATTGTTTCCTTTTTCTTCAACCTGTTATTAATATAACTGAGCATGGTTTCCAGTAAATTTTTGTCTACATCAAAACCTGCTTTTTTTGCTTCAATAAGAAAGTGAGCAGCATAAATAGTAGCCCACCAGTCTTCGGCGCCTTCATTATCCCAAAGTGTAACGGCCCCGTTATACAATTGCCGCATCCTGATTTTTCTGATCGCTTCCTGTACGTTGTAATTTGCATTCGCTTTGTATGCTTTATTCATGTGAAGCATATCGGCAATATCTCCATAGTATAACTGAGGAAACGCTGCAGAAACAGTCTGCTCAGTGCATCCGTAAGGATATTGCACCAGTTGTGAAAGATATTTTCCATACTCCATAGCCGGCGACCTGCTCACGACAAGGTTATAATCAACACTGGAAGGAATATAATCGTTCAGGCCAATATTAATAGAAGCAGCACTTCCTCCATTTACAGAACCACTTCCTGTGATTTTTTGCAGTGGCACTGCGGGCCTTACACTAATGTCAGTCTCGTCTATAAATTTCTCGCCCAGGCCATTCACTTCAACGGTAACCTTAGCTGTTCCTATCTGAGGCTGCCCAATAACATTAAAAGTTAACCGGCTTTCACTGTTTGGCGCCAGTTCAACTTTTTGTTGTGACTGCCCCGCAACCTGAACCGCTCCCGAAACTTTAATCACTGCATCTGCCGTCACACTTTTTGAAGTAGTGTTTGTGACAGTGACGGGAACAACTGCTGTATCTTTCGGGCTAAGGAAGCGCGGCAATGCTGTGCTCAGCACAATGGGGTCTGCTACTGTCATTGTTTTATCTGATGAACCAAAACTTTCGTTTTTATAACTTAATGCCATTAGTCTTATCTCACCTGAAAACTGAGGTATATCAAATTCAAATTCTGCTTCACCACTGCTGTTTGTTCTTTTAATCCCGCTCCAGTACGACATGATCTTAAAACGTTTTGCAGGCATCGGGTTAACACGCTTTTTCATATCGCTTTCCATATCACCCCCCGTACTGCTTAGCCTTGATTTAATTTCAGGAAATAATAAAGGATATAGATCATAGCCATTTACTTCCAACGCCCGCTTTGCATAAAAATGACTATAAGGATCTGGAGTAGCAAAATCGGAAACCTGCAACACGCCATTATCAACAGCCGCAAGTGTGACTAAACTATTTGCTTCAGCCTTTATCTTAACTTTCTGGTGCGTCCTTGACCTGACCGATTTTTGTGCAAGAATTTCAACAGGTATTTTTCTTCCTTTTTCTTCTACCCTGATACTTTGATACCCATGCGCTACAGTTAAGGGGATATCAGAAATACCATGCGGCTTTATGAGTGTAGCGGTGATGTATACATTAGGCACTTCTTCATTTGTTAAAGGTAATTCCACGGAGGCTGTACGTTTGCCAGATGGAATATCCAGGTATTGATAAGAAACCACTTTATCAGTTTCCATAGTAATCAACATCCTTCCAGTGAAAGGGGCCTTAAATAAGGCTTTCACCTTTTCGCCGGCATAATATGCCTCTTTATCAGTTTCAATATCAATATTCCCTTCATTATTCACTTCAAATGAAGAATTATCACTGCCCCAGTAACCATAACTGTAAAAATCTTTTTTTACGTAAGTATTACTACCGGGAACGTATACACGCAATTCATAATCGCCCGGAGACCTGGGAACAAAAGAGTATTTTGTTCCTTCACCGGCGACACTAATGTCTTTTGTATCGATTAGCTTGTCTTCCTGCTGGGATTCATACCGGAAATAACTCCCGTTTTTGGCAAGCACCGTTCTGTATTCATGTTTGACCACTTCAACATGAGCGGATACTCCGTTTACTAATTTTTCATCTTTGTCAAGGGCAATCAAACCAAATTCAACAGGCTGATTCAGTGCATACCAGTAATAGCCATCGCTGGCAATACCAAAAAATGTTTTTTGAGTAAAGATATCTACGTTAGTGCTTTTACTCACGGGCCTCCCTGTTTCATCAAACACTGTTGCATAAAAATTTGCCTGTAACACCCCGTTGTTCTTGTAAGAAGGCATTACATCATATTTCTCCACAGCATTTCCTTCATTATCAGTTTTTCCTTCCCGAACCACTTTATCAAAAATGGAATTCGGGTTAGCGATACTGAAATCATAGTTATTGTATTTTTTTGAACTGAAATATTTTTGCTTCACCTGTATTTCACATTCATAGTTTCTATTAGCTGCCGGCGGGCCAAAAAAATTGACCGCATGAATATTTAATTGCGATGCATCGCCGGGTTCAAGATAAACCTTGTCCAATTTGGCAGTTACTTTTATCCTGTCGGGCACAAACTCTTCCACACGAAAAGATTGTGTGGTCAGCAGCACATCATTTGATGTGTACACTTCGAGAGAATAACTTCCCGTAATAGCAGAAGAAGAGATATCAACAGTACCTTCCAGCGAACCTTGTTCATTCAGGTTTTTTCTGAATGTTTTTAATTCTTTTCCGTTTGGCAATAAAAATTTCAGCTTCATCGGAATTTCACCAGGAGATTTCCATAGCCTGTTACGGACCACAACTGAAAAATTAATCTTTTCGCCAGGTCTGTAAATATCCCTCTCCTCATACACAAATGCATCAAGACCGGTACTGCTGCTATGTTTTCCACCCACTTCAAATCTGGAAGTATTGACCCTTGTTGTGTTGAAAGGAAGATAATTAAAATCATCTGCTGTTTTAGCTACAATTATTGCCGGTTTAAAACCTGCAAATTCTTTCCGGGAATAAGCGATTTCTGCAACGCCATCCGCATTAGTAGATCCGATGCCCAGTAACTGGTTATTGGCACCATAGGCTGTTACGTTTACACCCTGAACGGCATTTGCATTTTTTATTGAATTGGCAAATACCATGATTTTTTCATTTCCTTCTTTGGCAATTAGCCCGATATCAGATAATGAAATAAACCTGCTGTCGCGTACCCAATTGTCTTTTGTAGAACGCAGCATAATATGATAAACTCCTTTGAAGTCAGGAAGTTTATCATCGACATTGAAATGAAGCAGCCTGCTGTTACCCAACTTAGGCAAAGTACGTGTTTCAATTTCCTGCTGAAAAATGATATCACCGACAGTTGCATCCGCATAGTTTCCATAACTATACTCTTCTTCTTCACTGCTATTATTCTCGCCTGTTTCACGGGGATAATAGCCATTGCGCTGCGCATCCAGCAAATTATTCTCATAAATTTTTGAAACTACCAATTTCAGCTTCTCGACATTCGTGATTTTTACTTCAATATTTTTTTCTCCTTTCTGAGAAAGGTAAACACTTTTGCTGTTGGCAAAACTGATGGAAGGCTCCAGTTCGCCAAAGGCAATATTACCGTTATACTCATCTTTCAAAACCCCTCCAATTCTTCCCCGCAAGCCTTTAGTGATTGAGAGTTCATAAGTTTTTGAAACATCAAAATGATCGCTTCGGATTATGAATCCATCGTCCTGGTTTTCGACAGTAAATTTTACCGAAGGGGTAATTTTTATAAATGATGACAGATCAGGAGAAGTTACCTGCTGGCTCGTTGTTACTTTGACGGAGCCATCATTATCAGTTGCAACATCATTAATATGCAGTACAAATGGTGATGCAATTACAGCCCTGGTTTCAACTTTCTCCGGCATTCCATTTATACCACCTTCGGGTACAAGACCCTTTTCAATAGTAATAGCGGCTTCATAATCTTCTTCCTGCATTTTTAAATTTTGCAGACGTAATGAAATTTTACCCGAAGCAGATAAGGTTTGGAGGCTATAATTTAGCGGCTGGCCGTTCATTGATAACTGCAATTTGTCTTTCAATGAATTTGGATTAACCGCATAATTAAAACTCAAATCAAGCTGTGGCAAAGCCGTATTGCTTTTTTCATCCTGCAATACCCAACTTGAGTTTATATTTTCTAATTTGAGATTCGAAGTATGAAAACTGACATCATCTGCATTCGTGATCCTTGAATATTGCACATACTGCAACAAATCGTTGTTGAATTTCACTTTAAAAGTGGTTGCTGGCTGTAACGGTCTGGAAGGAGAAAAAACCAATTCATCAGGGTGCTCCCAGCGGAAACGCCCTTGTATTTTAGGTTCAAAGGAAATATATTCCGTAGAATCCCATTGATCCAATAAGGAATCCTTCACCAGCGCTTTACTGAACCTGAACGTGAGGTTCTGCAATTGTTCTACTTCATCTTTTGCATTGGTGTAATCAAGGCTAACGGTATTTCGGTTACAGGCAAATAAAAAAATAGTTCCTGCAATGAGGAGGAGGAAAAAGAATCTGATACGCATAGAATGGCCAGGTTGAAAGAGTGATGTTTGTTGTTTTGAAAAGCCGTGTTAAAGTACAAAAACCGGGCAAAAAAACCACATTATTCTCTTGCACCAAGATAATAAAGTGTGAATTTAGCGTGAGAGCAGCTACGGAGGATGACTTGAAGAATCCATAAATTTTTTAGGAGAATTGCAAATGAAAGTTACATCAAGATAAAAATATTTTGCAAATATCGTAAGGTAAGAGTTTGTTAATTCAACAGAACACAATGCAGGAAAAGGTTTTAAAAAATAATATATTTAATGTTAAATGCGGGCCGTCAAAAAAAAATTAAAAATAACTCTACTAACAATTGTGTGTATAGTTATTCTCTTCTTTTTACTCAACCGGATTTTCCCTTTACCCGATCAAATAGAATATTCTGCTGTTATTACCGATGACAATGGCGACGTGATCCATGCCTTTCTTACAAAAGATCAGCAATGGAGAATGAAAACCGAGCTGAGTGAAATTTCCCCCTTACTTCGGAAAACCATCATTGAAAAAGAAGATAAATATTTTTATTATCACCCCGGAATAAACCCGGTTGCAGTTGTCAAATCTCTTTTCAGGAATATTTTCCACCTGAGAAGAACATCAGGCGCTTCAACGATAACCATGCAGGTAGCAAGAGCCCTGGAACCGAAACAAAGAACGTACATTAATAAATTTGTTGAGATGTTCAGGGCTTTACAGCTTGAAATGAAATACAGCAAAGACGAAATACTGCAGATGTACCTGAACCTTGTTCCTTACGGCGGCAACCTGCAAGGAGTAAAATCTGCCTCTACTTTATATTTTAAAAAAAACCCCGACCATCTTTCATTGGCTGAGATTACGGCACTTGCCATAATTCCGAACAGGCCATCATCACTGGTGATTGGAAAGAACAATCAGCAAATTATCCTTGAAAGAAATAAATGGTTGAAAAGATTTGCCGCTGATCGTATCTTCTCCGAAAAAGAAATCGGGGATGCCTTAAATGAACCGCTGACAGCAGTTAGGGGAACAGTACCTGCTTATATACCCCACCTTGCCTATAAATTAAAAAACCTGGGGGGAGATATCATCAAAACCAATATTCATTTAAACACACAACTGAAGATTGAAGACCTGGTTAAAGAGTATGCCGCTTCATTAACGTTAAAGAATATCCGTAATACAGCTGTAATAATAATTGATAATAAAACCCATAAGATAATTACCTATGTAGGTTCCGCCAACTTCAGAGACACTATCGATGGCAGCCAGGTAAACGGTGCCGCAGCGATCCGCCAGCCGGGCAGTACGTTAAAACCGCTGTTATACGGATTATGCATTGACGAAGGTTTGTTAACGCCAAAAATGATTATCAGCGATGTTTCAATTAACTATGATGGTTATGCGCCGGAGAACTATGATAAAAAATTCAACGGTTATGTGACGATGGAGTATGCGTTGGAACACTCACTGAATATCCCTGCTGTTAAAAGCCTAAGGATTCTGGGGAAAGATAAGCTGATACAAAACCTGGCATACTGCGATTTTCAGCAAATAAAAAAAGACCAGAAAAAACTTGGGTTATCAATGATACTTGGCGGTTGCGGAGCAACGCTCGAAGAATTGACCGGCATGTATTCTCTTTTCGCAAATGACGGCGAGTACTGCAGGCCTTCTTTTGTTCAAAATGATACAAACCATAAAAAAATAAAAATACTTTCTGCAGCTGCTACTTTTATGGTCAATGAAATACTATCGAAAGTAAACCGTCCTGATTTTCCGCTAAACTGGGAAAGTACGGTACACCTGCCAAAAATTGCCTGGAAAACAGGCACCTCCTACGGAAGAAGAGATGCCTGGAGCATTGGTTATAATAAACATTACACAGTTGGAGTTTGGGCAGGAAATTTTTCCGCATTGGGCATTCCAGAACTGAGCGGATCCAATACCGCAACACCACTGCTTTTTAAAATTTTCAATACCATCGACTATGACGCTGACGAAGAATGGTTTCAGCAATCTAAAGATTGCGATACCAGGGTCGTTTGTTCTGAAACAGGTATGCTGCCAGGAGATTACTGCACCAATCTTGTAACAGATTATTTTATTCCGATGGTATCACCTGCCAGGAAATGTGACAATATGCAGGAAGTTATCATTTCTGCTGATGAAAAAATTTCTTATTGCAGAATATGTATGCCACAGAGCGGCTATAAGAAAAAAATATATAAAATCATTACCCCGGAAATGCAGCAATATTTTGAAGAGAATGGCATTGCCTATGAAAAAATACCGCCACACAATCCCAATTGCGAAAAAATATTCCGGGAAGGTGTACCTGTCATTACATCCCCATCTAACGGAAATGAATATCTGATTAGTAAAAAGAAACCTGAACCGCTTCTGTTAGCCTGTCATACAGGCAATGATGTAAATAAAGTATACTGGTACATCAACAATAAATTTTATAAAGCCTGCGATACCAAAGCAAAGCAGTTTTTTATTCCTGATGAGGGACCGGTAAAAATTTCCTGCACTGATGACAAAGGAAGGAACAGGGATATTATGATAAAGGTGAGGTATGTTGACTTATAGTCAGGAAGCCTGAGAGGCGAGGAGTGGGTGAAGACGAAAATTCCGGAAAACATATGCATCATCATCAATTCTCTTCAGGACTTCCTGTCTTTCTGACTATTCTTTATTCACACTACCTACCCCGCTTACATGCTGCTTCACTTCAGGGGCATTACCTTTGTAATTAACACTACCAGCTCCGCTTACTTGCGCGTCTAATTTTACGCTGGCATATACTTCGGCGCTGCCAACACCCGAAATCTCAACTTTATTATTCTCTGCCAGCAAGTCATAACAATGGGCGCTGCCTGCTCCGCTAATGGAAAGTTCAACATCTTTTGTTTGTCCTTTCAGATACATGGAACCCACGCCGGAAATATCTGCCGAGAGTTTCGGAACATCCACATCCATCTTGATATTACCTGCACCACTAAGGTTCAGTTCCAGATCATCACTGCCTGTAATTTTATTTTCACCAACAATATCGCCTGCCCCGGATACGCTGATCTTTCTGAACTTGGGTGCACTAACAGTGATGCTCATCCCATCACTGCTTTCCAGGTCAAAGCCATGTTTGTTACGGATAATAACCCTGTCTCCATCCTGTTCCACTTCGATATACTGAAGCAGGTTTTCATCAGCTTCTATTTTAATGGGTTTCAGATCGCCTTGCACAACGTGTACATTAAGAGTGCTTGATACTTCCAGTTCTGTAAAATCAGAAACCGAATGCTCCTCAGTTCTGGCATTACCATTGCCGTGCACATGCCTGCCCCAGAAATGCCTGCATGAGCCGAGTATAACCGGTATAACTATAATAAACCAAGAATATTTTCTCATGATAATTGTTTTAGACATGCAAAATTTAGTGTTTTATTTCAATTGAAAAAACCTTTCTTCCATTTGACTAAAAGCAAACGGATGAGGTTACAGAAATATATGTGTACGCTTACTGATAATGTTACAAAACCAAGATCAATGCATACTAAAATTGGCCGGTGCAATACCCGAATATTAACTATGCAGTTATCACATCTACAACAAAATTATTTTTTTTGTGCATCCAGGCCGCATTGTAACCAACCGGCAAATTTTTTTGGATCGGGCGTGTACCCTTTTGTTTTGGTGAGAATTTTTTCGCCGGTGCTTATTATTACATATTGAGGCTGCTGGACTGAATTGAAGTTTTCTGACTGGAAAGTTGCCCACTTATCTCCTACGGTAATAATATCTTTGGTAGCATTTGATTTTGTAGTATAAGTAAATTGTTGTGCCGCAGGCAATACTTTTCTTTCATCAACATACAAGGACACTATTACAAAACTATCCAACATCAATTGTTTTACATGAGGATCAGTCCAAACATTTTCTTCCATCCTTCTGCAATTTACACAAGCCCAACCGGTAAAATCAATCAGTAATGGTTTGTGTAATTTTTTAGCCTGGAGTAGAGCTTCTTCATAATTGTTCTTCAAAGGTTCGACGCCTTTTTCGCAGTTCACCGGATTTGAATATGCACTATAGCAAAGGGGCGGAGGAAAACCGCTGATAAGGCTAAGATTTGCATATTTAGTATTAGTAACCCCGGGAACCAGGTAAAGTGTAAATATTGTAAACAAAATGATCAGTGCAATTCTTGTTTTACTGAATTTTCGCACCTGGCCATCATGCGGAAATTTTATTTTACCGGATAAATAAAGCATTATAAGAATGCCAATGATAATCCAGAATCCTATGAAAAATTCTCTTTTCACAATCCCCCACTGTTCAACCAGGTCAGCATTACTTAAAAATTTCACCGCCATAGCCAATTCAAGAAAACCCAAAACCACTTTTACCGAGGTAAGCCAGCCGCCTGATTTAGGAAGAGAATTTAACCAGCCCGGAAACATGGCAAATAATGCAAATGGCAAAGCCAGGCCAAACCCAAATCCACCCATTCCAAAACTCAATTGCACAGCCCCCCCGCTTTTTGTTAGCGCCCCGGCCAGCAATGACCCTAATATGGGGCCCGTACATGAAAATGAAACGATGGCTAATGTAAGCGCCATAAAAAAAATCCCAGCAGCATTCCCAACACCCGCTTTTGCGTCTGCCTTATTGGAAATACTTCCCGGCAATGTGATTTCGAAATACCCGAAAAACGAAACCGCAAAAACTACAAAAATCACAAAGAATAACAGGTTAAGCCAGACATTGGTTGAAATATTATTTAATATCTCGGGATTCATATGATCGAGCAAATGAAAAGGGAGGCTAAGCAGTATGTAAATTAAAAAAATAAAAAAGCCATATATCATTGCATTACCGATCCCTTTTTTCCGGTTCACTGCACGCTTTGTAAAAAAGGAAACAGTGAGTGGTATTAACGGGAAGACACATGGAGTAAGCAATGCAATAAAACCCCCGATCAAACCCAGTAAAAAAACAGTTAACAAACCCTTTCCCGCTGTTCCGTCATCACCACATTCACTAACCGGGTGATCCAGATCAAAACTGCCGATTCTTATTCTTGACGTGGAAGATACACCACCTTCGAGCTTCACCGAGAAAGTGTAATCATTAAGGGGATAAAACTCATTATCCTTTCCATAAGTGTATTTAAAAGTACCGATAAGATTCCCGGGCACCGTTCCTCTTATTCGTATCGTTGCAATAACCACTGCCTGCTTTTCAAAAACATAGAAGCCGGCATTCTCAAAAATTTTGCTGGTAATTTTTTTTGTGGCGCCGGCTATTGTATACAGCGTGTCTGCTGTAATAGAAGAATTTGCAAAATTCAACTCTGCAGCAGGCACATCACTGATCAATTGATTAGGGGCATACAGTTGCCATCCGTTTTTAATAGTTGTTTTAAAAACCAGGTTATATATACTATCGTTTATCTTTTTGCTTTCAATATTCCAACTGAAAGCTTTTGAGTCCTGGGCAGACAAAAAATCTGCAGACAAAAAAATAAGAAAAAAAGCCGGGATGAATTTTCTTTTCATAAAATCACAAAAAATAAAACGAGCCCATTGCAAAGAACTCGTTTTTAAAAATAAGTTTTTGTCATATTGCAGACTATCCGCCAATATTTACATTAATATCAACGTCAGCAGGAGGAAGACACTGACGATCGTTACAAACCATAAACTCAACCTTACCGGACAGATTTGTTTTCGCATTACCTTTTAGCTTGATGGTCTGAATAAAATCAACCGTTTTTTCATAATAATGCACTTCCGATTTAAAAGCTTCTTCAAATTTCTTTACCATCTTGCCAGACTCTTTTACAGGCCCCGCGATTGCTATCAACGGATTTTTTGTAAATGTGAAAGAAGTAGATACCGGGCCCTCGCCGCCTTTCTGCGAATACATGTGGTAGTCTCCGTTAATAGTAGCCGTCATATGAATTTCATAAGTTTTATCAGCAATTTTTTTTGCAGTATATGACCAATGAACTTCTTTGCTGGATTGAGCTAATACTACATTTCCTATTGTTAATAAAACCAGCGGGAACAGAGTTTTCTTCATGCTAATCATTATTAATAAAATTATACGGCAAAATTGCACATTGAGTTGCTAAGAAAAACTAAAAGTTTTCCAGTACAGGTTGTTTTTCCTTTTGCCCGCTTTTTTTATTCAGGAAGAGTTCCAGCAGGATAATCTTCCCGTCACTGTTGCCCAGTGCTTCATTTGTCGCCCGTTCAGGATGGGGCATCATACCGATTACATTTCTGCTTTCATTACAGATGCCGGCAATATTCCTGAGCGAACCGTTGGGGTTCGATTCCGGGGTAATATTACCTTTCTCGTCACAATACCTGTACAAAACCTGGTTATTCGCTTCCAGTTCATCCAAGGTTTTTTCATCAGCATAATATCTTCCCTCGCCATGAGCAATCGGGATTTTCAATGGCCTGGTTCCATGTACGGCACCTTTGAGAAAAACATTTTTACTGATGTATTGCTGGTTGGCATTCCTTAATAAAATTCCGGGCAACAACTTCGCTTCACACAAAATCTGGAAACCGTTGCAAACGCCATACACTATTCCGCCTTTGCCTGCAAATTCAATAACACTTTTCATCATCGGGCTAAACCGCGCTATAGCCCCACACCTCAAATAATCTCCATACGAAAAGCCACCCGGCAAAATAATGCAATCATCGGTGTTGAACATGCTCAGATCTTCATCTTTATGCCATAACATCATTACTTCCTGGTTCAGGTCATACTTTAGCGCATCCTCCATATCACGCTCGCAATTGGAGCCGGGAAAAACAACTATACCGAATTTCATATTTTGTTTTTGTTAGCAACAAATTTACTTATAAGTATCGTAATATTTAAAAATGAGTTAACCACATATCCTGCAAAAATGTATGCATAACCTGAAGCAAGGGGCTTTCAAAAAAAATTATCGAATCGATCGCTTACACTTTCTCTACACCTGTTGGTTAACATCTATGCCTTGACGAGGTAATTCATCCATAAAATAAATGCAAAAGTGAGCCAGTGTGTTAACTTGGGCAAAACCTTATCGTTGGAATAATAATAAGCAGCTGCATGAAAAGCCGAAAAAGGAACGGCTGTTACAATCCAGTTTTCATAAAAATCAACATGATTGATAAGAATGATAATAACTCCAACCAATAGGTATAACAGCATCAGGCTCCAGCTTTTCCTGATTTGAATTAGCATCTTGTTCAAATTAAACTGGATGAAATAACCTCCAATCATAAAAGGGATAATTAAAAGAATAATTCCGCAGGTAATCCAGATATTTGAAGGTATGCCCGGTAACCGGAAAATGATTTCAGGCACTACATTTTTCCAACTCCACCGGTTTGTGAGATAAAGGGCGATAAACAAAAAATAATAAGGAGTGGTAAAACCCAGTACACCCATCAGCCATTCGCGAACCCTGAAAGGCCGCATAATCATGAGTGCAAAAAATACCAATAATATAAACGCCATTGCAGGGAGGTATAGCAAAGTGATGATACCTGTCATTACACCAATATTGAATATTGCAGCGTCAGATTTATTGCTGTTGTACAACGTAGTCATTCTATAAAAAATCCAGATCATGACTGAGTTGATAAGCAAGGGGGCTGAAAAATAATTCCATGATGGTAATAAAGAAGTTACGAGGATGTAACTCATGCCGGTAAGAAAATTTGCTTTGGGAAAAAGCTTTTGATAATTACAAATGCGGTTAAATAAAGTGGCCTGGGTAAACAAAAGAAAAAAAGTAATGATGGAAAAAAATACCGGCGCATTGCCAAACAAAGAAAGCAAGGCATTCAGGATTATCCGGTACAAAAAATTATCTTCTTTATGCAGGGATGGTATAACCGGGTGGATGAAAATAGAAAACTTCAGCACCAGTGCGTATACCAATAACACAAAAGCATTGCCGGGGTTTTTTTGTTTAAAGATGCCAATCACAACTTACAATGTATTTAAAATTCAATTTTAGCAAAGCAAAGATAATTTTTGTAAAGGCAAGGAATAATCATTTCCCTGGCGCTCACCTGCTTGCCATAGCGGGGCATAAAATCGAAGCCCCTGTCCAGGTTTTTTAGTGTAGGATAACGGGTTATTTTACCTTCGGGAGAAATGCTTTGATCAGCCAGTAATATATTACGATGGTCATATTGATTGTATATAAAATGAAGCTCGCCGCCTGTATTCATGATGTGATTGGAAATAAGGTTATCCGACTCATCATCGTATTGGCTTTTCGGTATCACGTTACTCCATTCTAAATTTCCTTCCTTGTCAAAAGAAAGTATCATAATGTTTTCAGCATAATACCGCACCACATTATTCGGATATCCGCCATATCCATAACGGTTCCAGGGGCTGTAATAAGGATAATAGTTATAATACATAGGTGATACAAAGGGGCTATATCCATACATATAATCCCACCTGTTAAAATAGCCACCTCTTGATGTGGTGTATTGAGACTCGCTTACCAGTAAAAAGCCGCCATCTTTTTTATTGATAATCTGGTTAATAAAAAAGTCATTAAATGCCATTTTCAGGTTTGCTTCGGAGCTTTTTGCAGCTGCACGCAGTTCATCGCTCAACACAGTTACCGATTCTTTTAACTTCGAATCGGATGCTTTATCCCAGATAACCGTATAAAGGCCTTCGATGCTACCTCGTTTTTGTTTATAATAAAACCCGGTGAGGATATAAAGCTTGTTGTTATTATCAATTTTTAATTTTATTTCATCCAGCAATTTGTCGCCACTCCCAACATCTTTAATAGAAAAATTATCAGCAACAGGTGCTTTGGTAACAATGGAGACCTTGGTCACGTAATCACTGCCGCTATTCCTCAGAAATTTTCCGAACACGAGCGTGCCTTCATTATCCAGTAAAAAATCCGTAAAAGTCTCATTCCTTTCTTCCATAGGCACATAAATCCGGTGACGATCGATGAGTTCCAGTTGTGAAGTATACAAAAAGGTAGTAAACAAAAAATTTCTCGGGTCCTTGCTGTTGATTTTGAACAGCATGATTTTTTGTTTGTCATCGCTCGATACTACTGTATATATTTTGTTATTTGCCGCAAACCCGATCTGGGTAGTATCCAGGCTTATGATATCACTTATCTTTCTTCCGCTGCCGTCTATTTTTACCGCGTCGCAATGAACAATATTTTTTTTCTGGTATTCATAAATCATGTAACAAAAATCTGGGTAAGGAATAAAATAGGTACTGATCAGCTTGTCTGGCAGAAAGTCAAAATTCACCCTGTTTTGTAATTTCATGTCATTGTCAAAAATGGAGATATTATTATCTGTGCGGTTATTGGTAAACACCAGGAACCTGCCACCTATTTTACCAATGATTTCAAAATCAGTTCTTTTATTATCATCCCGCTGTGGCTCGGAATACACAATACGCTGGGCACGTAATAAACAAGGCGCTGCAACCATCACAGTCAGCAAGAATAGCTTTATAGCTTTATTCATAATACATTCAATTTAAAAAACGCCTGGTATTACCAGCCATTGTTATTGTAAATTAATGAAACTTCAGCTCAAATTGTTTAGTATACTTGTTAAATTGAACAGTAAAAACGGACCATGTTGCCATAATTTTTTGAAACATATCAAGTACAGGCGTGGTTATGCTTACATATAATTTATTTTTTCAAAAATAACACCCATAAAATAAACTCTTTAAAAGATGTGTTCCAATTAGTTTATTTCCTTATACCTTTGTCAACCATAACGAATTTTTGTAATGATTGGTTGCCCTATATGAGCCGGCTGTGAAAACACATCACCTCAACCAAATTGTTAAGTGAGCAAGCAGACAAAAAACGTAACATTCGCGAGTTTAGTTATTGCGTTAGGCATTATTTATGGCGATATCGGAACATCCCCTCTTTATGTTCTTAATGCCATCGTAAGTGGAAAGGTGATTGAAGAGAAGCTTATTTTAGGAGCGCTTTCCTGTATCATCTGGACACTCACACTGCAAACAACCGTTAAATATGTTTGGCTTACATTACGTGCCGATAACCGCGGTGAAGGTGGTATTTTCTCATTATACGCATTGGTAAGAAGGCAAAGACGTTGGCTGGTTCTTCCCGCGATGATTGGAGGCGCTGCATTACTTGCCGACGGAATGATCACCCCTCCCATTTCAGTAACATCTGCTATTGAAGGCCTCAGGCAAATGCCGGCCTGGAAAGGCATTGAACAGTCTACTATAGTTTACATTGTTCTCGGCATTTTAGTAGTGTTGTTTTTCCTCCAGCAATTTGGCACCGATTCCATTGGCAAGTTATTTGGGCCGATTATGTTGATTTGGTTTTCCATGATCGCTGTACTGGGCAGCGGCCACCTGCTTGATGATCTGTACATATTCAAAGCATTGAGCCCGCATTATGCAATTGAACTGCTTACCACTTATCACAAGGGTTTCTGGATTTTAGGATCAGTATTTCTTTGCACTACAGGTGCCGAAGCACTGTATTCAGACCTTGGTCACTGTGGCAGAAGCAATGTGCGCATATCATGGATATTCGTAAAAACATGCCTGCTGCTGAACTATCTTGGTCAGGGGGCATGGCTCCTATCTCATTACCACGGCAAAATTTTTGACACGAGTAATAACAGTGTTTTTTATAGCATCATGCCACAATGGTTTATTATACCCGGCATCATCATAGCCACTGCAGCAACTATTATTGCAAGCCAGGCATTGATCAGCGGCTCGTTTACATTAATCAGCGAAAGCATGAGGCTTAACCTTTGGCCTAAATTCAGAATCAGTTACCCGACTGAAGAAAAAGGCCAGTTGTACATTCCCGCTATTAATTTTCTTTTGTTCATCGGTTGTTCAGGCATTACTATTTATTTTCAGACAGAAGCCCATATGGAGGCGGCTTATGGTCTCGCCATTACGTTATGCATGCTTGCCACTTCAATTTTATTTGCCAATTTTTTGATATCAAGAAGGGTGAATTCCGGTTTAATTTATTTATACCTATCAGTTTACTTAACTATTGAATTGAGCTTTTTATTTGCCAATCTCGATAAATTCCCGCACGGCGGTTTTGTTACCCTGATTGTTGGAGGTGGTTTATTTGCAGTAATGTATGTATGGTACCGTGCCAGGAAAATCAAGAACAGGTACGTTGAATTTGTGCGGATGGAACATTATATACCGCAAATACAGGAATTGAGCAATGACCGCAGTGTACCGAAAAGTGCCACACACCTCGTATATATGACAAGCGCCAATAACCCGAAGGAAATTGAACATAAAATCATTTACTCAATATTAAACAAAAAACCAAAGAGGGCTGATATTTACTGGTTCGTTCATGTGGATACATTAGATGATCCTTACTCTGCAGAATATACTGTTGAACATATCATACCAAATGATATTATCCGTGTAGAATTCCGCCTGGGTTTCAGGATGGAGCCAAGAATTAACCTGATGTTCAGGAAAGTGGTGGAAGATTTAGTTAATAATAAAGAGGTAAACATTACCAGCCGTTACGAATCGCTGGAAAGAAATAATGTGGTGGGCGATTTTCAATTTATCGTGATGGAAAAATACCTGAGCCAGGATAATGAACTTCCTTTTTTTGAAAGGGTGGTGATGAAATTATATTTCTGGTTAAAAGAACTTAGTCTTTCAGAGGAAAGAGGTTTTGGGCTTGACCCTTCTAATGTAACGGTAGAAAAATTCCCGCTGATTGTTTCACCTGTGCCTGATCTGAATTTGAAAAGGGTGATGGAAGCTTAAAAAGCTGCAGGCTTATTAATATGGTTTTTTATGCAATTCAGTATTGCCAATAGAAAATCAAATGATGAAGTGTGCGACGCAACGAAAGCTTAATAGTAGCAATATTGCCAGGTCCATAATAAAACTCTTCAGAATTTTACCGTGATTAATATCTTCGCTGCAAATGTTTGCCTGAATTGAATAACCTGCTGTTATACGGACTGCTTTCTATTGCTGTACTTAGCGTCATCGCTTATTTTTTCCAGGAAAAATTTATTTTTAAACCTGAAAAGCTGAAGCAGGATTTTGAGTTTAAATATGATACGCCTTTTAAAGAATTATTTTTTGATGTTGAACCCGGCGTAAAAATTAACGGGCTTCATTTTTACCGGGCTAAACCGTCGGGGCTGATTTTTTATTTACACGGCAACACCAGAAGTATCAAAGGCTGGGCAAAATATGCTCAGGATTTTTACCGGTATAATTATGATGTAGTACTGGTAGATTACCGGGGCTTCGGAAAAAGCACCGGTAAACGCAGTGAAAAAGAGCTGATCAGCGACCTGCAGTTTGTGTATAACAAATTATGCAGTCAGTGCGGCGAACAACATTTGATTGTTTACGGCAGAAGTATTGGCAGCGGCTTCGCAGCAAAAATTGCATCGGGTAATGACCCGAGGTACCTGATACTGGATGCCCCTTATTACAATTTTCAAAAAGTAGCAGAAAGGTTCCTGCCTTTTTTACCGGTGCGTTATGTGCTGCGTTACCAACTCCGGACCGACAAATGGATACGCGAAGTAAAATGTCATACTTATATCATTCACGGAACCAAGGACTGGCTTATACCTATCAGGCATAGTGAAAACCTGCAAAAATTAAATCCAGGTAAAATAACCCTGATCCGGATTCACGGCGGCGGACATAACAATCTTCCCTCTTTTCCCGAATATCATAATTTTATCAGGGATATCCTGAAGGAATGAAAGAGGATGTGAAGCTTGAAACGAGAGAGGTGAAATATGTTCAACGGGTTTTTAAGCAGAGTAAAAGATCAGCCATGAAGAAAAAAGTTTTCAGATGGATAAAAATGATTGTACTCGTTTACTGCATCATTGGGATGGCATTATATTACCTGCAGGATTATATCCTGTTTCACCCTGAGGTCGTGGACAAAAACCACAAATATGGCTTTAAGGAAAATTACAAAGAGTTCAATATTCCGTATAACCAAACAACAACACTGAATATCATTCAATTCAAAACAAAAGATTCGGCTGCAAAAGGAGTTGTTCTTTATTTTCATGGAAACAGGAAAAATATTGGCTGGTATGCAAAATACGCACCCAACTTCACCAACAACGGTTATGAAGCCTGGATGCTTGAATACCCCGGCTTTGGAAAAAGTGCAGGAAAATTTGCGGAGAAAGAACTTTACGAATATGCATTGCAGTTATATAAGCTGGCCCGTACAAAATACAAACCGGAAAACATTATTATTTATGGAAAGAGCCTGGGTACAGGCATCGCTTCGGAATTGGCTTCTGTTCGGGATTGCAGGTACCTTATCCTTGAAACCCCTTATTACAGCATGACTTCCTTAGTGAGTCATTATTTTCCGGTTTATCCTGTAAAACAAATGCTGCATTACCATTTCCCAAGTAATGAATATCTGCAGAATGTAACTGCACCGGTAATTATTTTTCACGGCACAGACGATGCTGTGGTTCCTTACAGCAATTCCACACAATTAAAAAGGGTTCTTAAGCCGAATGATGAATATATTACTATAGATGGAGGAAACCATAATAACCTGAATGGTTTTGTGCTCTTTCATCAAAAATTAGACTCACTGTTGCGATAAGCAATATTGATCCCTGTGTTCACATCATAATAAACAAAATCCGGAAAAACATTGTTATTATGTGTAATTTGTTTTTATAAACGAGCAATTATGGGCGTATTAAGACAACTGGCAGAATATTTCTACTTCAAAAAACGTGACCCCAATGTCCCCCACACACGCTGGATGAAATACATGCATGGCATCAACCGCATTTCCATTTTCATGTTTTTAGTAGCCCTGATTATTATCGCAGTCAGGTTTATATTCTTTAAAAGGCATTAGCATTAATCAGGTTTCCGGAAAAGCAAGCTCCCTGTCATTAATCAGTCTTTTTCTTTTAAAAATCCAACAATACTTTTTGCCGCATTTGCTGAGGCATCGCCCCCGGCAAGAAGAATATCTTTTAAATCTGTATAGTCTTTTTGCAGTTTTTGCCGGGTTAACTGGCCAGTAAGAATATTATTCAGTTCTTTTTTCAGGTTCTCAACATTGAACTCATCCTGTATCAGCTCTTTCACCACCAACTTATCCATAATAAGATTAACAAGTGAAATGAATTTTACTTTAATCAGTCTTTTCGCAATCTGATAAGAAACAGCATTCCCTTTATAACACACTACTTCGGGTACTGCAAATAAGGCCGTTTCCAGCGTAGCAGTGCCTGAAGTAACACAGGCTGCCTTTGCTTTTGACAACAATAAGTAAGTTTGATTACTCACGGTAAAAACATCAGAATAATTTTTCAGCAGGCCTGCATAAAATGATTCTTCCTGCCCCGGGGCTTGTGCAACAACAAATGAATATTGAGGAAATGATTTGCTGGCTTCCAGCATTACAGGAAGCTTTTTTAATATTTCCTGCTTGCGGCTACCGGGAAGCAAAGCGATAAAAGGTTTCGGGTTTAAGCTTCGGGGTTTAAGATTCAGTTTCTGTTGAAGTTTCATGTCTTCGTCCCTAAACCGGTCAATTACATTCACCAGCGGATGCCCGACATATTCCACATCGTAATTCCATTTTTGATAAAATTCTTTTTCAAAAGGAAGTATCACCAGCATTTTATCAATGCATTTTCTGATCATCTTTACCCTGTTTTCTTTCCATGCCCAAACCTGCGGCGAGATATAATAAATTGTTTTGAAATTCTCCTGTTTTGCCCATTTCGCCATTCGTAAGTTAAACCCCGGATAATCGATGAATATTATTGCATCAGGATGAAATTTTTTTACATCTTGTTTACAAAATTTTATATTCTGCAAAATAGCCGGAAGGTTTTTTACTACTTCTACGAAACCCATGAAAGCAAGCTCCCGGTAATGTTTCACCAGTTCCGCCCCTGCAGCCTGCATCAACTCGCCGCCCCAACATCGGATCACAGCACCGGCATCCTGCCTATGCAGTTCTTTAATAAGATTGCTGCCATGTAGATCTCCGGAAGCTTCGCCCGCAATAATATAGTAGCGCATGAACAGATTTAAAATGCAAGTTAATGGTTCGTCATTAATAGCGGCATAAATGATGAATGGATTGAATTTTTTCTGAGAAACAATGATGCCGATTATAACCCGGGCACCCTTATCAAAAAAAACATTTTATTAAAAAGCTTATTATTACTTTTAAGCTTTCAAAAAAATCAACCCATGATTAAAAAAATAATGATCGTTTTGCTGATCGCGCTCATCGGCATCCAGTTTTTTCATCCCAAAAAAAATATTTCTGCAGCAGCAGCGCCTAATGATATTGCAACAAATTTCACTGTACCTGAAAATGTGCAGGGCATTTTAAAAAAATCCTGCTACGATTGTCACAGCAATAACACGGTTTATCCCTGGTATAATAATATCCAGCCTGTAGCCTGGTGGCTTGCCAACCACATAAACGAAGGGAAGGAAGAATTGAACTTTTCTGAGTTTGCAGGCTATGCCCCTAAAAAACAATACCACAAACTGGAAGGCATTGTGAAATCGCAGAAAGAAGGATGGATGCCACTCGATAGCTATTTATGGATACACAAGGATGCCATTTTAAACCAGGAGCAAAAAAATGCATTGAGCGGCTGGGCTGATAGCCTTGCCCGTGCGATCAAAACAAAAAACAACTTGCCTGATGAGCCTGAAAGACAAAGGCCCGATTAACCAACTGCTCAAAAGAATTTTTAGCAGATGCAACCTCCTCTTGCGTACAAGATCAGAGAACAACAATTATGGCTTTCGCCTGAACGGTTGATTTTTTGGGAGAATGAAAGAGCGTTGATCATTTCCGATTTGCATTTTGGAAAGACGGGGCATTTCAGAAAGTCTGGCATTGCCATTCCTCAATCGATGTATCAGGAAGACCTGCAACGGCTTGTTGCACAGATACAATATTTTCAGCCGTCGCAACTCATTATCGTTGGAGATTTCTTTCATAGCGTGGCCAATAAAGAGCTGGAACTTTTCAGAAAATGGAGAGCAGATTTGTCTGGAATCCATATTCATCTTATCAAAGGCAATCACGATATCCTTGACGAAGAATGGTATACCTCATGCTCAATTGAATTAAGCCATGAATATAAAACATTAAGCAGATTCACTTTTATTCACAACATCACAGATATCGGACCACAGGTGTCAACCAATTATTTTTTCTCAGGGCATCTGCATCCCGGTATTCGCATGAATGGCGCAGGAAAACAATCGCTATGCTTTCCCTGTTTTTATTTTGGAAAAGAATATGCAGTACTGCCTGCATTCAGCCATTTTACAGGCGTTGCCCTGATTGAGCCACAAAGAAATGAAAATGTTTTTGCAATTGTCGGCAAGAAGCTGGTACAGTTGCAATAATCGAACAGCCCCGGTTTAAACCGGGGCTGTTCGATTAAATCTTATCCTTCCACCACCACCAATTCAGTTTTTCTTTCTCAGGCTTAGGCGTTTTAGCAAAATAAACCGCACAACGAAAAACATACAGCAGGCAACGATCTTGTGTAACACCTGCATTTTGATTGGAAAGCTGGTATAATTTTTCCGGATTTTTTCTTCGCAGGTCACTTACTTTGCGGATGCCTATATTATATAAATCATTCGCAATTGAAGAACCGACACCAGGTATAATTTGCAATTCATGCAATACTATTTCTTTGGTGGCAAAGTTTTTATCCAACAATTCCGGTTTAGTCTTTTGCCTATAGGTTACCATACTACTCATTTTCTGCAAATGTTAAGTGATAGCCGTCAGCATCTTTAATAGTGAACTCGGTAGCACCATAAAAAGTTTTAGTCAACCCACTAACTACTTCTACTTTGCCCTTAAGATTTTCAAAGAAATCGCGTATGTGTTTTAACCTGATATAAAACAGAAGCGTTCCACCTGATTTTGTCCTGTCAATATCTGGCAGATCATCACCCAGGCTGTCCATAGCCTGCAACATGATATTTACCTGGCCGTTGGTAAGCATGACCCAAACAAACTTTTCGCCCTGTTCAGGAACAGTCATCTTAACATCAAAACCCAGTTGTTTATAGAAATCAATTGATTTATTAATATCCCTGACGAAATTATTTACAGTTAAACTTTCCATAAGCTTAGTTCATTTTTTTCTTGATTACACTTACCTGCTCCTGCAGGTTGCTTACAAGGCTGGCAAGCTGGTTCACATCCCATCGCTGCTGTGTGTTGGCTTTACTGATGATCATCTGCGCCTTCCAAAGTTCGATGACGTCTTCAGTATTTACATTATATGGCTGGTAAGCGGTATTATCACTTACTAATGTCAATTTGTTCTTCAGTTTATTATTCTTCATTACCCTTTTGTACACAATGCCTTCCCCTTTTGAAACAACGATATAAGTATCGTTACTTTTTACATCATCGGTACTGCTTACTTTTTCTCCCACAATTACCGACCCGCTTGGAGTAGGCAACATTGAATCACCAACAATTTCGAAAGCCCGGTAATTGCCAGGAGCCAGCATAGGCAAAGTGAAAGTATTCAATTCATCCAGAAATTCCGGGTCACCATAACCAGCCAGGTAGCCCGCGGCTGCTTTCACCGGTACCAATTGAATTTCATTGGAAGCCGCAGCCAGCTTCATGGCACGGCGCTTGGCAAGATACCCATTCGGATTTTTTGATTCGCCCAGATCTTTACGCAACAAATCATCCAAGGTTAGTTTAAATATATTGCCCACAGTTTCCAGCACTTCAATCCGCGGGTCGGCACGCTCTTCCTCGTAAGCACCAAGCAAAGAGCGCTTGATTTTCAGTTTGGCAGCAAATTCTTCCTGAGTCCATCCACGCAGCTTGCGCAGGTATTTCAAATTCCTACAGGCAATAGACATAGCTAATAAATTTGGTAATAAAATTACTAATATTTTTGACACGAAAAAATTTTTCTTGTTCCCGCTAAAGAAATTACTGCTTATTGCCGCTTTAATTTGTAACGCTTCTGCCGGTTATTTACCGGGGCTCTCAAAAGGTTACTAACTTTATTCCGGAAAATTTAGTCAACCAGATAAATAACACTCATGTACAACCGAAAATTATTGACCTTTTTTTTATCAATAATAACCCTTTCCTTCAACCCGGGTTATTCACAGCTTTCATTAAACTATATTGCCCTTACTGGCATCACCATCATTGATGCAGCCCATCCGAATGGCTTGAGCAACCAGACTGTTATTATTAAAGCCAATACCATTATTCAAATTTTTGCCGACGGAAGCAAGCCATTACCGGATGCTGTTAATGTCATCAATCTGAAAGGAAAATATCTCATTCCCGGTTTGATTGATACGCACGTACATATGGCAACTGACCCCAGCGACATCGATAACAGGGCCTCAACATTAAATGTATTGAACAGGATGCTATATTCGGGAATCACATCCGTTCGTGATATGGCCGGAGATGCACGCACCCTGGCAGGCCTGGCCCGTGATGCTATGACCGGCGATATAATTTCACCAGATATTTATTATTCTGCACTTATGGCCGGGCCATCATTTTTTGAAGACCCGAGAACAATTTCAGGAACGAAAGGATTAATATCCGGCAAAGCTCCTTATATGCGGGGAATTTCCGACACCACTAACCTGACGCTGGCAGTTGCCGAAGCTAAAGGAACCGGGGCGACCGGTATTAAACTGTACGCTGAATTATCCGCACCGCTTGCTGCAAAAATTATTGCTGAAGCCAAAAGGCAAGGGATGAAAATATGGGGGCATGCCTGGTTGCAGGGGGCCAAACCATCCGACCTGGTTAAAGCAGGAATTCACTCCATTTCTCACGCTCCATTGCTGATCTATGAAAATCTCGACAGCATACCATCATCCTGGAAAAAAAAGGTGCATGACGAACAGTTTTGGATAGATTCTGTTCCGCAGAACAAAGCACTTTTCAGGTTAATGAAAGAGCATGATGTTATATTAGATGCCACACTATTTACTTTTAAACAGGAAGATATTTCGAGAAATTACCGTTACGCAATCGGAAAAAGATTAACTGAGCTGGCATATAAAGCAGGCGTGAAAGTCTGCGCCGGCACAGATGATGACCAGACAAAATTTGTGCAAACCGAAATGCAATTGCTGGTAGATGAATTAGGTTTCTCCAATATCAATGCATTAATTGCTGCTACCGAATTTGGCGCTGAAGCCATTGGTATTGAAAAAACAAGGGGCACAGTGGAAGTTAATAAAATTGCCGACCTGGTAATACTTGATAAAAATCCATTGGATAACATCAGCAATGTGAATACTGTGTTTATGGTAATAAAAAACGGAAAAATTTTTAAAAAAGACAACTGAACATATCCTAAACTTAGCGCTGTTGAATACTGCCGGCTGTTCATCAGGCGTCATTCACTATTACCTGTATAACCCGATTTCCGCGTGGCCGTCGCTGCAACGCAAACCACGGTACATGCCCGGGCTGTTAAAAATCATGGCTGCATTTCCGTTACCATCCACTCCGATCATGCCACCTTCGCCATGTATCTTCAGCAGCTTTTCGTTCACTACCATATTCATTGCTTCTTCCAGTGTAAGACCTTTATACTCCATTAAACAACTTACATCATAAGCCGCTACAGCACGGATGAACATTTCACCGTGACCTGTACACGAAATAGCACATGTTTTATTGTTGGCATAAGTTCCGCAACCGATTAAAGGGCTATCACCGATACGGCCATATTTTTTGTTGGTCATGCCACCCGTGCTGGTGGCAGCGGCAAGATTACCATTACGGTCGCATGCCACAGCGCCAACCGTTCCGAATTTTTTGTCGCGCATCAGTTCTTCCACACGCTGGTGTGTGTGATCGAGCGAATAGTTGTCGGAATCGCGTATCGCCTTCCACTGATCGTACCTGAACTGAGAGAAAAAATATTCATCAGGTTCCAGCTTCACGCCTTGTTTAATAGCAAAATCATTAGCGCCCTTTCCACTTAAAAAAACATGATTACTGTTACGCATCACTTCTGCTGCAAGCTCAATCGGGTTGCGTACATTACGTACCCCCGCAACAGAACCTGCATTCAGCGTGCTGCCATCCATGATTGCAGCATCCATCTCCTGCACCCCTTTTTTGGTAAACACCGAACCCCGGCCGGCATTGAACAACACATTATCTTCCAAAATAACCAACGCGGCCTTCACTGCATTGACTGAAGAACCTTCCTTTTCAAGCACTGCGAAACCCGCATCCAGCGCGGCTTGCAGGCCTCCCATATATGCTTTCTCCAGGTCGGGCGTCATATCTTCTTTTAATATGGTCCCCGCGCCGCCATGAATAACCATTGTAAACTTCTGCATCATATAAAGTATCACGAACGAAAATATTGAATTTAGCAACTGAGAATTTCAAATCTTTTTGGCAAAAGTTTGAAAACAGATTAAGTGAGGCAGATTTTTGTTTGAAACCCGCTAATGAGCAAGGCTATTATAATTTTTAATGATCCGCACTTGCATCCGCTTTAGCTTCGTTGCATCGCACATTTCAGCAGACGCTCATTGAATGAGCGATAATACCGCACCGGTTTTTAAAAAATTTTATTATGACCAACGGTAACCCATAACCGGTAAAATCAGTAGACAAATATACAATGGACGGATTAAGGGAAGCATGAAAACAATTGTGGGGCAACAGTATTTATTTGCTGACCCGAAGTATGAAAACCCAAAAACAACAAAATCTCAGCTAATCCACTAATCTTTCACCTTAACATCAATGGCCGGTTTTTGTTTTGCTTTAGCTGCTTCATTAAATGCCGGTATCTGTTTTTCAAGAATTAATTTCAGTTTCTGCAATTGCACATCAATTCTTCCCGAAAGAGAATTAAACGATTCATACATAGCCGCTGTGGGTTTCGCATCCGCTCCTATTATAGCTGCATTTACAGCAGTTAATTTTTCTTCCAGCCGCATCGGGAAACGAAGATTGTCTTCTCCTGCTTTTATTTTGTTATTATATAACGCATCTTCAATTGCAGTAAGCGAATCAACAATTGGTTTTGATGAAGTTTTGAATGGTTTCGCTTCAGCAGAATCTTCAATGGCATTTACAAATGTATTCAACTGGTCACGAACATAACGGATCTGTTTGGTTGCTTTGCCCACTTCATTTAATTTATTATGCACCTTTATGGCAAGGTCAAACTGTTCCTGCAAATCGGCAGTGGTAAATTTATTTCTCGGGTCATTAATAATAGTAAAACCTTGCGCTTGAAGCAGTGAATCGCCGATATATAATTTTGCCTGGTATGCTCCGGGTACAGCAAGGGGCCCATCGAAAGCGCCTTCAAAACCTGCACTCAGATCTCCTTTGGCAGTAGGATAACGAAGGTCCCAGACAAAAACATTCATTCCCGTATCCACACTCAGCAAACCTGGCCTTTTGGCTTTGCTTAGGTAATAATCGGTGGAAATTTTCACTTCTTCCCCTTTGTTATCCTTAATGTTGGAATAAGTGATGATGCTGTCTCCTTTTTCTGTATAAAATTTCAATTTTAATTCTTTGCCCGGTTTTGATTTCAGGTAGTACCGTACAATGACCCCATTTGGCGCATTCTGTCCTTCCTGTACTCTTGGATCTTCAATGTAACCACCGGGAGTGCGATAAGAGTCGCGTGGTTTGAAAAGCCATGTATCCGACTTTGCAATTTCATCGCTAAGCTGATAAAGTGGGGTGATATCATCCAACACCCAAAATGAACGGCCGTGTGTAGCGATAACCAAATCTTTATCTCGTGGCTGCACCTGTATATCATGCACGGGCGTATTTGGTAAATTCAATTGCAGGCTCTGCCAATGGGCACCGTCATCAAATGAAATATAAATCCCGGTTTCTAACCCGCAATACAAAATGCCTTTTTTGAAAGGATCTTCACGAACACAACGGTTATAAATATTTTCCGGAAGGCCGTTGGTAATTAGCGTCCACGTTTTTCCATAATCGTTTGTCTTAAATACGTAAGGTTTTGTGTCATCGCTTTTATATCTTGTTGCCGATACATAACAAGTGGCCGCATCATAATGTGAAGGCTCTACATAACTGATCAATGCCCAGTCAGGCAAAGTTTTTGGAGTCACATCAGTCCAGTTTTTTCCGTCATCAACCGTAACATGAACAAGTCCATCATCAGATCCAGCCCAGATCACCCCTTGCTTAACCGGCGATTCTGCGAGCGCAAAAACATCTGCATACACTTCTGCTCCTGTATTATCTAGTGTAATGGGGCCACCGCTTGGTTTTAATGTTTTAGGATCGTGACGCGTAAGGTCCGGGCTGATTACTTTCCATGTTTGCCCTCCATCAGTTGTGCGCACTATATAGTTTGATCCGGCGTACATCATTTTCGGGTCATGCGGAGAAAATGCGATGGGAAATGTCCAGTTAAAGCGAAATTTATAATCTTCCGCCCCGGCGCCCTGGTGTAATTCCGGATCAGGTGAAACAGCGCGGTACTGGCCTGTTTTTTTATTGAATGTCGTTAACTGTCCATCGTATTCACCACCGTAGGTGATATCAGGATTGGTGGGATCTGGAACGATGTAACCAGCTTCGCCACCTGCTACAGGATACCAGTCACGAATACCAATGGTGTAATCGTTAGTGCGGCTGGCTATGCGAATGCTGCTGTTATCCTGCTGCGCACCGTAAACATTATAAGGGAAATCATTATCCAGATTTACATGATAGAATTGTGCAGTGGGTAAATCTATTTCGCTAAAATTTTTGCCGGCATCGAAAGTTACCTGAGGGCCGCCATCATCACCCATAATCCAGTTATTTGCATTATCAGGGTTGATCCACATATCGTGGTTATCGCCATGACGGTTAGCAACCCTTTCCCAATTCACACCACCATCAATCGACCTCCAGAATTCTACATTCAGGATATATACGGTATTCTCATTTTTGGTATCGGCAAATACCTGGCTGAAATACCAGGGTCTTTGTGTGAGATCATTTTTCGTACTCACCAGCGACCAGTTTTCCCCGCCATCATCAGAACGGAAAACACCACCATGTTCATTTTCCACAACCGCATAAATGCGCTGAGAGTTCACTGCCGAAACAGAACAAATTATTTTTCCCATCAAACCCTTTGGCATACCTGGGTTTTCAGAAATTAATTTCCAGGAATTACCGCCATCCATCGATTTATACAAACCACTGCCCTTTCCTCCGCTGCTTAGTGAATAAGGTGTGCGATGCGCCCTCCACATAGATGCATAAATAATCAAGGGATTATTCGGGTCAATCTTCACATCCACGCAGCCTGTACTGTCGTCGTAACTCAACACTTGCTGCCAGGTAACGCCCCCATCTTTAGTCCGATATAATCCTCTTTCTTTATTAGCACCGAAAATTTTTCCCATTGCTGCAGCATAAACAATATCGGGGTTTTGCGGATCAATTGCAATTGTACCGATAGCATACGATTTTTCAAGCCCGGCATGCTTCCATGTTTTACCTGCATCCGTAGATTTGTATACCCCATCTCCAAAAGAAATATTGTTACGCATTTCTACTTCGCCCATGCCCGCGTACACAATATTTGGGTTTGATTTTGAAACTGATACAGCACCAACAGATGAAGAAGTAAAATTGGAATCTGAAACGCAAAGCCATGTATTGCCTGCATCCGTTGTTTTCCAAACGCCACCGCCTGTCTGACCGGCATAATATACCATGGGCTGACCGGTAACGCCGGTAACAGCAATGCTTCTGCCCGAACGCCATGGGCCAATGCACCGCCATTTCAATGCAGAAAACAAATTTTTATTATACCCAACATTAGAATTTACAGGAGTAATTTTTTTTGCTGATTTTTTTTGAGCATCAACCTGCACAAACAAAAAAACAATTAATGCAAATAATAAAAAACGGATATGCCTTCCCGTTGATCCGGATTTACCCATAACAGTTAATTTAAGAGTTATAAATTTATGCATTTGTGAGGAATGAAAAAAAGCAAATTCAGCGTGACAATACCCTTATTTTGATACTTCTGAAACTTACTTGGTTACCGTGGTCCTGCAACAGGATATGGCCCTGTTTAGCTTCCCCGAAGTGGTCCCAGACTTTGTATTTGCTGATGGCTACAAGGTCACGGAATTCTTTTGAACCCCGCTCGTATTCCAGAACTTTTATACCATTCAGGTAATGCTCTACGTGATTATCCGGGTAAACAATAATCCTTCCCGTGTTCCATTCACCTATCGGGTGAATGAACCGCTTTTGTTTATTCGCTTTGATAAGGTCGTATAATGAGGCGAGCGTTCTGTCTCCGTCCCTCCCCAGTTTTGCATCAGGATGCAGTGAATCATCCAGCAATTGATATTCGAGGCCGATGGCAGAACCGGTATTATGTTCGCTCAAGGTTACAAAATATTTTACCCCGCTATTAGCCCCGGGAGTAAGTTTGAATTGGAAAGAGAGATCAAACGCACTATATTCTTCCCGGGTAACTATATCTCCTCCCACACCACCCTCTTTGCCCTGCGATCCAAGTACTGTAAGCAAACCATCTTTAATCTGCCAGCCTGTTTCCGGGAAACCTGTTTTATAAGCGCCTTTCCAGCCATTTGCACTCGTTCCGTCAAACAATAATTTCCAGCCGCTTTCTTTTTCATATCGGTTAAGGCTGTTCGGAATATTATTCAAAACATATATCCCTGGCGGAAATGGAGTCGGCTTAAAACCGCTGGTCCTGATACGTATGTTTTTGAAAAATATTTTTTCACCGGTTAATTTTTCATTTGTCCCTATACTATGCACCTGCAAGCCGATAAAGCCTTTCGCATCCATAGTATCAACCACATATGCCACAGGAATATTATTGAGCCATGTTTTTATTTCATGTCCGATGCATTCCACTTTTACATGATTGTATTCCCCTATCTTAAAAGCCTCCCGGGCTTTTGCATTCAACGATACCGGATACAACCAATCCCTCCTCCCTTCGTCATAAATTCCGCCGCTCCACCTCCGCGAAGAAGGGTCGATTTCATACTGGTAGCCATAAACCAATCCTTTGCCCTCATGACCATCCGGGTTATAATGGCTCCTTAACTGGATGCCTGAATTAGCAGTAGTATCATCTGCCTTTATATCCAGTTCAAGAATAAAATCTCCATATTCTTTTTCTGTAACCAGAAAAGTATTTCCTGAATTAGCTACTGTTACGCCAGCAATATTTCCATTCTCCACTTTGTAATCCGCAGTTCCTGCCAGCCTTTTCCACCCGTTTAAAGTTCTGCCATCAAAAAGATTTTGCCAGTCGTTAGTTTGTGCATACATATCAGCGTTAATAAGCAGAAAAAAGCAGGAAAAGACAAGCAAACGTTTCATAACAAAATTTTTAAAAGAATATTATTGGCAAATAAATTAAAATTGTTCCATTTCCGTTATAATTATTTATCATCGGGTGAATAATTTATGTGAAGGCTGTTGGCTATTTTATCATTTGCACCCCAGTAACCACTTACCAAAACCTCTAATGGCGGATAATACATACCATTTTTCTCTATTTGAACAGGTGCAGGCGAAAGAAGCCTTATTCCGGATGAAGGATTATCCTTTTGCAAGGGAGCACATGCAACTGATCTTTGAAAAACAAGGATTTTTGCCCCGCATCATTCACAATCAACAAACTGTCTGCAGGCAATTGCAAGTTTGTTATAAAATAGTCTTGCCTGTTCGTTACACTTTTGTAATAAGCTGCGGAATCTTTTAGGTAGCGGATACTTGTGATTACCCCTCACCCATTCATTTTCCTGCACTGAAATGTGTCCGCAACCAGGCAAAGGCGCTCCCTTAGCAAAATTTGTTACGATTCGTTTAATAACCGGAGTTGTTTGAGAAGACAGAGTAGAGGAAAGAAAAAACAAGCAGTGTGGGGCAAAAAAAAATCATCATTATTTGGAGAATACATTGTCCATATCTTCTTCTACTTTGAAATATTCTTTTCGCCCGATGGTAACATAATAAAGCGCATATAAAAAATAAGGCGCCAAAGTGATTATCTGCAACCACCAAAGCCAAACGGGCCGTAAACCCGTGTTCTGTTTGTAAAAATAAGTGAATGCTAATCCCGCAACAAAGAGCGCCGTTAAAGGCATATAAAACCTCGCCGAACTTTTTACTGCCAGATAAACAATTTCATTCTGCTTAAGTGTTACATCAAATTCAGGGCTTGACAACCAATTTAATTTGCACTGCACTTTCCTGTAACCCGGCTCAACAATAAACTCTTCTGAAGAATCATTTTTTATGAACCCTGCTTCCTGCCCGTCAATGATTACTTTGTAAGACCGAAGCCTGTTCATCCATTCACTTTTACGTGTCAGCATTATCCTGGTTTTATTTTCCATATCCGGTTTTATAATTAAAAGTACAAATTCAAAAAAACAAAAGCGCTAAGAAAAAGTTAGCGCATTTTTTTATCCAATTACTTCATTTGCTTCCCAACCCGCAAATTAATCAACTAATCAACTATTCCAGCCCAAATAACCCTTTATTAAGCAATTGCAGAGTTTGTGTTTTATAAGAAGATGGAACGAGTAAGGAAATATTATGTTTGCTCCCACCATAGCTTACCATGCGTACAGGCACTGTAACAAGCGAGGCAAATAATTTGCTCAATACTTCTTTGGTCTGGGCTATTTCATTACCAACAATAGAAACAATGCTGTGGTTATCTTCCACTTCAATTGTGCCAAAAGGCTCAAGCTCTTTCACAATATCTTTCAAAGAAGAAGAGCTTTCAATGGTTACTGAAACAGCCACTTCAGAAGTAGTGATCATGTCAATGGAGGTGCGGTATTTTTCGAACACTTCAAATATTTTCCTCAAAAAACCATAAGCGAGCAGCATGCGGCTGCTTTTGATATTAATAGCAATAATACCATCTTTTGCTGCAACAGCTTTTACCCCAACCGAACCGGCCTCTTCAACAATAGTAGTACCCTTTGCTTCAGGCTGCATGGTGTTCAGCAATTTTACAGGAACCTTGTAGAACTGTGCCGGCCATATAGATGCCGGATGTAAGATCTTAGCTCCAAAATACGCCAACTCAGCAGCTTCTTCAAAACTCAACTGCTCGATAGCTACTGTTTTCTTTACTACGCGTGGATCATTATTATGCATCCCATCGATATCCGTCCAGATTTCACATACTGATGCATTGACTGCCGCCGCAATCAATGAAGCCGTATAATCGCTTCCTCCTCTTTTCAGGTTATCCACTTCACCTTTTGCATTACGGCATATATATCCTTGTGTGATGAATAATTTTTTGTCTTTGTATTTTTTCAGCAGCTGGCTCAGCTTTACTTTGATGCTGCCGATTTGCGGTTCATCATTCGCATCAATGGTCATAAATTCCAGGGCTGGCAACAACATATGGTCTATTCCCTGTTCTTCCAGGTAAACGCAGAAAAGTTTTGTTGACAGCAATTCTCCCTGCGCAAGTATATCCTTGCTTAATGCTTCACTGAATGAAATTTTTAAAATGATAGTCAGAAATTCAAAATGCTCAGCAACAATTGCTTTTGCCTTTGCATAATTTTTTTCTTCTTTCACCAATTCTTTAATAAACGATTGATAATGCACTTCCAGCTTTTCGATTTGCTTTCGTGCCTGCTCTCTTTCGCCTGAAGCTATAGAATTCCCTATTTCAACCAGTGCATTAGTCGTGCCGCTTAGTGCACTGAGCACTACAATTTTCGGTTCAGCTTCTTTGGTAATCAATTCACTTACCTGGTGCATACGCTCCGGCTTGCCCACCGATGTGCCGCCGAATTTCATAATTTTCATTAATAAAAAAATTTTGGAGTGCAAAGATAAGTATGAGGTTTGAACTATGAATTATGAATTATCAGGTTATTTTGCCCGTAGTCGCTGTTATTTACACTTTATAGTCTAACGTTCATATTCAAACTCAACATTAAACTTTTCTCCTAAAAATTCAAGGTCTTCCAGAACCGCATGCAGCAACGGAATTCCACGTTGCATTCTTTCTGATTCAAATTCCCTTTCAGGGTCACCGGGAATAAGCACCTGTTCTTGTCCCTCAACAGGCTTTGCTGTACGGAAGCGTTGAATCCATTGATCCATATTTTTTTTAAATTCTGCTGCAGGGCGAAAAGCATCGATACGCATTGCCCCGAAGAAATGGCCAATACCTTTACCCGGCATATTTTCAGGCATAACCACATATGCAGGGAAAGGAGGCACCCAAGGCCCGTAGTTAGCACCACTTAGTATTGCAGAAAAAATATCGACCACTGCCCCAAGTGCATAACCTTTATGAGATCCATGCTCCCTGTCACCACCAAGTGGCAACAATGCGCCTCCTGATTTTAATTCATGTGGATTAGTGGATATATTACCGTTCTTGTCCTGTATCCAGCCAACAGGCGCCATTTGATTTTTTCTTTGTAAGATTTCAAGTTTGCCGTTTGCCGCAGTTGTTGTAGCAAGGTCAGCCACAAAAGGAGGCTCCACTCCTGCAGGCACAGCAACACAAATCGGATTAGTGCCTAATAATCGTTCAACAGAAAAAGTAGGAGCAACCAATGCACTTGCATTAGTCATCGCAATGCCAATCATATCGTGCTCAAGCGCTTTCATGGCATGAGATCCGGCAATGCCAAAATGATTGGAATGCAAAACACTCACCCATCCTGTTCCGACATTTTTTGCTTTTTCAATAGCTACCTGCATAGCAAAAGGAGCCACCACTAATCCCAGTCCGCCGTCACCATTGACTACAGCCGTAGAAGGAGTTTCATGAATTATTTTAATATCGGGTTTTGTATTGGCACGTTTAGCCTCCCAAAGTCGCACATAACCTGTTAACCTTGCCACGCCATGGGAATCAATTCCCCGTAAATCAGCACTGAGAAGTACCCTGGCTGCAGTTGCAGCATCATTATCAGAACATCCTATCTTGATAAAAATTTGCTCAGTGAATGATAATAACTTCTGGTAACTTATTAATTGCTCCATGCGGTTGTTTCTAATTTAAGGGTGAATATAAAAACTCTCTTATTCTTTTCAGTGCCAAAAAAAACAATAAAAATGCCCGGCAAATAATATAGCCGTTTCTATTGCAACCTATCCTGATAAATGTAACTATTGCGCCATATCAGAACCGCTATCAGAAATTTTTATTTGCCCGGCTTTCCTTTTTATTATACCAATTCTTTTAAATAAGCGATAATAAAACTCCTTATTGAACAATTGAGAATCATTCAATGCTTTGTAAGTAAGAAATAGCCCGATCGGCACAAGTACAAAAGTTGCCAGCCACATTCCGCTGAAGGGAAGTAGCACTTCTTCCTTCACGAATTTTGTTCCATAATTATTAAGCAGATAAAAAATCACAAAAAAGATAACTGAAAAAATCAATGGCAATCCAATCCCACCTTTGCGTATTATGGAACCCAATGGAGCCCCAATCAGAAAAAGAACCAGACAGGCTATTGACATAGTGACCTTGCTATGCCAGGCAATCTGATGAAGCCTCAGATTTTTTTCATCATTATCGAAAAGCATGGCTGTTGTTTCCACAAAAGAGCGTGCTGTGCTTGCAGAAGATATTGACTGTTCAAGCACTCTTTTTCTTGCGCTGTCGGGAAGCAATTCACTGAATGTTTTATTTTTTGGTACCGGTGGTGATTTAATTGAGGCCCAGTTTGAATCAAGGTATCTCTGAAAATTAAAATGAGGTTTTAAATCATCACTAATCTTTTTTGCATAACCATTTTGAACCTTTTCAAGCGAGTCGATCGTTATGCCCAGCTGCTTCATATTGAGCATCTGGTAATTTCCTTTAAACTGGTTTTCATCAGACTGGGTGAGTTTGAATGAGCTAAGGTCAAGTACTTTCTTATATGTTTTAAAACCGACACGAATAAATTCGGTGTTAGTAGCATAGTGATTCCCTCTTTCCTGGTACATCCATCCGTCATGCAAATTAAATTCAAGAAATTTTTTATCTGCGGTAATATCCATCTTACCGCTTTCTGCAACAATCAGGTTATCCTGCAGGTTATAATTCTGTTCGTAAATGATGACATTTTTTATGGTTGATCCGTCCTTCTCCTTTTTCCCGATTTTAATAACATAACCATCGATGCGGTCATAAAAAATTCCTTCTTTAATATCAAATGCCGGCTTGGCAACTATAATATCATATTGCATGGTCCGCATCTTCAAGGTAGCGACGGGCCCGATATTATTATTAAAAAGAAAAGCCACCCCGCAGATCAATATACTTACTATAAATAATGGCCTCATAAAACGTAGCAAGGGAATGCCTGCAGATTTAATGGCTACGAGTTCAAATGTTTCCCCAAGGTTCCCAAATGTCATGATGGAAGAAAGCAACACCGCAAGTGGCAGGGCAAGAGTAACCAAAGTCGCGCTCACATACATGATAAACCGGCCAATAGTAAAAAAATCAAGATCCTTTCCAACAATATCATCAATGTAGAGCCAGAAGAACTGCATTACCAACACAAAAAGTGTGATAAAAAAAGTGGCTACAAAAGGACCAATAAATGCTTTTATAACAAGTATGTCTAGCTTTTTTATCACAATCCGTAACTTTCTTGAATGAAAGAAGCAAAAATAAAGCTTTCTGCAAATGAACTGCAGTTGGTTCAGGATGGAGATATTATTTTAACAAAGAATACTATCATACAAAAAATTATCAGGTTGTTTAGCCTGCTGGCAGAAAATATGCAGGAAGAAATACAAAACTTCGCAATTCCTGAAGAAATTACGGCAATACAACCGAAAATATCAAAAGGAGAAAATTACAAAGGGCTTCCTTATGTCATTCTGGATTATCCCCGGCTTTTTAACAGGGAAAGTGTTTTTGCCGTGCGCACCATGTTTTGGTGGGGAAAATATTTCAGTACTACCATTCATCTCAAAGGTATTTATAAAGAAAAATATTCTAATCTGCTGTATAAAAATGCCGCAATCCTTGCAGGCAAACATTTTAGGGTTGCCACTTCCAATGATGAATGGCAACATGAACACGAACACAACTACATTCCACTGTCATATATAACCGAAAAAGAGTTTGCGGAAAATATACAAAGCAAACCTTACCTGAAACTTTCTGCCAGAACTGAATTATCTCAATGGAATAATTGCGAAGAAATTTTGACCGAGCTGTTCAGAGATGTTTTGCAGGCAACCCAATCGGCTTAGTTGCCGAGGCGATGGAACAAATCTTTTACCTGGTAACTCCACAATTGGCTTTGATCTTTTATATCTTTTTTATCGGCAAAATCCTTAATCACTAAAATAGTTTGGTTGGTTACTTCCGATTTTTCAATTCGGAATTCAAAAAATTCGTCATTAGGCGCATCAGCCCAATGAAACCTGATGAATTTTTCAAGCTCGCTTTCTACCACTTCTGCTTTATTAACCGAACCATTCCATGAAAAACTGAAAACATTTTCACGTTCGTCTACTTTATCAGCAAACCACTCCTGCAAGCCTGCTGGTGTGCTCAGAAAATCATACAAAATGGAAGGCGAACATCTTACAGGATACTCCAACGTAAATAATTGTTTTTTGCTCATCTATTTCTCAATTGAATCTTTTACCATTCTTCCGCAGTATTATTTAATTGATTTTTTAAATAACTCAGCAGTTTATTTCAACCAGGTATGAACGATCATACCTGCGCTGCAATAATAGAAAAATATTCTAACCATCAAAATTTTTTTTTATAGCATTTCCTTTTACCAAAATAATAGCTGCATGATAATCGGTCAGGTTTAAATTATTGAAATATATATTTTTACAAATAATATTTTATATAATATCAATTATATAGCTAAATTGTAAACAACTTGGTTTCGGAATTGGGAATAAGTTTTTGAGAATAAACAAGTAATTGGTACACGAAAACATTTCATTAAGCGTTTTTTAACCAATAATTCACCTGGAAAACAATAAAATAAACAGCCAATGAAACCCTTTCTACAAACCCTTCAAACATATTTCCTATGAGTATGCGCCAACTGAAAATCACGAAAAGCATAACCAATCGTGAGTCGCAAAGCCTGGAAAAATATTTGCAGGAAATCGGCAAAGTAGAACTTATAAGCCCTGAAGAGGAAGTAAAGCTTGCAGTCAGGATCAAGCAGGGCGACCAGAAAGCACTTGAAAAACTTACAAAAGCAAACCTTCGATTTGTGGTATCAGTAGCAAAGCAATATCAAAACCAGGGGCTTACTCTACCAGACTTGATTAATGAAGGAAATCTTGGCTTAATCAAAGCGGCTCAACGTTTTGATGAAACACGCGGGTTCAAATTTATTTCATACGCAGTATGGTGGATCCGCCAAAGTATTTTACAAGCACTTGCAGAACAGTCGAGAATTGTTCGTCTTCCATTAAATAAGGTAGGATTAACCAATCGTATTCAAAAAGCCTATTCGCAACTGGAACAGGAATTTGAACGTGAGCCTTCAGCTGAAGAACTGGCAGAAATGCTTGAACTTGATATTGAAGAAGTTTCTTCAACGCTTGGTATGGGAGGAAGACATGTGAGTGTTGATACACCTCTATCAGAAGGCGAAGACAATACTTTGCTTGATGTGCTTGAAAACCCGAATGCAGAAAGAACGGAAATGAATATTGAACACAACGAATCCTTGAAGCTGGAGATTGATAGGTCTCTTCAATCGCTCACTGAAAGGCAAAAAGAAGTAATCTGTTATTTCTTTGGTATTGGAGTCGATCATCCGATGAGCCTTGAAGATATCGGTCAAAGATTCAACCTGACAAGGGAAAGGGTGAGACAGATAAAAGACAAGGCCATCAGCAAACTAAGGACCAATACACATTCCAGCACACTCAGGGCCTACCTGGGTATTTAAAAAACTGTACACTAAATATTTCATTTTTCTCCTGACCATGGCGTCAGCCGGCTAATTATGTTCAGGAAAAGATCCTGAATCACAACCAACTGATGCCTTTTACCTTCAGAATATATTTTTAAGCAGCTTACTTGTTTCGTAAATTTGCCGCTCGTTTTAAGTGAATATAGCTTCATGTCATATTCACTTTTGTTTTTAAACACTATTCAAAAAGATATTATGTTCGAAAATCTTACGGAGCGGCTCGAATCTGCATTCAAACAAATAAAAGGTGAAGGAAGGATTACGGAGTTAAATGTGGCAGCAACGGTAAAGGATATCCGCAGGGCACTGGTAGATGCTGACGTGAATTATAAAATAGCCAAGGAATTCACGGACACAATTAAGGAGAAAGCAATAGGTGCGAAAGTACTCACGGCTATCAGCCCCGGACAATTGATGGTGAAGGTTGTAAAAGACGAGCTGGCCGAATTAATGGGAGGAAGCGAAACGGAGTTTAATGCAAAAGGAAATCCTGCTGTCGTTTTAATTGCAGGCCTTCAGGGTAGCGGTAAAACCACCTTCAGCGGAAAGCTGGCTAATTACCTTAAATCCAAAAAGGGACTTTCACCCCTGCTCGTAGCCGCAGATATTTATCGCCCGGCTGCTATTGACCAATTAAAAGTATTAGGTGGACAAATAGATGTGGAGGTCTACAGCGAACCAGAGAATAAAAATGCTGTTGAGATTGCTCAAAATGCCCTCAGGGAAGCAAAAACAAAAAACAAAAATGTTGTTATTATCGATACCGCAGGTCGCCTGGCTATTGATGAAGCCATGATGACAGAAGTAGCTAATATAAAATCGGCAGTGAATCCCCAGGAGATTCTCTTTGTAGTGGATTCGATGACAGGGCAGGATGCAGTTAATACGGCAAAAGCTTTCAACGACAGGCTTAATTTTTCAGGAGTAGTGCTGACCAAACTGGATGGTGATACAAGAGGCGGCGCAGCATTATCCATAAAATATACGGTTCAAAAACCGATTAAATTTATCAGCAGCGGAGAAAAACTCGATACGCTTGATGTGTTTTACCCGGAAAGAATGGCACAACGCATCTTAGGTATGGGTGATATTACCACTCTGGTTGAAAAAGCGCAGGCGCAGTTTGATGATGAACAGGCAAAAAAATTAGAAAAGAAAATCCGCAAAAATCAATTTGATTTCGAAGATTTCAAACAGCAATTGCAGCAAATCAAAAAAATGGGAAATATCAAAGACCTGTTGGGCATGATACCCGGGGTAGGCAAAGCCATAAAAGATATTGATATCAGCGATGATGCTTTCAAGGGAATTGAGGCCATGATTAATTCCATGACTCCGTATGAAAGAGCAAACCCCGATGCTATAAACCAGAGCCGCAGAAAAAGAATTGCTGCTGGCAGCGGAAAAGATATCAATGATGTGAACGCGTTCCTCAAACAATTCGAGCAGATGAAACAAATGATGAAAACAATGAACAAAATGCCCATGCCAGGGAATTTCGGCTTAGGAAAACGCTGAATATGATTAAAATTTTATAAAGAAATTATCAACAGGATTATAATCTTAAAATCTCTTGCATTAAATTTGGCACAATTATTTTGGATAACTACATTTGCAGTCCAAAATTTTTAAAACCCTATTTGTTAACGCATTTAAATGTCTATTTAAAATGCCAGTAAAAATCAGGCTTCAACGCCATGGGTCTAAAAAAAGACCATTTTATTTTATAGTTATAGCAGACGCTCGTGCTCCAAGAGATGGAAAATTTATCCAGAAAATTGGCACTTACAATCCACTGACAGTTCCGGCAGCAGTTCAGCTTGACCGTCAAAAAGCCCTTGATTGGCTTCACAAAGGCGCTCAACCAACCGACACTGTAAGAAGAATTTTGTCTTTTAAAGGGGTGCTTTACCTAAAACACCTGTTGCGCGGTGTTAAACTGGGATTATTTGATGAAGCTTCCGCTATGGAAAAGTTCCAGAAATGGCACTCGGAACATGAAGTTCAGTTAAAGAAAAAACAGGAAGAAAACCGTAAGCAGAGGGGTGGAGGCAGGAGACCGGGCGGCCCGGGCGGCCCGGGCGGCAGGCCGGACAGGAGACCGGAAAGAAGACCGGAAGGTAACGGTAATGCATAAACGCTTCTGCTGAATTCATTCCTTTTCCACAAATAATTGCGAGACGTGAAAGGTGAGAAGTAAAGTTCTCGCGTTTCACGTTTTTTTATGGATAGTGTGTTATTAATCTTGCCTCTCGGAATGAATTGTTCTGATTAATTTTATTTCCATGGCCGAATACAGAAATATTGGTAAACTGGTTTCCACATTTGGAGTAAAAGGCGAAATGATCCTTCATCATTATCTTGGAAAAAAGACTTCTTTAAAATCTCTTGAAACTGTTTTTATTGAAACCCTGAAAGATTCTCTGCTTCCTTACTTCATAGAACATGCCCGAATAAAAACAGATAGTGAGGTTTATATAAAGCTGGAAGGCATCAATACAAAAGAAGCCGCACAAAAAATATTACAAAAAGAATTATGGCTCACCGAAGATGATTTTGAAAAACATGCCGGGAAATCTGCACCTATTTCTTTTGTAGGCTTTCATTTGATTGATCAGGAAAATGATTTGGGAGAAATTGCAGAAGTGATTGAGCAACCGCACCAGATCCTTTGCAAAATTTTTATCAATAATAAAGAAGCATTGATACCTATTCACGAAGGAACGCTACAAAAAATTGATAAGAAGAAAAAGCAATTGCATGTGGAGTTGCCGGATGGGCTGCTGGAGGTTTACCTATAAAAAAGGAATTAAATCAGGAAAAAATTGTACTCAAGCAATACAGCATTCGTATCGTATTTCAATTCCGATGAACAAATTAATGACTACAAATATTATTGTCACCCAAAATCGGGCTTTTGGAAACCTCCAATCAAGTAATAAGAATAGTATTAATGAAACAAATCCTATGATTGGTGGAACGAATAAATTCGCCAATGCCCCAAGTTCCATTCTATCATAGTTTACAGCAACATTATCTATAAGCCATGAAGCGATTGCAGAGACTAAAATAATTAATGCTGCATAAAATTTTGTAAGATCAAGACCTTTCATTTGTTTCCAAATTTAGTTTTCCGATCTTATAAAATCCACCAGCAATTTCATCCGGAAATAAAGGTTGCTCATCATTAATGAAACATTGTTTTTGGTCCCTTTCACGGTGCCGTTCATCTTCTTGATATTTTTCAGCTCCACAATTTTCTCATCAATTTTATCAACCAATTTCTCAGTCGTCCAGCCGATGTATTTTTTATTCCGTTCGTCAAAAACATTTCCGGCTTTAATGGCCCCTTTCTTCAATTTGTTAAATGAAAAATTGTTTTTGATTGCCTGCTGAATGGCATCGTTACTAAGCAAATCAATCATGGTATCATAAGGCGTATTATTTACAAACCCATTTTTGAAAACATTCAGGTTATTGCGCAGTTCCATCATCACCTGTTTTTTCTGCACATCGTTGGTGCGTGATTGTTTGCTCAGGAAAGCAATAAGGTCCTTTAAAGGCGATATACTTGCATTCAGCCAATCCATGTATTAAAAATAGCAATTTTCATTTGTTATTTCAGTCTGGGATGGCTAATTTTTTTAGTATCTTTGAGCAGATGACTATGGCTGAACATCAACAAAAATTAATTGCACATTTTGACCTGGATGCTTTTTTTGTATCGGTCGAAAGGCTTAATGACCCTTCATTGATCGGCAAGCCATTGATTGTAGGCGGGCGTGAACGCGGTGTTGTTGCTGCATGCAGTTATGAAACCAGGAAATATGGAGTTCATTCCGCCATGCCGATGAAGACAGCTATGAAGCTTTGCCCTCAGGCAATTGTGGTTGGTGGATCAAGAGGTGAATACAGCAAATTTTCCAGATGGGTAACAGATATTATTGCTGCCAAGGCACCGTTGTTTGAACGTGCATCCATCGATGAATTTTATTTGGACCTGACAGGAATGCAAAAATATTTTCAGCCTTTTCAATGGGTCATCGACCTTCGCCAGGAAATCATTGACAAAACAAAGTTGCCGATTTCATTCGGGCTTGCTTCCAATAAATTGGTTGCGAAAATTGCAACAGATGAGGCAAAACCCAATGGCTATTTGCATATCCCTTTCGGCAGGGAAAAAGAATTTCTTGCTCCGCTTGCTATCAACAAAATTCCGGGTGTGGGCACACACTTGTGCAGTTCATTGCAGGAACTTGGCATTGAAACAATCAAAGACCTGAGCGAATACCCTATTTCAAAACTTGAAAAACTTTTCGGTAAATATGGAACTGACCTTCATAATAAAGCAAACGGTATTCATCATGGGCAAGTAGTTCCTTATCATGAATCAAAATCAATTTCCACTGAAAGTACTTTTGAAGAAAATAAAACAGATATCAATTTTTTTATGCGTGAGCTGGTACGCATGGTAGAAAAGATTGCGCATGAACTGCGAAGGCAGAACAAAACAGCGGGTTGCATCGCTGTGAAAATACGTTACCCGGATTTCGAAACCACCTCGAGGCAAACCAGTATCCCGTTTACCTGTTATGATGATGAACTTATTGCCAATGCAAAAGAATTGTTTCATAAATTATATCGAAAAGGTGAACCTCTAAGGTTATTAGGTACACGCCTGAGTGAGCTTACCGATGAAGCCATCCAGACTAACCTTTTTGAAAATGTGGAGAAAAAAACAGGTATTTATAAGGCAATCGACGATGTAAAAGACCGTTTCGGAAAATATGTTATTACAAAAGCAGGCGGTTTGTAATTTTATGTTATGAGGTAACAGCTTTTACAAAAAGTGTTACCTCATAACATAAAAAATATTTAAAATAGTCTACAACATTAATAGGGAATTAATATCTTCGTAATCCGATTTTTTTAATAACTGATTTTTTATTAACTTTTAAAAATAAAATTATGAGTTTACGTTTAGGAGATACAGCTCCGAATTTCCAGGCAAAAACAACTGTTGGTGATATTGACTTTTACAATTATTTGGGAAACAGCTGGGGGATTTTATTTTCTCACCCTGCAGATTATACCCCTGTTTGTACCACTGAACTTGGCAGGACTGCATTGTTACAGGAGGAGTTTGCAAAACGCAATACTAAGGTGTTGGCTCTGAGCGTAGACCCGGTGGATAAACATCTCAGCTGGATCAATGATATAAATGAAACACAAAATTGCCATGTCGGTTTCCCGATTATTGCCGATGACGACAGGAAAGTTTCTTTATTGTATGATTTTATTCATCCTAATGCATCCGCCACTGCAACAGTACGCTCATTGGTGATTATCGGACCGGATAAAACGGTTAAACTGATTATCACATACCCGGCATCGACCGGAAGGAATTTTGTAGAAGTATTGCGTGTACTTGATTCGTTACAACTGACCGCAAACTATAGTGTAGCCACTCCCGCTAACTGGAAAGAAGGTGAAGATGTGATTGTTGTTCCCGCCGTTTCAACAGAAGATGCGCAGAAGAAATTTCCGAAAGGGTTAAAAATCGTTAAGCCTTATTTGCGTTATACACCTCAACCTAACAAGTAAGTATATCTGAATTAATATTAAAAGCTCCGTAAACAACGGAGCTTTTCTATTTGCCTGTAAACCCTGCTTATTCTCAATTACTTGCTTTCACAAATTTTATGCGCCCGGAAACCGCTCCATTCCTGTTCACGACTAAAATGATATATAACCCGGGAGAGAATTTTCCAACATCTAATTTTTTTACAGAAAGCCCATTTACATTTTCAGACATTATTTGCTGTCCGTTCATATTATAAATGTCCATTCGCATGATATTTTTCATATTGCTTACCGCTAATGTCCCATATGCGGGATTAGGTCCGATCAATATATTGTTTTCATTTATGCCAGTTATCTCAGCCTGTACCACGTTGCTCTCAGTATAACTGTTATTCAAATCGTATATTTTCAGTTTATAGTAATTCATTCCTTCGTCAGGAGAGTAGTCTATGAACCCATAGTGCCTTTCAATTGATGTATTTCCCAGGGCAGTTACATTCCCGATTTTTTGCCAGTTATCGGCGTCTGTACTATGCCATATCTCATAACGGCTTGTATTTTCTTCGGATGCAATCAACCAGTTCAACTCCACCATTTTCTGGTTAGGCGTCGCCGTGAATGATACCAGTTGAACAGGCAAAGTAGTAAAGGTTGTAAGGCTCCAGGTTGCTGCAGCGCTGCTTTTCTGACCTGCCGCATCTACCAATTGATAATTGAACCCCATATTACTCTGGCTCAGTTGCCCATATATGGTAAGCAGCCCGGGATTAAAATTTGAAATGGTCACCCCTGCTGTTAGTGCGCTTCCGTTATAATAAAGCAAAGTAGTTGACAACACTGAAGATATATAAAAGCTTTTATTCGCATTACAGCTTGATGCTGCTAAGCAATCTTCCGGGTCGCTGCCCGTCATATCACCAAGCGTACTGAAGTAAGAAGAAAAACCTGCGCTGTTCGCAGCAACGCCTTTGTAACCCGTAATGGTGGGGTTGCCGTTGCTTTGTGCACTAGTAAAATAACTGCCATTAAAATTGCTGAAAGTTTTGTTGTCGGATATTGGCAATTGGTCAATACCGAAATTGGCATTGGAAATATTTGCACTTAATATGCCGGTTGATAATATGCCATCAACAATTCCATCGTTTCCGGCGCCCGTTCCCAAAAACTCTCCAGTGCTTTTCCAACCGGAGGGAAGTGATGAAGTAGTTAAAGTTGTCCCTGTTGTTTGTGACAAAGCTGTAAGGATTAGTTTATATGTTACACCCGAAGTAACTGCCATTGCATATGTACCATCAGAAGCCACAAGTGAAGATGCAACCACTTTATTGTTCGAAGCTTTCACTACATTAGCATAGATATTATTATTTGCATTTGTACCGGTTCCGTTTATTGTGTTATCAGTCAAACCATTCGCATCATCATAAACATTGCCACTTATAGTAGGCCAGTATGTTGCTGTTAAAGAAAGATTATCGAAATAAGAATCGGTCGATGGGCCCGCATTAACTTTACCTATCAATCTTACGCGAACATATCTTGTTGCTGAAGGAGCAACTTGTGTGTTCGAATATAATTTCCATGCATTAATATCGTTTTTATACCCGGTATTGTAAGAAGCAAGAACCGTTGTATTGGTTGCGTCACGGTATTCAACAATTATTTCAGACTGATCTGCCGGACTTTGATTATATACTTGCATATATCCGGAAAATGTAAAAGTGCCTCCTCCTGCATCAATAGCAACAGCATTTGCAGATACATCTACATCCTGGTATAATTCATATACTGTTCCATTACTTGGCGCACAACCCGGATAGAAATAGCTGGATCCATTTTGTGCCGTAGGGTATCCACCCTGGTTACCCAAAGTACGCCAACCGTTACCCCAATTTGGCACACTATTACAATCGGTACCCATTGAAACTGCAGTCCATCCGTTAGTAGTAGGGTCCGATTCAGCACTGCCATCAAGCAAAAGGTTTTGTGCATGTGCAGATGCTGAATTAACTAAAAAAAGCAAGAAGATAATTGTAAATTTAAAAAGCCGGGAATTTTTTGATTTATCAGACAGTATTCTGAATACCTTATCATGATAATATCCATAGCAAAGAGAATAGGAATTATTCATAGGAGAACGGTTTAGATAATAACATTCGATTTTAGTGCCAAAACAAAAGTTGCTGAAAATCAAAAGCAGTTTTCTTTTGCAACCAGATAAAAATCCCCGATTCGGAATTATATATTCTTATTGGGAAAATCTGCAGATATTCAGGTTCAAGCAATATTATAACAAATCAGGTCCGATTGGAGAAAATTAAACCCCATGTTTACGTTCTGTAAGAGACGTAGGTTTGCCGGAATTTTCAATATGCTTCAAAGGAAAAGACTTGTCACTTTTCACACAACAACTTCATTACTTAACAGGTTGGATTAAGATGAGAAGGAGAACGATCTCCTTTTAATAATAACGGAGATCGTTTGTGCATATTATTTTTTAAAGCCTGACTTTTGAATTTTTAGTATTTCTACTCTGCATTGGCCTTTTTCAGTTTAACGACTTAACAAATTCTCCCATATATCTCTCCGGTTTTGCCTATGAATGAAATAATATAAACTCCTGCTGAAAGTTTGATACCTCTAACGTTTTTGAAGAAAGGCCAGCTGTATTGTCTGATATGACCAGCCTTCCGTTCATATTATAGATCCTTATCTCTCCCGCATTTTTTATATTCATCATTTTTAATTGAGTAGCCACGGGGTATGGCCAGATAAATATACCGGCTTTATCCTTATTTTTATTTCTGCCTGTGTCATGTTGCTCCAGGTAAAGTTCCCATTTAAATAATTTATTTCGTTTGCAGGAGCATTACCAATAAAATCATATTGCTGCTGAACAGATGCATCTCCTTTAACAACTGTCTGGCCTGCCTGTTCCCAGCTTTTCCCGTCTGTGTTTTCTTCTGATGTGGTTATCCAGTTCAACTCCACCGTTTCCCGGTTAGGCATCGCTGTGAACGATAGCAATTTTACAGGTAAGGTAATATAGTAGTCAGGCTCCCGTTTACTGCATTGCCACTTATTTGCCCTGCTGCATCCACCGGCTGTAACTGAAACCTACACTGCTTTGGCTGACCTTCCCATCAATAGTAAATAATGCAGGATTGAAATTGGTAATGATCATTCCTGTAGTTACAGCACTGTCATTATAATATAGCAGGGTGGAAGATTGAATTGATTGATGCAAAAACTGGTCAAGAAAAATTCACTGAAAACAGGTGAATTCTGTTATTGAAACTGCTATTGAAAATATAAGGAACATTTCTTCACAGTTTGTTATCTATGATAGTATGGAATCTGATATTATTCAGCTTATACAAGATTTTATTAAAAAGATATACCGATCAAGTGTTTAAAATAATCTTTAAACACGGCAGCAAATCGCAACTGTTAAAAACCTGCCCTCATAAAAAACTTGCGTTGTACCGTATAGTACAAGAGCAATTGAACAATATTATCAGGTATAGCCGCGCAAAGCTTGTGCAGATAAAATTGCATATAAAAAAAGGCGTCATAAGCCGGTGATTACCGATAATGGTGTAGGCTTTGATACCAGTAAAAAAGAACCGTTAACAACCTGTTATCAATTAAAAACATTTCCTTAATAAACAAAGGATGGGTTTTTGTTTCTATTATGAAACGATGAAAATTCATCGCTTAATAAAACTTAAAAAATCGAAAATATGAAAAAGGTCATCCTGGTCGGTCTTGTGGTTATACTCGCAGGCATCATGTTCAGCAGCTGTTATTGTGTAAGATATCACGAAGGCTATCATCATTATCATTACTGGCATTAATTGCCCTGTAAACTAAAATAAAAGCTACCACAAAAGGTAGCTTTTTATTTTGCGTATATTTGACGAGAGTGTGAAAAAATGCTGAACCTGAAAATACAGTAAACAAAAAAATCTCCGGATATCTAGGTTATTAGTCCATGCTGAATAATGATGCGCCGGGAAAGTGATTGTGACGCAACAGTGTTGAGCAGCATTACGGAGCTGGTATCAAAATACAAATCAGAATTATCAAAACATGCTTATCAAATCGTTTCACTATCGTTTTTGTTTCATTCTCATTTTTTTGTCTTTCCCATCTGGTATTTTGCATGCACAAGACAGCCTTCAGGTAATTCGTTTATGGCAAAATGGCGCTCCCGGATTTGAAAAATTAAAGAACGAACCTGAAATGGCTAAGGATTGGTGGGTCCGCAATATCAATAACCCCTCACTTACAGTCTATCCTGCACCAAAAGACATTGCTAACGGAACTGCAATAGTTGTTTGCCCGGGAGGGGGTTTTTTGAATATCGTTTACAATTCGGAAGGTAGGGATCCTGCAAAATTTTTAAATAGTCTTGGTATAACTGTTTTTGTTTTGAAATACCGCCTGTTCCGTATGGATCATTCGCCTTACACACAGGAAAACCCGATGCAGGATATTTTCCGTGCTATGCGCCTGGTAAAAAACCGCGCCAAAGAATTTAATATCGATACTGCGAAACTGGGTGTGATGGGTTTTTCAGCGGGAGGTGAAGTAGCAGGATGGGTTTCCTACCGCTTCAAAGAAAATCATCTCGCCAGTTATGATGATATAGATCAATTACCTGCGCGACCGGCATTCCAGGTATTAATTTACCCCGGGCCATTGTGTGTGCCTGACACTGTTCCTTCCGATGCTCCTCCTACTTTTATGCTTGCCGCCAATGGAGATGAATGTTGCTCTGAACCGTTACTAAAGCTCGTGCAGATGCACCGAAAGGCAAAAGTGCCGGTAGAAATGCATTTGTACGAAAAAGGGGCCCATGCATTTAATATGGGCTACCGATCGGATTTCATTACACTAAAAAACTGGCCGCAGCGATTGGCTGATTGGATGAAGGATAATGACTGGGCGAAGAAGTAAAAAAGTAGTGCAGAATAATAGTTCAGCACTATTGCATTTATCAAAATTTATTTATCTTTAACGTCTTGCAGCCATATTCGTTTAAGCCTTTATCATGCCAGCCTTCCTTCATGATGAAGTGTTATGGTTCATTTTTCATCTGAGAAATTTTTCCATTATCCGTTTAACTGTTTAAAATTAATATCAGCTTAAAAATAAAAGTTGTAGCCTGGAATCATATTCCCGGCCGACAATATTTACCTAACAATTAAATATGACCTGTGAGACTAATTAACACGCAATTCATACTCAAAGAAAAAAGGTACAGCTGGATTGATTATGACAAAGGGATCAGCATTATATTAGTAGGTTACGGCCATGCCCTCGATGCTTTGGGAGATAATAATATTTACCAGGGGCATTCTTTCTTTTTTGCTTACCTGGGTATGCTGTTGTACGGATTCAGGATGCCTTTATTTTTTTTCATATCCGGGGTTTTTCTATCAGGCAGTTTGCAACGGAAAAGCTATCCGGGATATGTAAAAGGGCGTATCAATAATATTTTATATCCTTTGATAGTATGGGGTATTTTAGAAATAGTTGTTTGGACTGCATATAATTACCATCAAACACATTCATTTAACCTGCATTTGTTTTTAAGCCTTTTTACAAATCCCCGGATTATTGGCAACGGACATTTATGGTATTTAAATGCACTATTTGCCATAGGCGTAGTGTATGCCTTTCTGAAAGTGAAATTAAAAGTAAGCCCGGTTGCTCAAATCTTTCTTGGTTTAGGGTTGTATTGCGTTTCAGCATATTTGCACGTCAATGATATTGACGCCGGCATATTAACTGATTATTGCGCCTTCTTTATTTATTTTGCAATTGGTGATACAATATCCTCTATAGTATTGAACAAGGAAAATGTAGATCGTTTTGCTTCTTTAAAAATATTTTTCCCCCTGTTTATCATATTTGCTTTTATGCAGTATTACTGCACACACGTAAATCTTACAGTTGGACAAGGATCTGACAGGTTTGTCGAGTATAAAAGGCCATTTCTTTATATGGCGGAAGCAATGATTGGTTGTATTTTATCAGTTAATGTTTCTTTCCAGTTGCAGAAACATAAAATTTTACGCTTCCTGCGAGTAATCGGTTTCCATTCCCTTTTCATTTATTGCATGCAGTTTATTTTTATTTCTGCCGCAAAAGTACTTCTGGTGTACGGCCTGAAATTCACTTATTACCCTGTACTGGTGCCCCTATTATGGATTTCGGGAGTCATTCCACCCATGTTATTTTATACATTATGCCTTCGTTACAACATGTGGCGGCTCTTCGTATTTGTTAAACCCGAAAGAGAAATTGCAGCGCTAAAAGGCGAGGAAACCCCTTCATTGGCAAAAGCATCATAGCTATTTGATATAACGGGCATTGGGTTAATGTACATAATTTTTTATTTTTTTCTAGAAAAGTAAATAAAAAATTATGTAATTATAGTTGGCTTCTCATCTGATTGGAAAACCTGTTATTATGCATGGCAGAACGTTTGCAGCAGATCCAAGGTATTTCCAGATTTTTTTTCAATTGCTTTTTTTAACCTATGGAACTTTGTGGTTGGGCTGGGATACAGGCTGGATGCATTATGTAATATACATTGCCGGTTGCTTGTTCATTAATTATATAGCAGAAAGTATCAGGCAAAAAAAGTTTGTTTCACTTTCAGCCTTCCACTTTTTCGGGCTTAGCGCTTTGATCAGTTCGCTCAGCTTATGCCTTCTCTTAAAAACCAATCATTGGCACACCGCCTTATTAGCGACATTTTTTGCGGTCGCTTCCAAATATATTTTCAGGCTCAATGGAAAACACTTCTTTAACCCTTCTGCTTTCGGAATTGCTGCCACATTGCTTTTTAGCAATGATGCGTGGCTGTCACCAGGACAATGGGGAACAGATATTGTAATCATTTTTTCTGTTGTTACGTTCGGAACAATCATCGTAACCAGGGTACAAAAACTGGACATCAGCCTGAGTTTTCTTTTCACGTATGCCTGTTTGCTTTACTGGCGCCAGGTTATCGTTCTTTGCTGGCCTTTAGATTATTTTATTCACTCCCTCAGCACAGGCAATTTGTTGCTGTTCACTTTTTTCATGATCAGCGACCCGAAAACATCTCCTAACCATCCGGCTGCAAGAATAGCCTGGGCAATATTGATTGCACTTGCTGCATTTTATTTGTCAGCTTTCAGATGGAAATACAATACGGCCATCTGGTCGCTGGTAATTTTTGCGCCGCTTGTTCCCCTACTCAATCATATTTTCAGATCAAAAGCTTTTCAATGGATTCCGTCAACCATTAATCTACATATATTCTCCACAATTAAACAAACAACTATGCGAACGATTACAAAAAAAACAGCCGCTTTGCTGGTGCTTATCTCTATGATTACTCATGAAGCATCTGCCTTCTGCGGCTTCTATGTCAGCAAGGCAGATGGTACATTGAAGAACAAAACATCACAAGTCATTATCGTGCATGATGGATCAAGAAACGTAATAACGATGTACAACGATTTTCATGGCGATATGAAGGATTTTGCCATGGTAGTGCCAGTGCCGGTGGTATTACAGAAAAAAGATATCAAGGTGGTAGACCAACAGATATTCGAGAAGTTGAATGATTACAGCAAACCGAGACTGGTAGAGTATTACGATCAAAATCCTTGTGAGGCAACTTATAAAAATGAATTAGAAGGGAGAGCAGCAGGATTAGCATTAAATGATGTTGTCGTATCCGCATTGGGAATAGACAAGCGTAAAAACCTGGGAGTAAAAATAGAAGCCAAATATCTTGTTGGTGAATATGATATAATGATACTGAGTGCCAAAGAATCCACTGGCTTACGGGAATGGTTAACCGAAAACGGCTATAAAATACCTTCAGGGGCTGATGAGGTGCTCGAGCCTTATATTAAAAGTAACCTGAAATTCTTCGTGGTGAAAGTAAATGAGAAGGAACAGAAAAAATTAAATAACAGTTTCCTGAGACCGGTACAGATATCTTTCAGGTCACCGAAATTTATGTTGCCTATCCGGCTGGGTATGGCCAATGCCGATGGCGACCAAGACATGATCGTATATGCCTTTTCCAAAACGGGCAGGATCGAATGCACCAACTACCGAACGGTTTCCCTGCCTACCGGGAAAAATGTGCCGTTGTTTATAGAAAACAATTTTGCCAACTTTTATTCCAATCTTTTTCAACATCAATGGAACCTTGATGGCAAATCGGTAGCCATGCTGGAATACGCCTGGGATGTGAGCCCGCAGAATTACCTAAAATGCGATCCTTGCGTTGCGGCAGCACCAACCACCCAGGACCTTCTTCAATCCGGCGTTTGGTGGCTGCAAAGAAACTGGAATGATTATATGGATGAAAGCCAGTATGAGAGTGATTATTCATCGCATGTATTCTTTACGCGTATACATGTACGTTATAACCGGAATGCTTTCCCGCAGGACCTGATGTTTGAAGAAACTGCCAACGCTGAAAATTATCAGGTACGCTATATCATTACACACCCTGCAAATGGTGATTTTAATTGCGAGGCCGGAAAAAAATATTTGCAGCAACTGAAAGAACGCAGAAAAGAAGAACTACAGAACCTCACAGCATTAACAGGCAAAAACTACAGCGACTGGGATGTGGTAGCAGATAATGAAGAAAAGAATATGCCTGAAGTCGCTTCGTATAAAACCGTTTCTATTGATTTGCATAAGCCAACCGAAAAAGGAACAGGGATTGTGCTTGCGGCATTGGGGTTAATCGGCATGGCCTCCATATTTGGTTTACGAAAGAAGAAAAAGAGTTAAAACTAAAAGCCTTGTTTTTGCAGATCGGATTCATGATTATAGTTATTTCTGTAAAAGAAAAAACTACAAGTGTTTCGCGAATGAAAAACAAGGCTTTGAAAAATTTATTCCAATTAATATTATTATCAGAAAAATAAGGGAAGGTTGATATTGAATCTATGAAATTTGCAAATTATAATGAATCCGAGCTTACAAACAATTTTGGCGATACCAAAGGTAGCAAAATGATGTTTTGGATTAATGATGGTACTACGGAAACTTATTTGAAAAATATGTTGACCAAAACAAACAGAGAGGCTTTTTTGAAAAATTAAGAAGCGGGGAAATCATTCCTTATCTGAAGTTGAGCTTGCAGCACAAATCGCAAAATTCAGCATAGACAATCATCTTGTAACAGAAGATTTTGCCACAAGTGAACCTGACCTGCTTAGTAAGTTACAGCGATTGATTAAAACAATAGATTACTGGAATTAATTCTCCCAAATTTTATACTTTGCATAATCAATAAATATGTGATTATGCTGAAACGATTGCTCATATTCCATTTCCTGTTCCTTATTTCTTATTCCTCATTTTCCCAGGATTCATGGAAAATTACTGCTGATAAAATTGATCCTTCCCATTATTATGGCGTTACTGTTGCCAACGGTATGATCGGCATTGTTTCTTCTCCTGAACCATTTAAGGTGAAGGACGTGGTGCTTGCCGGTGCTTATGATTTATATGGCAGGGGAAGGGTAAGTAATTTTCTCCGCAGTTTTAACCTGCTCAACATGAGGATGAGCATTGATGATAAAGAAGTTTCAGCTAAAGATATTTCCGGGATGAAGCAGGAGCTTGATATGCACCATGCGAGTTTCACCGCTTCTTTCGCTTATGGTGACAAAGCTGTCATCTCATATACTTATTATGCATTGCGGCAACTGCCTTATACTGTTTTAATGGATATTTCCATAACTGCAAAAAAGGATATTTCCATCACGGGTGCAAGTGTCATGGAAGCGCCAGACGCCCTGAAGGATGTTCAGAATTATTATAACGAAATTGACAGGCCGCATGTGTTGCTCAGCCTGCTTACCTCGTCAGCAAAAAGCCCTACCGGAAAATTAATGATGTGCGCATCAACCACATTTCTTTTTAATGAACCTCATGGCCAGGAACCAAAAGTAATCCATGAGATGTGGGACAACAACATGCACCTGATGAAATTCAGCAAAAAAATAAAAGCCAACGAAATTTACCGGTTTGCCATTGCCGGTTCTTCCGTCACTTCTGCCCATCATGACGACCCGCTGAATGAAGCGGAGAGACTGACTATTTTAGCCAGGTTACAGGGAAGGGATCGCCTCATCACGTTTCACAACCAGGCATGGGATGAATTATGGAAAAGCGATATTACTATTAACGGTGACGCACAAGCGCAGCAGGATGTACACAGCATGATATACCATTTATATTCATTCGTGAGGGAAGGAACGGCTTACAGCCCTTCGCCGATGGGTTTAAGCGGATTAGGTTATAATGGCCATGTATTCTGGGATGCTGACCTGTGGATGTTCCCCGCTTTGCTCGTACTTCACCCGGAGCTTGCAAAATCGGTTATAGATTACCGTTATAAAAGGCTGGAAGCGGCAAAACAAAATGCTTTTGCCAATGGTTATAAAGGAGCCATGTACCCCTGGGAAAGCGCCGGCACCGGTGTGGAAGAAACGCCCGTTTGGGCATTAAGCGGCCCGTTCGAACATCATATTTCCGCAGACGTTGCGCTTGCTGCGTGGAATTATTATTGTGTTACCCAGGACAAAGACTGGCTTCGCGAAAAAGGCTGGCCGATACTTTCAGCCACTGCTGATTTCTGGGCATCACGTGTGGAAAGAAACGGGGCGGGGCATTATGATATCAAAAATGTAGTGGCAGCAGATGAATGGGCAGAAAATGTAGACAATAACGCATTCACCAATGCAGCCGCAAAAGCCAATCTGCAATTTGCTGCTGAAGCTGCAAAAATATTGGGGCTTACTCCTGACCCTGACTGGATGCATGTAGCTAATAATATTCCTGTATTGAAAATGGAAAATGGAGTAACAAGGGAGCATGCAAGTTATCAGGGAGAAGGCATCAAACAGGCCGATGTAAATCTTCTTGCTTATCCTTTAAAAGAAATCACTGACCAGGCACAAATCAAAAAAGACCTCGAGTATTATGAAACCAGGGTGCCCAATGAAGGGACACCGGCAATGACCCAGGCTGTATTTGCCTTATTATATTCCCGGTTAGGTAATGGCAAAAAAGCCTACGCTTTCTTTAAGGATGCTTATGAGCCAAATCTCAACCCGCCCTTCCGGGTAATTGCAGAAACAAAAGGAGGGGCAAATCCTTATTTTGCAACCGGGGCAGGCGGAATCCTGCAGGCTGTACTCATGGGCTTTGGCGGTTTGGAAATCACCCCAAAAGGGATCACCCGGGTAAAATCCCAACTTCCTGAAAACTGGAAAAGCCTGGAGCTTAGCAGCATCGGGCCAGATAAGAAAAATTATAGCATTAAATAATTTTTTTATTAACTTGCCCATCGCTTTGAGAAAGATTGCGTCCATATCATTATTAACCATACTGCTGTTTAATTTTATTGGTTACAGGTTATTTTCTTCTTTGATGGAAGAACGTGCTAATCATCAACTGGAGGCAAAGCTTGATAATGACGATTACGACGATGCACAACTGATCTCCATAAAAATACCCGTTACTCACCTTGCTTATTATAACAGTTCAGACAAGTTTGAAAGAGTAGATGGCCAGGTAGAAATGAATGGCGTTCAATATAAATTTGTAAAACGTCGCATATATAAAGACTCTGTTGAAATGCTTTGCATTCCTAACCAAACTGCGATGAGCCTTCAATCTGCTAAAGATGAATTTTTCAAACTGGTAAATGATCTGCAACATACCGGGCAAAGCAAAAAAACAGACACCCACACTTCAAAAAATTTCACTGTTGATAATTATACATTAAGCGAATCATTCAGCCTGCATAAGCTATGCACTGATATCAATATAAAAAGATTTGCTTATCCCACATCCTTACTAAGTCGTACTATTGTTACTGCAGAGCAACCCCCCGAATGCTGCTAACCATAGCCAGCTATTTTTCTTTTACTGCTTTTCAAAAACTTTTATTGAAGCTTTTAGCAATTTGATACCCGGTCGCACCGATCATTTGTTTCGGTATTAACCCGGCCTACATTAATGATTTAAAAGCTTTATAAAAGGGTACGATGAAAATGTAACTGCGAAAACGCTGGCCGGTAACATAAACAGCCATCATTTCTTTCAGAATGATGTTTTATAAAAATCAATCACAATTAAATTTATGAAGAAGATCCTGACTATTGTCATTGCTGCACTAAACATGGTTGCATGCAACACAAAAAACGATTACGAGAAAGTTTTAAAAGACGCGAATCTTTATGCTGATGCCGTTCATGAACTGAATACCATTGTAATGGGAAATAATTTCGGTCCGATTGTCGCATCAAGAAATTACATGTATGCATCAGTTGCCGGTTATGAAGTAATCGCAGGTGGCTACCCTGATCAGTACATTTCTTTATCAGGCCAATTGCATGGCCTGGGTCCCGTTCCAAAACCAGCAGAAGGGCAAAAAACAAATTTTGAGCTGGCTGCGTTACTCGCTTTTTGCAAACTAGGAGAAGCAGTTACTTTTCCTGCAGGGAGTATGAAAGATTATGTAGACAGTCTGAAGAAAATTGCAACAGACCATGGAATGCCTTCGGATGTGCTGAGCAATTCGGTTGCTTATGCAGATACTGTTGCTTCTGTTGTTATGCAATGGAGTAAACATGATAACTACCTGGAAACACGCGGCGCTCCTCAATATACCGTAAACGACTCTCCGGGAAGATGGGTGCCTACTCCACCGGCTTATGCCCCGGCAATGGAACCCCACTGGAAGGAAATAAGGACACTCGTGATTGACAGCCCTCAGCAATTTATGCCAGATCCTCCTTATAAATTTAATATTACCGATACTACCAGCCCCTATTGCGCTGAAGTAAAGTTGATACAGCACCAGACGGACACACTTTCTTCCGAGAAAATATGGATCGCAGATTTTTGGGATGATAATCCGTTTAAGATGAATGTATCGGGGCACCTGATGTTTGCCACCAAGAAATTTTCTCCGGGGGGGCATTGGATGAGTATTGCCGGAATTGCTTCAAAAGCAGCAGGAGCTGATTTTAATGAAACTGTTTATGCTTTTGCAAAAACATCCATTGCATTATTCGATGCTTTTATTCAATGCTGGAATATCAAATATACTTACAATACACTGAGACCCGAAACTGCTATCAATAAATATTTTGACGCAAACTGGAGGCCTCATTTACAGACACCTCCTTTCCCGGAATATACCTGCGGGCATTGCACCATTTCCGCATCAGCAGCAGAAGCGCTCACCAGTGTATTCGGAGACAATTTTGCTTTTACAGACACTACTGAACTTGAATTTGGCATCCCCAGCAGGCATTTTACTTCCTTTAAAAATGCAGCTGAAGAAACTTTACGTTCCCGTTTTTACGGCGGCATACATTATCTCTATTGCTGCAAGCGTAGTAACATTATGGGCGCTGAAGTGGGTGGCCTTATTGTGAACAGATTGAAAATGAAAAAAGGAAAGACAACATCATAAACTAAAAAAATGAGAAAGATAATTATACCAACATTTGCTATTTTATTATTCGGCATTTCCGAAAAAATAAATGCACAGGGCTGCGTTGCGATTAAAAGTGCAGGTGGAATGGGCCTGTTTCAGCACAGCCGGAACGACACTGCTTCAAAATGGTACCTGAATGCCAATAACAGGTATTTCCGGTCATACAAACATTATATAGGAACAGATGAGCAGAAGCAAAGAATAGAACAGGGAACAAATGTGATCAATCACCAATACACGCTTGACCTGGCCATTACACGCATCATCAACTCCAGGTGGTCAATTATGCTCGATATGCCGATCGAGGATAATTCACGTTCATCACTGTACGAACATAATAATGTAGGCAGATATGTGACACATTCATTCGGGGTGGGAGATATACGGCTGGCTGTATACAGTTGGATTATTGACCCGTTGAAATCGCCACGTGGAAATGTACAGGTAGGTTTAGGACTGAAATTACCGACAGGCAATTATAATTATCAGGATTATTTCCACCTGACAGACAGCACCACCCGCCTTGGACCAGTTGATCAATCTATCCAGCTCGGCGATGGGGGAACAGGGATTACTCTGGAGATAAATGCATTGTACAACCTTACTAAAACACTTAGTGTTTATGGTAATTTTTATTATCTCAGTAACCCGCGTGAACAAAACAGCATCTCTACTGCACGTGGCGGAACAGCTTCTGCAAGTGCAGTTGCCAATGGAAGTGCGGTAATGAGTGTACCCGATCAATACATGGCCAGGATCGGTGCAAATTTAGCAGTGAACAATTTTATATTCTCACTGGGCGCACGTGATGAATGCCTTACAGTGCATGATCTTATTGGTGGCAGCAATGGCTTCAGGAGACCGGGGTTTATTATTTCAGCAGAACCAGGTGTTACTTACAATTTTAAAAGAACAGCTTTATATGCTTTTGTACCTGTAGCCCTGGTTCGCAACAGAACACAAAGCGTTCCTGATAAAATTTCAAGCCAGCTGACAGGGAAAACAGTGCATGGCGATGCGGCATTTGCTGATTATGCAATCAATATTGGCGCAACTTTCAGGTTTTGATTAAAACCACAACAATGATTGAAACATGCATTAAAAACATACTTACCGTTATGAAATTATTACCTGTCAAAATAAAATATACACTGCTGATCTTCCAGCTATGTTTAATTTCTGTTTCATCTGTTTTCGCCCAAACGGATAATGATGCGATTATGATGAACAAATCGCAGTGGTGCAGCGGAGCTGTTTATATGCATTCCCAGTGGACCAATTATTGGGAAGGCACATTAAAGAGAAATAACCTGAATATGGGAACTGTAACAACACAATCAGTAATGCTGATGTCGAATTACGGGATTACCGATAAACTCAATATAATGGCCGGAGTGCCTTATGTGTGGACACATGCGAGTGCCGGAACATTACATGGCTTAAGCGGTTTTCAGGATGCCAGTTTATTTATCAAATGGGAACCTGTTACTGTTTCACTGGGAAATGGAAAGTTTTCCGTGTTCGCTGTCGGTGGATTCAGTACCCCGGCAAGCAACTACGACAGAAGCTTTCTGCCCATGTCTATCGGCCTTGGTACCACCAACCTTATGGGTAGGTTGATCGCTTATTATAAAAAAGGGATTTTCTTTATGAGGGCTTCGGGCACTTACATATGGCGCAGCAACACATCAATTGACCAGTCGTCTTATTACACTACTGAAATGCATAATACCAATGAGGTGGAAATGCCCGATATGATGACATTTAACGGAAGCGTAGGTATCTATAAAAAATTCCTGATTGCAGAAGTGATGGTTGATAAGATGACAACATTAGGAGGGTTTGATATCCGGCGAAATGATATGCCTTTCGTGAGTAACCGGATGAACAGTACAAGCGTCGGTGCCCATGTAAAATATACGTTGCCGTTTGACACACATCTTGCTGCTGTGGCAGGTGCGGATTATGTGATCCATGGCAGAAATGTAGGACAGGCAACCACGTTAAGCATAGGCGCTTTTTATGCTTTTTATACGTCGCAAAAAGAAAAAAATCGTCACCAATCAACAAAAGCTAATTGATTATGCAAAAACAATCATTCTTTTTTACCATATTAATTGCAGCAATTGTTGTTGCGTCTTCATGTAAAAAAAATGTTTCAGACAGAACGGCAAATATTGCCGCCCTGGCTCCTGATAATCTTGACCTCAATGCAGGTACCTGGAAAACGGTTCTTTTATCCAGGCCTGATACATTTGCTGTTGCAGCTCCTGCAGCGACCAATTCAACTGCATATATTGCAGACCTTAATGAAATAAAAGGTTATCAAAAAAATTTATCACCTGATAACAGGGATAAAATAAAATACTGGGCTGCAGGCGGGGTATTGAGATGGAATGAAATTTTACGGGGCCTGGTAGCAAAATATAATTTACCGCCTGTTCAAAATGCCGATGGCACCTACCCTATTCCCAGTTCCGCTAACCCTTTCGCATATCCGCTTTTCCCGTTTGCAAATCCACCATATGCAGCCAGGGCCTACGCTTACGTAAGCGCAGCACAATATGATGCGCTTGTTGCATGCTGGTATTATAAAACGAAATATAACAGGCCTGCGCCATACAAAATTGACTCAACCGTTTACGCCACTGGTATCAATAAAACAGATTTGCCTTCTTATCCGTCTGAAGCAGCCGTATTAGCCGGGGTAACGGCAGAAATGATGAAACTTTTGTTCCCCGATGAAATTGCCAATATTCAACAGCTGGCACAGGAAGAAGAGCTTGCCGCCATTCAATCGGGTGCTGCAGCAAGAAGCGATATAACTGCCGGTGAAGCATTGGGCAGGCAAATTGCACAGCAGTTTATTGCAAGAGGAAGGACTGATAACGCAAGTAAAGCAGTTGGTACCCCTGCAGATTGGACTAATTTTCAAAATGTAGCTATGAGCCTCGGGCAAATACCCTGGTATAGTTTAGAAGTTCCGCAAAGGCCTCCGATGCTGCCTTTATTTGGAAAAGTAAAACCTTTCTTGTTTGATTCAGCTACTGTAGTTTCTCTCCGGCCCGGCCCACCTCCGTCTACAAATAGTGATACTATTAAAAAGGATGCGCAGGATGTTTACGGCGTCATTAAAAATCCAAGTACTGAAAATTTAAAGATCGTGCAGTTTTGGGCGGATGGCGTAGGCACATTCACCCCCCCGGGTCATTGGAATTCAATTGCTGCAGAAGATTTCATCAAACAGAATTATAGTGAAGTACGCTGGTCGAGAAATATGGCACTCCTAAATATGACATTGATGGACGCAGGCATAGTCTGCTGGGATATCAAATATTTTTATTTCAATCCACGGCCAACACAAATCATGTCCGAAATTAAAACACTTACGGGAATACCTAATTTTCCTTCTTATGTGTCAGGGCATTCCGTATTCAGCAGCTCTGCGGCTACCATACTATCACATATCCTTCCCGCCAATGCGGGCAAATACCAGGCCATGGCCCAGGAAGCTGCCAGGTCCAGATACATCGGAGGAATACATTATCAGGTAGATTGTGAGGTAGGCCTTACCGTTGGCACCAACGTAGGTGGCTATGCGGTACAAAGAGCTATGTCCGACGGTGCTGAATAATATTTTTGGTTTAAGCAATAAGCATAAAACCCTTTGATTCTTCTTAGGGTTGCTTTTAAAAAATAAGATGAAATGATGAACAAAACTCCTGTTGAACAGAAAATATATTATGCGCTTTATATAGCAATGGTAATGTGTATGATTGGCCATGGCGCTTTCGGCATTATAACGAAACAGATCTGGTGCAATTATTTTGGTGTTTTTGGCATTGGTCATAATATGTCGTATAAACTGATGCCTGTTGTTGGTTCAATCGATATCCTGATGGGGATTATCATGCTTTTTCATCCGAACAGGGCCATCGCAATTTGGCTGGTAGGATGGGGATTTGCTACTGCTTCATTAAGACCATTATCAGGCGAACCATTTGCAGAGCTGATTGAGCGTGCGGGAAATTTCGGTGCACCGCTGTCGCTGCTTTTATTGTGTGGACTTGAAAAAAATATTAAGACCTGGTTCAAAAAAATTCGTCCTGAAGAAATCCATTTTACAGAAAAAAATGTTCCCCGGCTTGAAGTGAGCCTTAAAATTATTGTATTCTTGTTGCTGGCAGGCCATGGCTGGCTTAATTTCATACAGAAGAAAAGTATAGTCGCACAATATGAAAACATGGGTTTCTCCAACCCAATGGATATAGCCAGCATGATAGGCGTATTTGAAATACTCGCCGCTTTTGGATTATTAATAAAACCTGTTACCCCGTTGATTCTTTTTCTGTTTATCTGGAAAATGGCAAGTGAACTTTTTTACCCACACTGGGAAATATTTGAGTGGATTGAACGCGGAGGAAGTTATGGCACTTTACTGGCCTTGTATTTTTATTACCAGGCACATAAATCAAACAACTTTTTGTATACGCTAAAAGAGAGGCGATGGAACATAAATCTCTTTTAAATGTTATGGTTTAAACAATGAGTACCGCCCTGTGATTCTTCACGGGGCTTTTATTATTTTTTTATCGTGATACTTCAGTGATCCATTTTATCTTTGCGAAAATTTTTGAGATGATAAAAGCACCATTGTTATTTCACATTCAGCTTTTAGCCTTTAGCCTTTTACCGTTTATCTTTTTCTCCTGTTCCCCAAACAATGTTACTGAAGACAACAGCCTTAAAAAATATTTCGACTCAGCAAACGTAAATGGTTGTTTCGGCATGTTCGATAATGGCCAGGGGCGTTTTACTATTTACAACCTCAAAAGATATCGCGACAGCTCTTACACACCGGCTTCCACTTTTAAAATTGTCAATTCACTAATAGGTATCCAGACAGGTGTTATTAAGGATGAAAATATGGTTATCAAATGGGATAGCCTGAAACGCCGGAACCCCGATTGGAACAAAGACCTGAGCATGGAAGAGGCATTTAAGGCCTCTGCTGTTAATTATTACCAGGAAGTTGCCAGGAGAATTGGGAAGGACACTATGAAAAAATGGATAGATTCACTCGGCTATGGCAATAAAAATATCAGTGGCCCTGTTGATTCTTTCTGGTTGAATAACCACCTGAAGATTACTCCTGATGAAGAGCTCGGCCTTGTAAAAAAGCTATACTTTGATCAGCTTCCTTTTTTTTCCAGGACACAGGGCATTGTACGCAAAGTAATGTTGCAGGAAGATAATTCCAACTACAAACTCAGTTATAAAACAGGATGGGGTAATACTGAACGGGGGGATGAACTTGGGTGGGTTGTTGGCTGGATTGAAGAAAATAAACATCCTTATTTTTTTGTACTGAATATTGAATCAACAGATCAGCATATTGACATGGCTGATGTGCGTATAAAAATCTTGAAAGGAATCTTGTCGAATCTTGGTTTCTTCCAGGGAAAAAAATAGCTGCAAAGATGAGGCCTGAATTTTTAGTAATTTATTCAGGGTGTTTTTTAAGTAAAAATAGGATTGACTATATCATTTTTTCTGTTCTGGCCGCTGGTGTCATAATTGTTTTCAGTTTACTTTGGAAAAAAAGAAAAGCCGGCAGAGATACGGAAACCTATGACACATGGAAAGATGTATCAAGCCATATCCCTGATGATCATATTCTTTAAAAATTTGATAAAAAATTCTGGCTTATTTATTGCAACACATAGTTCACTAAATTGCCGGTTTTCTCAGCTATTCAACTATTCGCCCTTGCTAAGTGTTCGCTTTCAAAATATAAACTATTGGTGGTGCCTCACCGCTATTCCGTTTTTAGTGGTTTTGTTTGTTTTCCTTTTGCAATGGAAAAAAGCTACCATTAAAAAAATAGGCGACGCACCATTGGTGGCTTTTTTGACCAGGAGCTACTCTCCATTTAATTTTTTACTGAAATTTATTATAGTATGCACGGCGCTGATTACTATAATCATCGGTGCTATGAATTTTCAGACTGAAGGAAAAACCGAAAATATACACAGGAAAGGCGTTGATGTAATGATTCTGCTGGATGTAAGCAAAAGCATGCTTGCGGAAGATGTGAAGCCTAGCAGGCTTGAGCGTGCAAAACAAATACTCACTTTGCTCATTAATAAACTGGAAAACGACCGTGTAGGGTTAATCCTGTTCGCAGGGCGGGCTTACATGCAAATGCCTTTAACAACTGATCACAGTGCTGCAAAAATGTATATTCAAAATGCCAGCCCGAATGCAGTACCAACACAAGGGACGGTAATTGCCGAAGCGCTGGATATGGCGAACCGTGCATTTAATAATAAGGAGCAAAAATATAAATCAATTGTGCTGATCTCCGATGGAGAGGATCATGACCCTGATGCTGAAAAGACCACCCGCACACTTGCAGAAAACGGAGTAATGATCAATACTATCGGTATTGGCTCACCTGAAGGCGCTCCGATTATGGACCCGGTAACCAACCAGCTAAAAAAAGATGCCGACGGGCAGACCATTATTTCGAAATTAAATGAACCTGAATTAAAACATATTGCAGACCTTACTAATGGCATTTACCTGCGGCTGGATAATATTGATGATGCACTTGCTACATTAACACAGCAGCTTGACAGCATTGAAAAAAAATCGCTTGCTGATACTGATTTTGTGAATTATGAAAGTTATTTCCAATGGTTCCTCGCCGCTTCCTTGGTTTTACTGGTCATTGATTTTATCTTACCAGAACGAAAAATGAATATGGCGTGAAAAAAATTCCCTTCATACTATTTTTATTATTTTCTTTTTGCTACCGCCTGGATGCACAAAAAGAAAATGTGTCCATTAAAAAAGGCAACCGTTATTACAAAGAACAGAAATTTGATGAATCGCTGAAGGAATACAAACAGGCATTACAACAATCACCCGATAATGCCTCAGCCAATTATAACTCAGGCAATGCTGAATTCAGGAAGAATAGTTTTGATGATGCAGCAAAATCTTATGATAATGCCATTTCGTCTGCAAATGATGACAAACTGAAAGAACAGAGTTATTATAATAAAGGCGTAGCCTCTATCAAACAACAAAAATTGGAACAAAGCATTGACGCATGGAAAAATGCATTAAAGCTGGATCCCAATGATGAAGATGCGAGAGATAATCTCGAGAAGGCTTTGAGGGAATTGAAGAACAAACAGCAACAGCAACAACAGAATAAAGACAATAAAAAAGACCAGCAAAAAAAACAAGATAAAAAGGATCAGCAAAACCAAAACCAGAACCAGCAGCAGCAACCACAACCGCAACCCCAAAAAAGTAAACTTACAAAGCAACAGGTTGAACAGCTATTGAAGGCCCTGCAGCAAAAAGAAAAAGATGTACAGGAAAAAATGAACCAGAACAAAGCCAGGTCAAGCTCACAGCCTGATAAAGACTGGTAAATACAATATTTCCCACGCCGGATTCCCTACATTTATAAAACTAACGCCAACTTTTTGTTTATTAACTTTGCACCCGGCAACGGCTGGTTGATTTATTTGTGCGTATTAACGGTTTGCACAATATTATTCAACATGCTGAAGTGTGCGACGCAAGAAAAGCCTGATAGCAGCAGTTCAGCCTGGCCATTATTAAAATTTCTTTATTGAAAATCCGGGAGTTTTCATTCTTCATTTATGCAATTATACTGCGAATCGCTGACTGGATATAAAAGGCTCAAAACACTGGAAGTAAAAGTAGGCAGCCTGGTACTCGGTAATTTTCATCCTGTACGTGTGCAAACGATGACTACGACCGATACTATGAATACGATAGCCACAGTGGAACAAACTATCCGCTGCATTGAAGCCGGCGCAGAAATGGTACGCATTACCGCACCAAGCAAACGCGAAGCGGAAAATTTACTCCACATCAAAAATGAACTTAGAAAACGCGGGTATACCACCCCGTTAGTAGCAGACATTCACTTTACCCCGAATGCTGCCGAAATTGCTGCAAGAATTGTGGAAAAAGTAAGAGTGAACCCAGGTAATTATATCGACAAAAAGAAATTTGAATTTATCGAATATAATGATGCCGAATATAATGAAGAAATTGACCGCATACGGGAACGTTTTACACCGTTGATTAAAATTTGCAGGGAATATGGAACGGCCATGCGCATAGGCACCAACCACGGTTCACTCAGCGACCGCATTATGAGCCGTTACGGAGATACACCGATGGGAATGGTAGAAAGCGCTATGGAATTTTTACGTGTGGCAAGAGATGAGCATTACCACAATATTGTACTCAGTATGAAGTCGAGCAACCCGCAGGTAATGGTGCAGGCTTACCGTTTGCTTATCCAAAAAATGGATGAAGAATTTGGCGAATGTTATCCTTTACATCTTGGTGTTACCGAAGCCGGTGACGGTGAAGATGGAAGAATAAAATCGGCGATTGGCATTGGCACGTTACTGGAAGACGGGATCGGAGATACCATCCGTGTTTCTTTGACGGAAGATCCTGAATTTGAAATTCCGGTGTGCAAGGATTTGATGAAAAGATATACGGGCCGGGAACAGGTGGCTGAGAATCAGGTAGAGAAATTTGATTTCAATAAGAATGCTGCAGAAATTACTGGGCTTCCAACTTCCGGGCTCCCCTATTCTCCTTTTGAGTATAAAAGAAGAGAAACCATTTCCGTTTCAAATATCGGCCATCATCATGTACCTGTTGTGGTAGCTGATTTTATGGAAGCTAAAACTGTTCAAAGAAACGATCTGCAGGCAATTGGTTATTTTTATGATGAAGCGATAGATAAATGGAATATCAGTGAAGCTGCTGCAGATTATATTTACACCGGTAAAAAAATAATTGATTTCGCCTTGCCCGGAACATTAAAAGTAATTTGTGATTATAGCTGCTGGTTGAATGCCCCGGAAAAAGAAAGATATTTCCCCCTGTTTACGACTGACGAATTTATTTCGCAACAACACCGTTCCTCATTATTGAATTTTGTTTCGGCCAATGTAACAGAAATAGAAAAGGCTTTCGCTATATTAAAGTCAGTAAAAGACAATACAGTTCTTTGCCTGTGGTCATCAGCTAAAAATGCCATGCAATCTGTAAGAAATTACATTAGCGGGCTGATGAAAGAAAATATCCGTTGCCCCGTTATTATTTTTGTGGAAAGTGATGACACGACCATTGATGAACAGCTGATTCATTTTTCAACGGAGGCTGGTGCATTATTATTAGATGGAATGGGCGATGGCATCTGGCTAATGAATGACCCGAAAAAAATCGTTAACACAAAAGTGAGCGGCCGAACTTACCTGGAAACAAAAAACAATCACCAGTTTCTCAATAATACTTCTTTCTCGGTATTACAGGCCACACGCACCAGAATTTCCAAAACGGAATATATCTCCTGTCCTTCCTGCGGGAGGACGCTTTTTGATCTGCAGGAAACAACCGCTAAAATCCGTGCAGTAACCAATCATTTAAAAGGCCTAAAAATTGCGATTATGGGATGCATTGTCAATGGCCCGGGAGAAATGGCTGATGCCGATTTCGGCTATGTGGGCAGCGGCACGGGAAAAATAACATTATACAAAGGCAAGGAGGTGGTGAAGCGAAATGTGAACAGTGATATTGCCGTTGAAGAACTCATAAACCTGCTGAAAGAAAATAATGCATGGATGGAACCTTAGTTTTTTTCACAACCGTGAAGAAGGAAATATTCCAAACCAATACAATAAAACTGCAAACACTGAGCTGCATCTTTTTTTGATTAGTAAATCACTCCTCTCTTTTCGCCCCATCCTCAATCTGCGTGATATAAATTTCAGGTATTACATCGAATTGCCTTTTATAACAGTTACGTATATAAGAAGAAAAATCTTCAATCGCATCTGATTTTACAATATTAATCGTACAGCCACCAAAACCGCCACCCATTTGCCTTGAACCGGCTACAGCCTCATGATGTTTCGCTGACTCTACCAGGAAATCAGATTCTTTACAGCTCACTTCATACCATTTGCTTAACCCTTCATGTGTTTCAAACATCATTTTACCGAAATTTTGCAAATCGCCTTTCTTTAGCCAATCGCAACCCATCAATAATCTCTCATTTTCATTAATAACAAAACTGCAACGACGGTAGACCAAATTGCTCATTTCCTTTTTATGCTCTTCAAGCTGATCTGTGCTTACGTCGCGTAGTGATTTTACAGAAGGGGAATATTTTCGCAAAATTTCTACTCCCTCCTCGCATTGCTGCCTGCGCACATTATATTCAGAGCTTGCCAGTGAATGGCTGACCATCGTGTTAACAAGAACAATTTTGTAATCAGGATAATGGAAAGGGATATATTCATATTCCAGGGTCCTGCAATCAAGTTTCATCACATGACCTTTTTTACCATGAAGGCTTGCAAACTGATCCATAATGCCACATTTTACACCTGCGAAATGGTGCTCTGTTTTCTGGCCAAGCAAAGCAATTCCCATTCTTGATAATCCAAGTCCAAACATTTCATTCAAGGCAAAGCCAAACGCAGAACAGACCGCTGCCGACGAGCTCATGCCTGCACCCAGGGGAACATCACCATCAATCACTACATTAACTCCACGAACGGAAAAATGACTATACTTCATATAATAGATCATGCCCAGCAAATAAGTTGACCAATTCTTAACCGGGTAGATATCATCGAGCCGGTAAGAAAATTTTTGCCGGTACTGATTTGCCCAAACATTCAGCAGGTTATCATTATTTTCAGCAATGCCGACATATATTCTTTTATCTACCGCTCCGGGTAGAACAAAACCTTCATTATAGTCGGTGTGTTCGCCAATCAGGTTCACTCTTCCTGGCGCTGAAAACACTAAGGGCTTCTGATTAAATTTTTCAACAAACTGGGATGCTACATTTTCTATCATGTGGAAAAATAATGATTTTTTTCTCACATACGCGAACAAACATTTTAATCAAAATTTTATTACCCTTTTCTAAAAAGGGGCTGGTTTTATTATTTGATGATCAAAAAACTTTATAGTTTATCACCAGTTAAAGCTTGTGTAAATATTGTAAATTGCCCTCTCAAAAAAAAAATCAGGATATGAAAATTTCAAAAATATTAATACCGGTTGCTTTCTTATTTCTTTTAAGCGGTTGTGTAGAAATCAATGAAGACATCACGATAGGAAAAAACGGATCGGGCGAATGGTCCATGAATATGGACATGAGCAAACTGCTCGATATTATGCAGAATTATATCGGCAAAGATGAAATGGACAAACAAATACCCGGCAAAAAAATGGATACAACCATTTTTATGAAGAGCCTTATTGATACTTCCACCACGCTTACACCCGAAAGGAAAGCGTTGCTCAGCCCGGGTAAATTGCACATGAACCTCAACATGGATGATAAATCTTTTACCACAGACATGCATTTCCCTTTCAAAAATCTTTCTCAATTACAGGAAATATATGCATCGCTCGGAGATGGTTCTATCGGCACAGGACAGATGCTGAAAAATCTGGGAAAGAATGATTCTTCATCTGGTCAACAGCCGCAGGGCCCGGATCTCGGCCAGATAAATATGTTGTATGATTTCGCCAGCAAACCCGGCTACATTTCAAGAACTGTAAATCAGCAAAAATTCAGGGAATTAAAAGAAAGCGCTCAATACGGCCAGATGAAACAAGCGGGTGATATGGGAATGGAATTACCATATACACTCACCATTCATTTGCCAAAGCCTGCAAAAAAAATAACCAACACATTTGCAAAACTTTCTGCAGACAAAAAAACGGTTACACTTAAATACAATATGACAGAAGTCTTGGATCACCCGGAAAAATTTGAATACACCATAGAATACTAATCGCCAATTATTTTATGAAAAGCAGGTCATGGTTTTTGCTATTGATTATAGATGCCATTATTGACCTGCTTTTTGTTTTAGTACAGCATGAGGAATGGAGATATACCACCAAACCATTACTTCTGCTACTTTTAACAGGATATGCCTTTAGTAAAATAAAAATTAAAGACAAATTGTTTTTTCTTTTATCTGCCGGGTTATTCTTTTCTTTATCAGGAGATATTTTTCTGATGTTCGAAAGGAAGGCCTCTTATTGGTTCATACCTGGATTAATTGGTTTTCTGATTGCCCATATTTTTTATATTATTCTTTTTATTCAGGTCAGGCAAGAAAACCAGTCACAAAAAAAATTTAATATTCCCGTTGTTTTATTAACCGGTGCTTACACAACATTTTTGTATTTACTATTGAAACCAACATTAGGCAATCTGGAAATACCGGTATTGATTTATGCTGTAGTACTTTCATGCATGTTCATTTCCGGTTTTCACGCCTTTGATTTTTCAAAACAACAAGCAGGAAGATTATGCATTACAGGTGCGGCATTATTTGTCACATCCGATTCCTTATTAGCAATCAATAAATTTTATGATCCGTTCAATACTGCCGGTTTTGTAGTAATGCTTACTTATGACCTAGCACAATTACTGATTGTCCTAGGTATCAGTAGTTATTTAAACGACCTGCACAAACGAAGAAATAACCCATCTTCATACGAACGAGCCTGATATGGTTCGGCAAAAAAATTCTACATTTAGCTTATGATTAAAACAGACTTTTTAGTGGTAGGATCCGGTATTGCCGGTTTAAGTTTTGCACTGAAAGTTGCGCAACACCATCCTGACAAAAAGGTGCTGGTGATTACCAAAACACAGGCTGATGAAACCAATACAAAATATGCACAAGGCGGTATAGCAGGGGTAACTGATTTGGAAAACGACAGCTTCGATAAACACATACAAGACACTTTGATTGCAGGCGACGGTTTATGCAATCCAAAGACGGTAGAAATTGTCGTTACTGAAGGCCCTGAAAGAATCAAAGAAATTATTGAATGGGGAACACGTTTTGACAAAGACGCCGAAGGTGATTATAAACTGGGAAAAGAAGGAGGGCATTCCGAGTTCCGTATTCTCCACCACAAAGATATTACCGGCAAAGAAATTGAGCGGGCATTGCTCGATACGGTTTCCAAACAAAAAAATATTGAAATCATCAAACACTGTTTTGTTGTTGATATTATCACACAACATCATCTCGGTTATCTTGTAACAAAATCAACTCCTGATATTGAGTGCTATGGTGTATATGCATTGAACCTGCACAGCAACCAGATTGAGAAAATTTTATCGAAAATTACTTTATTCGCAACCGGAGGTAACGGGCAGGTGTATCGCACAACCACAAACCCGAAAATTGCCACAGGCGATGGTGTTGCTATGGTTTACCGCGCCAAAGGCAGAATTGAAAATATGGAATTCATCCAGTTTCATCCTACCGCGCTGTTTGAACCGGGCATTAGCCCCTCTTTCCTGATTACAGAAGCCGTTCGTGGGGATGGCGGCATTCTCCGCAATAAAAGTGGAGAAGCTTTTATGGAGAAATACGACGAGCGGAAAGACCTGGCCCCACGTGATATTGTTGCACGTGCCATCGATAATGAAATGAAAAAGGCAGGAACTGAACATGTATACCTCGATTGCCGGCACATGAACAAAGAAAAATTCATTGAACATTTCCCGAATATTTATGAAAAATGCCAATCAATCGGTATTGACGTAATGAAAGACCTGATCCCGATTGCACCTGCGGCACATTATAGCTGCGGCGGTATAAAAGCCGATGAATGGGGAAGAACTTCCGTCAAAAATTTATATGCATGCGGGGAATGTGCTTCCAGCGGGCTTCATGGGGCAAATCGTTTGGCAAGTAATTCTTTACTGGAAGCGCTCGTTTTCAGTCACAGGTGTTATCTCGACAGCGTACAGCTTGTTGAAAAAATTGCTTTCAAAGAAAATATTCCTGACTGGAATGCAAAAGGAACTACCCAACCGAAAGAAATGATATTAATAACACAAAGCGTGAAAGAATTGCAATTGCTAATGAGCGATTATGTTGGCATCGTTCGTACCAACGTACGTTTGCAAAGGGCAATGAAACGTTTGGACCTTTTGCATGAAGAGATTGAAACATTATATCAAACTACTTCTGTTTCGCCGCAATTGTGCGAAGCCAGAAATTTAATTACGGTAGGTTACCTGATTGTGAAAGAAGCGCAATTCAGGAAAGAAAGCCGCGGACTGCATTATAATACAGATTACCCTTATAAAAGCGAACTCCTGCAAAATATTGTGCTGTAATTTTTTTCAACATAACAAAGAAAAACATGTAACCAACTATCTTAGCGCCTGCGTGCCTCTTTGTGTAACTTTACTTTTATTCCTAAACCAAAACCATAAAGGCACCCCGGTAAGCATCAAAACCATTCCGATAGCAGCTTCCCTTGGCCTCGCAAAAATGGTATTACAAAACAAAACAGCGCTGAACAACACTACAACGGCAGGAACTATGGGATATCCCCAAACTTTATAAGGCCTTGGAGCGTCGGGCATTTTTTTACGCAGCACAAAAACACCAAGCGCTGTGGCACCATAATAAATAAACACGGCAAAAATAATCATGTCCGTTAACTGGTCAAAAGTTCCTGACAACACCAGTACACTGGCCCATGCACCCTGGTACCATAATGAAACCCCTGGCACATTTGCTTTATTCAGCTTAGCCACCGACCGGAAAAACAAACCTTCCTTTGCCATGGCATAATACATACGGCACGATGCCAGTATTGTTGCATGCATGGCGCTCAATGTGGTTACTGCAATTAAAGTAGAAATAAAAACCACACCGTTGTTCCCCCAAAATTGTCTCACCGCTTCTACGGCCGCAATACTGTTTTGCGAATTATAAATGGCCTCCAGTTGCGGAATAGACAGTAACGACAGGTACGCTGTGTTCACCAGCAAATAAATCGTGATAATAATAAACACTCCGATAATCAGGCCGAGTGGAATATTTCTTTTGGCATTTTTTATTTCACCACCAATATAACCTACTGCTGCCCAGCCCTGGTAAGCCCAGAATGCTGCCAGCATGGAAGTAAATACAGCCGTAAATGTTACCGGTCGTGAATTTGTAGTCTTCATGTTAAAAACATGTGGCAGGTCGGCATGACTACTGCTTAACCCGAAAATGATAATAACAAAAATGCCGATAAAGACCAGGATCAAAATTGCAGCACTCACATCAGCGCTGGTAGTAATACCAAGGCTGTTGATCCAGGTAAAGAGGATGATAACAAAAATGGCTATCAGTTTTATATTAAACCCGGCAAAAGGATAAAATACACCGCCGATATTATAATTTTCAAGCGAAGCAAAAACGGGTGGCAGGTGAACCATGCTTCCAATGGATTGCGCAAAAATATAAGCCAGGGATGAAATTGCAGCAGTTTCAATCACCGTAAAAATTGACCAGCCGAAAATAAAAGCAAAAAATTTATTGTAGATTTTCTGATAGTACACATACTCACCGCCGGTATCAGCCAGAAGCCCTGCCACTTCAGCATTACTGAGTGCCCCGAACAAACTGATGATACCACCTAATACCCAGCACACCAACACCCAGCCCGGCGCATGCAGCTCTGCCGCCATTGGTGCAATTTTTTTATATACCCCCGAGCCGATAATATTAGCTACAGAAACAACAATCACCATGCCCAAACCGAGTGTACGGTTTAACTGCCTTTGCTCCATGAGAAGGAAAAAATAAAAATGAAAAATTATAAAACCGAGTTGCTAAATATAGAAAACTATTTGCGAATAATAGTAAGGAGTTTTTTATGTACCTGGCAACAGATTTACTATTGAGCTTTTCTTGCGTCGCACTCCTGTACAGCAGCAAATCTATGAAACATGGCTCAAATACCTGTTACCGAAAAAATCAAACTACTTCAGAAACAGCCTGTATTTCCACCTGCTTGTTTAAATATTCTTTGCGCACTACAGCAGCAGTTTTGTGATCGCCGGTGTGGCTCCAGCCTGGCGGCATAACCAGATACAATAATTTATTTTTAATACCCGGGGCTTTAATTACATCCCGTACCAGTGCAACAATTTCTCCGAAATACATGTCCCAAAAACTGTTCGGTACCATTTTACGGGTAATGCCATATTCCACAGGTACCTCTTTCTTTTCGTATTCCAAAGTGCCGAAAACCCTGTCCCAGATGTTTAGCAGGTTACAGAAATTGGTATCCATGTAAAGAGGGTTGCGTGCATGATGAACACGGTGGTGCGAAGGCGTTAATATAATTTTATTCAGGAAACCAAGCCTGGCATCTTTAAGAATATTCTCACCCACATGAATGAATGCGCCCCATGTTCCGTCGATAAACATGATCAAACCCAACAATAACGGATCAACCCCCATAAAAAGGCAAATGGAATTACGGATAAGATCAGCATAAGGGCCCTCTAAAATAAAATGCGCATAGCTAACAGAAAGGTTCATCGCCTCTGGTGCATGATGCGATGAATGCAAACACCAAAGTAACCTTATTTTGTGAGCAAGGTAGTGATAGATAAAATGAGAAAATTCCCAGATTATATAACCGTAAATAAGCCAGTACCAGGTGAAGCTTGTTTTAAATAAACGATGGTCACCAAAAAAACCAATAAGTTTCGCAATTATAATAAACGAGAGAAACTGGCCTATAAAGCGGTTAAACACGTATGTAAAAAACTGTACTTTATAATCAATAACACGGAACCTTTTATAAACAATTGCGCGGATAATTTCAATAAGCAGCAGAAACGGAATGACAGGCCCGATGATGTTTTCAATTCCCTGCAAAGAATTCAGGGAACTGTAATCACCGGATTTAACCATATCAATAACCGGCTGAATGTTAAAAAAACCAATCAGCTCTTTATACAAAACAGTAAAAATATTCAGCAAGACAATCATCATTAACAATTTTATTTTTTGAACATTACATATACTGCCGCCAGCAAAAAGCCAAAGCTAAGCAGATACTTCCAGTGAAATGGTTGTTTAAGGTATAATACGGCAAAAATAGAAAAAACAACGAGTGTGATTACTTCCTGGGTAATTTTCAGCTGAAATGCATTAAAACCATTGGAAAATCCCCAGCGGTTAGCCGGCACCGTTAAACAATATTCCAGGAATGCGATAGCCCAGCTGATCAGTATGGCTTTCCATAATGAAATATCCCTGTGATTCAAATGCCAGTACCACGCAAAAGTCATAAAAACGTTCGATGCAAATAACAATAAAATCGTACGCATGAATTTTGTTTTGAAGTTTTAAATTTATACAAGTTGCCTCATAAAATAACAATCCCGCTGTTGCAGCGGGATTGATTGATCGAAATATATTGATTCAGCGCTTTAATTTAAACTTCTGAAATCAACAGGAACCAGCCTGCTCACACCGGGCTCCTGCATGGTTACACCATAAATGACATCGACCGTACTCATGGTCATTTTATTGTGTGTCACGATAATGAATTGCGAGTTTTCGCTGAACTGGCGTATCATATTTGTGAATTTGCTCACGTTCGCGTCATCCAGCGGCGCATCTACCTCATCCAAAATACAGAACGGTGCCGGTTTAATAAGATAAATTGCAAACAATAACGCTGTTGCAGTTAATGTTTTTTCCCCACCACTCAATTGTGTAATGGATGAAGGGCGTTTACCTTTTGGCTTGGCTACAATATCAATTCCTGTTTCGGCGAGGTTTTCCGGATTTTCGAGAATCAGGTCTGCAGTATCTTCTTCCGTGAATAATGATTTAAAAACTTTCTGGAAATTATCACGTACCCGGTTAAATGTGTCCAGGAATTGCTTGTTGGCTGTCGACTCTACTTCTTCAATAGTCTGAAGCAAATTATCCTTTGCGCTTACCAGGTCATTTTTCTGTTCGATAATAAATTCATACCGCTTCTTCATTTCCTGGAAAGCTTCAATAGCCGTGGGATTGATTTCGCCTAAATTTTCAAGGCGCTTTTTCATCCGGTCTGATTTTTCCTGCAGCTCTTCCACCGGGGTTTCATTTGCGCGGGGTTCATCAATAATATCATCCAGGTTGATCTTGAATTCCACATGCAACCTTTCTTTCATTCCGGCGAGCTGCAATTTCAATTCATTCAGCTTATCTTTTATCTCACCTAAAAGATGTTCCACATGCTCCCTTTCTTTCACAATATGGCGCAGGGCACTTTCTTTTTCATTAAGCGCATTACGCAAATTGTAATAAGCCTGGTCTGCTTCATTCAGCTTTTTTTCATCATCCTCTTTCCTGCGCATCAGATCCAGCAAAGCTTCTTCGGAAGAAGCCAGCAACTCACTGCTTTCTCGAATGCTTGCATCTGTATGTTCCAGCTGCACTGTATTCGCCGTCACCTGGTTTTTTAATTCGTTCAGCTGTTTATTCTTGAACTCAAGCTCCTGTTTTAAAGCATTAATCCGGCTATGCTGCCTTGTTACCTGCAGGTTGAATTCATTATACCCTGCGAATGCAGCATTATAGTTTGTTTCAGCAGTTTTATAATCCTCTTCCCCCACATGCATTTTTTCCCTCATTTCATTAGCGAGGTTCACCAGTTCCATCCACTCATTTCTTGTTCCTTCAATAGAAGACATTGTTTCCTGAAGGCCTCCCTGAAATTCCAGCAAGCGTTTTTGTGCAGAAGCTTGTTGCGCATGAAGGTTCTCCAATTTGTTTTGCAGAGAGAAAACAAGATTGGTTAGCCGGTTGATATCATCCTGCGTTTGTTTGATGGCTTTCTCTTTCAACTGTTCATTGTAGCCGATTACCTCGTTATGTTTTGCCTGGATGCCGGCTTTCAGCGCATTCACTACAGTTTCCTGAGCAGTGATCTCTTCTTTCAGCCTCTCCAGGTTTTTTGCCCGTCCTATTTTCTTTCCTTCAAACATACCCACGCTTCCGCCGGTAAGAGAATATTTGCCCTTTACATATTTACCATGCTTCTCCAGCACAATAGCGCCATTACTGTTTTGCAATGCTTCTTCATTTTCCGCAATAAACACATTTCCCAGTAAATTTTCTGCAAGCTTGCGGTATTGTGCATCCACTTCAATCACATCCATTGCAGGAATGCTGCCATCAGGCTGATGATAATTTGGTTTTTCATATTCCGAAAACTTATCCAGCAGAAAGAAATTGGCTTTACCTTTTTTGTTATCATCCAGCAGATGAACCGCCTGCAAGCCTTCCCGCAAATTATTCACCACATAATAATTCAAATAAGGTTCCAGCACATTTTCAACCGCTGCCCGAAATTCTTCTTTCACATAAATAATATCTGAAAGAATGGGAGCATTGTGATTCCAGTTCGGGTTTTTATGCAGGAATTTGATACTATCAGGGTAACCCTCCATCGAATCGATCAGGCTCTTTAATAAAGCATGTTCGTTTTTCTTCGCATCCAGTTTCCGGTTCTCTTCTGCAAGCTGCTGGCGCAGTTCTTCGAGTTGAGATTGCGTGGCAAGAATCTGTTCTTTTGTATTTTCATGATGTTCCTGCAATTGCTTCAGACTGAGCTTCTGGTTCTCCAGCTCCTGCTCTTTCAGCTTTTTCTCTTCTTCCAATTGTTTGATCTGGTTGTCACGGCTCACACTTTCATTCTCCAACTGCTCAATGGCATTGCTCATATTCTGAATAGTGGTATCGGCAACAGCAATTTTCTTTTCAGCCTCAAACTGTTTGCGGTGCATTTGCGCATTTTCAGCCCTCAGGCCTTCAATAGAAACCTTTTTTTCGTCAAACACTTTACGGCTTTCGTCTACAGCTTCTTTCAGCAACTGCAGTTGCTCTTCCAATCCTTCCAATTTATGCTGCTCTTCTTCACTATGCTGTTGCGTGAACAAAATGCTTTCATCCAGGCCTTTCAGCTGACTTTCGCTTTTTTGCAAAAATTCCTGCAGGCTATATTGCTTTTCCTTCAAAAAATTTAATCGTTGCGAAGCGAGGTTCTTTTCATTTTCTTTTCCACGAAGTTGCTGTACCAGGTCATTAAAAGCATGCTGCATTACCTGCAATGCTTTTTCATTTTCTATAAAGCCGAGTTTCTCTTTTTCAATAGCCGCCTCTTCATTTGCAATCTTTGCTTCCAACTCAATGCGCCGGTTTGTTTCCACCTCTGTTTTTTCGTTCAGTTCTTTATAAGTAAGGTTAAAGCCTTCCAGCGCTGCTTTCGCCAGTTCAATACTCAACTCACGATATTCTTTCTTAATCTCGTAATATTTTTCCGCCTTCTTTGCCTGATTCTCTAAAATTTTAAGCTGGTTATTGATTTCGAATAGCAAATCTTCAATGCGTGCAAGGTCCTGCTCTGTTGCTTCGAGTTTTTGTTTCGCTTCTTTTTTGCGTGTTTTATAAATGGTAATGCCAGCAGCTTGTTCCAGCATGCGGCGGCGGCTGTTATCTTTATCTTTAATAATATCATCCACCATACCCAGCTCAATAATCGCATAGCTGTCGGTGGTAATGCCGGTATCCATGAAAAGGTTCTGGATATCTTTCAGGCGGCATGAAACATCATTCAGCCTGTATTCACTTTCACCGCTTTTATAAAATTTACGGGTAATGGTCACTGTGCTGAATTCAGTAGGCAACAGGTTACGCGTATTTTCAAAAGTGAGGCTTACTTCCGCAAGTCCGCTGGCAGAGCGGTTTTTAGAGCCATTAAACACCAGGCTTTCGAGGTTTTCAGAACGTAAATGACTGATCTTTTGCTCGCCGATTACCCAACGGATACTATCGATAATATTGCTTTTACCACAACCATTAGGGCCAATGATGCCGGTAACGCCTTCGTCAAAATTAATATGTGTCTTATCTGCAAAGCTCTTAAAGCCTTTGATATCTAAACTTTTTAATCGCACAGTTTCAAATTTTAGTCAACAACAAACTTATAGTAAAAAGGTTAAATCAACTTTGGCCTGTTGATAAATGGTGGATAGAAAAAATCCTGTTTTTTAAAGAATATAATAAACAAAATTTCAGCCGTATTCCCCTATGCATTTGCTAATGCACAGAAGGTTGATATTCTGATGAAAACAGCGACAGTGTTGTTACAGCACTATTGTTGCGTCGCACATCTCAGGATCAGCGTTACTATTTGACGATAAAATGCAATAGAAAAAGTAGTGAACCGGCTTGAAAATTTATTATTGTTATTAGTTTTAATTTTTGCCGGGCAGTCAACCGGCAAAAACTTGCGCCCCAGTTAGCCGCTGAACCACTGTAATTCAAAATGATGCGTTACCACAGAAACGCATTTAACTCAGAAAAATTATTTTTTTATTTGAATGCAAATAGCTCCATAAATGCCAGACTTCCTGGTAACCTCGAACAAGCTTTAGTTTCCGGCTTTAAAACCCCTTCAATGCTTTTAGCTTTTATATTTCAGGAAGAAGGTGGGTTATATCGTAAAGATTTCTGTTGCCAATAGAATCACTAATCCTGTAAGCAACACAAATTTTTTCAATGAAATAACATGTCGGTTTTATGAGCCTAAAAGTGATTCCGTAAAAATATCACATCAATATATCAACATTTCCTGTTCAAACTTGGAGTTTCTTTTACCGAAGAAGATATCTGCAAGCATTACACAACCAATAAGCAAACTGAAAACATACACCAGCAAGGCCAGAATGCCCCCGGTTTTATATTTAATGGCATATAAAACACTGAGTATTCCTATACAAAAATTAGCTACAGCAAAAAAACTATACATAAATTTTCGTCTGTACTTCCCACTCCCGAACCTTAAAAGCAATGCAATAGCACCCAGAAAACCAAAAAACCCGGAAAGTATTACCATTACCAGAACAAAATAATTTTCGCTTACCGGCCCTAATGGATTAGCTATTTTATAAATGATGATCAATCCGACAATAACTATCAGCAACGACATCCTTAAGTTCTTGTAATATACCCTGTTTATTTTCAAGTTACGCTAGATTGGTGAAGACGAAGTTTCTAAAATGTGAAATTATGATTTTTCCGGGAAACCCTTCGTTAACAGATTTTAAATCTGACAACAAAACCTGTGTGGATGATTACATCAGGGTTTGATCATTATACTTTAATTATCCTGCAATTAAAACAAGCGTTTGGGGTGATTTTACTATAGCGCATTAGTAATTAAACGTATATTTATTTTATCAATTGAACTTTTACCTGATGAGAAAATTCCTGAAATGGTTATTAGGCAAGCCCATTACATGGTTTGCCGAAAAAATTTCCTCATCGCCCAGACAAAAAGATGTATTCCGGTCCCTCAGCCGTTTGCTTCACGGAATCCGGTCAGGCAAAAAGAATAAAGGGCTGGTAAAATTATTCGATATCCAACATGATAAGATCATTATTTTTTCCGACCAGCATAAAGGTATCCGTGATGGTGCAGATGATTTCAAAAACGCAGAAAAGAATTATCTCGCTGCATTGGAATATTATCGCCAAAACAATTTTCAGCTGATAAGCCTGGGCGATTGCGAGGAATTATGGAAGAATACGCCGCAAAAAGTAATGGCACATAATGATGCATGCTTTGCTGCAGAAAAAAAGTTCGAAGAAAAAAATAATTACTACCGGATTTTTGGTAATCACGACCTGGAATGGAAATACAAACTGCAGCAGAATATTTTTTTGCAGCCCGTGTTTGGAAAACAATTGAAAGTGTATGAGGGATTGCTTTTAAAATCCGGTTATGACAATGAAATCTATTTTATTTTTTTGGCCCATGGCCACCAGGGCGACCTGCGAAGCGATGGCAATCCTTTCAGCGCCTGGGTGGTAGCAAATATCTGGACGCCCATTCAACGTTATCTGCAAATCAGCATCAATACGCCTGCTACATCGTTCACACTCACTGATAAACACAATATCATGATGCATGACTGGTGTTCCACTCAAAAAAATATGATCTTCATTTCGGGCCACACACACAAACCGGTTTTTGCATCACTCGATCATATAGACAGGCTGACAAAACAATTACAACAGGCGCAAAAAAGAAATGACGAAGCCGAGATCAAATCGATTGAAGAAGAATTGCAGAGAAGAAAACTGGAATATGCGGGCAAGCAGGAAGTAAAAACAAATGTGAAGCCTTGTTATTTCAATTCAGGTTGTTGCTGTTTTGATGATGGAAATATTACAGGTATTGAAATTGCCGAAGGTAATATCCGCTTAATAAAATGGCATGAAGAAAACGGGCAACCTGCACGTGCAGTGCTGGAGCAATCGGAATTGAGTTATATTTTTGAGAAATTGAAGTAGAGTCGGAAAGACTGATGTCGGAAGACTTTGCAGCAACATGAATTTTCTTTCGGACTTTCAGGCTTCCCGTCTTTCTGACTTTCCACTAAACAAAATCATCTGCTTCACGATACGCTTCTATCAATGCAAGTTCGCCTTCTTTACCGGGCTTTGCATTACCATGTTCCATTCCCAGCATCCCTTTGTAGCCCTTATGGTAAATGTGTTTGAAAATATTCTTATAATCCATTTCGCCGGTACCGGGCTCATTTCTTCCCGGGTTATTACCAATCTGAAAATATGCAATCTCATCCCAGGCCCAGTCAATATGATGAATAAGGTTACCGCAATTGCGCTGGATGTGGTACATATCAAAAAGAATTTTGCAGGAAGGGCTGTTCACCGCTTTGCAAATGGCATAAGCCTGATCGGCGGTGCGCAGAAAAAGGTCAGGGTTATCGCTCAATGGCTCCAGCACCATCACAATTCCGTGAGGTTCCAATATTTCAACACCTTTGCGCAAAGCGAGAATAATATTTGCAGTCTGGATGCCCTCTGGTAAATGCCTTTCAAAATCGCCCGGAACAACGGTTGTTAACTTTCCTCCGCAACGTTTGGATGCTTCCACTGCGCCGCGGCAGCCTTTCAGAAATATTTCCACGAACTCGGGTTTGCCCGCAGCCAACGTGTTGGCATCATTACCACCTTTATCAAGCACAAACACACCCATTCCCATACCAAGTTTTGCCAGCGTGTCGCCGATTTTCTGTTGTTCTTCCGGGCTTCTTCCCATCATGCCATTGTCTTCAATAGCACGAAAGCCATGATCATAAGCAAACTTTATCTGATCGGTAAAATTTTGCCCGGCGTGGTTTTCGAACATGCCATCATGAGTGGCATAGCGCAAATGAAAAGGCTGATCTGCGTTTGGCATTTTTTTATCGCTGCCTGCTTTTGCAATTCCTGATGCCAATAAAGAAGCGCCACCTAATAATGAAGACTGAAGAAATTTTTTGCGTTGCATGAATTGACAGGTTTGAGGGATAAAGATATTGGAATTGCAATGAATTATGATTGTATCGTGTGGAAAGTTTTTTGAACAGGCATTTCATCGTATGTCCTTCCTCCTAGTTCACGGCCGGTTTTCTTTTTATTAACTCCGCCCCATTGTTTGAAAAAGAATGCAACGCCTTGCTCCTGGCATTGCTGACGAATATCCCAAACCCACCATTCCTGCATTGGCCGTGCCTTCCTGCCACTTTCGCCACCGACAATAACCCAATCGATATTTTCCAGATTCATATCCATTAGATCTCCGATTAATGGTTCGCAGGAAAGAAATTTTGTCATTGCATTAGTAAAACGCAAATCGTCGATACGATGTTTTACTTTTTGATTTTCGACAGAAACACCCATCCAGATATTATTCGTCCAATTTAAAAGATGATGAATTTCATTTAGCCGTTCCGATCTTTTTGTTAACACCTGGTAAGTATGTTGAGGTGTATCATTCATCACCGTAAAAACTTTTTGAATAAATTCAAGCGGGACTTCAGGATGAAATAAATCGCTCATTGAATTGACGAAAACGATTTTATTGCCACTCCATGAATAAGGTATATACAAAGCATCTTCATGAATTCTCACTTCAAAACCATCTTTGTATTTTTCAATTCCCATTGCCTGTAACCTTCTTGTCATTACTTCGGCATAACAATACTTACAACCAGCTGAAATTTTAGTGCAGCCTGTTGTGGGATTCCAAGTCATTTCTGTCCACTCTATACTTGATTGTGCCATATTTATTTAATTTTCAAATTTGATTCATTTTTAATCTTATGGACATCAGAATTTGTCAATTTAAAATTGAGAACTAAGGAGCCTTCTTTATGCAATTCTTTCATTACAAGATTCGCATCTTTCAATAAAAATCCTTCATTTAATGTGAACAAGTAAACTTCAACATCGGTTTTAAGTTTAGCACTTAATATTCTTTCTTTCAATGTAGATTCGAAAATTTGTCGTTTCGTCGGAATATTGTACTCTGGAAAGAAACTTGGCTGTGCAATATTTATTTTTTCATTATCAATATCAAAATTTGCTTCTCCAGTTAATTTGTCATGCTTCCAGCAAACAGACAAAAATTTTTCAATCCCTAATGTATGATTAGTACCAAAAATTAATCCATAAATTCCCGAAGGTTTCTTAATAGAAAAAGGCGCCAAAAAATATTTTTTATTTTCAGGCATTAATGTTCGATAATAATTTAAAACGATTCGATGAATATGATAATAACTCTTTCCTTCTAAATCCTGCTTAGTAATCTTTAAATATTTTTTAAACTCCTTTAGCTCAGCGAATCTTTTAATATAAGAAGAGGAAATAAAGAATAAAAAATCCGTTTTTTTGAGTAGTATTAATTTGGAAAAAATGATTTCTGTAATTTGCTTTATTCCATTTTGGTCAAGAAATAAAAAATTTGCAGTCCTTTTCATTGATTCATAATATTTTTCGAATATCACAGTAAATTCAGTATTGTAACACTCGATTTCATACAATGAATCGTCTTTTATGGATTCAATATTCGCTACCAATAAATCGTATTTATCCTTTTCAAGTTCATTAAATACTACTCTAATTTTTACTTTGCTTTTTAATATTAAATCTCTATTTTGATTTAATGTTGCCAAAATTCTCATAGGGCTTCCATAAACTCCGTTTACATCCTTACCCTCACCTCCAAACAAATCAAATATTTGAATTTCATCCCAAATTAATTCTTCCCTAACTACAAATACAGGCAACCATTCTTTAAAATAATCTTCAAATATTTTAAGTTTATCTAACGTTCCATCATCAAACGGCTTTTGGAACAAATCGTTATAGGACATAGTAGGGATAATGATTTGTCCGCAAGTTAATTCTTATCAGTAGCATTAATATAATCGAGGATAAAATCAATCCACTTTTCTCTCTAGAAGTTTTCCGAAGCATCAAATTCTCAAAACAACCTCCCCTGCTGCCCCGGCCTTCTAAACTGAGTTGTGTCTAAGCTCCATTCTTCTGCATTCATTCCATACAGCTTTCCGTATTTTTTATACTGCTGTGCCACCATCTGCGCAATATTCCCTTCCCCACGCATGCGAACGCCCCAGCGGGTGTCGTTCACTTTGCCGTCATGAGATTGTTCAACCAGGTGCCACACTTTATCAGCCCGGTCAGGAAAATTTTTATACAGCCAATCGTGAAATAAAAATTTAATGGCTCCATTCAACCGGATAAAAGTATACGCCGTGAATGTTGCGCCATTATCGCGAGCTTCTTTCATGATGCGCTGCATTTCGTGTTCATTCAATCCCGGTATCATCGGGCCCATCATAATGCCCATTCGAACACCGGCACTGCTCAGTTCATTGATCACTTTTAATTTTTGTTTGGCAGTGGTTGTGCGAGGCTCCATCACACGCCGCAAATCTTCATTGAAAGAGGTAATGGAAACCATTGCCGATACCAATCTCTTTTTCGCCATTTCCTGCAGCACATCCTTGTCTTTTAATATCCATGAATTTTTAGTGAGTATACCCACCGGCTGGTTGAATTCATTGCACACTTCCAGCAAACCACGAGTTAAGCGATAAGTTTGTTCTGCTGGCTGGTAACAATCTGTGTTGCCACTCAGCATAATCGGAATACATTCCCACTTCGGGTGCATCAAAAATTTGCGGAGCAGTTGCGGCGCATTTTTTTTCACGATAATTTTTCTTTCAAAATCAAGGCCGGCGCTATAACCCCAGTATTCATGCACGTTGCGGGCATAGCAATAAATACATCCATGCTCGCAACCGGCGTAAGGGTTCATGCTGTAGCTCATGCCCACATCAGGGCTTTCCACCTTATTCACGATGGTCTTCGACTCCTGTTCCTGGTACTGTGTCGGAACATTTGACTCTTCCCAATCGTCGATCGCTTCAACATGTTCTTTAGTTATCTCATCTTTTAAAAACCTGTTTTTTGTATTAAACTGTGCGCCGCGGCCTGCAAAATATTTTTCGCTTTCTTCTTTTTGCTTGGCAGACACTTTAAAATGATCCTGCTGCAACTGGTTGCTCATCTTTTAAATTCTTTGCTGGGTGATTTTGCGGAACCACGGAGACAGGGAGAACACGGAGGATTGTTAGCCACTGATTACACAGAAGAACACAGATAATTATTTTCTGTTAAAATTTGTGCCATCTGTGGCTATATCATAATTACAATATCATTCTCTTAATTCCGTCTTTCATCAACGGAACATTAAAGTTCATGATATAACCAAGCCGTTTGCCTGTCAACTTCAGGTAGCTTAACAACTGGGCTTCCCAAACGGCATGATGGTTTTCCTGCGCTTTGAGTTGAATAATGATCAGGTCATCGACCAGGAAATCAATTTTCAAAGCATCATCAATTTCCATATCCCGATAAACAATCGGCAGCGGTTTCTGCCTCACAAAAGGGATATTTCTTTTGGCAAGTTCGTAGCAAACACATTTTTCATAAATGCTTACCAGCAAACCCGGGCCCAATGTTTTATGGACCGTTATCGCAATATTCATCAATTCACCGGTAAGATGTTGCTCATGATCGGTGATCGGTTTGAAATTATTTTTAACAGTATTTTCCATTTTGTATTGAATCATAAAAGACATCTAAGAGATAAAGTTTAATGGCTTACAGTTTTAAAAAAAATAGAGTACGGATTAGCAAGATGATCCCCTTTCATTATCTCCTATCTTCATAATCATTCCAATCAAAGAAACCATGCTCAGGCAAAAAGCTCCCCCTGCCTGGTGCTCACCGGCAAATTCTGAAATTCAAACCTGCCTGCAATCTGGTAAGGCAGATCGCCATGTTGCCTTTTCAACAGCAGCATGCTGTCTGCAATAAACCTGCCCGTAAAACTTTTTTGCGAATATTCTTTCCACGCTTCTTCATATTGCCAGGGTTTCAATTTCCGTGAAATGCTCAGGTGCGGCTCATCCAGGAAATGCGGTTTATGGTCATCATTCAGTTTTAGTAATTTTTGCCAGGGCTTTATCTCTTTCACCAAATTTTTGATCGGCTCTTTTGTCGTCACATTAATATAAATGGTGTGCGCAGGATAACTGCCAAAATCTTTCAGTTCCACCTTGATCGGGTGAAAGCCCATCGCCACTGTTTTTAACCGGTTAATGATGCGCTCTTCCATCATTTCTAATTGAGAAAATTTAACCAGCGTTACATGCGGCTTGCCCCAACGTGCATTCGGCGCCTTGTATTTTTCATAAAACTCATCTTTAATGGTTTTAATTTTTTTTCGCAGCTCTTCATGCGGGCTTAAGATCAGTAAATATTCATTTTGCCTGTAACCTGCATTTTCAGCAAACAATGCCATTTTTTGCGCTACTATCTTTTTCATGGTTCATTATTTTAATTTTCGATTTTCATTTTTTGCTTTTTACATCTTTCGTTTCACGATTTTATAATACCAGCATCATTTTTCATGGCATCATCGTTGCGTCGCAATCCTTTCATCGGCTGTGCTGCCATTGAGCTTCAGTTTCAAAGCGGCGAGTCATTAATAAATGCTCATCGCTTTTTTCAAAAATTCGGCTCAAAAAAATTTGCCTGATTAATAATTTAGCATAAATTTACTAAAATATTTAGTAATACCAAAAATAATTTTATGGATGGAGAAATTTTTTATGGCGCTGCCTACAAAGGCTCAAAAAATTATTCGCAGCGCGATGTGCGCACCGCCAATGCAACAGGGTTCACCGCTGCTGCCGACGATTACATGGAACGCGGCATTGACCTGAATGAACAATTGGTGCGAAACAAACCAGCCACTTTTTTCATGCGTGTTAAAGGTAATGTAATGATCGGTGCAGGGATTTTTGATGGCGACATTGTGATCGTCGACCGTTCCATTAAGGCAGCCAATGGCAAAGTAGTGATTGCAACGCTAAACGGCGAAATGCTCATGCGGCGTTTTGAAAAAACATTTAATAAAATAAGGCTGATTCCCGAAACGGATAAGTTGGCACCGATTGAAGTTGACACTTCTTCCGCAGAATTTTCTGTGTGGGGAACAGTAACTTATACTATTCATGTTCCGCAATAACTAATATTAACCGTTAAACCTTATCTTTTACATTACTGAACTAAATGAATGCGATCGTCGATTGCAACAGTTTTTATTGTTCCTGCGAACGGGTGTTCGAACCCAAATTATGGAACAAGCCGGTTGTTGTGCTGAGCAACAACGATGGCTGTATTGTTTCGCGCAGTGATGAAGCAAAAAAACTTGGCGTGAAAATGGCCGGTCCATATTTCCAGGCAAAGCATATCATCGAAAAAAATGATGTGGCTGTGTTTTCCTCCAACTATCATTTATATGGCGACATGAGCATGCGAGTGATGGATACCTTGCGTGCCATGGCCGGTAAAGAAAATGTGGAAGTATATTCTGTTGATGAAGCATTTCTGAACCTCGATCATATTCCTCCCGACAAGGTTGAAAAATTTGCATACGAATTAAAAGAAACCGTTGAAATGTGGACCGGCATTTCTGTTTCAGTTGGAGTAGCGCCAACAAAGACACTTGCAAAAATCGCCAACCACATCGCCAAAAAAGATAAAGCAACCACAAAATGCGTTACACTTTTATTAACTGAAGAAGAACAAAGAAAAGCGTTACAGCAAACACGTGTGAATGAAATCTGGGGCATTGGCGGGGCATATGCGAATAAACTCATCAATTGGGGAATTACCAGCGCATGGGATTTATGCAGCATGCCCGAAGAATGGGCGCATGCCAATATGGGCGGGGTGGTGGGAGTAAGATTGATCAAAGAACTTCGCGGTGAACCTTCCATTATAATGAAGAAAGAACTGGAAAGAAAAAAAATGATCGCGACTACCCGCATGTTTGGAAGGCATGTTACCGAATTATACGAACTGAAAGAAGCCATTGCTACATACACATCACGTGCTGCAGAAAAATTGCGCAGGCAATTTTGTGCTGCAAAAACAATCAGCGTTTTTATCGTGCCGAAAGAGGACAACCATTCAACATACTTCAGTCATGGGCCAACCATCAGTAATTATGTCAACCTGCCTTCCGCTACATCATTTACCAATGAATTGATAAGGCCAGCTGTAAAATTGTTAGATGACATTTTTGAAAAAGGAAGAGTTTACAAAAAAGCAGGCGTAATGCTGAGCGGGCTGGTTCCTGACCAATCCATCCAGGGAAATTTTTTTTCTGCGGGATCCAAAAGCACTAATCGCTTTTTGATGAGCGCTGTCGACAATGTAAATTTCAGTATGCGTGATGACGTGGTGAAATTCTGTTCATCAGGCGTGAATAAAGATTGGAAGATGCGCCAGGAACTTCGTTCAAAAAGGCATAGCACGAGGTGGGATGAATTGAAAGTTATTAGCTGAAGCACAAATAGACAGGTACTATGTTTTTTAGTTCAGCTAAATTTTTTGTAAACACAGCTAACGAAAGAAATATCAAGCAGCAGACTAAAATAAAAGTGAGTTGCCGATAGTTAATGGGAGAGCTGTTGGCAACCCACAATAAATCTGGAAAACAACCCATCTTTACACTGTTAAAATACTGTTCCATCCTGCTACACCATCGGGTTCACGTAAAGGGTTTTCAATGTCCTCCATCCACATTTTGTCATCAATCAGAAATTTGTAATGATATCTTCCCCTCGGCAACATGGGAATTTCAATTTTCCATGATCCGTCCTTATTGCATTTCATCTGTAATTCATCTTTTGCCCAATGATTAAAAGAACCCGCAAGAGAAATGTGCTGAGCCTCCCCAAGCTCAATATGAAATTCAATCGTTTTTTTTCTTTTGTTGAGGTAGGGCGATTGATGTTGTTTCATAAGACCTCCTTTTTTGAACTTATAGAATAGTATTCAACGGGTAGGGAGGTAAGAAAAAAGTGTTACATCAAAACAATGTTTCACCACTGGTCGAACTACAGAAAAGTTACGTTGAAAAAATAAAATTTCAAAGACTTCTTAAAAATAAAACACGCTTTTTTAATCCCGGGATTTTATTCATATCTGAGCGCTTCAATTGGGTCAAGCCGGGAAGCTTTCTGTGCAGGATAATACCCGAAGAAAACTCCTGTGAAAGCACAAACCAAAAAAGACAGAGCAATGGAAGAATTCGACACCAATGTTGGCCAGGATAAAAAAGCAGAAACAAGTCTGGAAGCAGTAATACCTAAAGCTACACCAATCAGCCCGCCGGTAATACTTATTAATATTGCTTCAATAAGAAATTGAAATAGGATATCGATTCCACGGGCTCCTATCGACATACGTAACCCAATCTCTCTCGTTCTTTCTGTTACTGAAACATACATAATATTCATGATTCCTATACCGCCAACAACAAGTGAAATGCCTGCAATAGCTGTCAATAACACCGTAAGCAATTGGCTGGTTGAACTGAAAGTATTAATAAGTTCTGCCTGAGTGCGAACGGCGAAATCATCAATATCTGTTGGTTTCAGGCGGTGAGATGCTCTGAGTATACGGGAAATCTCATTCGTTGCAGAATCTGTGAGACTTTCATTTTTGGCAGAAACATAAATATTCTGAAAATAAATATTTGCTGTAATCCTTTCCTGTACGGTGGTATATGGTGAAAGGACCACATCATCCTGGTCTTGCCCGAACGCATTTTCACCTTTCATGGCCAGTACCCCAATTACTTTGAAAGGAATTTTGTTGAATCGTATAGTAGCGCCAACCGGGTTTTCGCCGGGTAAAAAAATATTATTAACAACAGTTTGTCCCAACAGGCAAACTTTTGCAGCAGTGGTAATATCAGAAGCTGAAAATATAACACCATCTTTCAAAGGCCAGTTGCGGATCTGAAGATAGTCGGGGCTTACACCCTGCATACCGGTTGACCAGTTAAGGGAACCATTAATTACCTGGCCGCGTGCAGAAGCAGCCGGAGAAACCACATCAATATATTGAGCTTGCTTTTGAATTGCTTTTACATCATTTATAGTGAGGGTTTGTACGCTTGTTGCGTCTAACCGGACCCCCGCCGCTACATTACTGTTTGGTCTGATGGTAATCATATTTGAACCCATACTGGATAATTGATCCTGGATACTTTTTTTAGAACCCTGGCCAATGGCCACCATGGCAATTACTGCTGCAACACCTATAATAATCCCCAGCATCGTAAGAAAAGCACGCAGCTTATTACGCTGAAGCGCTTTCAATGCAATTCGAATAAGATTGAAAATATTCATATAAACTTTTGTTCATGGTGATAATTAATATCTCATCGCAGATAAACCAATCATGAACCATTAACTAATAATCATCCGTTACAGGTATCGCTGCCAACACATCCCTAGCCGAACGCTTATTTTCATTAACAGTGTCTTTCATTACCTTTCCATCGCGCAGCATAATCGTTCTGCTGCTGAAGGAAGCGATATCCGGTTCGTGTGTTACAAAAACAATTGTCTTTCCCTTCTCATTTAATTCCTGCATCAGGGCCATTATTTCAAAGGAAGTTCTTGAATCAAGATTGCCTGTTGCTTCATCTGCCAAAATCATTACCGGCTCATTCACCAATGCACGTGCAATAGCTACTCGTTGTTGCTGCCCGCCTGAAAGCTGATTGGGTGTATGATCCATCCTGTCGTCCAATTTAACTGCCTCTAAAGCATGCATTGCCTTTTCTCTTCTTTGTTTCGAAGAGATCGCAGCGTTGTATAACAAGGGGAGCTCCACATTTTCAAGCGCAGAGGTTCTCGGTAACAGGTTGTAGGCCTGAAACACAAAGCCAATTTTCAAATTGCGCAGCCTCGCCAATTCATTTCTTGAAAGTGTGCCGACATTGACACCATCCAGGAGGTATATTCCATCTGACGGTTTATCCAAACATCCAAGCGTATTTAATAAAGTTGTTTTCCCCGATCCGCTACTACCCATTATGGTTACAAACTCTCCGGCTTCCACAACAAATGAAACACCTTTCAACGCACGGACAACTTCGCTCCCCATCCTGAATTCCCTTTTTATATTTTGCAACTCTAAAATTTTATTCCCCATAATCTTCTACAATTAATGTTTATAAATGCTTTCATACTCTTTACCTGTTTCCGCCTGCGCCCTGGGGCCTTGCCGGCGTATTACTTCTTCTTGCCGGCATAAAAGGGCTTCTTTCCTGTGTTGCTTTTACTGATTTTTCCGCATTCGGATTTACTACTCCTTCAATCACTTCATCATCGGGTGTTAAACCAAATATCACTTCCGCATTGGCATCATCATTTAAACCAATGATCACTTTTTTTTGAATAATGCTGTCCTGATTCTTCACCCAAACAAAGGCTTTTGTTCTTTTCACAGCACCAGCGGTATCATTAGCTACTCTTTTTACACTATCCGGCCCGGGTCTTTTTTTGTGCGCAGATAATGAATCCGTTTTTTTCTCCCCAATCTGATATTGTTTTGCCAATTCTTCAGTTGGCTGGAATTTCAGCGCCCTGGAAGGAATCAATAATGCATTGGTATCTTCTTTTGTAAATACGGTAATATTTGCCGTCATACCCGGCTTCAATTTCAGGTTATCGTTTGGTGCACTGATAATGGTTGAATAGGTAACCACATTCGCAGATACGGTCGGCTCCAGCCTGATCTGCGAAACAACTCCGGAAAAAATATCATCCGGATAAGCATCTACAGTAAAAGTTACACGCTGACCAATTTTTACATTGCCGATATCAGCTTCATCAACTGCACCCTGCACCTGCATCTTTTTAATATCTTTGGCAATTACAAAAAGGGTTGGCGTGTTAAAACTTGCAGCTACTGTTTGCCCTATGCTGACATTCCTTGTCATGACTACACCATCAACAGGAGAATAGATACTTGCATAGGAAAGGTTTTTGTTTGCAGCATCTAATTGCGCCTGCACACTTTGCACTGAGGCTTTTGAACTGTTATAATTATATAATGCAGTTTCATAATCCTGTTTACTGATCGCCCCGGTATTGAACAAAAGGGTTTGCCTGTCGTAAACACTTTTGTTATAAACCAGCTGGTTCTTTGCAACTTCGAGGTTTGCCCGATATTGATTGGCTGCTGCCAGCAATAACGACTTATCCAGTTCAGCAATCAGTTCCCCTTTTTTTACTTTTGAATTGAAATCAGCATAAATATTTTTTATGGTGCCCGATACCTGCGAACCAACAGAAACAGTATCCACCGGCTGTATGGTTCCTGTTGCAGTCACACTTCTGGAAATATAACCATATTGCGGCCTGACAGTTTCCAGCACAACAGGCTTTTCTTCCTTGCGGTATGAAAAATACCAAACTGCAGCTGCCGTTATAACAACAACTAATAAAATAATGCTGATGATCTTAAATTTTTTCATGTTGTTTCATTTATAATTTCATGGGTGTGCCCATATAAAATTCATATATCCTGATATTGAGCGCTGTATTGTATTTTGCCTGAATATAGGATTGCAGTGACTGCACGTATAAATTCTTCTGTGTGAGGTAATCTACCATATTAGCAGCGCCTGCATTCAATTGTTCTGTTACAACCCGGAAACTTTCTTTTGCCGAATTTAATTGCTCAACAGAAGCATCATATTGCGACTGGGCATTCAGTACATTTATATACGCCTGCTCCACAGTTTGCGACAAGGTTATTTGCGTTCCTTTCAATGACAATTCCGATTGCGCGATTTCAATTTTTGCATTTTCCACATTTGTTTTTACTGCCCGTTTGGTAAAAATGGGGACAGACAGCGTGAGCCCTATCTGCTGATAAAAATTATTATCGATTTGTTTCAGGTAGGCATCAGTGTTATTATTCGAATATCCCGTAGCCAATGATGCTCCGATAGTTGCAGTGGGATAATATCCGGCTTTTGCTTTTGCCAGGTCAAGCTCAGCAATTTTTATACCCAACTCGCCATTTTTAATTTCCGGCCTGGTTGACAAGGCAGCCTTTTGGGCTTCCTCCAGGGATGGAATTAATGCGGAGCCCATTAATGTATCAGGCACTGCAATATCAAAATTAACCGAAGACGGCAACAGCAGTAACTGCTTTAATGCAAGTTTGTTTTGCCTTTCAATGTTTTGTGCGGTAGTTAGATTATATTTATCCGTAGCCAGTTGCGATTGCAGTTCCAGCACATTTACCCTGGCAATACTTCCAGCATTAAATTGCTGTTGCCCCCTGTTTAATTGTGCCTGCGATGTTTTTACAAGATCTTCAGCATACACAATATTTTCTTTAGCCAGCAAAATGTTCAAATAAGCCTGGGTAATCTGCAGGGTAATATTATTTTCCTGCTGCAATACATTGAGGTTGGCAGACTGGATATTAAGCTGATTTTGTTTTACCACATTGTTCAGATATCCTCCATTATAAACTATCCACAAAGAACCCACTGAATAAGAACCGCTGAAGCTTGCCTGTGTTTGAAAACCGCCGACAACAGGGTTAGTATTGTTGCTGTGAATAACAGAATGACCGACACTTGCCGAAATGCCGGGAAGTTTTGCCGCTTTTGATAATAACAATTCCTGTTCTGCTGTTTTTTCAGTTAACACCAAACTGTTGATTTGTATATTATTTTTTTTAGCATAATCTATACAGTTTTCCAGGTTCCATTTAAACGGCAATGTTGCCATAGTGGTATCCTGTGCAACTGCCGCAACAATATTACTGCAAAGAATAATCATGAACATGCATACCATTATTTTCACTCGCATAAAACATTTTTATTTCAATAAATAATCACGAACATTTGTGGTTATCGACGATAAGATGGAAGCATAGTTTAACAAGCCGCATTATCAGATGGTCAGGCGGTTTACAGATTAGCTGAACGGAAGAAACAAATCACAATCCAAAAGGGTTAACATTCACCCGGTCATTTATGGTTATTTGTTTTCATCTTGTATAACGGTAAATATACAGGCACAAGAAGTTGATGCAAGTTATTGATTTATCACCAAACCAGGTTCCGTAACATAAACCGATGTCAGTGAAAAGTAAATTCCATGGGGCTGCGCAATTCAACTAAAATAATTAACAGGGAATTTTCATTCAATATTTCATCAGCAGGTTAAGCAATTTCCTGTCGAGCTGATGGCCAAACCAATCTTCATAAATCACATCACTACGATTTGAATCAATAATACCGAAATCTCCGATAAAATTCCACAAACTAAAACCGATATTATTGGAAGAAAGGATATCCAGTACATCTTCAAACCAGGCCAGAAAAACCGCATGCGGTGTTTTGTTCCAGCAACCGCATTCACCGCAATGCACACCTATTCCTTTTTTGATTAATTCAATCCATGGTTTATAATAATCTTCCAGCATTTGCCGACTGAAATATTTTTCGCCGACCTGCCCGGGCCATTTTGGCAAAGGCATATGTTCCGGATCTTTATTAGCCCATGGCGCTTTGTAATGAGAAACCGCCCCGGGAAAATATCCCCTGCAACTCTGTGCAATTTTCAGGTCTTCAATTTCAGGAATGATGTCATTGCCAACCCTGTTTCCATCGGCAATTACGAGGTGCCCGGGGTTTACCCTCCGGATTGCTTCAGCCGCGCCTTTTGCTATTTTGCGATATATATCTCCGGGAACAGGCCCTGACTTTGCATGCTGATCGTTCATATCTTCCCGCATACTGGGTTCATTCACCAAATCGAAACTTATCTTTTCAGAAGAAATATGTTTAAATCGGTTTGCCCAGAAACTCCAGTGAAAGTAAAATGCTTTTTGAGCTTCTTCATCTTTCCATAAATTAAACGGTTCGTGAAAACCTGCATTAATACAATAGCCCGGAGCACGATGAAGGTTAATACTGGTATGCAGATTGTACTTATGCGCAGTAGTCACAAGCCCTTCAATATCAGAAACGGCTTGTTCATCTATTTTATAAACATCGTCGCGAGAAATGTCTTTACTCCTGTCGAATTTAAGATAGCACGGGTAGGCAATGGGTATACGCACAAAATCAAAGCCCCAGTCCTGCATCCACTTTAAGTGTTCTTCAGTGGTTGCATGTTTTGAAGGAAGTGCTGCAGGCGAAAAAAAATCAGTAAGATTAAATCCCTTCCACCTGGGCAGCATGTTTTTCTGTTGTGAAAAAAATGAAGCGGATAGCCTGCCTGCAGACATACCAAAACCGGCAGTAACCGCTGCAGTGTTTTTTATAAACATTCTTCTTTCCATATTCTTTTTGCCATGAAACACAGCTATCAAACAACGGTTATCCTTAACCGTTATCCCTTATTTTCATATTTACAGGATCCCAGTAAATAATTTTCTTACTGAAATAACTTTCGTTTGCAGCAAGACAGGGGGCAGCAGCACGAAAGCCGAATACCGGATCTTCCACAACTGGTTTCCCTGTTCTTACACCTTCAAAAAAATCAGCAAAATGATCAACATGTTCATCATATCCTTCCGGGACTTTGTAAATGGTAGGCACCGGATCGCTTTCCTTTTGATCTTCTGCAGAATATTTTGCATTATAAGATTGCATCAGTTCTTCCTGCATGGCTTTCGGGTAAGTTGAAAAAGCATCCCACCCCCCAATACCGGGCGCTTTTGACATTTTATGATGGTGAATAGTAAAACCCCCTTCACCCATTTCCATTACCCCTTCTGATCCGAAAAATTTTACACTGCCCGTTTCTCCATGACCGCTGATGAAATTGACCCGGAGCATCACATCAAATGCAGGATGATCAGTTGTTTCCGGATAATGCATGATGCCTGTCATCACATCCGGCACGTCGCGGCCATCTTTCCAGTAAGCCAGTTGCCCGGATGCAAAAATTTTTTCAGGTCCTTTTGAAGCGGTAATTACATGAATTCCGGATAATAAATGCACAAACAAGTCACCTGCAACACCGGTGCCAAAATCTTTATAATTACGCCACCAGAAAAACTTTTTGGCTTGGTAGGGTTGCTTGGGCATACCGATGATATAACGGTCCCAATCAACGGTTGATGGAGAGCCGTCAGTCGGCATAGTATATTCCCAGGCCCCAAGGGCGCTTTGCCGGTCGAAATTGGCTTCAATACAGGTGAGCTGCCCGATCTCCCCGGCTTTATATAATTCTTTTGCTTTGGCATAAGCAATACTGCTGACGCGCTGGCTGCCAACCTGCATCGTTTTTTTTGTACGCATCTGGGTTTCGATCACTTCATGTCCCTGGCTGATTTTATGTACCATCGGCTTTTCGCAATACACTGCTTTCCCTTTGTTCATGGCATCAATTGAAATACGGGAATGCCACAGGTCAGCAGTTGCAATGATGACCGCATCGATATCTTTTCTTTCCAGGATTTCTTTATAATCCTGCGTAGTAAAAATATCCTTTCCATATATTTCTTTTGCACGCTCTAACCTCCCCTTGTACAAGTCACATGCAGCTACCATTTGTGTGCCCGGAACTTTCAGTGCTGTTTCAATATCATTATGGCCCATTATACCCATTCCGATTACTGCAACATTAACCTTATCGTTGACGTTAATTCTTTTCCGGTATTCAATAATTTTCTTTTCCGCTCTTTCTTCAGCAGCAAAAGAAGATAATGTACCCGATGACAGCAGCAAACCGGTACTGCCAAGCTGTTGTAAAAATTTACGGCGCGATGGATGATTGCTAAGCATGTTATAAATTGATTGCAGGTGAATGAATAAGAATGATTGTAATTTACAACATATCATTTATGCATCGGCATTACTGATTAATTAATATGAGAAGTATTTTGTGGCGGATTTGATTCGTGGCATTAACATTCTTATCATTAAAGCTGAGATAACATGCCCGTTGAATAATTTTATTCCGTGATGTTTTGAAGCTGATATCTGGTAAAAATTACCCATCATACAGAAAATTGTTTTTCATTTTCTGTTACACTCGGTAAATAGTACGTTAATCGTTTTGTTATAAAAATATGTGGCCCGTTCCCGTGAAGATGCGATACAAATGAGGCCCAGTTTTCCATATTGCGAAAGCGCACCAATCAAATGAAACATCACCCCTTCCTGCTTTACCCCGTCAAAATGCAAGTGGTTCATGATGACTATATCCATCAGGTCAGGCGGCGTTAATCCCTTCAGGCGGTCATCCTGCAGGTTATCTGTAAAAATGTAATATTTTTCATCACCACCGGGCAGAAAATATTTTCCTCGTGTTGCATCATATTCCCCATCTGTGAGAAATTGTAACATCAGGTAAGGATAAGTAGTTCCTCCTTTTCGCAAATTGATCTCAATAGCATAATGCTTCCATCCGTTTTTTTCTTTCACTGATATAAAATCAATAGCAAATCGCCCCAGTACTCCTTTCAGTTTTAACTGCTCTGCAATTCTTTCAGCCAGCAATCCGATTTCGATGCTGTATTCTTCATTTGCGGGAAAACTTCCGCCGAGAAAAACCTGCTCATCTGGCCCGCCCATCCATTGATCATGTGTGGAAATAATTTCTGTTTTGCCTATAGGATTTATCCTGCACTGAACCGAAGGAGAAGTTTTTTCTTCTCCCTCCAAAAACCTCTCGGCTATACCACCCATACTTTCAAATTTTTGTATGAACTGCTTATAGAAAAGATTTTTTGCGATTATTTTCAGGCGCTCCGGCAATTGTTTACGTAACTGCTCTTCGATATCATTTCCAGGATGAATATCCTGATATTCAAAAACTGCGTTTCCATCACCGCTAAAACCATCATTTACTTTGATGATAGCCCTTTTGATGTTATGATTTTGCTTGTATAAACCTGCAAGCGCTTTCACAATATCCTGTTCAGTGCGGAGGTTTTCATAACCTTCAGGCAAGGCAATGCCTGCCCCACGGAAAATTTCCCTGCTGCCTGATTTTGTTCCCCAGAAATAAAGATCAGGATCACATCCATATAAAGGCAAACCGAGTTCTACAGCCAGCCTGCGTTCATGGTTTGTAACATTAAAACAGGAAATATGTGCTGAATGATTGGATGGAATGGCAGTTTTGATGCGCTCAATCAACCTCGGCCTGGACAGTATTTTTTCCGTGAGTGATACTTCAGATGCATCGTAGCAACTAAAAAAATGTATCCGTTGACGGGCATGATAAGCCGTGATGCCACGCAGCATGTGCAGGTAATAATCTATTATAATCGTGTCAACCGGTACACTTGTTATATAAATAATATGCGTTCTTGGCATCTTTAACAATAACAACATGCAGAGCATCCTTTCTTCATAATGGAGGTGGGCATCAATTTTAGCGAGCATCTGCGCGTCCAGTGTAAGGCTGGGTATTACCACAACAGTTTTAGGGGCAAGGTTATCTTCGAAAACAGATTTATATTCCGATGCAAACTTTCGTTGGAATGCACTGAAAATATCTCTTTCATCCCGTCCTTTTTCTTTTGCTGCCAGCATGCACCAGTCTGATTAATCGGTAAATTTAAAATTAACTGAACTCTTTACGAATAGGCATGACAGGGGTAAGCCTAAGGAATGATTTCTGTCAGATTATGTTATACTGGTGCTGTTATTTACAGATAAACGCCTGTACTGCTATTATACATCGTTGTGTCACTCACTTGTACTGCAGGCATTCCATTCAGCAAATGGAGAACCATTGATAAAATACGAGTTTGTTTAATCTGCCCTGCCGGGTTTTGAAACCCGGCAGGGTTGGCAGCAGTGATGATAGAATTTATTTTACAGGTACATCTGCAACCTGCAGTGCAATAGTAGCATTGCGGACGAAAGGATTGCGTCGCAACGATGTTCAACCGGAGTTACCGAAGCCGGTACAATGCTATTTCTTCACCGAAAAATGATACACGCCCGAACCTATTTCCAGTTCTGTATAACCATGATGGGTACCTGAAATCCTGATTTCTTTTTCCGTACTTACAGGTTTGCCGCTTTCGGTTATATTATCTGAGATAATTGCGGGCAAGTACACCGTTGCCGTAGTATTGGCAGGCACTTCCACATCAAGTACAAAATCGCCATTACCCGTTTTCCAATGGCTGCTCACATTACCATAATAAGTTTGCAAATCGGCGCCGGCCATGCTCAGGCTTGTATCCGTGTGCGGAAAAATTTTTATGTGCTTATAACCGGGAGCATCTTCATAGGTGTCGATGCCTGCAATAACCCTATACATCCAGTCACCTATAGCGCCGTAAGCATAGTGGTTGTATGAATTCATACCCGGTGTCTGAAAACTGCCATCGGGTTTAATGCCATCCCAGCGCTCCCAGATAGTAGTTGCGCCCATTTTAACCGGATAAAGCCAGGAGGGGTAAGTATCCTGCAACAGCAGTTTATATGCAACAGATGTGTACCCAAAACGGCTGAGTACATGACTAATATAAGAAGCCCCTAGAAAACCGGTAGTGATATGGTTGCCATAGTCTTTTACATTGGCCGCAAGTTTTGCTGCAGCCTGTTCACGAAACGGTTCAGGCAACATATCAAAATGTAACGCCAATGTATATGCGGTTTGTGTGCCACTCACCAGCCTGCCGTTAGGTGTAACATATTCCTTAACAAAAGCATCTTTTACTTTCTGCAAAAGTGATTCATAGCTGCTCAAATCAGCAGTATTTCCCAATACCCTCGCAGCATTAATAAGCAACTGAACAGAATGCGCATAAAAACATTGTGCAATCAGGTATTTATCGGTAACTGCGGATCTTCCGTCATTATCATCTTCAGGCCGGTAGAAAAGCCAGTCGCCAAAATGAAAACCGGTATTCCATAAATCATTCGTACTTTTCTGGCGCATGAATTCAACCCAGGCCCTCATACTCGCATATTGATCTGCCAAAATTCTTTTGTCACCATAAGCAAGCCACATATTCCAGGGAACAATAGTTGCCACATCAGCCCACCCGGTTGATCCGGCAGCGCCTTCTCCCAGAACATTCGGCACAACAAAAGGTACGGTTCCGTTTGCTTCCTGGTCGGCAGCAACATCTTTCAGCCATTTTGCGAAGAAATTTTCAACACCCATATTAAATGTTGCCGTGCGGGAAAAAACCTGTGCATCACCTGTCCAGCCCAATCTTTCATCACGTTGTGGACAATCAGTCGGCACATCAAGGAAGTTTCCTCTTTGTCCCCATTGAATATTATGCTGAAGTTGGTTAATGAGCGGATCAGAAGAAATAAAGTCTCCTGTTTTTTTTAAATCTGAATATAATACCACCGCTGTAAAATTATCAGCATGGAATTCACCCGGATAACCGATTAACTGGATATACCTGAACCCGTGAAATGTAAAATGCGGTTCAAAAATTTCTTCACCACCGCCTTTCAGGATATAAATATCTGTCGCTTTAGCCGCACGAAGGTTTTCAGTATAAAAATTGCCAGCTTTATCCAGCACTTCTGCGTGCTTTACCATTACCGTATCACCCGCATTTCCTTTTACTTTTAATACCACCCAGCCCGTAAGGTTCTGGCCGAAATCAATTACCTTCTCCCCTTTCGGCGTAGTAATGAATTGAACAGGTTTGAATGTTTCATGTTTTTTTACCGGCTCATTATACTCTGCAATTAAATTGCCCATTGGATAAATAGCGATCTGCACCCCGCTCCACTTCGAATCGTCATAACCGGGCAAAGCCCATCCTGATTTTTCCAGTCTCGCATCAATAGTTTCACCGTGATAAATTTCAGAATAAATGATACTTCCTGTGGATGATTTCCAGCTTTCATCAGAAATAATCGTAGCTGTTGATCCGTCTGTATACTTTATTTCGAGCTGAAAGAGCAATCCCGTTTTTTTCCCATAAGAGTCTTTATTATCACTCCAGGCAAGATAGCCGCGGTACCATCCGCTGCCGAGCGTAACACCAACCGCATTTCTTCCTTTATTCAATAGAGAGGTTACATCATACACCTGGTATTGCAGACGCTTGTTGTAGCTCGTCCACCCTGGCGTCAGGTATGCATCACCGATACGCCTGCCATTAATCTGCGCTTCATACAAGCCATGTGCTGTAATGTACGCGGTGGCAGATAAAATTTTTTTATCTGCGCTGAATGGTTTCCTGAATATTGCGCTTGGCCTGGTTTTTTCATCTTCAACATAGCCAGGCTCAATCCATTTTGCTTTCCAGTCGGCTGTATTAAAAAAAGCCGTTTGAAAAAAAGCAGGTTCGCTCCACGCCGATGATTTTCCCTCATTATCCCAGATGCGCACTTTCCAGAAATACTTTGTGTTGCTTTGCAAGCCATTCCCATGATATGCCACATGTACTGATGAATCAGACATCACTTTACCGCTGCTCCATACTTTTTCTTTACCTGTTATAATTTCAATTTCATAAGCGCTTTGCGTGACACTTCTTTTATCACTGATGATCTGCCAGCTAAACCGGGGCTGCAAAACATCCAATCCAACAGGGTTTATGAGATTTTCTGTGAGCAGGTTCCTGACCTTAAGTTGAGGAAACGATGATGCCGAAAACAGGACGATACTAAGAAAAGACACGATTAGTTTCTTCATGGCGCAATGTTATATTAAAAGGTAATGTAGTTACAGGGTTTTAAAAGTACAGTTTTTGCCGAAGGCCTTAAAAAAAATTTTACAACAAAAAAATAAATGTTAATTTGACATTAATTTATGCTGTATGAAAAACGAAGCTTTTGTAATTGGGGTAGATTATGGAACCGATTCGGTAAGGTCCGTTATCATTAATGCTTATAATGGCGAAGAAATAGCCTCATCCGTTTTTTATTATCCCCGCTGGAAAGACGGCCTTTACTGCGACCCTGCCAAAAACCAGTTCAGGCAACATCCGATGGATTATGTGGAAGGCCTTGAAACTAGCATAAAAAAATGCCTGCAACACGCTGGTGAACCTGTTGCAAAAAATATAAAAGCAATATCCGTTGACACCACAGGCTCGACACCTGCACCTGTTGACGAAAGCGGGATCCCTCTTGCATTGATACCGGGATTTGAACAAAACCCAAACGCAATGTTCATATTATGGAAAGACCACACTTCAGTGAAGGAAGCTGCAGAGATCAATGCTCATGCAGGAAAATTTGATATCAATTACCTGCAGTTTGTAGGCGGCATCTATTCTTCGGAATGGTTTTGGGCTAAACTGTTGCATGTGCTGCGGGAAGATTCTTCGGTTAGACATGCCTGTTACTCATGGGTAGAACATTGCGACTGGATACCATTTTTGCTGACAGGTGGAAAAAAAGCTGCCGATATCAAACGGGGTGTTTGCAGCGCCGGTCATAAGGCTTTATGGTCGGCAGAATTTAACGGATTGCCCCCTGATGATTTTTTTTCATCGCTGGATATTTTATTAAAAGGTTTTACTGCCAGGTTATTTACCGACACTTTTACTGCTGATAAAGCTGCCGGAATAATCAGCAAGGAATGGGCGGGCAGATTAGGCTTGCCTGATACAGTAGTTATCGGCATTGGCGCCTTTGATGCCCATATGGGCGCTGTTGGCGGGCAAATAGAACCTTATCATTTAAGCAAAGTAATGGGCACTTCGACATGCGATATGCTTGTTGCCCCTGTAGATGAAATAAAAGGAAAATTGGTAAAAGGGATTTGCGGCCAGGTTCCCGGATCAGTTATTCCGGGAATGATGGGAATGGAAGCAGGACAATCTGCATTCGGAGATGCTTATGCCTGGTTCAGGAATGTAATTGCCTGGCCTATGGAAAATATTGTGTGCAAATCAGGTTTAGCTGACAGCACCATACTGGAAAAAATTATTCATGAATCCACCGAAAAAATAATTCCTGAGTTAAGTAAACAAGCTGCACAAATCCCAATTGACGAAAAATCCGAACTGGCAATAGACTGGCTGAATGGAAGGCGGACCCCTGATGCAAATCAGTTGTTGAAAAGCGCCATTACCGCGTTGAATCTCGGTTCCGATGCGCCCAGGATTTTCAGGTCTATAGTTGAAGCTACCTGCTTTGGTGCCAAAGCAATTGTAGACAGGTTTAATGAGGAAGGCGTGCATGTAAGAGGGCTTATCGGGCTTGGCGGTGTTGCCAAAAAATCTCCGTTTGTTATGCAGATGATGGCGGATGTAATGAATATGCCCATACGTATCCATAAATCAGAACAGACTTGTGCGCTTGGGGCAGCCATGTTTGCTGCAACGGCAGCCGGGTTATATAAAAAAGTGGAAGAGGCTATGGAAGCCTTGGGCCCGGGGTTTGATGCGAAGTATACACCTGTTAAAGCCAACACCGATATATATGCGAAACGATTCAGGAAATACACGCAGCTGGGAAAATGGATAGTTGATAACGGATAAATGATATGGATATGCAAAAGCTATCACGTAACTCTTAACTTATCACCAATAACTTAGCGCCTACTAACAAATAATTACACAATGGCCAACCCATATAAGCACATACAGGAAGAGGCATATGAAGCCAATATGCAACTGCCGAAATTAAATCTCGTAATATTTACATTCGGAAATGTGAGTGCAGCGGACAGAAATCTTGGGGTGTTTGCGATTAAACCAAGTGGTGTCCCTTATGAAAAATTATCTCCGGCAAAAATGGTTATCGTTGATTTTGACGGCAAAACCATAAAAGGAAAATTGCGCCCTTCTTCCGATACAAAAACACATGCAGTGCTATATAAGCACTGGGAAAATATTAACGGTATTGCACATACGCATTCTGTATATGCCACCGCATGGGCACAATCGCTTCGTGATATCCCTATTTACGGAACAACACATGCAGATCATAACACCGTCGATATCCCATGTGCAGCGCCAATGAATGATGAAATGATTCACGGCGATTATGAATATCAGACCGGCTTCCAGATTATGGATTGCCTCAAAGAACGCAACCTGAGCTATGAGCAAATTGAAATGATGCTGGCAGGCAGCCACGCTCCATTTACCTGGGGGAAGAATGCAGCAAAGGCGGTATATAACAGCGCCGTGCTTGAAGCGATAGCACAGATGGCTTTTATTACTGAACAAGTAAAACCAATTGCGACAAGATTAAAAGAAGCATTAATAAAAAAACATTTTGAAAGAAAACATGGGCCGGATAGCTATTACGGACAATAAATATTTTCTCTAAAATTTTAAACTTTGGAGAAAATATAACATAAACTATAAGTTAAGGCGATTGCCGAATAGAATATCCACCGTACAAGTGAGTGACACGACAATGCTTAACAGAATTACCAAACCCTGTAACAATAAAATAAAATGATTAATCTTAAGCAATTGGAGATCTGGTTTGTAACCGGAAGCCAGCATTTATATGGCGAAGAAACCTTGAAACAGGTAACACGGCATTCGCAGATCATCGCAGATGCGCTGAACAATGCACGGCAAATGCCGGTATATATTGTTTTCAAGCCCACAGTAAAAACCCCTGAAGAAATCTATAACATTTGTATTGAAGCAAACAGTCAGCGAAAATGCATTGGGATTATAGCCTGGATGCATACTTTTTCCCCTGCGAAAATGTGGATAGGCGGATTAAAGATTTTGAATAAACCATTATTGCATTTTCATACGCAATTCAACCGCGACATACCCTGGAACGAAATAGATATGGATTTTATGAACCTGAACCAAAGCGCCCATGGCGACCGTGAATTTGGTTTTATGGTGAGCCGTATGCGGCGTAACAGGAAAGTAATCGTTGGTCATTGGCAGGATAATGACACTGTTCATGCAATAAGCAATTGGTCAAGGGTAGCTGCGGGATGGCACGATTGGCAAGGGGCAAAGTTTGTGCGCTTTGGAGACAATATGCGCTATGTTGCCGTTACCGAAGGCGACAAAGTGGAAGCGGAATATAAATTTGGTTATTCAGTAAATACACATGGCATCGGCGACCTTGTGAGCGTGATCAATGCAGTCAGCGACACCTCTGTTGATGTGCTGGTAAAAGAATACCAGGATCACTACAAAATAGTTGATGCGTTAAAAAAGGGAAGTGAAAAACATCAATCGCTCCGTGAAGCTGCAAAAATCGAAACAGGAATAAAAATTTTTTTAGAAGAGGGGAACTTTAAAGGTTTTACGGATACGTTTGAAGATTTGCATGGTATGGTTCAATTGCCGGGTATTGCCGCACAGCGGCTGATGGCCGCCGGTTATGGTTTTGCCGCAGAAGGCGATTGGAAAACCGCAGCGCTTGTACGGGCAATAAAAACAATGGCTACAGGCCTGCCTGGCGGAAACTCTTTTATGGAAGACTACACTTATCATTTCGACCCCGATAACCAACTTGTACTCGGCTCTCATATGCTTGAAATCTGCGAGAGCATTGCAGATGGCAAGCCCACATGTGAAATACACCCCCTTGGCATCGGAGGAAAAGCAGACCCCGTAAGGCTGGTGTTTAACGTAGCTGCCGGCCCTGCATTAAATGCCAGTATTATTGACCTGGGCAACCGTTTTCGGTTACTCGTAAACGAGGTAGTTGCCGTAGCGCCTTTTCAAAATTTACCCAAACTACCTGTGGCCCGTGTGCTTTGGAAGCCTTATCCTGATATGAAACGTGGCTGTGAAGCATGGATACTGGCAGGTGGCGCACACCACACTTGTTACAGCCAGAATATAAGCGCCGAACAATTGCAGGATTTCGCCGAAATAGCAGGAATTGAGTTTGTTTTAATAGGAAGGAATACGGATATTTATCAATTCAAGAACGAGCTGAAATGGAATGATGTATATTACCAGATCAACAGGTAATACTTTGTTTAGGGTTCATTGATCATGGTCATGAAGAACAAGGTTTTTTACACCTTTTTTATATGAGCTATGAACCAACATACAATTTTAACACCAACATAAACAATTAAAACCTAACGAGCGCTTATGCACAACAAACTGGTATCTGCTGATTACATTGTATTTTTCATCTACTTTATCATTGTTGCATCCTATGGATATTGGATCTATCAGCGCAAAAGAAAAAAAGTCAGCGATACGCATGATTTTTTTCTTGCTGAAGGATCGCTTACCTGGTGGGCAATCGGTGCTTCGCTGATTGCATCAAATATTTCTGCCGAACAATTTATTGGCATGAGCGGAAATGGATTTTCAGTAGGTATCGCTATTTCAGCGTATGAATGGATTGCAGCCATCGCATTGATTATTGTTGCAGTTTTCTTCATGCCCATTTACCTGAAAAATAAAATCTTCACCATGCCGCAATTCTTAAAAATGCGGTATAACGAAACAGTAGGCGTGATTATGACAGTCTTCTGGCTTTTTTTGTATGTGCTGGTGAATATCACTTCCATCATGTACCTTGGTGCACTGGCTATTAATAATCTTACCGGCGGAGAAAACCTTCATTTCATTATGATCGGGCTATCTGTTTTCGCCATCGTCATCACACTGGGCGGCATGAAAGTAATCGGTTATACGGATGTGATACAGGTACTGGTGTTGATTATTGGCGGACTTGCCACAACTTATATGGCATTAACGATGGTAAGCGAGAAATTCGGTTTAGGCAAAGATGTAATTGCCGGTTTTAACCAGTTGATAAAAGATTCACCCGATCATTTTCACATGATATTTTCAAAACCAGCTGCAGGTACGCCACAAAGCGAGATTAATAAATACCTGATCCTTCCGGGCATTGCCATGTATTTTGCCGGGCAATGGGTGGTAAATTTAAATTACTGGGGCTGCAACCAATACATTACTCAACGTGCATTAGGCGCTAACCTGCAGACTGCACGTACTGGTATTTTATTTGCCGCTTTATTGAAACTGTTGATGCCGGTTATTGTAATGCTGCCCGGAATCGCAGCCTATGTATTATATAAAAACGGCAGCCTTCAGAATGAAATGTCGTTAGGCGGCAAATTCAATGCAGATAACGCATATTCATCAGTGTTAGGCTTTCTTCCTGCAGGATTTAAAGGATTATCCATCGCTGCACTCACTGCAGCTATAGTCGCGTCCCTGGCAGGAAAAGCAAACAGCATCTCTACTATTTTCACTTTAGACATTTATAAAAAATACATCAACAAAAGCGCTACGGAAAAACAAATGGTTTGGATCGGCCGGATTGCCATTTTAGCTGCCATGTTTTTTTCTGTTGCTTTTACATGGAATGATCTTCTCGGCATCAGCAAAGAAGGCGGTTTCACTTATATTCAGAAGTATACCGGGTATATCAGTCCGGGTATATTTGCCATGTTTATATTCGGAATGTTCTGGAAACGAACAACCGGCCCCGCTGCTGTTATCGGCTTAATTACCGGAGTAGTTGTTGCTGTTATATTCAATGATTTTGCACCTAAGTGGTTTGGCCCGGAAACCATGTTTTACACTGCCTTCACCAACAGCAACGGTGCATATGAAATACCATTCCTTATTAGCATGGGCTGGTCGTTTTTCTTTACTGCGTTAGCTATGATTGCCGTCAGTCTTGCAGGCCCTAAAATAAACCCGAAAGCATTTGCACTTGATATGGAGATGTTCAAATTAAAACCCTCTACTGCTATTTTGGTTATTGTGATATTATTAATACTTACAGGCCTTTATGTAAGGTTCTGGTGACCTGTTACTATAAAACAGATAATAATAAGGCCCGCTTTTCTCTGAGCGGGCCTTATTATTATTCAATGAAGAACGCGGATTTGTATCAACTATGTGAGCCGATAAAAAAAGTTTACATAATTAATTTAATCTATACAAGGAAAAAATTATTGAATGAATCATTATTACCCGGATGGTCATTTTTTTTACAACTAACAAAATCAGGCACATTTTGTCATTTACTGTATCCGGCTTCATACTGCAGGAATTCTATTGCGTTTGCGAGATATACAAATGGTGCATTCCAGTTAATAGCAATTTCATTGGAAGCAAATGCGCAGTCTGTATCTATATAAGCTGTTTCAGGTTCAATAAATTCATAATAACAATGATCCTGTCTGCCTGGATTGGGCCCTGCAGCCATTAACCCGGGAACTGGTTCCGCAATCCCATCTGCGATGGAAGGCCTGTGATGCGGGTGCATTGTTGATTTCATTCCGAAGCCTGTTACAAAACTATAACCAGTTGCATTCCTGCCTAAAATATAATCAAGGTTTGACAAAGCAGCATCCAGATATTTTTTTTCTTTAGTGATACGATAGGTATTCACCAGAACGATGCCCTGATTAGCGGCAACGGAATTACTGCCCCATATAAAATCTTTGACGTTCCCTCCCATCACTGTTTTGAATGCATTCGCAGGAATGCTTTTGACATAATCATTGGCAAATTGTATCAACTTACTTTTTATATCTTGAATATTTTCGTTAGTATAAGATGGCAGACTTTTTTGATTTCGCATTAAAGAATAAAAACCAAGCGCCTGAACATTACTCCAGGAAGGCAATACAAATTTTGATCGAATTCCTTTTTCTAACACTTTATAAAATGAAGAGTCCTGCGAGGTTATAAATAATTCTGCAGCAGCCCAAAACCGTTCATCATCAAAATGCCTGTCTCCATATGGGCCGGTAGTAATTTTAGGTTCGAATTTTTTATTCATTTCATTTTGATCATACACAGAATCAGGGTTTTTTTCCGCCCATTTCCATGCTTTAACTGAAGCAAACAAACATGAATCTGCCAGGCTTTTCCATTGATGGGTGAAATATTTCAATACCCTTGATGCCTGAGCAGTAACGGCTGCAAAATCAAGAGTGGCGGCCGTTCCTTTTTGCACAACATACCGCGGAGACAAAGCTTTGCCAGGCATTACCATTTTATCGAATGCCGCATTTGTGCATTTGTTATATACCCCTCCGTCAGCGGGGTCCTGCATAGTCAGCATCCATCGCAGGTTGTAAACCACTTCATCCAGAATATCAGGAGCCATGTTGTTGCTTTCAGGAATATTGGTTTGAATAGTATCAAAATAAGCATGAAAATCTTCATAAGCAGAAAGTAAAGTGCCCATGGTAATACCTGAATTGACAATATACTTATTATAATCACCTGCATCATACCATCCGCCTGGTGTTGAAATTTTCGTACCTGCAGGCCGTTCATTCGTTGCAGCAGAAGGATGAATAAAAACTGCCGTATCCGGATGGCCTTCTCCTCTTGCCCATTTACCTGCAAATTTTTTTTCCAGCAACACAGATGCCCGCTGATAATAAAATCCTTTCAGTGCAGCAACTGCAACAGCATGATGAACATGATCAGCAATTGCAAATGGATATGAGTTGCCCGAACCGGCAACAAAAACAGAATAAAAGCCTTTTTTTTTCAGGCCAGAAAAATCAGCAATTCTTACTTTTAATGATGAGTTTTCAGATTTCATCTCATCGCTCAATAAACCCCTATAAACGGTATCTTTTGAATATGCATCAACAATAAAAAAAACTGATGAAGGAGTGCTGTCCGTAATTGCTGCTATTTTTGATGAGCCCGGATAAAATCCTAACTGATTGAGAGAAATTTTATCGGAATATTTTTGCGCTAAGGATATTCCACAAACGAAAAAACATATGAATACAAAAGCTATTTTCCGTTTTATCATACCATTTTTTTAAAATATTATTTCATCGGCTGCGCCAGTAACAACTGCAGTTTGTCGTCATTCCTGGCAACAAGCACCGCTTTTCCCGATTTTTTAATACTGATCAATTTCATGTCTCTGACATCACCATCAACAATCAATCCGCTTTGCTGAGCTGTCATGGCTGCAAAATTTCCTTTACCATCTCCTTTTAACAGCAATCCATAAGATGCATCCATGCTCCCAACAGTAATATTGTATTGATATTCGTTCCCTGCAATCAGTATATCTTTTTTTCCGTCACCATCAACATCATCCACTATAATAGCATTTACCGGAGCCATTTGCGCCTGCATACCGAAAGGATGGAAACTGAATTTACCTTTCCCGTTATTTTCGAAATAGCCGCTCCTGGTTTCATTACATTGCAGGATGTCAGCTCCGTTCAAGTCTTCTTTGGAAAAAATTTCATCCATCGAAGCTTTTGCATACTCCTCATTCAGTTCGAATCTTTTTTTAATTGAAGGTACCTGCATGGCAAACTGATCTCTCGAGATAGAAGGGTAAAGCTCATACTTGCCATTTTCATTTTTTATATAATAACAAAATACCGGATCGATTATACCATTGTTATCAAAATCTTTTGCCACCATTTCAGCAGGCTGTTGAGCTGAAATATGGTAAGGGTTATTCAATCCTAAGTTCCCCGCAACAATATCCATATCGCCATCTCCGTCAATATCAGCAACAGCAATACTGCGCCACATACCAGCTATTCCCTTCAGGTTACACCCGTCTGTTATTTCAACAAGCTGATTCTTTATATTTTTAAAAACCCGTATACCCATCCACTCCCCGGCAATAATTAATTCAGGCTTTTTATCATTGTCAATATCCGCCCAAATTGCCGCATTTATCAAACCCGGGTGCATCAATTCTTTGCATACTTCTTCAGTAACATCAGTGAATTTCCCATGATTATTTTTCAGTAAAAAGCTTCTTGGCGGCTCCGGATATTTTCCCAGCTGGATTCTTCCCCCGATAAATACATCAGTATAGCCATCTCCGTCAAAATCACCCGATGCAACTGCTTTTGCAGGAGTCATTATATCAGCAGGAAATGCTGTAAGATCAGGTTTAAAATTTCCATTGCCCTCATTCAAATACAACCTCGGCCGGTAATACCCAGAATGAAGATCAAACTCCGTGCTTCCTCCAACAATCAATAAATCAAGATCCCCATCTCCGTCGGCGTCAAAAAAAATACTCTGCATATCTTCTTCATTTTTTTGACCGTTGACCAGTTCATGGTTTTCAAATGAACCATCGGGCTTTTGTAAAAATATTTTTCCGGGCTGTTTAAATGCCCCTCCAACAAAAAAATCCTGTAATCCATCTGCATTAATGTCTCCAATACTTATAAATGGCCCTTCCTGCGAAAACTGCTGAGGTATCAGCGGCTGAAATGAATAATCGAAGAAAAATGTTTCTTTATGCCGAAAATCAGCTTTGGCCTTGTCGGTTATGTCTGTGAATAACGAATTTGATAAAAAATTGTGCCCATCATATTCTTCTACAGCGTTGCTGTAATTAACCGCTAAAGTTTTATTCAGTACAGGTTGTAATATAAGCTGCATTTTACCATCTGGCCAGATAATCTTTAATGAATCTATATTATTTCTTCCGCAACCGATATGTAAACGATTATCTACAGAAGATAAATATCCCCTTACAGGATACTGCTCAACCATTTGTTTAAAATCATTGCTGTAAGCATATATAACAGCTCCGATACCATCCCGGTTTAAAGAACCACCATTTAGTTTTATGGTGAGGTAGTTATTTGTGTTTTCCGAATCGTTTGTGTGGTTTATTTCATTACGCATCACAAATGCATAGCCGTTTATATTATTCGTCACCAGGTCCAGGTCGCCGTCGTTATCGAAATCCGCATATGCCACACCGTTAGATATTGAATTTTCACCAATCCCGGCAACATCTGAAACATTGCTGAATGTGAGATTGCCATTATTACGGAAAAGGTAATTACGTAACTTCACCTCACCGAGAGAAGCCAGGTGTTCATTCAGGGCCCGCTGCAATGAAATATCTTTTTCACTGGCACCCGATTCAATGACAGTTTGATGCCTGTACTCAAGGAAATCGGTGTTGGTTGGGTCGCGCCCCAGGCCATTGGCAATATGCATATCTTTCCACCCGTCATTATCAAAATCGGCAAACAACACGCTCCAGCTCCAGTCGGTTTCGGAAACACCCGCCATTTGCCCGATCTCACTGAAAAAAGGTTCTGTTCTGTTATTTAGTTTTCGCGCACCATTATTTAACTGAAGCATATTGTGTATGAACTCGGGTTGATACCCGTTTTGTTTTTCCGCCTGGCGACGTTGTTCATTCATAAAAGAATACATCATTTTCTTACGCTCATTTGTTTCAGGTTGCATGTCCAGTGTGGCAATATCCACAAGGCCGTCGTTGTTAAAATCTGCAGCATCGGTACCCATACTAGAATAACTTTGGTGCTTTACGGCAGATGCTATACAGTTGCTGAAAGTGCCATTTTTATTATTGAGCCATAACAAATCATTTTTAATGTAATCGTTTGCCACATAAATATCAGGATATCCATCACCGTTAAAATCACTTACAGCAACGCCTAACCCGTTCCCGTCTTCTATAATACCTGCCTGCCTGGAAACGTTTTTGAATACGGGGTGGTTCATACCCGCCGGTATCCCCTGATTATGGAATAATTTATCAGCAGCCTGTGAATTACTGTCTGTTTTATTGTACCGGATGTCATTTGGCCTGTCGTCATTCAGGTTATGATTCAGGAGGTACATATCCAACCATCCGTCTTTATCATAATCAAAAAAAACAGCCTGTGTTGAAAATGAAGTATCGTCAAGCCCATACTCCTTGGCTTCTTCTTTAAAAGTGAGATCGTGCTGGTTAATGAATAATAAGTTCCTTCTTCTTTCAGCTGTTACACGTCCTGACACACAAACATAAATATCGGGCCACCCATCGTTATTGATATCTACAATGCTTACACCGGTACACCAGCTGGTTGTTGATACACCGGCATTTTCCGTAATGTCTTCAAACCTGAAATTTCCTTTGTTAATATACAAACGCGAGCTAACCTGGTTACCGGAAAAAAAAATATCTTCCAGCCCATCATTATTAAAATCTCCCACACCGACACCGCCCCCCATATACGTGTATTCGTTCACGAACATATTCAGCGAATCATTTTCCGTAATGGTATTCTGAAAATTGACCCCCGTTTCTGATGAAGAAAGAAATGAGAACCGCAATGCATTTTTTTTATTTGTTGAAGTGCATGCGACAATCGCTACTGTCAGAAAAAAAATCAGTGTTAATTTCTTCTCTTGAATCATGTAAGCTGTTTTCCAAATTAAGAAGAGTGAAACGACAAGATCAGAAACACCCTGTCGTTTACGCTCGAAAACAAACCATTGATTAAACCTATTTCTTATCTGCTACCAAATAAATAACACTCAGTGCAGGAACTGAAATTTTTATTGTTCCGTTAAGTGCTGCCGAATATGCTTTAATAACCGAATAGTTAAGAGGTCCGCCTGTTGCGGATGTAGGGCCGGTTCCATTTACATACACCTGTCCTGAAAAATTTCCATTATCGGTTCCGCCGGTAAGCACATACCAGTAATATTTACTACCTGCCGGATAATGCTGAAAGTCTACGGATACAATATGATTTTGCGCGCCGGTATTAATAATTATTGTTCCTGCATTGCCCGAAGAGAAAGTGGACGAGAAAGTGATAATGTCCGGGTTTATTCTCTTCAGTGTGTCATACACCATCCTGTCGCCAAAAAATTTCCGGAAATAATACAGGTAATAAAAAGCAGGGCGAGGGTTCCATGCAGGCGCACCCGGCTCGGCGCCGCTACCCGCCGAATTACTGAACATTCCCATATCATCACCATTGCTCCAGCCATTAGCAAGGTCCCAACGACTGGCTTCCCCGAATTTGTTCTTCAACAAATTTCCAAGGGTTAATGCTGCATGAATGCCTGCGACATAAGAAACCATTTGTTTTGATCCGACAGCACTTATATTCCATTCAGTTAATGCAACCGGTTTTATACCAACACCCGAAGCGGACATTTGCTGTTGCAGATAGCCCATAGCATTGGAAGGAACAGATGTGGCTGAAGAAAGAATGTCAGCAATCCCTGAATTTGTATTGAATGGGGTAAAATAATCATGTACAATAAAAAAATCTGCTGAACTTCCTGCTTGTGACAACACACCCTGGTTCCATGTCTGATCAGTTGAATTTTGCCATGAGGCAGGCGCTGCGTCAAGCAACTGTGCGCCTATATAAATTGTTTTACCGATCGATTGCGCCGCAGCTCGCATAGAGTCTGCAAACACGTTAAAATGTTTGCCATAAAGTTCGCCTGTAATAAATTGAGGCTGTCCGTCTTTGTTTTTTGTAACATCTATTTCATAACTCGCTTCCCAAACACCACCGCTTTCATTGCCTATCTCCCAGAATTTGCTTCTGCCATTATCATATCTTACCCAGTCTGCTGCAAGATGTGCTGCTGTCGCTACCGGGTCGGCGCTTGTTCCATATCTGGCATAAGCATAATTCACGGTTATTATACCCGTACTGTTTGTTTGTTGCAACAGTTGATAATAATTATCGATAGAAAAAGTCCAGCCTGCTGAGTTGTGACCGTACCAATATCCTGCTGCCACTTTGTTTCCGTTCGTATCGAACAAACTATCAGGCACATCGGCCGGCGGTGCGGATGCCTGATTAAAAAAATAAACATCACTCACGCTTCCTGCCGGTGCCCGGATCACATTGGGGGACAAATCTGTAATATAACCCATCAGTGAAGCTTGTGTTACAATTTGTCCCATCCAAAGATTTGAGTTGTTCCCAAAAACATATTGGGGCACTTTTGTAATTACCTTATTCACATTAATGGTCAAGGAATCCGTTACGCTTCCTGAAGGAACAGTGCCGGTCATCACATCAGGTGTTATAAAAGTTTTTCCGCTCCAGTCGCTCAGAAAAAATCCTATTGACCCTGCCACTGTGGGGTCAATAGGATTGTAAACAGAATCAGTCGAATTGCCATTGTTGTTTCCATCATTATTATTTCCTGGCGATGAATTTTTTTTGCAGGAAAGAATTGCCAAAAAAATCATTGCCATTACAGAAACAGTTTTCATTTTTGCTTTTATTTTCATGCCGGGTTTATTCTTTTCATTTGATCTTATTATTGTCCTTTCACTATACGGATGTTGTCAATGGCAACATTGATGCTGTTAGCCGGAACACTTGCTGCCTGATCATTTGCAATACAAAAAGCAATACCGGTTGTAGGGTAATCCGTAAAATGACTGGCAGCAGAACCTGAAGTGCTCCATGAAGTTTGCCAGAATTGATTGCCAGAAATAAATGTCGAAAGCGGAATAGTAATAGTCACCCAGCCTGAGGGCTGATATTTTCCGCCGTCTGCAGTTTCCCACGGAGCAAACCTTGCCGTATAGCTGCTCCAGCCATACCAGTCGCCCACAGCTATCCAAAGCTCGCCCGCGCTCCAAACCGTCTTCACATACAATTCAAATTTTAATGAATAATCACTTACTGAGGCACCCGTGTTGGAAACCCATGGAACATCATTCAATTGAAGAAGCCCGGGGTTTCCCTGCGAAGTGGGGCCGGCGTTTGCTGACATAGGAGAACCCTGCAATAATACCCCTGATCCGCTTGTACCTCCTGGATAGTTGGTAGCAGTAGTAGGGGCATCGGCATAACCACCAGTCCACCCTATAAACCCTGTGTTATCAGTGTTCCATTGCGTATCGAAATCACAAAGATATCCGGGTGAAGGATGAGTAAGATACGAATCAAATAATTGCGGCGCCGTAGCAGTACCTAATACACCAGATATTTTCAGAGAGTCAGTCGTTGTTATTCCCGGCGGAACAGTAACACTTAACTGATTCACACTTATGATCTGCAAATTAGTGCCTTCAATATTACCGGGAAATATTACTTTATCAATGCCAATAAAATTTGTACCGGTAATAGTAATGGTATTTCCTTCCGTACCATTTTCGTTCGATACAGAAGCAACTGTCATTGGCGGCGGATAAGAAAAAGATCCTGTTCCGAATGTACAGTACACACGCAGGGAATCCTGGAAAACTGTTCCCGGTGGTATTTCAGCAGTGATTTGCGTGTAAGTTTTATTCACGTTAAAAGACAAAGCCGTGTCAGGGCTTCCGGTAATTGGGAAAGTGATTTTCTGTATGCCTTCAAAATTTGCGCCGTTGATGTACACCACAGAACCACTGTTATCAAACGACAATGAATAAATAACCGGGGCATGAAGATACAAGGTGAAAGAATAAGTGGCTGTTCCGTGATCAGTCACAACTTTTATCTGTCCCGGAACATTGGGATTGGTAGCTTTTGTTTGCGCTGTTGAAGGAATGGTAACAATAATATTGCTGTTTGTTGCATAAACAGGATTAAAATAAGCCGGAGTATCATTAAAATAAACAGCCTGCAACCCGCTAAGATTATTACCCTGGATGACGATCAGCGTACCCGGAATTGCTTCAGTAAACAGGCTGTCTCTTTTGGTCGTATCAACAGCCCTAACGTCAGTTACCACCGGGGGGCCTGAACTGTTTTTTTTGCAGGCAAAATGTGCCAGGCTTGCTGAGATTATAAGCAGGAACAATAATTTCTTTTTCATATAAAAAATTTTATTTGTCTCTTATCAATATTTTATTTTGCTGAAATCGAACGGAACAGGCGGGTCCTGCAAATGCGGATCAACCAGCAGTTCCGATTCAGGATAAGGTAGATCTGCGGTTGCTGCAGTTATCGGATAGTTTACTGTTCCGGGCTTTCCATCGGCCCCGAAATAAGTAACAAACATATTTCCTCCGTTGTAAGTGATGTTGTAAGTGCCCCTGTCCTGTGTGCTGAAATATTGAAGGGCATTTGTCGGGTCGAAATAATACCACTGTTTCCAGTCGTACCATTCATGGCCCTCATAAGCAAACTCCACTTTCTTTTCAAGAAAAATATCTGCATAAGTGAGGGAAGATTTTGAAGCTACTCCTGCACGTGTGCGCACCGCATTAAAAAATTTCAACGCTTCCGGATCCGAGGTTGATGGCGAGTTACCAAGAATAGCATCAGCATAAGTCAGGTAAACATCAGATAAACGTAACATATAAGTGTGTATATTCTCGTTTTGCTGGCTGCCTAATCCGCCATTATCAGCAGGAGAGCCAATCACATATTTTTTTACATAGGCATGATCACTGCCATATCCATTTCCTGTTTGACCAGGCGCTGTTATTTGTGCGTTGTTAAAAAGTGTTGTATCCACATACCACCCGCCGTTAGCCACATTGATGTCGGGATAATAATCACCCGGTAAAAAGAAAGTTGCTTTTCTTCTTACAGAGTCCGCTTTATTGGCAGAATCCATAAAATATTGCAATAAACTTGGAGATGCACCGAATGAACCTCCCCATCCATCCCCGGTTTGTGTAATTTTAGGATCATATGCAAGGTTAGCCTGCATATGGTTTTGTACAAACCAGGTACCTGTTGGCACCCATAACAAACCAAATAAACACTCTGATGGAATGGTAGATCCGCTGAAATATTTGCTCGTAAATAAATTATAAAAATTAGGAAGCAGCGTTAAACCACTATTATTACAAACATCACCTGCGTAATATTTTGCACTATCGAGATCGCTCTGGTTACGGGTTCCACCTGATTGTCCCAGACCCGATCTTACCAAATATGCTTTTGCCAACATACCTTCCGCACTCCATTTGGTAATACGCCCGGTTTGAAGTGGCAGATTAGGCAAATTATTTTTCGCCCAGGTAAGATCAGAGATAATAAGTTGCCAGACATCAGAAAGATTATTTCTCAGCAACCCTGTATCACCCACTTGTGTGATGTTATCATAGATGATGGGTACCGCACCCCAATCCAGGGCAAGGTAATAATATGCATTTGCCCTCATGAAATAACATTCCGCAAGGCCTGCGTTTTTAACTGCAGTACTCGCTCCCGGCGCTGCGTTTTTTATATTATAGGCAACTACATTCGCATTGGCAATAACTGACCAGAATGCATTGTAACCTCCTTCCAAGCTACCACTTGGGTCAGTAGCTGAAACGGAAAAGTTTAAATAGGCTGCACGTCCGTTATAGTTATCAGTGAGGCTGTTGCCGCCCATTACATCGCCAATAGCTTGTAAAGAGCTGCCATTATAAGGCATCCATGAAGCATTATACAGCGGACCAGTTCCCGATAGCACATCTGCATCTGTGGCATAAAATGTTCCCGCTGTAGGCGATGAAAGAGGCGGGCGGTTCAGGAAATCCTTCTTACACCCTGCTACCATCAATATTGTGATAAATGATAGAATTATCAATATTGTTCTTTTCATAACTTGATTTTTTATATGAAACCTTCTTTTTGTTTAAAAATCCAGGGAAAGGCTGAACGAAAAAGAACGTGTTGAAGGGTACCTGCCCTCATCCATTCCTACAATGTTTACTACACCTTTATAATTGTACATGCCTACTTCCGGATCAAACCCTGTATACTTTGTTATAGTGAACAGGTTTTGCGATTGAAGAGTTAACATAGCCCCTCTTAATATTCTTGTAGCCTTTATATATTTGCCGGGTATCCTATAGCTAAGTCTTATATTCTTTAATTTTAAATAGGATCCGTCTTCCACATCCCATTGCGTAAGCCTTACATTACCATTCGGGTCAGCTGCGCTGGGGCGCGGGATTTTTGTACCCGGATTTGTTAATGTTGCAGTAAGTGCATCAGCTAAATTTAAACTGCTCGGTACCCCGAAATTTGCTGCCACCTGGTAATGGTTGCTGTAAGGGCCGGTACCTAATGGCATTTCATTCTGGTAGCGTGTTAAATTGAGTATCTGATTACCGTATACACCGGCGAAGAAAATATTCAGCTCAAATCCTTTATAACTGAATGAAGTATTGAAATTGTAAGTGAATTTCGGCCATGGGTTACCGATAATTGTGCGGTCGTTATTATCAACAATTCCGTCAGGTTTACCATTTGGCCCGCTGATATCTTTGAATTTTATATCTCCCACCCACGATCCCTGGTTAGGATCAACAGTAAGTGCGCCGTTGGAAGTTTGTATGGCATGGTTTGAAATATCCTGGTAGTTCTGAAATAGTCCTTCTGCAATATAACCTGTAAACATGCTCAATGGCTGCCCGACTTCAGTAAGAAATTCTGCCTGGCTATTATTAGTGGTGGAATAGTATTGTGTAAGAATCGGAGCCACCAATTTGGTCACCTTATTCCTGTCAATTGAAAAATTAAATCCTGTTTTCCATTGAAAATCTTTAGTAGCAATATCAACTGTATTCACGGTAATGCCTATACCTTTATTGTACATGCTGCCATAATTTTCAGTTGGCCAGCTAAGCAAACCGCCATATCCGCCACTGATGTTTCCGCCAAGGAAACCTGCATTGGAAGCTACCAGTATGAGATTGGAAATATCTTTCCGGTAAGCATCTGCAATCACTTCTACCCTGTTATTGAACATGTGTAAGTCAATACCTATATTGGCAGCTTTATCCTGTTCCCACTTCAAATTCGGATTAGGAAAATCTGCCGGCAGAAAACCTGTTCCCCAAATTGTAGATGCCGCATACAGATTGGAATAGATTGCAGTTCCATTATTACCTGTATTTCCTGATATACCATATTCTGCACGCAGCTTCATGTCATCAATGAATTTGATATTCTTCATAAAATTCTCTTTCGAAACAACCCAGGCCAATGAGGCGGCAGGAAAATTGGCAAACCTGTTGTTGGCCCCGAAATTTGAACTTCCGTCTCTTCGTATAACAAACTGAGCTATGTATTTATCAGCATAAGAATAATTGAGCCGGGAGAAATAAGATTCATTGGCTCCATTCCCCCTGTAACTTGTTCCCGGAGAAGAAGTGGGGCTTGCAACACTAAGCTCCTGAACAGAGGTGGTGGAATATCCCGTGCCTGATGCACTTAAACCTTCGTAAGCATATTGTGCCCCTTCATGCCCGATCATTGCAGCAATGCTGTGTTTGTTGATATGGATATCATATTGCAACCGGGTATTCAATGACACCCAATAATTATTATTACTTGCGCGGCTTCCCGATGTAGTATTGTTCACATAACTGCCTACCGTATATGCAGGATAAAAAGTGTAATTGTTTACGAAAGTGTAGTTACCGTTTACTTCTGTATGCCAGACCAAGCCCTTAAGTGGAGTGATGTCCATATAAGCGCTTCCAATTCCGCCAAAAGTTTTATTATAATTATTATCGAGTAAGGCAACTGCCACCGGATTGGTTTGTGAATATTGAGCCTGTGCAGGAGCAGGGCCGCCATAAGTTCCATCAGGGTTTTTTACAGGAATTGTCGGGTTCTGTGTAATGGCAAGATTAATGAGGTTGCCATTAGTAGTATTTACTTTTTCGTATGTGGCAAAACCGCTGAGGTTTATTCCGAATTTAAGCCAGTTGGTAGCCTGGTTATCCAAATTAAGCCGAACGGAACCTCTTTTAAATCCGGAACCCAGCGCCACACCATCTTGTGACAAGTAATCTCCCGAAAAATAAAATGTAGATCTTTCCGAACCTCCACTTATTGCTAAAGAATGTTTCTGCAACAATGTACGACGGAATAATGCCGCCTGCCAGTCAGTACCTGCACCAAGAATACTGGGGTCTCCCAATTCCGGAGGTTCAGCACCTACTAATCCCAGCTGTTGTAATTTTTGAATATATCTCGCATATTGCTGCAGGTTCATGACCGGCCTGAAATCCGGCCTGTCCTGTTGTGTAAACAATGTAGTTCCATTTACTCTTGTCAGCCCTGCTTTTCCATGTTTGGTCGTTATCATCAATACTCCGTTTGCACCTGCTGCTCCATAAATGGATGTAGCTGCTGTTCCTTCCAATACACTGATACTTTCAATATCGTCAGGATTAATACCTGCCAGTTCATTGGCATATCCTGCGGGTTGATTATATGCACCACCTGTGGGTGTGCTTGGCCTTATCTGAACTCCGTCAATTACATATAATGGTTGATAATTTCCGGTAATAGTACTAACCCCCCTGATAATAACTGAAGCACCTGCTCCGGGCTGACCACTGGTTTGTGACACATACACATTAGCCGCCTTACCCTGTAAAGCTTCATCTAAAGTCACATTCACTGTTTTATTAAGATCGGCATTGGAAACAGATACAACAGCACTGCTTAAATCAGATTTTTTCATTTTACCATAACCTACTACAATTACATCCTGCAGGTTACTGTAATCCTGGGCCAGATCAATATTCATCGTATTCACTCCATCGGCAACCTGTATTTCTTTCGTCTTGTATCCAATGGAAGAAATAACCAGTACATCTCCGGTTTGAGCAATAATCTTAAATGCGCCGTCAGCATCCGAACTGACTGCATTCTTGGATCCTTTCACAGTTACACTTGCTGCCGACAAAGCAGTTTTGGAAACAGTGCCTGTTATTTTTCCGGAAATTATTCGGGCCGCATTTTGTGCATGCCCCTGCAGAAATGACAGAAATAAGGCGATGACAAGACATATCAGAGATTTAGTCATGCCCTTAATTTTAGCTGGTCTCATACTCGAGCAATTGTTGGTTAAGAAAGATGGTTTGTTTCTATTTAAGGCTAATAGTTTTTTCCTGTCCGTTATATTGCACAACAGATAAAGGTTTAGTGCCAAAATCGAGCGCAACAGATTTATCTTTCGACACTTTTACTATCCTGAATGTTCGCTTTTCCAGCATCCCGGTAAAAGCCCCTTCTCTTTTCGAAATGCTTAGTTTTTTCTTATTCTCGTTATAACGGAAATGTATAACCGTAAACAACCCCTTTTCATAATTGTAATTGGAACCTTCATCCTCATATAAATCAAAAACAGCATCTTTTCCAGTATATACAAAAATGGTGATGGGGTCTGCCGGCTTCTCATCGGAATATTGAAGCGCAGGCCCGAATGGAATAATGGAACCTTCTTTCACAAAAACAGGCATACGTTCATAGGGAGCGTCTGCTTCAATTTTTTGCCCTCCTTCAACATATTGCCCCGTATAAAAATTATACCAGCCGTGGCCAGATGGCAGATACAATTCCCTTGTTCTCTGCCGATAATTATATATAGGACTAATCAACAATGAAGGGCCGAATAAAAACTGGTCGCCTATTGAACAGACGAGGCTATCCTGCGGAAAATCCATCACTAAGGCCCGCATGATGGTATAATCATTGACATATGTCATCCCTGCCAGTGAATAGATGTACGGCATCAGCCTGTAACGAAGTTTATCATAAAACAACATGCTTTGATAAGCAGGGTGATTTTCGGGGGCAGTATTAAATATTTCACGATAAGGATATTGACCATGTACACGAAATAATGGGCAGAACGCTCCAAACTGATACCATCGGGTCATTTGTTCACGCCATTCCTCCAGGTCGGCATCATTAGGGTGCTCAAACTTTTTTTCAACAGCAAAACCTCCGATATCCATCGTCCAATAAGGAACTCCGGATAAAGAGAAATTAAGGCCCGCAGAAATTTGCGCCTTCATGTCCGACCAACGGGCTGCTATATCCCCGCTCCATAATGCAGCCGCATATTTTTGAGAACCGGCGAATGCAGAACGTGTTAAAATAAATACGCGTTGATCAGGCTTTACTGAACGCTGACCTTCATAAATCCCTTTCGCATTTTCCAGCGGATAAGCATTCAGAAATTCAGCAGCTGTACCCAATGCTGTAGGCGTCATCAATCTTTTTCTTTTTTGTGCATCTACATTCGATAAAATATCAGGTTCGCTGGCATCCATCCACCATGCATCGACTCCTTTGGTAAATAATTTTTTATTCAGCAGGTCCCAGAAACCTTTTTGAGCACCGCTATTGAAAGCATCGTAAAAAGTGGAGACATATCCATTTCCAATCCAGTCGCGTTGCTTGTTGGAAATATTTCTTTTATACAACCAGTTTTTTGCATTGAAGAATTGATAAGCAGGTATGCCTTCGTAAAATTTAGGCCATACCGATATCATGAAATGGGCGTGATAATCATGATGAAGCAAACTGATCATACTGTCGGGGTCAGAAAACCTATCTTCATCGAATTCCTGGCTTCCCCAGGCATCCTGCTTCCAGTAGCTCCAATCCAATACTATATTATCCAGCGGGATTTTTCTTTTCCTGAATTCACTAACGGTATTGAGTATCTCATTTTGTGTTTTGTACCTTTCCCTGCTTTGCCATAAACCCATTGCCCATTTGGGAGCAACCGGCGATTTACCGCTAAGCTGCCGGTAACCAGAAATCACTTCATCAATATCTTTCCCATAAATAAAATAATAATCAATTTCCCTGCCCGCTTCTGATGAAAAGCTGAAGGCATTCCTATTTTCTACCGGCTTCGCCCATTTCAATGATATATAAGATTCCCCTCCATCCGGCAACCATTCAATTTTAACCGCACATTTTTTTTCTTTTTCAAGATAAAGGCTGATTAATGCTGACCCCGGATTCCATGCCTGCCTCCACCTGTCCAGCAATAGTTTTCCGTTTACCCATACCTTAATATATCCTGCATAAGTAAACCTGAAGTGATGTTCACCGGAAATTCCGGAAGCTATTGAACCTTCCCAAATCACTTTACCCGTTGCCGGATTAAATTCTTTCGGCAAATATATTTTTGAATCATTCAGGTACTCGTAACTGATATCTGATTCGGCTTTCTCAAAATCTGCCTGCCCTGATTTATTTTTATCGTTATAATAAGATGCAGTGAACCATCCTTGCTCATTATATTTTGAAAACAATTTCAAATCTGACAAAGGGGCATAGGGCCTGGCATCCCCGAATTCTGTTAGAGAATAATTGTCCCATAAAATACCATAGTGTTGGTTGGAGACTAAAAATGGTATGGCAACTTCTGTGTTATTTTGAAAGAGGGTCAACTTCCTGCCCGCATAATTAAAAGCATCATCCTGGTGCTGTCCCATTCCATAAAGGGCATCGTTATGAATAGATTCAAATGCCTGGAATATTTTATATAAGTTTTCGCCATCATAAACGGCAGACTCAAAATTCCTTCCTGCATTTTCTTTTTCAGCTAAAATTTTGTGCCCGTATTGATCTGAAAAACTTACGGAACCTGTTATCGCATTAACTTCTGCAATAACACTTTTTGTTTTTAGTATTACTTTTTTATCCGAATGTTCCACTTCCCATTGAGGCGGAGCAGAAGTTTTTCCGGAAATAATCAGGCTTTTTCTTTCTGGCAAGTTATTAAGCGGTTTGGCAATAACCCTGATTATATTATCGGCAATTACTTGTAACCTGACCGTCCTGGTATTCCCTGAAACAACTGTATCAGGATAAATGATAATACCGTCATCTGTTGTTGAATAAGTTCCCGGGGGGCGGTAATACCTGCAATAGGCTATTGAATCAAAAAACAGAATAAATAATACAAAAAAAACAGGTAGGCCTTTTAATTTTTTTCTTCCCGGCATAGCAATCATTTCAGTTAAAAACTTTTCTCAAGACGGCTGGAAATGAAAAGCCATTTCCATTAATTGTTAATAATTTAAAGTTATAACTGACTCGGGCAGATATGGGGTACCGGATGTTTATGTATAGGTATTCAAATGTTAACCAGTATGGCTAATTAATATATTTGAGGTATACAAAATGTTAATCTAGCGGGCTTCTTTTTGCATCTCTTTCTTTTTGCTATTTTGGTATTCAGATGGCAGCGCCCCAAACTCCTTTTTAAAATGCCTGGAGAAATATTTAGGATTATTAAAGCCTACCTCGTAGGCTATTTCAGCGATAGTAAGGTTACTTTTTTCAAGAAGTTGGGCGGCACGTTTCATACGCATACATCGTATGAATTCAACAGGTGTTTTCCCGGTAAGAGCCAGTAACTTTTTATAAAGCGCTACCCGGCTAATAAATAAACCACGGCTCATTTCTTCTACAGAAAACTCGTCGTTCGACATATTTTTCTCAATCAGTTCCAGCGCATCTTTCAGAAATTTTTCATCAGGCGACGGTAATTGTATATCTGAGGGCTCTGCCATCAATTGCTTCTGGTACACTTTCCTGGACCTTTCCTGTTGTGCCAGGAGGTTTTTGATTTTTGATAACAGTATTTCAAAATTGAAAGGCTTGCCCATATAATCATTGGCCCCGGTTCCTAACCCTTTTAAATGGCTTTCTTCGCCGGTTATTGCAGTAAGTAGTATAACCGGAATCAACGAAGTGCGTTTATCGGACTTAATCTTTCTGCATAAATCAATCCCATTCATAACGGGCATGCTAACATCACTTACCACCAAATCAGGATGCGAGGATAATGTACGTTGCCACCCCTGTTTTCCATCAGCCGCTTCAAGAATATTAAACGAATCCCGCAGGTTATCTTTCAAATAAAACCTGAAATCTTCATTATCTTCCACCAGCAACACCGTTCGCTTCCTGTTTTTATCAGTGCCATTTGCCGGATTGTCAGCCGTCGCCGCAGTTTCATCTGAAAACTCATGAACAAACTCTTCTGATAAATTTTCATCTGACTCAGCAGCAGTAGGCAAAGCTTCTTTTTCTATTTTTTTAAGGGGTAAGAAAACAGAAAATGTGCTCCCCTTATCCACTTCACTTTCTACCTCCATATTTCCGCCATGCAGTTTTACAAACTCTTTGGTAATGGAAAGGCCGATGCCGCTACCGAGATTTACCATTGAGCCCGGCAAATCGTTCTGGAAGAAACGTTCGAATATTTTTTCTCGCTTTTCTTCAGGTATACCGATTCCGGTATCGTTGATTTTTATTTGCAGCAGGCAATCATCGCCTGTGCCGGTCTCGTTCACTTCCATATTTATTTTCCCGTTCTCAGGAGTAAACTTGAAAGCATTCGAAAGCAGGTTAAACAATATTCTTTCAATCTTATCATGATCGAAGCTGGTATACAGTGAATCCACAGAAGATTGATAAGAAAACCGTATATTTTTTTTCTCCGCAAGATCGGTGAAGGAACAGGACACTTCCCAGATAAATTTCGCAATATCGCCAGTCGAAAGGTTCAGCTTCAACTCATGTACTTCCATTTTTCTGAAATCAAGAAGTTGATTAACCAGGTTGAGTAACCTTCTTGCATTTCTGTGTATTAATTGAAACTGTTTTTTTTGTGAAGGCTCCGGTGCGTTCTTGATGATCCTGTCTAATGGCGAAAGAATAAGAGAAAGAGGTGTCCTGAATTCATGGCTCATGTTGGTGAAGAATTTAATCTTCATCATATCAAGTTCATGCATACGCTGCGCTTCCTGTCGTTCCTGTGCAATGGCAAACCGCATATGGGCCCTTTGCAAAATCAAGTGTCTTGAAAAAATCAATATCAATATGGCAATCAATGCATAAATAATATATGCAAGCGGGGTCTTCCAAAAAGGGGGGAGTATTTTTATACCAAGTGCTGCAACTTCGGTACCCCATTTGCCATTGCCATCGGATGTACGCACTTTAAAAACATAATCACCCGGGTCGAGGTTTGTAAATGTTGCCTTTCTCGTTTTTTCATCGGCAATCAGCCATTGTTTGTTGAAATCCTCAAGGATATAGGAATATTTCACGTTTTTTTTCACAGGAAACCCAAGCGAAGCAAATTCAATCGAAAACACATTTTCATTATATCTTAAAATAATTTCTTTTGAAACGGATATCGACTGCGGAAGGATAATGTGTCCATCAATTTTTTCACCAATGGCCACATCACTGTTAAACAATTGAAGCCCGGTGAGTACTACAGCAGGTTGTTTGCCGATAATGTTTATATTTCTCGGATTAAACATGTTGAATCCGTTTGCGCCCCCAAAAATCAACTCCCCTTCCCTGGTTTTGTAGGCAGCTTTTTCATTAAATTCTTTTCCCTGCAATCCATCGCTCTCATCGTAGTTTTTAAATTGAACATTTAATTTATCGATAGGCGCATTTTCTGAAATAACCACATTTGACAAACCGTTGGGTGTACTTACCCAAAGATTGTGCATATCATCTTCCTGGATGGTGAGAATTACATTGTCAGGCAAACCGTCCTGCTTCCTGAATATTCTGAATTTTTTTACTACCGGATCAAAAACATCCAGCCCATCTCTTGTTCCTACCCATATCAGCCCCCTGCTGTCTTCAATAAGGCCAAGCGTGTTATCATTGCTCAGGCTGTTTGAAACGTTGTTATTGTCATGCCCGAAATGGGTGAAATTCCCGGTCTTTTTATCCAACATATCGAGCCCATACCCGGTACCGATCCACAATTTTTCATTTCGCCCGTCAACCAATGCATTTACATAACTGGAAACAACGGAGTTGGGTACTCCTCCTTTATAATGCCTGAAGGTATTATTTTGCCTGTTAAACAATTCAAGGCCGGCTGCAAAAGTGCCGATCCATAAATTCTTATCAGCATCTTCAATAATATCCCATATCCTGTCGTCACCAATACTTGTCGAATCGGCGTCATTATGTTTATAATGCCTGAAAGTTTTTCCATCGAAACAATCGAGCCCGCCGTAATATGTTCCGATCCATAATTTTTGCTCATGATCCATACATAGACTTACAATTACATTATTGCAAAGGCTATTTGAATTATTCGGGTCATGAAGCAATTGTTTAAATTTTCCGGTTTGCCTGTTAAAATAAATGAGCCCGCCGCCATTAGTGCCAATCCATAAATTGCTTTTTTCATCTTCAATAAAGCGGTTTACGTCATTATAGGTGAGACTGGAAGGGTCAAGAAGCTGTTTCCTGTACAAGGAAAATTTGAGAATATTATTATGGAAATAATTGACTCCTTTTTTAAAAGTACCTACCCAGATAATTCCGTCATTGTCTTTATAAATCGAAGTAAGGCTGTTCTGACTGATGCTCTTATCATCATCTTCGCGGTTGAGCAAATACCGAACGGAAAAATCTTTTTTGTCGATAAGATTTAATCCTCCGTGATCCGTCGCAATCCATATCAGCCCTTTATCATCCTGTACAATTCCGTTAACCAGGTCGTTATTCAGGCTATTCGCGCTATTTCCTTTTACTATATGCCTGATAGCGCCCGTAGAAGAATTACAATAAAACACACCGGCATTATTGTTTGATCCGATGTATGCCCATAAATCGTTCTGGTCATCTGCAAATAAATGATATTCAGAAATACCTTGCTGATAAAGTTTTTTTATACCTGTATTTCTGTATACAATTTTATTCGTGTGCATATCCATTTTATCGATCACACCATCGCTGTATATAATCCACCATCCGTTACCCATGCAGGGGGCAATAGACCTAATATTGTCGGAATACAGGGTAGAGGTATCATATGGATTATGAAAAAAATGAGACGTGTGATGATGCAGGGGATCATATTTATATAATCCGGTTTTAGTATCGCAGAACCAATAATTCCCCCCGGCATCTTTTTTTATATCGGTGATGTTAGTGTCCGGGACTTGTATCGAGTTTAAATAAACCTGGGGATGCCTGTCGAATTTTTCTGTTACCGGATCATAAATATTCATACCTGCCCTGAAATATATCCACAACTTATTATCTGGTGCTTCCAAAACCCTCGCGACAAAATCGTCACCTATTGAAGATTCGTTATTTATATCGTGCCTGAAGGTTTTAAAATTGTAGCCATCAAAACGATTCAGTCCCGACATTGTGCCGAACCAAAAAAAACCCCGACTATCTTTAAATATGCAATTAACACTGTTGTGTGAAAGGCCCTGCGAGATATCAATTCGTGAAAACTGGTAAAGGCTATTCTGTGCAAGCAGAATATTCACCTGCATCAGAAACATCAGTAGCAAGCCTTTTTCCAGGTTCATAATCTTGTATATTACAAATATGCAAATAAATCAGCAAAAGCCATTGGCTTATACACCGAGGTGATGATTTAATATAAATTTTAGCTAAACAAATACCAGAAAATACTATTTCAGTAACAGATCAAATAAATTAACAAAAGAGCATAATGAATAACAGACACCGATACATGACCGGTTATACGTTTTGGTGACCTGAATAAATTTTGCCATACAATATCGAAGAGAAGAATGATAAACCGGTATTTTAACAGTAATGACAACAATATGCCCGGATGAGATCAGATCAGTTTTCCTTTAGTTGCAATTTTAATAGCCTGGGCCTTTGAGGTTACATGCAACTTGTGATAAATATTGGCGATGTGCTTTTTTACGGTATGGCTGCTTAAAAATAGTTTCTTGGCAATTTGCTTATAGCCGTAACCGTCCACGGTAAGTTTAAGAATTTCTAATTCCCGGTCAGATAAGGCATAACCAAACCTCTCTTTGTCTTCCTTTTCTATTTTCGGAATAGAAGCCTGCATTAAAAGATCCATTGTTTTGCGTGCAATCCTCGGGCTCATGGCTGCACTTCCTGATTCGTTTAATTGCATGATGCAATCAATGATCATTGATACTTTTTCGTTTTTAAGCAAATAACCATCTGCACCTCCTTTAATTGCTTCAAAAATTTTATCATCATCGTCAAAAACTGTAAGCATCAGGAAATGCAATTCAGGGTATAAGATTTTTGCTGATTGAACAGTAATGATGCCATCCATTTCCGGCATTTCAATGTCCATTAAAATTACAGAAGGCCGTTTATCGAAATCAAGAGCTTTCATTTGTTGCAGGAAATCTTTCCCGTTGGTTGCAGTAAGCACAACCTCGATTTCCTCAGAAAAGTTCAGCCTTTCAGAAAAAAGCAACCGATTCTGCGATTTATCGTCCACTATACCGACTGGTATTTTCATAACTAATGATCATGCAATATTTTCAATTTGTACTATTCCTGCAATAACCCTTATGGGCTATTTTAGTTTCCGAAATTCTTAACAGGGCTATATTATCCCTGTAATATCAATTAACTAAAAAAAATGACAATCTTGATGACACTAATAAAATTATTCAATCATAATTACATTTTAAAAATGCAGCAATTTCAAAAGCAGCGATTGGCAAAAAAAATCAATGGTATTATTTTCTGACATGCAGATAAATAAAGAAATTGAATTATATGTTTTCACTGTTTAAACAACCGCAATTGAAGAATAAGAACTATTGCTCAGGCCCTTATAATAGCCCTTTTATGCCAATCTAAATTTGCCCAAGCTATTTTACCTGTCAGCTTTACTGATTAACTTTAACAAAAATATTTCCATATTCAAAATCTGATGTGTTGCCTTCTTTTAACTGTTGCATAAAACCAGTAAGTGCTTTCCTGGTCCTCATACTGTTTGCATCGAACTTGTCTTTCTCCCAAAATTATGTTTTCGCGCAGATGAATGGTTCTCCATTAAATACTGCCGGATGGAGTTTAACCGGTGGGGCCCAGGTAGCAAATGTTCTGGACAACAATAATGATGAATTACTTCTCTGTAAGGATATAAATAATTACAACGGAGCAGTATTTTATAATCAGCCGATCAATCTTTCCTTTTGCAGTAAATGGATTGCCGAATTTGATTTCAGGATGTATGACGGCACGGGAGCCGACGGTCTTGCCTTCTGTTTTCTGGATGTGCCGCCTTCAGGTTTTGTAAGCGGGGGCGGATTGGGTATTCCTGAAACAGCAAATGGCTTAAAAGTCTGCTTCGATACCTGGAACAATTGTATCCCATACAACAGTAATACTGTTCACCAGAATATGCCGAAGATCGAAATCAGGTGGGGACAGGGTTATGATAATTATTCCAACCCCAATAACCCTATCCAGGGGGAATGCGAAATTGCAGAACCAACAAGAGATAATTCGGACGGAAAGATTTCATACATACGTTCATCAAATTATAATCATGCTAAAATCACTTATGATAGTGGTGATATAAAAGTGTATGTGAACGACACTTTATACCTGACGGGCTACCAGCAATTCAATTTTAAAGGTTACCTCGGGTTCACTGCCAGCACCGGTGGTTATACTGATAATCACTCCATCAAAAATGTGATCATTTACACACAAATGCCACCCTCATTTGCAGGGGGTAGCCAGAATTTTTGCCCGCAAGATACTATTACACTGGGAGGCCCCTCTAACCCTTCGTACAGTTACGCATGGTATCCTTCCGCCGGACTTAATGACACCACATTGTCATCACCATTACTGCATATTGCCAACGATTCTTCTGCATCCCGGCTGCTTACCTATTATGTAAAAACTTCGTATAACAACAATCCGGGTTGTGCTTCTGTAGATAGTGTTACTGTTAAATTATACCCCAACCCGAAAATTAATTTTATTACCCCGGCAATTTGCCTGACAGATGCTTTTGCGCAATTTTATGACAGCAGTTATTCAGGTGAAAGTAATTTAATGCCTTTCACTTATCAATGGAATTTTGGCGACCCCAATTCCCAACCAGCCAATCCCAATTTCTCAGCCCTGCAAAATCCGTCACACCGGTATAGTGCCGCCGCCAATTATCGGGTAGGCCTTACAGTTACCAATAACAAGGGCTGTACCGACAGTGCCTTCAAACTATTTACTGTAAACGGAGCTGTTCCTAAAGCAGGTTTTGCAGTAAATAGTTCATCATCGCTATGCTCCAACAAAATGGTCGCAATAACGAACAACAGCTATGTGGATTTTGGCAATATCGTGCGGGTACAGGTATTCTGGGGTGATTCTGCAGGAATATCTTATACAGATAGCGCGCCTTATCCCGGCAAAATATATGCACATTATTATCCGAACCCTGTCACATCCGGAACCGCCTCCTATACTATCCGTATGATCTCCTCATCAGGTATTTTATGCCAGAATGAAACTGATGAAACTATAAACCTGTTACCCAGCCCTCATGTTATTTTCGGAACGATACCGGCTATGTGTAATTACGACCCATCCCTATTAATTACACAAGCTTCAGAACTTTCGCAGGTGCCGGGAAGCTTTAGCTTTTCCGGAACAGGAATTACATCATCAGGAATATTTAATCCGCAATTGGCCGGCAATGGAACAGATACATTGTTGTATACTTTTACAGGCACGAATGGTTGTGTCGACTCCGCCTATCAAATCGTTTTTGTGCAGGCCCCACCAGCTGTACACACTATCCATGATACTTCTGTCGTTGTTGGAGAGCCATTGCCACTGCATGCCATTTCATCAGATATAAATGGCGATATCTTTGCATGGTCGCCCGCAACAGGATTAAGTAACCCCGATATAGATGACCCCATAGCTACAATTCCATCCGGTATCGATACGATTCGTTACACGGTAACAGCAACCGACAGCCTGGGCTGTCGTGGTTCATCATCAGTTAAAATAAAAGTATTCAATACATTGCCGGATATTTTTGTGCCCAACGCTTTTACACCAGGTACGAGTTATAATAATATTTTCAGGCCAATTCCGGTAGGCATCAGTTCATTACAATTCTTCCGGGTGTATAACCGGTGGGGGCAATTGGTTTACAGTACATCCCGTATTGGTGAAGGCTGGGATGGAAATATTTCAGGAAAGCCGCAGGAAACGGGAACTTATGTGTGGATGGTCCAGGGCAAAGCATATACAGGTAACACCATTTTCAAAAAAGGGTTAATGACGTTGATCAGGTAGAAATTATATTTAATCTTTTTTCAAAGTTTACAATCAAACCCACATTATTTCCCCTGCAAATGGCTTTACATTTGTAATACAACACGCTTATCCCTCATGCTAAAACAAGACTTTCGGCGTATATTGTTTATATCCCTTCTTGCTTTGTTCTCCTTTTTTGTAAATGCCCAAAAAATAAATACACTTCCGATAAGAGATTCTAATTGGGTAAAATCCTATCCGCCTTTCCGTATTGCAGGTAATTTATATTATGTAGGAACTTATGAACTTCCCGCTTATCTTGTCACTACAGCCCGGGGAAACATCCTCATTAACACAGGACTTGCATCTTCCGCTGCACTTATAAAACATAACATTGAATCGCTGGGGTTTACCTTTTCGGCCACCAGAATATTACTGACAACACAAGCGCATTATGATCACGTTGGCGCTATGGCTGCTATAAAAAAAGAAACCGGTGCAATATTGATGGTTGATGAAGCTGATGCGGATGTACTGGCTACCGGTGGCCAATCGGATTATGCATTGGGTATTCATGGAATAACATTTAAACCCGTTAGCGCCGATCGTTTATTGCACGATGGCGATACCATCCGCCTCGGTAATATGCAGCTTTTAATGTTACACCACCCAGGTCATACTAAAGGCTCATGCAGTTTTTTATTTACTCTTCATGACGAACAAAGATCTTATCGGGTGTTGATTGCAAATATGCCTACTATTGTAACAGACAATCATTTTTCAGATATCAGCTCTTATCCAAACATAGCAAAAGATTATGCATATACACTGAAGGCTATGAAAAATATCAGTTTTGATTTATGGCTGGCTTCCCATGCCAGCCAGTTTAAATTACATGACAAACACAAACCCGGCGATGCTTATAACCCTATGGTATTCGATGATAAAAAAGGTTATGAAGCAGCAATCGATGCATTGCAAAAACAGTACGATGAAAAAATAAAAAAAGAGGCAGGAAATTAATTTTATTCCTTTCTTTCCTATTCAGCAGATTTATAAAAAATACATTATTCCATAACATCACATAAATTAAATTTTCAATGCAGATTAGGCATTAACTTTATAATCGTACTGATTACATTAAACAAAGTAAAGTATGTCTTTCCTTAACCAAAACCTCGATTTCAGCCAACTTTCCCCAGATGTTCAACTGGCCTTTTCAGGTATGGCTGGAAATAAGATTTTATTGCCATTTGGAACATCTTTATTCCGGTTTTCAGGACATTCAAACATTTCTCCCTGGTGGAGTGAAATCGCTCAGCTTCCGCAACTGCTATTGTCTGCAAAAGCCAGCGGCCAGCGATTGTTCCAGTATATAAGAAACCACTCTGCAGTGCTACGCAAGTGGGACCCGGATATGCAGCATTTGATCATTGCATCTTTAAATCAACCGGTTTATGCATTTAGCGGAGGTATTTCACCACAAAACGAGGCTGCTGCATATATGAATGCGCAACTCAAAACATATAAAAGAAAATTTACCAAACCGGTTTTCTTCGGTGGCGGCAATGGCCAGGTTTATATTAAGGACCTGGACCATAGTTATATTAATATTATTGTTCCTGCGGGAACAATCAATATTTATGACAATGTTGATGAAATACTCGATTTTTTAATTGACTACAAAATAATCTGATTATTTCTTCTTATCGTTTTATATTTAACTGTACAGTGAAATATAAACGCATTTCCGAAGTTTGCCTTTCTTCAAACAGCTTTAAATGCATAAGGTTTTGGCAGATCATATAAAAAGATTTATCAGTATTGATGATAAAAACCTGTCTGATATTTTACAGGTTTTTCAATTATTGAAAACAGAAAAAAAACAGAACTTGTTGACCGAAGGAAAAATCTGCCAGGCAAATTATTTTGTTATCAAAGGGTGCCTGCGCTTGTTTTTTATAAACGACAAAGGAGTTGAACAAACCACCCATTTTGCCATTGAAAACTGGTGGCTGGCAGATTATACTTCTTTCGAAAAACAAGAGCCGTCAACATTTTTTCTGCAGACTGTTGAAAAATCACAGTTGCTTGCGCTCTATTATACTGAGCAGGAAAAAATGCTGAAACATTTTCCGCAAATGGAAAGATATTTCAGGCTGATGCACCAGCGTGCCAATGCCGCAGCACAATGCAGAATAAAAGGCTTGTATGAGTTGTCAAGAGAAGAGTCGTACAGGCAGTTCAATAAAAATTACCCGGAGTTTGTGCAACGCATTCCTCAATACCTGCTTGCTTCCTTCCTCGGTTTCACCCCTGAATACCTCAGCGAAATAAGAAAAAAGGCCATTTCTTAAACCAGTTTAAGCAACTGCGCCCGTACACATTTATAGCTTTGTTTCATTAAAAATAATTATATGGAACAAAGATTAAACATGGAAAAAGTATTCCCCGAAGCATACAAAGGCATGTATGCATTATCAGCTTGTATTGGCAAAACCGAATTAACAGCACTCCAGAAAGAACTGATCAAAATAAGGGTATCGCAAATCAATCGTTGTGCATTTTGCCTGAACATGCATACCAGGGATGCCTTGAAATTAGGCGAAACTTCCCAACGCATTTTTTTGTTAAACGCATGGAAAGAGAGCGCCCTTTTTACTGAAGAAGAAAAAACATTGCTTGCACTAACGGAAGAAGTCACACTGATCAATGAACAAGGGGTAACTGATAGCACATACCGGAAAGCCTTACAATATTTCACTGAAATACAAGTAGCGCAGATTATCATGAACATTGTACTGATCAATGGCTGGAACAGGATTGCAGTAAGTACGCATTTACCCATTCAAGACTAAAGGACAAATGACAAATCAATAATGGACAATAATTTATTGATAAACCAATAGCCCGGGTCTTAATATGAAAACAATATCAAAAAAAAGAAATGACTTTAAAAATTTTTACCGGATTTTTTAAATGAGTACTCCGGATGGATATCAGATATATTAAACACCGGGGTCGATTTTCTGCTATTTCTTTTTCTCTTTCTGATCACAAAATCATAATATGAATCCAGAAAATCGACTAAACTATTGAACCTTTCTATTCTTGTTTGCACAGAAAAAAGATCTGCTTTCTTTTTTGCATTATTGCGCATTTCATTAGCCAGGACCCTGTCTGAATTTAATTTTTTAATAAACTCTACACATTTTGAAATATTATCCGGCTCGAATATCATGCCTGTTTTATTCTCTTCTACTAAATCTACTGCACAACCCGCCATGGAAGAAACCATTACCGGTCTTTCGCAGGCCATTGCTTCATTTATACAAAGCCCCCAGGTTTCATTAGTCGAAGGCAGAATGAAAACATCTCCCATGCGGTAAACTACAGGCATTAATTTCTGGTTTTGAAAATCGAGGAATTTGATGTTGTCGTAATCACATGCTTCCGCTTTCAACTTATTTTCCAAAGGCCCGTTACCTACCATTAACACAGTTACACCCATATTCTTACAATGCGCCGCCAGTTCTATTAAAAATCCGGGGTTTTTTACATCAATTAATTTACCCGCATAGAGTACAACAAAATTATTTTCCGGGATTCCCAGATCTTTCTTCCATTTTTTGGCCAATTGATTATTATGATCTGCAGCTCCGCTAAAATGATCGAGGTTTACAGAATGGGGCAAATAGAATAACTGTTCCTTTTTCACGCTATGTTTCAGAAAATAATCTTTGCTGTTAGTACCCGGGTAACAAGCAACATCAATATGCCTGTAAACCCAGGATAAGAAAATTCTTCTGGCTAATTTTTTTATGCCTTTCGTTTCCCCCAACAAAGTGGAATCGCCTACAAAAAGAATGGGGATTTTTTTATGGAAGTCCATTATACATTTAAGATGTGATTGGAAATTCCAGCCATGGATCATGATATAATCCGGGTTCCATGCTTCTATTTCTTCTTTTAAACCCGGATTAATAATACCCAAAAAATGATCTACCCCGGGTTTTTTTGAAATATTATTTACAAATGTATAATCATACCCATCTAAAAGAGGAATGTCCCATTGAATGTTTTTACCGAAACCTTTATCATATATCACCCCGTTTTGTGATTGGCTCCAGGTATAAAACACTTTCAGCTGAACTTTTTGTTTGGATTGCTCAACTATCCAGGGTATATAATATTGTACCGGGTGGGTCATCACTATCGCAAGCCTCGACAGCGAATGCTTTACAACCAGTTTTTGTTTTCTTTTTTCAAAAGGTTTCGATCTGAAAAAATTAATTGGCATCAGGAGTAACGATTTTACAGTTTTCAATCAAGGGTGCCAGTTTATCAGTCAGCCGGCGCATATCATCATCTACCAGGTTGCCGGAGGCATCGAACATAGGATGCACCATAATTTCCACAAGCTGGTTTTTTGCATTAACAAAATATGAACTTTGCATCAGATCGTCAATACTGCCGAAATAACCGGAAAATGCGTACCCCTTAATATTTTTTAAATAGAAATTAAATGCGTTTTTATACACCTCTTTAACCAGCAGGTTTTTTGAGCCCAGGTTTCTGCACGAGCGGATTTTACTAATATGATACTCCTTTAGAACTGGTATAATTACAGAAAGCACACCCCATTCGGTATGTATATGATGATGCGAATCTGCATGTGAAGGACGGATACCCGCGTCAATCAGTTTTTTTATCTGTGCTTTTATTTCATCGTAAACAGCAAGCCGTTCGTCTTTGTTAAGAAAAAAAACAGGTTGGTTGCGGTTGTAAATAAAGTATCCGTTACTATGACAAAATCTTTTGCACTTCTTTATACTATCAGTTAAAGGGTAACCTTCGGTAAGATTAATATGGATGCCTATATTTTTTGCAAATTCTTTATCCCGGTTAGCAATATCCACAGCCTCATGAAAACCATCCATGTTGGCCAACATGGAAACACTACTAATCAACTCTTCTTTAAAACTGGTATAGATAGCAGCATTCACTTCGGCATTTTTGCCAAAATCATCCGCATTAATAATAAACCTGTTCAGGTTTTGCGAAATGTTATGGAAAAAAAATTCAATTGGCATCAGTTAGGATAAACAATTAGCTTAATAGGTATGTAGTAATAACTCTAAAACCATGTAGTTATTTCATTACAATGCAAACTAAATTTTTAGCTTCCGACTTATCTAACAGATATTATCAACAGCTTGTGGATAAGCACGATTCTGAGGGAAATGGGGATAGTAGTTTTACCCGGGTTTATCCGCAACCGGTATAAAAACGAAAAAAACTTAAAAATATTTTTGAATATTGCCTTATTCATGGTTCGTACCGGTTCCGTCAGCCATTTTACGCTATGCCGGTTATGCTTTTCCGTTAGCATTTTGAAAATTGAAGTATCACTACCATATACCGATATAGAAAACTATGGTTACACAAAATAGCTCAGTATATTATTAATCATATAGAGGTTCTTTGATTAACCGTTTTATTCAATGCATGCAACTTTTAAAAAAAACATTATCATCTTAATGGGGCAATCATTTTTTTCAATACCGGGATATCCTTCCATATCTCCGATCCCTTTATCAGCCATGCCGTGCCGAAAAACCAAAGAGATGTTGTTTCAAAAATAAATGTGCTGAAGCAAAGCAGGCCATTTTTATGTTTAATGCCAAAACTAAAAACGGCAATCATAACAATGCTCACAGCTATGCCCCACCCGCAGAATTTGTAGATGCGCTGTCTTCGCCTGAATTTCTTTTGCTGTGTGGGTTCAATGTATGGCTTGTCGGGTTTTTGAAAAAAACAGAGGCAGAAAATAATGAAACAGACAAACAAAGCGCCTGCAAAAGCAAAATGCATGCCTCCCCAAAAATTATTTACCGAGGCAAGCAGTTCAAGATACTGATTAGTTCCTCCTTTACCGGGCCTGAAACCATCAAACTGCGTCGGGAAAGATGCAATAGCAAAAGCACAAAAGCCTGCGATATTGGAAACCCTGTTTTCCCATGGATTTACGGCTTTGCCCCGGTAGTTAATCAGAAAACCGCCCAACACACATAAGGTGCACACAAATACAATATGCATTTTGCTGTAATAAAAATGGCTGATGGAAGGTTGCCATGAATAATTACCGGCCCCGAAAATATAGCAGCCCAACACCACTGCAACAGGAAGTAAAACGCCGGTAAGGCCGATAAATGTACGCAACTGCTGATAAGAGATGATTTCATCATGAGTATCTGCATTGGCTGTTGTTCTTTTCATAACCGGTAATTTGTTTGTTTAAAATTATTGAACTGCACAAAACCAGGAAAGGGTGTTTCTACTGATTTTTATCGGCAAAACCGCAGGCTACCGGAAATATTAATGTTAAATGATAAAAACTCGGGGGCTGTTGGCGGAAGAATACATATCAGCGGTGGTTCCGGGTACAGTTGGCGATGAATATTTGTTGTGTTATAAGTTTTTCAACTTCTGCTTACCGTTGTTGGTCGCCGACCAACAACGACGGCGACAAGTAACATACCAGCCGCTGTTCATGTTTTCTCACGAACTTAGCAGTAAAATCAAATCATCATGGCGAGCATTAAAGTGATCATTACCGGGGCAACAGGCATGGTAGGCGAAGGCGTGCTGTTTGAATGTTTGCTCAACAATAATGTGAGCGAAGTGCTGATGATAAACCGGAAACATTACGACCTGCAGCACCCGAAACTGAAAGAACTGATCGTTCCGGATTTTTTTCAGCTCGGCGATTTTGCTGAACACATAAAAAATTATGACGCCTGTTTTTTCTGCGCCGGCATCAGCTCGGTTGGCATGAAAGAAGAAAAATACAGACGCATTACCTACGATACCACTTTATCGTTTGCAAAAACATTGATGGCGGTGAACGGCAATATGGTGTTCACCTATGTGTCGGGTGCGCATACAGATAGCAGTGAAAAAGGCCGCATTATGTGGGCACGTGTGAAAGGCAAAACGGAAAACGACCTGGCCAAACTGGGTTTCAAATCTGAATATAATTTTCGTCCGGGCGGTATGCTGCCGTTTGAAGGACAGAAGAACTGGAACAGCGCTTATAAAGTGATCGTGAAGATCATGAAAGTGTTTGCACCGAAATCAGTGATCAGCATGGAAGAACTTGGCAAAGCCATGGTCAATTGCGCAACGATCGGTTTCGGAAAAAATATATTAGAGATAAAAGATATTAAAGAACTGGCGAAACATAGTTCAACAAGTTCATCGCAATGAACACAGTAAGATAACCGCAGATAAACCTTGATTAATGCTGTTCATAAGTAATGTTCCACGAATTATACAACAAAAACTGGTTAAGTGCAGGCCGGTTAGAGGCCAGGTACTCTGAAATCTTGCTTACATTTTTATTACTGTCGAGATCATAATTGAAATAAAACCTGTTCATGGTAAGCTGCACGCCTGAGCTATCTGCATACCCCTCAAACACGCCATTGGGCAACCCATTTGCCATAACAAGCATGTCCATCATAACAGCTTTCAACACACTGTAGTAAACAAAATTTTGCTCATTTGTTCTGCCTTTGTGAAAAGGGTTATCCACAGTAGGCCCCGTTCCTGCCTGCGCCAGCGCCCATATATTTTGTGTGCTTCCCCCTATGTAATGAAATGAATTGGCATGAATACCTCCGCCTGCATCATAATAATAATCGGTGTAACTGACACCGGGTCCATAAGGGGAACCGCTGATCCACGATCCTTGCTTCGTTACCTCATCAATTTCATTCTCACTGGCCGTGTTCCAGCTATAGAATGTAATTCCCCGGTGTGCAGTATCGTTAGGTATTGCCTGGGCTACAAAAGTGTTGGCACTTTCATATATTATTTTAACCGGGTCAAAACCCGGGCCCGGGTTGAAAAATTTAATTGAGTCTATTTTTCCCTGGCCATTATATACCACCTCATAAGTAGCACTGTTAAATGCGCCGGGGTTTAATACTACTGAAGTAACCTGACCCTTATCGTTGTAATTAAAAGTACATGCGATGGCCCCTCCGCTTGAAATATCCTTAACCAGCCAGTTTTTTCCGCTTGTGTTATTTTTTTGATTGGCCGGGTTACTCTTTCCGCAACCTACCAGGTAGCATAAAGTTGCAAGTGATAGTACTGACATCAGAAAATTTTTCATACCCCTTTATTTAAGTGAAGTAAATCTTATTTTCAGTTAAAACTAAAAATCACATCATCGTACTGCAGCATCATTTAGGGAACGGTCTTTTCTGAAAGGCAACGGCAGTAATTACTGTATTTTCTGTAATACCGTTACCTCACAGAACCTGCCGTTTACTAACTCAGGCAAAAAGAAAATAGCAGAGTATATATTTTTAGCCTGGTTACAAATCGGCAACATAGCCATCAAAATCTTTTTTAAATTCGGTAAAAGAAAAATTATCCGTTGTCATGCCTGCATAAAATAAAAATCGTATGTGCATTGCTGTTGCTATTTAATCGGGCAACTGGCCAGCAGTTGAATTTTGATCAGTATAGTAGAAACAATGGCCTGATCAATAACGAGGTACATTGCATCATGCAGGACAAACGCGGCTTTATGTATTTTGGAACGCCATCCGGCCTGAGCATTTTTGACGGTTCAGCTTTTACCAACTATGATCTCAGCAAAGGTTTCCGGCATCATTTCATTTCCGATTTGAAAGAATTGAACGATGGCGAGCTGTTTCTTTTTACTGCAGGCGACCAATACTATAAACTTGTCAATAATAAATTACTGCCCGGCTCCCTTTCACAAAAAGCTGCAGTTAAAAATCTGTTTTGCGACAAATCGGGCAAATGGTATGCATCTGCGTTTGAAGGGTTGTATATTTTCAATGACGGCAGCCTGAAAAATTTACCTGTCGACCGTGGAAAAACTTTTTATGGCATCAACTGCATAGCTCAATGGCAGGATAGTTTAATGATTATCGGAAGAAGCTATGAATCATTAGATATCTACAATTGCAAAACCTGGCAGCTCGTTACCCGGTCAAAAGAAAAAATATTTGTAAGGAATATTTTTGTTGATGCAGATGGCAACGCATGGATATCCTCAATCGGAAATGGGATAGTGCTGTTAAAACCTGCTTCCATCCTGAACAAACAGATTGTCTTTGAAAAACTTCCTTCGCCATTAAATGCCTTCTCAAAAACAGAGTTCAGGGCTGTTGTACAAGACAAAGAAAAAAATTTATGGATGGCCGGCATCAATAACGGGTTGATAAAGTACAATCCGGAAACAGGAAATTTTATGCACATTACTATTGACCAGGGCCTGATCAGTAATACCATTTTTTCATTATACTGCGACAGGGAAAATAATATCTGGATAGGAACCAATCGCGGCATTCAGAAACTTGTTCACAAAAATGTGTTCATTTATTCATCGAAACAAGGCCTGCCAGCCGAACTGGTACTTGATGCACTACCATTGCCTGACAGTAGTATTATTACCTGCGGTTATTCGGGTGTGGGATATATTCAACATCATTTAAAAAAAATTATCCGCTGGCAACCACCATTGGAAGATGAATATTTTACAAAGCTGTTGAGTTTGCAAACAGGTTATTTTGGCTTGTCTATACGGAAACTGGTTGAGTTGGATATTTCACGGAAAAAAATAACTGCAAAAAAAATATATCCATTGCCAGAGCATTTCAGGAGTATGGTCGCACTCAATGATAATATATTATTACTGGGCGGAGACAGCGGCATTTTAATATTCCAGAACAACAAGACTGACTGGTTAACCAGGAAAGATGTTGATCACATCTCATCCATGACGATTGACCAAAACAGTATTTTGTGGACAACCAGTCTTAAAAATAAAATTGTCGGTTATAAAATATCCGTGCACGACAACAAAGTTATTGCTGATGAAATTTACCAGGGCCAGACAATTACTGATGGTGCGCAGGATTATGTACAATGCATTGCCGTGCACAATAATTTTATTGCTTACGGAACCTCACAGAGTGGCATTACATTTTTAACCACCAATGGCAAAAATATCACAGGCAAAAAAAGAATTGATGTGTCATCGGGTTTAGGCAATAATAATATATATTTTCTCACCTGGTATAATGACAGCGTATTGCTTGCAGGAACCGGGGAAGGCATTGACAAGATCATCTTAAGCAGGAACACCGATAGTCTTTCCATTTATGATATCAGCAAATTTTACAACATTTCCAGTTCGGTATATAGTGCAAAAATGGATGCACCAGGAAATATTTTGCTGGCCACAGAATCAGGTTTGATCAGCATTCCAGGTATTGATATTGAACAGGAAGTGTTGAAGAAATTGCCAATAACCATTTCTTCCATTCGGTTATTGAATTATCCCGACAGTATTCCCGCAACAAACAGCATATTAAAGTTACCATACTACATTAATAATATTTCCATTTCGTTTGCATCTGCTTCATTCAAGAATGAAAAAAATATCAGGTACACATACCTGTTACAAGGAAGCAACCAGGCTAACTGGAGCAATCCCTCTGCATCCGCTAATGTGGAACTTTCCAATCTTTCTCCCGGTAATTATCATTTTATGGTAAAGCCGGTTGACATTTACGGAAAACCCTCATCCTCAACAGCTATCGCCGACATTATTATTGAGCCTGCATTCTGGCAAACCTGGTGGTTCTATGTTTTGCTGGGTGTTTTAACAATTACGGGTGTTTATTTTTTTGCAAGAAGAAGGATTCAGAGCATACAGAAAGAAGCGGGCTTTAAAACAAAAATTGCAGAAACAGAAATGATGGCATTACGTGCGCAAATGAACCCGCACTTCATTTTCAATTGCATGAATATTATTGACGGGTTTATAATCAATAATCAAAAAGAAGAAGCACAGGAGTTTTTGCAAAAATTTTCAAAACTGATCCGCCTTGTTCTTGAAAATTCACAACACCAGCTGGTGCCGTTACAACAAGACCTGCAGGCTTTACAACTCTATATCGAACTGGAAAGAACCCGTTTCAATCATCATTTCGAGTATATATTTAAGGTTGATGAAGGGCTCATCGAGGAAAATTACAAAATACCCCCACTATTACTGCAGCCGTATGTGGAAAATGCAATTGTGCATGGTTTAATGAACAAAGAGCACGGCAAAGCTGAGTTACAAATAATAATAAAAAAAAATAAAGATCATATTCTGGCAATTATAGAAGACAATGGTATAGGCAGGAAAAAATCAATGTTGCTAAATACTCAAAACAGAAAGCCACAGCAGCATTTGGGCATGAAAGTAACGGCAAAAAGAATTGAACTGATCGGTCAGATGAATAACAGTCGGGTTACGATTTCAGTAAATGATCTCCACAAGGAAGAAGATACCGGAACAAGAGTAATCATATCTTTACCGGATGATTTAAAGACTGAATAACATTATACCATTCACATTATGATTCGTGCGATTATTATAGATGACGAGGAAATTTCTTTGAAAGCCCTTGGTGAAAAGGTAAAGGCAAATTGTAATGATGTGGAAGTACTGAAGCTATATATAAAGCCAGAAGAGGCATTAAAAGAAATAGATGAACTGAAGCCTGATATCGTTTTCCTGGATATTGAAATGCCAAAAATGAATGGTTTTATTTTTTTAAAAAATTGCAATTGCCCTGAATTTGAAGTAATTTTTACTACCGCATATAGTGAATATGCAATTGATGCTCTGCGGATCAGTGCACTGGACTTTCTTTTAAAACCGATTAACATCACAGAATTAATTGCTGCAGTTACCCGGTTAAAAGAGAAACTGAAAAACAAAAAGAATTATCAGGGAATGCTTGAACAGCAAATCCAATTGTTTCAGCATTATCAGCAACCATTTGCGCATATTGACAAAATCGCTTTGCCTGTTATGAATGGCCTTGAATTCATTAATGCCGGAGATGTTATTAAAGTCAGGGGAGAAAATGTATATTCTGTTTTTTTTCTTGCCGACGGAAAAAAAATGGTAGCCTCTGTTACTTTAAAAGAAGCAGAAGCGATGTTACAAAGGTTTGGGTTTTTCAGGGTACATAAATCGTTTATCATTAATCTTAAATATATCACACGCTATATCAAAGGCGAAGGCGGAATAGTTGTGCTTTCAGATGGTTCTGAAGTAGAAGTCTCCAGAAGAAATAAAGCGGATTTTCTAAAGAAAATAGGAGGATGATTCAACACCCGCCTGCTGCTCGGATTTTTTAAGGCATAAGTTTTATATAAAAATTGACACCCAGAAACGGATTAGATTTTTGCTGTTGTTCCTGCAATTATTCTTAAATTTCTTTCTCCAAAAAATCCCCGATGACAAAAAACAAACATGGAAATTTATTTCAGCCTGCCTCATTTATTTTTTTGATTTTATTTAATAATCTGTTATACGCACAGGTGGATATAAAAATCAACAAACATTACCTCAACATACCTATTGGTGCAAAAGCAAGGATGAAATTAGTGCAACTGCAGGTGAACGGAAAAATGAAACGGGAATTTCCTGTACAGCTTGCGGAAGACAGTATTTCCTACTGGATATTTATTGATGTATCAGAATTCAAAAATCAGAAAGTAACGATAACAGCTCCTGCCAAAGAATTATGGCTGAAACGCATTTACCAGGACGATGTAATCAATGGCGCTGATAGTTTATATAAAGAAAGCAACCGGCCGCAATTTCATTTCACTGTAAAACGCGGATGGAACAACGATGTGAACGGGCCTGTATTTTTCAATGGGCAATATCATTTATTCTGGCAAGCATTTCCCTTCGGTTTATCATGGAACACTGGGTTCATGTACTGGGGACATGCTGTAAGCGACGACTTGCTACACTGGAAAGAACTGGATCCCGCATTGATGCTCGACAGCCTCGGCTCGCCATGGTCTGGCACAGCAGTCATAGACAAGCATAATGATGGTGGCTGGGGCGAGAACACGCTTGTTTTATATTATTGCTGTTACGACCGTGTGTCTTTTAAACAGGTTCAGTGCATTGCTTACAGCACTGATGGCGGAAAAACATTTAAACGCTATAAGTATAACCCCATCATCGACAGTAACTGGGAGCTTAAAACAACTGATACCCGCGATCCGAAAGTGCTTTGGTATGAACCGGCAAAGACGTGGGTAATGGTGTTGTTTGAAAAAGATGGAATGTCTTTTTACAATTCAACGGATATGCGTACCTGGAAAAGACAAAGTCATTTTGCCGGATTGTGGGAATGTCCTGATTTTTTTGAACTGCCTGTTGATGGAAACAATGCACAAAAAAAATGGGTACTCCATGGCGGGTCATGCGAATATTTTATTGGAAGTTTTGATGGAAAAAAATTCACCGCAGAAACAGAGAAATTAAGTTATGCGGAAGGCCTCAACGAAAACCACGAAGATGTTTTATATGCTGCCCAAAGTTTCGAAAATATGCCCGATGGCAGGCGGGTGCAAATGGCGTGGGGAAGAATATTTCATGAAGGAATGCCATTCACGCAAATGATGCTTTTCCCGACTGAATTTTCGTTGCGCACTACGAAAAATGGAATCCGGCTTGTTGCCAATCCGATCAAAGAAATTGATCAATTACATCATACAGAACATCATTGGAAAAACATGAATGCCCTGCAGGCAAATACTGAACTTGCAGGGATTAAAGCCGGGCCGTTGCATATCAAATTAAAATTTTCCGTTGCGAACGGAAATAAATTTAGCTTACGCTACCAGGGAAATGAGATATTAACCCTTGAACCCAAAGATTTATTGGCAGGTGAAAATGAAATGGAAATACTGATTGACAAAACAGTGGCTGAATTTTTCCTGAATAAAGGAGAGCGTTATATTTTAAAACAACTTATTCACAAAAGGAATGAAAACAGTTTAGAATTCGATTCTGAAAAATACGGACCTGTAGTGTATTCTATGGATGTTTATGACATGAAATCAGTATGGCAGGTAAAATAATTCTTATAAAATCACCACAACGACCTCCGAAATCCATAAATCACAAAAATTAACTTAACAAATGTTTTCAAATCTGATAAAGCAGGAATATGATTTTATAAACCCTATCTGTTTAGAGATATAGACAAAATAATCATCAACTTGGTTCTATCGCAAAAATATATTAGTTGTTAGTTGATTTTATTCAACCAATCTTCAATAGCCCAGGTTGATTGATAACGCTGAACTTAAAAATATCTTTTCTTGAATAATGACCGGTCACATCAAAATCGAGTTTCGCTTTTGCAAGCAATGAAAAGTCAATCTCCGCGATCAGCATACCTTCTTCATTCCATAAAGGGCCAGCAAGTGTTTCACCAAGTGGTGAAATAATTACTGTTCCACCGGGGCATATGATATCAGGCTCATTTTTCACATCATCAAGATATTGGCCGGGATAATCGGATTTCCTCACAAACTGGTTACAAGCCATCACAAAGCATCTTCCTTCAAGAGCAATATGCTGCATGGTTGCCTGCCATGATGGCCTTGCGTCAGCAGTCGGGGCCAGGTATATCTCTACTCCTTTTTCATACATCGCCATACGTGCAAGGGGCATATAATTTTCCCAGCAAATAAGCCCGCCTATCTTTCCTAGCCGGCCATCAAAGCTCACAAGGCCGCTTCCATCACTTTCACCCCAAATATATCTTTCAAGACCGGTAGGTTTTATTTTACGATGTTTCCCAGCAAGCCCCCCCTCGTTATTAAAATATAAAAGTGTACAATACAAAGAACCTCCGATGTTATCCCGTTCTGTAACGCCAAGCGCCACAAATACATTTGCCTTTTTAATGGTCTCACTTATTTTTTTATGATGTATTGAGCCTTCCTCAAAACTATTCTCCCAATAATGAAGCCATGTTTCCCGGCTCTTCTCCGTTCTTCTGCCTACAACTGCGTCGAAATTCAAGCCCCGTGGGTAACAAGGAATGAATGACTCAGGAAATAATATCAGCTCACATTTTTCTTTAGCGGCTTTTTCAATCCATGATATGATGATATCCGTTGTTTTAGCAATATCAAACAATGCAGGTGTGGCTTGTACGGCAGCTACTTTTATTCGTTTAGGTTTCATAAAATAAATGTAAAATGATTTTTTGATTACGGATATGAAAAGGAATGATTCATTCCAAATCTTGTTAACTTTCCTGAAATTTTTAATTTATTTTTTATGTACCAGGTTTCTGTTTGGGAAAAAGAAAGTTTTTATGCGCATAAAGATATTATTATCGTGGGTAGTGGTTTTGTTGGCTTATGGTGCGCCTATTACCTGAAAAAAAATCATCCAAAATTAACCGTAACAATAGTGGACAGGGGCATTATACCTACCGGCGCAAGTACTCGGAATGCAGGTTTTTCCTGCTTCGGAAGTGTAACAGAACTAATGGCAGATACTAAAAAATGGGGCGAGGATAAAATGCTTCAGCTTGTTGAAATGCGTTATCAGGGATTAAAAAAAATAAGAAAAATTTTCAAAAATAAAGAGGTTGGTTATGAAGATTTCGGTGGTTATGAATTAATAACGAACAACCAAGGCTTTGATATCAACATGCTTCGCAGCAATATCGATTCGCTTAATCAGAAACTGAGAAAAATTATCAAAAAAGAAAAGGCATTTTATCTGAACGATGGAAAAATACAGGAATTCGGCTTCGCCAATGTGCATCATTTAATTGAAAATAAGCTGGAAGGACAACTGCATTCCGGGAAATTTTGCCAATCTCTTTTACGACTGGTTCAATCAATGGGAGTAACTGTATTGAACGGTGTCGAAATAAAAAGTTTTGAAAAAAACAATACAACAATTACGCTTCAAACCAATCAAGCTTTTAGTTTATCAGCTAATCAAATCCTTATCTGCACCAATGCATTTGCAAAGCAGCTTCTTCCCGAACTTGATGTGGAACCTGCACGCGGACAGGTGTTGGTAACATCAAAAATCTCCGGCCTTCCCTGGAAAGGTACTTTTCATTATGATGAAGGGTTTTATTATTTCCGAAACCTGGGTAGCCGCGTTTTACTTGGCGGTGCCCGCAACAAAGCTTTGCTGGAAGAAACCACTTATAATCTGTCTGTTTCAGATCAAATTCAAAATGAACTCGAAATTTTTTTACATGAAAAAATTTTACCCGGCATACCTTTTATTATTGAGCATCGCTGGAGCGGGATTATGGGAGTAGGTGCAGAAAAAATGCCGATTGTCAAAGAAACAAGCAACAATATTTTTTGCGCGGTAAGAATGGGCGGAATGGGTGTTGCATTAGCACCGGTAATCGGAGAGGATATTGCAAAGAAAATGTGCAGACAATAATTTTCTGATTGCAATGTTGAAGTTCAGGGTTTTGCTGATTTAGCATAATTGCATTTTGCAGAATGCTTACAGCTTCATGAGTTTTGTTGTGATAGCCTTTTTGGCCCCGTTCACTTTAAGAAAATAAATGCCTTTTGCGAAAGCAGCAATATTTAACCGGAATTGTGATTGCTGTATTATTACAGAATAAATTTTCTGTCCTACCTGGTTGTAAATAACCAGCTCAGATCCCATGCTGATATCATTACTCAATTGAACAATTACATTGTCTGTTGAAGGATTAGGAAACACGGCAATAGAACTTTCTGTAGTTTCAGGACTAGTGGGCACTGCTTTAGGTAAGGGCGCTGCCGTAACTGCAGTTGATGATAATATCGCATACCTTTCGCCTCCGGGTTGGAACAATGCCAGCATGCGGTCTTTTTGCCCATTGGTAAAGAGGTTCATGCATTCATCGTTGGTAAAATCCATAAAATTCTGGTACATATTACCGTTAGGTGCATTATTACAACTTACAATGATTCCCTGCGGGCAACCTCTATCAGCTGATGACTGAGGCGGGGTATCGTCTACATGGTCATCACCACAATTTGCATCGCCCCATGTGTGTATCAGGTTCAGCCAATGCCCTATTTCATGTGTTGTTGTCCGCCCTTTGTTATAGGGTGCAGCGGCAGTTCCGATCGTGCCGAATGCAGTATACAAAATAACTACCCCATCGTTTTCTTTCGGGCCACCAACAATACTTGAATAACCGAGAACGCCACCTGATAAATTGCCGATCCAAATATTAAGGTATTTATCTCTGTCCCATGCATCATCACCGCCTGAAGAAGAAAATTTGATTCCATCCTGCAAACCAAATGACTGGACATTCGTCTTTTTATGAATAATACCGGTTGTTGCATATCCGTCGGGATCTACTTTTGCCAGCGCAAATGCAAAGCCACAATCAGCTGCAACTGGTTTAAATACCGCTGGTGTTTTTGAAGTATCTGCATTTAATCTCTGATAATCCCTGTTCAGCACTTCTATCTGTGATTGCACCTGTGCATCACAGATATTTTCCTGTGATGTATTATACAATACGTGTACTACAACAGGAATAGTAATTATTCCAGATTCGGCAGAAGCAGCATTATGATTGAATGATCTGTACTTTTTTTGATCGATAAAATGTTGAGCGAAGTTTTCTATTTCTGCAACCCTTGCATTGAGTTCGGGATATTTAAGAAGCACCTGCTGCTTATAGTCTGCAGTACGACATGCATCTTGGGCAAATGAAAACATTTGCACAAACAGCAAAGAGGGTAATAATAGAGATATCCTCATTATAATTTCTTTTTGTGGCAAGTACTTCAAAGGAAACGGAAGCTCTCATGAGGATTGAATTTCAATTTTAAAAAAGAGGCGGCATCTGTCGGAAGCGAGTTGAGCTTGTTGCACAAATGAAAACAACAATCGCAACTTATTGCCAAAAATAACAATCACTTAATGTGAAGGAAACTGGCAAGGCAATTCAGGGGACATTAGGTTAAGTTCAAATACGAAGGAATATCACTTGCAGAAAAACCGGTTTGCGGATTTCAGAGCAGGGGGTATTCAGAGTGTAACTGACTGTAAAATAACGCTTTTTTGCCTGTAATTCAAAATGTTTAAACGAAATTTATGATACACAGGAAAGCAATTCACAAAACTGAACCTTATTTTTGCTGATTATCAATTTATCATGAACAAAAAGCTTTTTATAGGCCTGTTTCTTTTAGCTGCATGTAGTAATAATAACCAACAAGATCATTCAGCTAAAATTAATGAGCCAGACAACACTCCGCCAATTATTAATTACAGTGTTGTAAGCAGTTTTCCACACGACACCTCTTCGTATACAGAAGGGTTTTTAGTGCATGACGGGGAATTGTATGAAAGCACAGGTTATGAGGAGGGGATGCCTGAGAACAGAGGTTCTTTTTTTGGAGTGGTTGATAGGAGAACAGGAAAAATCCAGGTAAAAGCCGCTTTGGATAAGCAAAAGTATTTTGGGGAAGGAATTGTTTTTTTGAACGGTAAGGTTTACCAGCTTACTTACAGAACCAAAAAAGGGTTTGTATACGATGCAAAAACCTTTAAAAAAATCGCTGAGTTCACTTTCCCAAGTAATGAGGGTTGGGGAATGACCACTGATGGAAAATACCTGATCATGAGTGATGGCACCAGCAACATCAGCTATCTTGACCCGGATAATTTCAGGTTGATAAAAGTACTTGGCGTGGCAGATAATAACGGGCCTGTTTCAGACATCAACGAACTTGAACTGATCAACGGGTACATGTATGCTAACCAATACAGGACTAACTACGTTTTAAAGATTGATACGGCCAGTGGCAAAGTATTAGGCAGGTTGGATTTTACCACTCTTGATAATGAAGCAAAAAACAAGAATCCGGAATCTGCAGAAATGAACGGTATCGCCTATGATTCTGTTGCCAAAAAAGTGTATGTTACCGGGAAACTCTGGCCGAACATTTATGAAGTAAAATTTAATTATTAGCTGATAATTCCAGGCAACAATTCAGCAAAAATGAAAATACGCCAATTGGCTATTTTTAATTATTTGCCAATAATATATATCAGGGAGCTGCTATTCTCTTTTTCTATAAATGCTTTGACGTCTGAAATAAAACCAACGAGTATAGCCCTCAAAGAATTCTTTTTTTCTTTTTTATATTTTTCACTCAGAAGGCTGATGTAAAAACTGTCGTACCACATAGGCCGGGTTGCATGCAATTTAAGACCATGTTTGTGCAATAACTGGAACATAGCTTCAGGAGAAAAATGATATAAATGCCGGGGCACATCATAGGCAGCCCAAAAATTCTTATAGAAAGAGGCATCATAACACGCATAATTCGGAACAGCAATGAAAATACGGCCTCCCGGCCTCAGTATATTCTTTAATTGCTCCAGGTAACCGTGAAGATCGTGCACATGTTCCAACACATGCCACATGGTTATTACATCAAATGAATCTGGTGAAAGATCAGCAAAAGCTTCAGGTGGCAACAAGTTTACCTGATGAATTTCTTTTGCTTTTTTTCTTGCTTCTTCATCTGGTTCAATGCCTGATATTTCCCACCCATGTGATTGCATGTGACCAACGAATGCACCCGTGCCTGCACCAATATCGAGCATCCTTCCGCTTTTCAACTGGGTAACCGACAATATCAAACGACGTTTATCACCCAGAGTTAATGAACGTACAAAATGATATAACCGGTTAACAAAACCTTTATTGGTTTCAGTATGCGATATGTAATTATGAGATTGATAATATTTGCCAATTGATCTACTATCAGGAACATTTTGTGTAAACCTCAGTAAACACCGATCACATTGCCATATTTCAAATTCTTTTCCTGAAACAAGATAATCTGTTGCATTTAGCGCTTTATGCAAAGCATCAGCACCACAGGCCGGGCATAAAGAATATGTAATAACTTTTTCTTCCATGGTAAAGAATTGCAAAGAAAAGGAAGAAAATTGGTTATGAAAAGAGAAGAAAATTATTTTGTAATTTCTAAATTATGTTGGTTACCCATCGATTCGGTCTTCCAACCATTAGATGAAAAATGAAAAATCAATACTGCCGAAGCAATAGCCGCAGCTATTAACGGATATACCCACCATTTGCTTTTTTCACTGATTAGTTCATCCGGATAGACTAATTCTCCGGATGTTCCTACCAAAATATTGCCTTCGTCTGGTTCCGGCACTGTGGCTACTTCCCTCACTTTTACCTGCTCCAGGGGAACAGGCTGAATAAAAGAAGGAGTTCCGGAAGTAGATTCAAAAATAATATTACCTTCTTCATCCTTTTTAAGCATGCCTACGCCTTCCCATTCAGCCCTGCTTTCCTGTCTGATTTTATTACGCAGTTCGTAGGAAAATTCGTTGTACCATTTTATAGCTTCGTAATCGGGTATGTTCTTCTCAGCAGCCAGATGCAAAAAGAAATCCTTATCCGGGGCATCAAAATATTTATCGAAACGAAAATGAAAAGAAGGCGGAAGAATATTCCTGCCGTTTTCATCAATGCGTGCCGGGTTCTTCTCCAGATAAATGGTACCAAGCCCTGGAACACTGATGCTTTTGTGCTGAAATAAATAACTATTCAAAATGCTAAACATAAGCGCACGTTTTCAATTACGAAAAAAATAAATTTTGAGTAGAATTAAAAACTTATGGCGCTATTTTTATTTACGATAATCAGATAGTGGTTTTACATGTTCTTTTCAAAATTACACTACGATTTTTTACGATGAACATCTCTGGAATTACTTAACAAGTACACCTGAGCATTATAGCTAAAGAATAACCAAATATAAAATAAAAGCCTGTAGGATATGAAAAAATTATTAACTACTTATCTGAAAAGGAAAATATAATACCACCGAGGATATTGAAGCCATAACACTGGTACTGATGCCAGCGTTCGTATTTATTATTAAGAATATTATCCATCTGCAGCCACAGGTTAAGCTGCCTGGTTACACGAAACTCAACACCCGCATTCAAATCGAAAGCAGGATTGCTTTTACCTGTTGGACCGTTAACAACAAGATAGTCTGCTCCATCCCATGCCCACAAATCACTCTTCAACCAGAAATCTTTAAATATCTGCCACTTTAACGAGGAATTGAATTCAAGCGGCAACAGGCCCCACGCACGTGCCTGGTTATTCAAATTGAATTGCCGCAAACTCATGCCTGCAGACAGGCTGAATTGTTCACCTACCGTATACGCAATTTCTCCATGCAACAAAAGTTCTTTCATAGATGAATCGTACCTGACCAGGAAATCCTTACCGCCACCCACGCTGTCATTAACAAACAAAGGCATGTTCCAGTACTGGTTGTAACCGACTTTCGCCGAATAATGAATATGATCAGTTAACGATCCCTTTATTCCGGCATAACGTTCCTCTACTCTTGTGTTCAATAATGTAGTGGGTTGCGTAAGCCAGGGATTAACGGATTCGAACCGCTGGTAAGAACCTTTTTCGTAATAACTGATCCATCCAATCTGAAACTCCAGTTTTTTATCTTCAAAAGGATTAAAATTAATACTGAAATTAGGAAGCAGGTGAAAAGTTTTCTGATCCCATGATGGCGTCAGTTCTGCATGTGCATTTACCGATGTGGTTTTGAAAAGCAATGCAGGTGATACATAAAATATATTGTTGTTAACAGAATTTGAATTTAGCCTGTAATTGGTAAGACTGGCAGTTAGGCCAAGATCAAATTCAAATTTTTCACCCAGTTCTTTCTGAAGCGGCAGATTCAGTACGGTATTGGCTTCAGTTGCTTTTGCAGGATGATTGATGGTAGGAGAATTGTCGCCAAACACCGACACACTAATACTTGGATTGTATATTAACCCGAATTCCGTTGGTTGCATATTATGCATTGCCAACCTTCCGCCGAAGGTTTGAAAATTCTGTTTTAAATCATCTTTATTGAATTTTAATGTATCAGGCTGGAAGCCATACAAGTAATTTCCATCGAATTTGTAATTCAAAGCCCCGTCCCATTCAAGGCTATTTTTCGTTTTAACAGTGCCTGTTAATTTCAAATCAGTCAAACTATTTCTCTGGTATTGCAATTTTCCTTTTGAAATAAATTCATCAGCAAATATGTTGAAGAAAGTATTCTTACCATCACCAAAACTAAAAGCTGCTTTTACATAAGGCAGGTGAACACTGCCTGCCCCGAGTTTAATATAATTGTCGTTATGCCAATCCAGCACCGAATCTGGTTGAAGTGCAACAGGCTTTAATTCCCCGGGCTGATAGGATAATAATAAAAATTTTGAAGGAATATCATAGTTAAGCCTGGGTTTAGACGTATCTGCAGTTGCCGGCGAAGCGTGGAAATTAATTTTGGCAGCTTCACGCAACACTGGTTTAAATTGCGAAGTAATATCAATAGATTTTCTTTTTGCCGAATCCTGCGCATCAACAGTACCCTGAAAAAAAACAAATGCTGAAAGTATCAAAAAAAATGACCGCATGTATTTTATGTTGATCTTCATTTCCCGGTTTTAAATTTTACTGATTAACTCCTCCAACCTTGCTGCTTTTTCCTTCCTCATCAGCGACTTCGTTTAATTTTTGTTTTGCCTGCAGACGCAAATCCTCCATTTTGGCATTATCAATTATGCTCTGATACGTTGCCTTCGCATTGAAGTAGTCTTTTTCTTTGAAATAAACATCCCCCAACAGCAAATAAGATTTTGTTACCCACAATTCATAGGAGCCTGACTTATTGATTACTTCAAACGCAGCTTTCTCTGCATCTTTCAACTGATTCTGACTGTACAGGCAACTGGCAATCTCATAACGTGCTTCCGCTCCATAAGCCGCTTTGCTTAATGAGGCTGCCGCTCTGAAATACTGCAAAGCAGTTTCGCACTGGTTATTGGACTGGTATGATTTGGCAAGGATCATATTTGCTATCACCCTGTCATCTGTGCTGATATTTTTCTGGTTCAAAAGATCCTGTGCATTCCCAGTAGCATCACTCCATTTTTGTAATTGATATTGACTTCGAAGCAAACCGCGCATTGCCTCCATTTTATTTTCCTGCGTAGTTGCAAAATCTTTCAGCCTGATAAAATATTTCTCCGCATTTGCATAATCTTTCAATTCAAAAAAATTGAGATGTGCCGCCTGCAGGATTGATTTTTCAGCAAATTTATTTGGCGCCCTGTCTGCCACTGCCTCGTAACCAGTCACTGCTTTGTTCCAGTCTTTTTGATTATAATAAATTTCACTCTTGTAATAATTTGCTTCTAAGGAATATTTTCCATCCGGGTATTTGCCGATGTACTGCTCAAATTTTTTTGCAGCGTCTGTAAAATTGCCGTCATTAAACTGCACTTCAGCTTCCTGGTAAGCAAGCTGGTCTTCCTGGCTGGTTGAAATATCCACCCCCATCGTTTTAGCAAAATTCACATACTCACTGCTCCTCCCCTGTTCTACATAAATTGATTTCGCATTTTCCATGGCATCCTGCGCTTCCGGTGAGTTGGGGTATTGTTTCAATAATGCATTGTACTGGTTCAATGCCTCTGCGCTGTTATTGAGGTTATAATAACTGATGCCTGCTTTCAGATAAGCCCTCGGTTTCAATGCATCATTACCCGAAGAGTTAATAATGTTTTTTAAAAAAGGAAGCGCTTCACGATATTGCTCATTGGCAAGATAAGTAATCGCAATTTCCAGGTTTGCATCTGCTATTAAATTCGATGAAGGGTATTTCCTGCTGATTGAATTCAAAAGCGTTATTTTCTCATTTCCATTATTAACCCCGGCAATCATTGCCCTCTGGAAGGTCGCATAATCAGCCGAAGGCCATGAATAATCAAGCACTTTGTTATACATGGCCAATGCTGTTTTGAAATCGCGGTTCATGTAATAACAATCGGCATCGCGTATGTATGCATCCTGTTCAAGAGATTCGGAATTTATTTTCGGAACTCTTACAATCTGTTCAAAAAAACCTTGTGCCTGACGGTAATTTTCTTTTTTCAAAAAACAATAACCGAGGTTGTATTTTGCATTTACAGGATTTGCCTCTCCTTCAACCTTGCTGCTTTTTAGATATTCAAAATAATAATGAATGGCATCATCGATTTTATTCAAACGATAAGAAATTTCCGCCTTCCAGAAATTGAGAAAAGGCAGAACAGGTCCATTATTCTCCACATCTTTCAGGGCTTTATCCAGCATGTCATTTGCTGCCAGTAACATGCCGTCATTGATAAGCTCCGTTGCGCGTCCGTACAAAATGCGGGGATACATACGTTTGGTGGCTGTCGAAGTTTTACCCATGTTATCGGCCATACTCAAAGCCTCTTTGTAGTTGCTTGTATTAGCCAAAACACCTATCAGCAAATCCTTCGCTTCTGCATTATAATTTGAATTAGGGTATTGCTTCACAAAATCCTGCAGTTCGTTCAGGGCCACGTCCTGATAACCCAGTTCATAAGAAAGTTTTGCATAATTGAATTTTGCAATTTCTTTTTGAGAATCATTATTGTTACCGGTTGAACAAACCAGGAATGCATTTCTGGCATTTGTCTTCTGACCTGTTTTCAGGTAAGCATCCCCAAGCAGGTACATTGCATTCTGTGAAATGGAATCCCCTTTGTTGCCGAGTTGCTTAAACCCTTCAATAGCCTTGTTCCAGTTTTTGGTTTGATAATAACAATATGAAAGCTCGTACAAATCATTACGCGTTACTTTAGGGGCCTGCTGAACATATTGCTCGAGATAGGGCAGCGCCTTTGCAAAATCCTGTTCTTCGTAATATCCATTGCCAACAAGCTGACGCATCTGTAGGTCATAATACTGGTTGTTCTTCTTCAGTTTCGCTTCTGCATATTGCAACGCCTGTTCTTTTTTACCCTGCACCAGATAAATGTTTGCAATATAATAAGGTACCACCTTTTCGTAGTTCGGCGCTTCTTCAACCACTTTAAAGGCAGTCAGGGCATCGTTATAGTTTCTGTCATTGAAAGAAATAAACCCATAATAATAATTTGCATCGAGATAATTCGGGTCTTTCGGCATCTGCCGGATGGCATTGAAAAGCGGTTTTGCCAAATCAAGCCTGTTCTGCTCAAAATATCCATAACCTTCATGAAACTTCATATCAGCCACTTCCCGGCTATTGAGATTCTCAATATTAACATGCTCGTATAACCGAAGTGCAGAGGCATAATTTTTTTTACGGAAATAATACTCTGCCAGCTGAAAACTCATCATTTGCACACGGGGTTCGTTATTTTCAACATCAATAAAATTATTCGCCGCCTGTTCAGCTATAACATCATTTTGTTTTAATGCACAAACAACTGCATAATATTTTATATCCTGGGTATTTAATACCTGATTGGTTTTATCCGTTTCACGTATAGCCATCTCCAGTTCCTTAAAAAGCGGGTAAGCGAGGCTGTAGTTTCCCTTCTGATAAAATTCCTGGGCCTGTTTAAATGTAGCCAGCGGGTCATTTATAAACCGGGTTTGCTGCGCAAACGATGAAGAGGTAATAATAATAAATCCGAATAAGATTGCTCTTTTCATTCCAATGTCCTTGTAAGTGGTTTTAACGCGCTAAAGTTTCTAATTATTTTATGCCTGACCAAACATCGTTCCAAACAGGTGTGGATAACTGAAAGGATTAACATTTCTTTAAAAGAGTAAAAAAAGTTTCAGCAAAAATTTCTGACAATGGTTAACCTTGTTTTCAGATAATTATATGTTATGAGTGCTAATTGACATATAAAAAATCAAATTTGTTATTTTTGATTTTTAAATTCAACCGCATGAAAAAAATATTATCAACCGGCTACACCGATTCAACGTTTAATATAGCTGCTCTGGCTTTGCGTGCAACTTTTGGCATATTCATGTTTTTAAATCATGGAGTATCAAAGCTGATGAAATTCAGTGAAATTCAACACAGCTTTTTTGACCCATTTCATATCGGCCATAAATGGTCGCTGATGCTTGTACTTTTTGCAGAAATCGTTTGCGCATTGTTACTGGTGCTCGGGTTACTCAGCAGGCTTGCAGCTTTAGCGCTTGTTATTGAAATGGCCGTTGCCGTTTTTCTTTTTCATAAAGGACAGCCTATTAGTCAATATGAGCTGGCCATTGTTTATCTCGCCGCTTTTTTTACCAGTTTGCTTATCGGACCAGGCAGGTATAGTGTGGATGCAGCAATGGGCAAATAATGTAAATTAAAATTTCCAATTAAAACTTCCGGATGTTTATATCAGAATCGCAAATTCGTGTCCGCTATGCCGAAACCGACCAGATGGGCGTAGTTTACCATGGCAACTACGCACAGTATTTTGAAACTGCAAGGGCAGAAAGTATCCGTAAACTTGGGTTCACTTATAAAGACATGGAAGCCGCCGGTATAATGATGCCTGTTGTAGAACTGCATACCAAATTCCTTCGGCCTGCACTTTATGATGAGCTATTAACGGTGAAGGTTATCCTGAAAGAGCTTCCGCCACATCACCGAATCGAGTTTCATCATGAAGTATACAGCGAAAACAATGAATTGATTACAGTAGGTAGAATAGTACTTTATTTTATAGAAACAAAAACAATGAAGAAAACTAGCATGCCTGGCCAGCTTTTGGAAAAACTGCGTCCTTATTTTAATTATGATGATCATGCACGGTGATGATCGGCCCTCCAGTTTTTAATTTCCTTTTTAATATCCTGACTGCTCAGATTTTGTTCAGCAGCCTTTTTCGCAAGATCAACAAACTCATCATCGCCGGCAAAACGCAAAGCAATAATCTGTCTCATTTTCAATCGGCTGTCCAATAGTTTTCCTGTCAATACAAAATGACGCAGGTTTTCTTCCGCACGAATCGCCCGGTCTTGCGCTTTTAATGGAAATTGCCTGCTGTACCAGGCAAGAAGTGCCAGTATCGCAGCAATCAAACAAATTAATGAAGCCGAATACAGATTGCTGTGTTCAGTATGCAACAGATTAACAATGGAGCCTATCAGTAAAACAAAAATAGCTCCTAAAGTTAAATAATGAAACCCGGGGAACATAACGGGAATGGCTTTTATAACTCTGGTTCCTCATATTTTTTTACATAGATACATAATTAAGCCCAATCAATGAATTTTAAGTTACACCAAGGCCACAACTATTAACTTTGTAATTATTTTAAGTATGGAAAAGATTGTAGCAAGTATTATCACCATTGGCGATGAATTACTGATTGGCCAGGTCATAGACACCAATAGTGCATGGATGGCGCAGGAACTGAATAAAGCGGGCATATGGGTACACCATCGTGTAGCTGTTGGCGATGTTTGGGATGATATCTGGAATGCATTGGATGACGAAAGTAAAAAATCACATATTATTTTAATAACAGGAGGGCTTGGGCCAACAGCAGACGATATTACCAAACCTTTGCTCTGTAAATATTTTGGGGGCAAAATGATTGTTGACCAGGGCGCCCTAGATAATGTGAAAACGATCTTTGAAAAAATATTAAAAAGACCTATGCTTGAGCGTAATTTGAAACAAGCAGAGGTTCCTGACAACTGCACGGTAATTCAAAACAAACGGGGCACTGCGCCAGGAATGTGGTTCGAAAAAGAAGGAAAGATATTTGTTTCCATGCCTGGTGTACCTAATGAAATGAAAGGCATGATGACTGATCATGTAATACCGAAACTGCAACAACAGTTTACTTTACCTTTTATCTTACATAAAACATTATTGACCGCTGGTATAGGCGAATCATTTTTGGCCGAACACATCAACGATTTTGAATCTTCGTTACCCGGGCATATCAAACTTGCTTATCTGCCAAACTATGGTATGGTACGATTAAGGCTTACAGGGTTTGGCACCAACAAAAATCAATTGGAAGAAGAACTGCAGAGTAAATTTGAAAGATTCAAGAGCCTTGTTTCAGAATGGCTTGCTATTGATGATGACAAAACAATGCAGGAAGCGGTCGGAAGATTATTAAAGGAAAAAAACAAAACCATCGGCACTGCCGAAAGTTGTACTGGCGGTTATATCGCCCACCTCATTACAACTGTTCCCGGCTCATCAGCTTATTATAAAGGAAGCGTAGTAAGCTACGCTTATGAAACCAAAGAAAATATATTGCATGTAAGTAAACAAACGCTACAAACAGTTGGGGCTGTGAGTGAAGAAACCGTAACACAAATGGCTAAGGGCGCAATAGAATTACTGGACACTGATTATATTATCACTACTTCGGGAATAATGGGCCCTGATGGCGGAACAGCAGAAAAACCTGTAGGTACGGTGTGGGTTGCGGTGGGTAACAAAGAGAAAATTATAGCACAGAAATTTTATTTCCGCTTCGACAGGATAAAAAATATCGAATTAACGGCCACCAATGCATTGAATATGATAAGAAAGTTTATCCTTGACCACTAAGCAGGTCTCCCAACCGATTATTCTAAAATATTTACCTTTGAAGCAGATGTCGTGCGTGTCGTCTCCTTAACGCAATGAAAATGAAAGCATGAAAATTTCTCAATAAAAACTAATATAAGCTATGGCGATTGTTGACCTGATCATGCCAAAGATGGGCGAAAGTATTATGGAAGCTACTATTCTGAAATGGCATAAACAGCCTGGTGATACCGTAAAAGAAGATGAAACTGTGCTTGAGATCGCCACAGATAAGGTAGACACAGAAGTACCATCAACCGCTTCAGGTATTATTGAAGAAATCCTTTTCAAAGTGAATGATGTGGTTGCAATAGGCTCGCCTATTGCAAGGATAAATACTCTTACCGGCGAAACTCATCATTCACAAACTATACCGATTACCCCCGTTCAGGAATCAAAACAACTGCCCCCCGTGAACAGCGGCAAACCACTAACGGTACCCAATACACGATTCTACTCTCCGCTGGTATTAAATATTGCTGCCAACGAAGGAATCAGCATGAGCGAACTGGAAAATATTCCGGGAACAGGTAATGAGGGCCGTGTTACCAAGCAGGATATTTTTAAATTTATTTCAGCAAGAGGCAAAAAACAGGATGTGGGATATGAGATACCTGATACAGGCAACAAGAAAGAAGAAGTAAAAGTCATACCCCAGCCATCAGTAGCTGAACAACCGCGAACTATTTCATACAGCGGCAATGTGGAGATACTGGAGATGGACCGAATGCGCAAGCTGATTGCCAGCCATATGGTGAACAGTAAACATACGAGTGCTCATGTTACCAGTTTCACAGAATCGGATGTTACCAATCTTGTTCAGTGGCGCGAAAAGATTAAAAAAGATTTTGAAAAAAGAGAAAATTCAAAAATCACATTTACACCTTTATTCATTGAGGCGGTTGTCAAATGCATCAAAAAATATCCGCTTATCAACAGTTCGGTTGATGGTGAACAGATCATTATCAAAAAAGATATTAATATCGGAATGGCCACTGCCTTACCAAGCGGTAACCTTATTGTGCCGGTTATTAAAAATGCAGACCAGTTGAATCTTGTCGGCCTGACAAAACAGGTAAACCTGCTTGCAGACAATGCCCGCAATAATAAATTAAAACCAGAGGATACACAAGGCGGAACTTTTACGCTTACAAATGTTGGTACATTCGGCAGCCTGATGGGCACGCCAATTATTAACCAACCACAGGTGGCCATACTTGCAGTTGGGGCGATTAAAAAACGCCCCGTTGTTATTGAAACTTCAGAAGGTGATGCTATCGCTATCAGGCACATGATGTACCTGTCCTTGTCTTACGATCATCGTATTATTGATGGGGGCCTCGGTGCAACGTTCCTGACGGCAGTTGCAAATGAATTGCAGAATTTCAATCCGGAAAGGGATTTTTAAAATAACAGCATGAAACGAAAGCGCAAAGAAATTTCACTTATGCAGCTTTTATACTTTTAGTGTTCATGGCTTATTGTAGAATAGAATATCAACCGCTGAAGAGTGCGACGCAACGGCTGCTCAATAATAGCAATAAAGCCTGCTAAACAATTAGCAAACTTTTTCCGCGTTTCAACCCCTTTACTGATAAAATAAACACCGGGAAAAACCGTTTTCACAATGGCATAGCTCAATAAACCGGCAAATTCTTCCGTTACATTTAACATTCTGTGGATAAACAAGGGTCAAAAATTTTCATCGAATTTTTGTAATTTGAAATAATAACCAAACCCGGCGCACGATGAAGAAATTATCCGAAACATGGTTTGCTGACGGCTATATTGATTTTGAACTAAAGAAATATACCTTGCTGGCTTACTTGCAGGAAGTGAACAAATACTTTAACGAGAACAAACTTTACCCTCAGCTTTCTGATATCATTTTTCATTATAATAACCTGGTTGCCTTCCGCGAAAACAAAAAGTATTTGCAGGAACAGTTTCCCAAAAAACTCAGCGGCATACAGATTGAAAAACTACAGGTACTGTATGAACAAATGATTAGTGATGACGACCTGATGCAGGAACTGGAAGAGATTATTAACTATTCGGTTTCAAAAATGCAGCGCACCATCAGCACGGCAACAGAAATTTATGAATTTGTAGAAGCAAAGCTGACAATTTTTCCTGTCGGAATTGTTCCATTAGATGTGAATGAAGGCTATTTCTTTTTGAATGAAGGGAGCCATCAGGCAACAAGGGTTTACCAATATCGCCTGAGTTTTTTTGAAAAACATGATGAAAAATACCGGAGCATACGCACGGAATACGTGCATACCTGGGAACGAAATATGGTGAATACCTATGAGACAATCAAGTCTGAATTGATAAAATCAAAAACGGACTTGCCGAACCCGGCAGTGTATTCAATAGAAACCGAGTTGAAATTTCCCGTTGAAGAAACTTTACTGCCAATTGCAAAAAGAAGTTTAGTAAGATATATTGCAAAAGCTGCCTGAATTATTTTATTTCAAGTCCCCAGTCAATGCCCTTTAATGTTGCCGGCACACCTTTAGATATCCACACAGGTGGCTTCTCTCCTTTTAATAACCAATCAAAAAATTGTTGCTCTCTTATCTGAATGTCTTTTCGGTTTCTTCTTTCAACAAGGTTATGTGCTTCCCCGTTGTATTGCAATAACCAAACAGGTTTATTCAATCTTCGCATGGCTGTAAAAAATTCAATACCCTGGTACCAGGGAACTGCACCATCCGCATCATTGCTCATTATCACCAGCGGCGTTTTTACTCTTGGTAAATGGAATAGCGGAGAGTTTTCAATATACAAATCCGGTCGCTCCCAAATAGTAGCCCCAATACGGCTTTGTGAATGCTCATACTGAAATTGCCTGTTCAAACCTGTTTCCCATCGGATGCCGCCATATGCGCTAAACATATTCACAACCGGTGCACCAGCCCATGCAGCGGCGAATAAATTTGTTTGCGTGATGAGATATGCCGTTTGATAACCACCCCAGCTTTGCCCTTGCAAACCTATTTTTGTGCTGTCAATAAACCCTTGTTTGATTAAAGCTCTTGTTCCGCTCACGATATAATCATAAGCGCTTTTGCCGGGATGGCCGGTTGTGTACCAGATATCAGGAACAAAAACCACATAACCCTTGCTCACGAAAAAAGGGATGTTCAATCTTGAAGGTGTTGGGGATGGTGGCAGATAATTGTACAGCGTGCTATTATTCCGTTCATAGAAATAAACAATCATCGGATATTTTTTCTTCGCATCAAAATTTTCGGGCTTGTACAAAATACCCTCAGTCAATTTTCCTGTATATGCTTTCCATTTAAAAAGCTCAGCTGTTCCCCAGAGATATTTGGACTGTTGAGGATTGATGAGAGAGAGTTTTTTCTCAATTAAAAAATCGCGATATACCTGTCGCCCGCCTTCAGTAATAATGTTAGTATCAGGAAGCATTGTTATTTGACCTGAATAAATATCTGGAGGCTCATTAAAGTTCTCTTTAGTATAGATTAATAGCGAGTTGCTTTTTGCTTTTTCAAAGTTGCGATAAGAATTGCTCGTTAATTTTACTTCGTGCAAAGTATTTTCTTTAAAATTCCATTCGGCAATCCCTGATTGCTTATTAATATCGTTAAAGCATGAAAAATATAATAGCTGCTTATCGTTGATAAATTTTTCATCCTTATCAAGATTCAAATAACGATATTCAATTTTATCTTTTCTTCCATCAGAGATTGTAATCGATTTTTGTTTCCCATTTGGGTCAACTTTCCAAACATCATATCTGTCATAAATAAAAACATATTTGTCGCCTTCCGCCCATTTTACAATTCCATAAGGCTGGGGGTCATCCGGCACATCATTTTCTTCATTATACAAGGGTACTGTAATATCGTTAGCGACTTTATATAACTGGTTTGTTTCGCTGTTATAAACGGAATAACCTTTCTGTTTGTCGTTGTACAGCAATACATATTTTCCGGTATATGAAGGATAAATGCTTCCTTTAAAATCTTTGGTAATTAATTTTTTCTCGCCTGAATTTGCATTAATTGCATATACATCATTCAAAGTAAATCCCTGCCATTGCCTTGCAATCCTTTTCCCAAAATCCGAAGCTGCATAAAAAACATTTCCGTTCCCTTCCTCTGTGATTTGCACATCAGGAAATCTTTCATCACCTATTTGCAGGATTGAATTTTTATTAACATCCAGAACAGCGAGATAACTTTTCTTCAAATCTTTTTCCAGGTTTTTTAATTGAACAGGTTGCAGGTTGTCATCCTTGTAATTCCAGATATCAACGCCGGCTTTCTCAAATTCAGGCACAGTCGTGTCTTTTACCAGCTTGATGGTTGCCAATCCAAAAAACAGCCTGTTACCATCTTTGCTGAAATGAAGGTTATAATTTTCGCTTATAGTTAAATCACTTGTCACACCGGCACTATTTTTATCCACTTTTAATTGGGCACTATCCAAACCGTTCTTATAATACCATAGCTTATAAAATCTTTTCATTGCTTTTGCTGCACTGTCACGTTCGGCCACAAAGGCAACCTGGTTACCGGTTTCATCAAAAGCATAATTCCTGGCATCATTAAATTCTTGCATAAGCGTGTCTGTTTTTTCATGCTCCAGGTCAAGCAGCAGTACGTAACTTTTACTTAGGCTATCGGTGTTTCTTTTTGTTATTTCTATCAACAGCTTCTTTCCGTTCTTGGTAAAATGATATTCGCTCACCAATTTGTATCTTTTTTCATTACCATTACGGGTATTATACAGCACCAGCTCCGTTCCTTCCTCAGTATTTTCATCAGATAATTTTTTGGAATCCTTTTTTGCCGGCTGCAGGATATTAATACCTTTGACCCTTGCTTCAGCTACTTTGTTCCTCAAACTATCTGCAACATGAACCAGGCTGTCCGCCATTCTTGTCAGGTTATTCAATCTTGTCAATGAATCAGCATCTTTATTTTTTCCTGGAAGAGGAAAGCCTTTTTCAGATAAATAAGCAACCCAGCCTCCTGACCTTTCTGGCGTTTTATAAGTTTTGATACCGGGGATTTTTATAATGCCGTCTTTCCCCAATTCAACAATAGCCAGAGAATCTTTCGGCATTTCATCAGGTTTCTTCTTTTTGATTTTCGCTTCTCTTGTATCTCTAAAAAATGGCTTTATTTTAAAAACGACAAAAAGGTTGTCTTCTGTAATTGTTGCATTATATCCCCTCTCTATTTCTTTTTTGTATTTACCATCTGAAGTTTGGATTACTAGGATGCCATCGCCCTCCTGCGGGTTCACAGTATATACCACATATTTACCATTGTTGCTGATCATTCTTTCACCAATACTTTGCCAGGAATCGTACATGGAATGATCAAGCGGTTTTTTTTGTGCTATCGAAATAATAAAAATGAAATTCAAAAAACAGAAGGCGGAGAGCGTTCTCATGAACAATTTGTTTATTACTAAATTAAGATTTACGTATATTCAAAACAGATATTTTTATTTTATATCTGCAACAGAAATTAGTTTAATGTATTTTTGATGTTGATCGAATTAATCAGCAATAAAATGACCCTTTTGGGGTGGGTATGAAAATTCATTTTTACAAATACCAGGGAACGGGGAACGATTTTGTAATCATTGATAACCGGAATTGGAGTATTACCAATTTGCCGGTTGACAAGATCAAGTTCTTGTGTGACCGGAGGTTTGGTGTCGGTGCCGATGGCCTGATGTTACTGAATCCTAAATCAGGTTACGATTTCGAAATGAAATATTATAATGCTGATGGCCGTGAAAGCACCATGTGTGGCAATGGGGGCAGGTGCCTGGTAAAATTTGCATATGATCTCGGCATTCATAAAAATTCCTTTCGTTTCATTGCTGTTGATGGCGAACATGAAGCTGAAATTGATGGCAATATGGTGAACCTTAAAATGCAAGATGTTGACGGGATCGAAGAATATGATGGCGACTCAATTCTGAATACCGGTTCTCCGCATTATGTGAAAATGGTAAGCGATATAATGGATTACGATGTTTTGGACAAAGGAATGGAGATACGGCATAGCAAAGATTTTGCGAAAGAAGGCATTAATGTAAATTTTGTTGAAGAAAAAGCCCCGGATGAAATTATTGTACGCACTTATGAACGCGGTGTAGAAGATGAAACACTTTCATGCGGTACCGGTGTTACCGCAAGTGCACTGGTTTGCTATCATAATGAAGCAGGTTATAATGAAGTAACCGTTACAACCAAAGGCGGTAAGCTAACGGTGAAGTATGACCGTATTGACGATAACAAATTCAGGAATATCTGGCTTTGCGGCCCTGCTGAAAAAGTTTTTGAAGGAGAAATTGAAATGAAGCCTTGAGCTGCAGCAACTGGTTCCTGACAAGCCGGGGCTTGTAGCTTTGGGAATGTACATTATAAACAAATATAAGAATGTTCAGTATTAGGGTTTACGGCATTTTATTGGGGGAAAATAAAAAAGTGCTGGTGAGTGATGAATTCATCCGTGGAAATTACTATACGAAATTCCCCGGCGGTGGATTGGAATTTGGTGAAGGCACACGTGATTGTCTAAAAAGGGAATTTAAAGAAGAAATGAATCTTGACATAAAAGTCATGGACCATATTTATACAACCGATTTTTTCCAGATGAGCGCATTTAATTCCGATTACCAGATTTTATCCATTTACTATTTTGCCGAAGCGTTGGAGCCCATCAGGGTGCCATTACGGGTAAAACCATTTGATTTCGACGAACGTGAAATGAGGGTTTATGAACTGAAGAAAGAAACGGAAACTTTCCGTTTTATCGATTGGGATGTTTTTTCTGAACAAAGTGTAACGCTTCCGATTGATAAAGTAGTAGCAAAAATGGTAAAAGAAAACTATTGACCGTCTGAATAGCTGATAAAGCAAAACTTTCACAACAATTGATGCGTCTGTTTAATCACGCTCATCACAAAGGTGCTCTGCAGCTGACCGATATTTTCTGCCTGGCTTAATTTGTTCACATGGAAATCATAATAAGCGTCCATATTTTCCACCGCAACTTTCAGCATAAAATCAAATTCGCCTGAAATGTTATAACACTCAATCACTTCTTTCAATTCATTAATGAGCCTGATAAATTTAGCGCCGGATCTTTTATTATGCTCTTTCAAAGAAACATAACAAATCACCATCAATCCTTTACCAACTTTTGAATGATCGACAAGTGCAGCATATTGCCTGATCACACCCATGTCTTCCATTCTTTTTATCCTTTCATGTACGGGTGTCGGGCTTAAATGAACCTGATGAGCAATCTCCCTTACAGTAGTTTTTGCATTTTCCTGCAACAATTGTAAAATGGCACGATCCTTATCATCAATTACGATATTAGTCAGATTTTCTTTTTTAGCCTCTTTTTCCATCGAAATCTATTTTTTTGTTCTTAATGATATAAATAATAACACTATTTGTTCTAAAATTACCGATAAATAATAATATTTTGTTCTTCCGTTTTAGATTTGTAATCGTTTTCAGAAAACCTTCACTTTATTAAAAAATAACTCATGTCAAACGTAAAAACACAAATTGACTTAAGCCTTCCTTATAAGGTAAAAGATATGGGCCTAGCAGAATGGGGCCGAAAGGAAATTAAACTGGCTGAAGCAGAAATGCCCGGCCTGATGGCTATCCGTGCAGAATATGGAAAACAAAAGCCACTGAAAGGCGCACGTATCGCCGGTTGTTTGCACATGACCATTCAAACAGCGGTGTTAATTGAAACATTAATTGAACTAGGTGCGGAAGTCCGCTGGAGTTCCTGCAATATTTTTTCTACGCAAGACCAGGCTGCGGCGGCTATCGCTGCTGCAGGCGTTGGCGTTTTCGCTTGGAAAGGGCAAACTTTGGAAGAAGCTGACTGGTGCATTGAGCAAACATTATTTTTTGGCAGCACGGACCGTCCATTGAACATGATCCTTGACGATGGCGGCGATTTAACAAACATGGTATTTGATAAATATCCTGAACTGATTCAGCATGTAAAAGGATTGAGCGAAGAAACAACTACCGGCGTTCACCGTTTGTATGAAAGAATGGAAAAAGGCACATTGCCGATTCCGGCCATTAACGTGAACGATTCTGTTACCAAATCAAAATTCGATAACAAATATGGTTGCAAAGAAAGTTTAGTAGACGCCATCCGCCGTGCAACAGATGTGATGATGGCTGGCAAAGTAGCTGTTGTGGGAAGCTACGGAGATGTAGGGAAAGGGTCTGCAGCTTCATTGAAAGGCGCTGGGTGCCGGGTGATCGTTACCGAAATTGATCCGATTTGTGCGTTACAGGCTGCAATGGACGGTTTTGAAGTAAAGAAAATGGTTGATGCAGTAAAAGAAGCTGACATTATTGTTACCGCTTCAGGTTGCCGCGACCTCATTACTGAAAAACATTTCCGTTCGATGAAAGACAAAGCGATTGTTTGTAACATCGGTCACTTCGATATTGAAATTGATATGGCATGGCTGAACAAGCATTACGGCCACACAAAAAACACCATCAAACCACAGGTTGATTTATATACCATTGAGGGAAAAGATGTGATTGTTCTGGCAGAAGGCCGTTTGGTGAATCTCGGTTGTGCAACAGGGCACCCTTCATTCGTAATGAGCAATTCGTTCAGTAACCAAACACTTGCTCAAATTGAATTGTGGACGAATCACAGCAAATACGAGAACAAAGTTTATGTTCTTCCCAAACATCTGGATGAAAAGGTTGCTCGCTTGCATCTCGCAAAAATCGGTGTTGAATTGGATGAGCTGACTGATGCACAAGCTGACTATCTCGGCATCCCAAAGAATGGACCTTTTAAACCCGAACATTATCGTTATTAATAATCATTTGAATTGTACAAAACAAAAGCTCTTCATTTTCTGAAGAGCTTTTGTTTTACAAGTACCTTATTCCAAAGTTTTCCCGCAATAAAGTTTATATTATTAAAACCACCCGATCATTCCAATATTACCTGTATATAATATGCCGATTTTAAACTTCCCTGAAGTGCATATTTTAAAGCGCATTTGGGAAAAAAAATTCCCCGAATTGGAAATACGGCAATACAAAAAAAACATAATCCGCTTGTTCTCAAAGCCGGTTTTGCTGGTATCAATATTGAACAATTAGTAACAAATCGCCAAGACTATGTTCAACAAAAAACCCTTCGATTTCATTCAGCAAAAAATCCAGGAATTAAATACAGCATTATTCTTCCCTGAAACTGGGGCACTATTTAATATCCCGAATTATCTTGTAAATAATATTCAGACTGATAGTGAAGGAAATATCTGGTTCATTATCAGTAAACCGGCCGAATATATCGACCCTCTGGATAGAAAATTCCATTGCAAGCTTGATTTTTTTAAAAAAGGTACAAGCTATTACGTAAAAGTGAATGGCACAGCGACTATCTTCAGCACACAGGACAACATTGCTCCATCAAATGAAATGCTTTCAATAAAAAAATGCCTGGAAAACAAACAAATGATCGCTGTGAAAGTGGAAATTGAAAAGGCTGATTACTTTGTAACCCCAACTCCGGAAACCAGAACAAATGCAAAGAAAAGTTTATTCATGAATTTATTTCCTGAGTGGGATAACATGAGCTTTTCTTTTAAAACATCTTACTCAAACTAAAAGAACGGGCGGTATCATATTCAGATAATCAATAACCAATCTTAATAAAAAAGCCAAAAGCCGCATAAGCTTTTGGCTTTTTTTCTATCCCGAATTCCATTATCACATTCATTGCAAAATCACTTTACATTTGCACAAGAAAATACATTTTAAATGGATTTTGTTGATTACTATAAAGTTTTAGGGGTTGATAAAAATGCATCACAGGATGATATCAAAAAAGCCTACCGCAAACTTGCCCGGAAGCATCACCCTGACCTGAACCCGAATAATAAAGAAGCTCACAAATTATTCCAGCAGATTAATGAGGCCAATGAAGTGTTGAGCGATCCGGAGAAAAGAAAAAAATATGACGAATATGGTAAAGAATGGAAACATGCGGAGCAGTTTGAAAAAGCCAAACAATCTTCATCTCATCAACATTTTGGAGGCACAGAAAGACAAGGATTTTCGGGTGATTTTGAAGGAGGCGAATTCTCCGATTTTTTTGAATCCTTATTTGGCAACATGGGTCGTGGCAGAAAAAGTACTCAATCTAAATTCCGAGGACAGGATTATCAGGCAGAACTTCAGTTAAACCTTAGTGATGCTTATACCACACACCAACAAACACTTACTATTGATGGAAAAAATGTGCGCATTACCATTCCTGCCGGAATCGAAAATGGTCAAAAAATAAAATTAAAAGGTTATGGGGCTCCGGGTGTAAATGGCGGGCCGAATGGCGACCTCTTTATTACGTTCAATATTATTAATAACACAAAGTTCAGGCGCGACATGAACGACCTATATACATCGGTGGATATTGATTTATATACAGCTGTATTAGGAGGAGAAATAACAATTGATACTTTAAATGGAAAAGTGAAGCTGAAAGTAAATCCGGAAACACAGAATGGAACGAAAATCAGGCTGAAAGGAAAAGGTTTCCCTGTCTATAAAAATGAGGGGCATTTCGGTGATTTATTTGTTACTTACAACATAAAGACACCAACCCACCTTAGCCAAAAAGAAAAAGATTTATTCACAGAATTATCCAGGCTCAGAACAAAATAACCATAAGTATGCAAAGTGAAAATTTAATTCCACTCAAAAATTTTTGTTTAAGCCATGAGCTTAAATTTTCTTTTATAGAAACCTTACAGCATTATGGGCTTGTTGAAGTGACAAATGTGGAGCATATTTCGTTTATACATGACAGTGAGCTTCCAAAACTGGAACAACTTGTCAGGCTCTACAGAGATTTAGATATTAACTTTGAAGGTATGGAGGTAATAACCAATCTGCTCCGGCAAATGGAGGAGATGCATGATGAAATCATAAGGCTTAAAAATAAGTTAGCCGCTTATGAGAACGGGTAGCGAATAAAAACCCTATATGACAATGAGGTCCGGGAGGCTAACCCAATTATTCCGGGTTTAAAGTCTCATTGTTAGCTTATCAAACACTTCTCATCATTATTAAATGCTAAAAATCATTTTAGCTCTGCTGATTAAACCTCAACAATAATCGGCTGTCTATTAAGTATAATTGTTTTTTAAAACACATTTCAACATCTTAACACTTAAAAAATGAAAACGCTTTTTACAATCACATCACTTGTATCAATGATTATCACAGGAATTGTGAGCTATAAACTTTTTTCAAGTTCACAATTTTATGCTTCAGCTTTATTAACCATTGCGAGTTATTTAACAGCATCATTGTTAGTGAATGTTCTGGCAAGCAAAAAAATCAGCTTCTAAAACCAATCTCATGAACAAGCAAACATACGTTTGTTGATGGCACAAAATCAAAGCAATTTGCTACTTCGATTTTGTGCCATCATCTTTTCATTTCTCCCACAAATCTTTTGCAAATCAATCCCACCACTTTCAGGCAAAATAAATTTCGCAGATAATTCGTTTATTAAAATGTAAATATGGAGGGCTTTCTCAGGAATTGACCTTTCAAAATTTGGTACTTTTACGTTGTAATACCCGTTTTTATTGGGTAGTTTTAAGCATTAATAATCCAATTCCTTGTAAATCAAAATCCATGGAAACTATTATCACAATTCTACAGGCCATGCAATTTAATGCCCTGGAGGTATTTGCAATTATTGCTGCCTTTTTCGGAATAGGCTATTGGTTGGGCACGCGAAAGACCAATAAAATGCAAAAAAGAATTTACAGACTGGAAAACGATTTGCTGGATCTTAATGCAGAGCTTCTTTACGGTAAAGATGAAGCCCGCATTATAGAAATCAGAAATACTCCGGAAAAAAACAAGAACGTAGCAAATTAAATTTTACTTTCTTTTTGAATTTTACTTCAGGCAAAAATTATTGCATTGCAATTCAGGTTGTCCTTTTTTCAATTTTGTCAATGCATAATGCCAGGCCCTCCTTCCAGTTTTTTATTGTAACAGGATAGGTTGCAGCAATTTTGGTTTTATCCAATAAAGAATAATGCGGCCTTTTTGCAGGTGTAGGATATTGGGAAGATGGTATAGGGTTTACTTTACAGCTGCTACCAATCATTTCTTTTATTGCCAATGCAAAATCATACCAGCTGATTTCCCCTTCATTACTATAATTATAGATTCCGGGTACAAATTTTCCACTTTGAATGATATTTAAAATGGCAACAGCCAGGTCATGTGCATAAGTTGGTGAACCGATTTGATCATCGACAACATTAATCGCTTCCCTTTCTTTCATCAACCGGATCATCGTTTTTACAAAATTGTTTCCGAATTCTGAATATACCCAGGAAGTCCGGATAATCACCGTTTCTACATTTTCCCGTAACGCAAGTTCTTCGCCTTTTAATTTGGATGCGCCATAAATGTTAACAGGATTTGTTTTATCCTCTTCTTTTAACGGAATGGAAGAATTACCATCGAAAACATAATCCGTGGAAATATGAATAAATTTTGTTTTAAATGAACAGCATGTTGATGCCAGCACCCTCACGGCTTCCGCATTTACCAAAAAAGCATTTTCTTTATCAGACTCTGCTTTATCAACTGCAGTGTAAGCAGCACAGTTAATACAGAAAGATGGATGATATTTTTTAAAAAATTCAGAAATTTTATCAAAATTATCAACAGGCAAGTCACTACGTGAAAAAAACATAAAACTGAACTGAGGATATGCTGATGATGCGCTCTGCATTTCACAGCCAAGTTGCCCGTTAGCACCTGTTACTAAAATAGTTGGCTTTAACATCATCAGGGTGCTTCAAATTGAAAGTTATTTACAATATTTGCAAAAGAAGGCAATTCAACATCCTTTGGAGAAACTTTTATTTTGTCAGCTGCTATTTTCCAGTCTATCTTTAAAGAATGATCATTATAAATGATCCCCCCTTCACTTGTCTTATTATAAAATTCGTCGCATTTATACATTACATCAGCAGTTTCACTCAACACAACAAATCCATGTGCAAAACCTTTGGGTACGAACAGTTGCCTTTTATTTTCATCAGATAATTCAATGCTATAAGTTTTACCAAAAGCAGGGGAACCCTTTCTGATATCGACAACTACATCGAGAATTTTCCCCTTCAATACTCTCACCAGTTTAGTTTGCGCATAGGGATTAAGCTGATAGTGCAAGCCACGCAGCACACCATAACTTGAATGCGATTGATTATCCTGCACAAAACTCATTTGCAACCCGTTACTCTGAAATAACTTCTGATTATACGATTCAAAAAAATATCCTCTTTCGTCTTTAAAAACGGCCGGTTCGAATATAAACAACCCTGGAAAGTCCGTAGAAATAAAAGGCATTCAAAACTGAGTTTGTATTATAAAAATTATCTCTTTACATATTGTTCATCGTAATACTTTTGATAATCTCCTGAAGTAACATGTTTTACCCATTCTTCATTCATCAAGTACCAATCAACAGTTTTTTCAAGACCTTCTTCAAACTGAAGAGAAGGTTTCCAGCCTAATTCCCTGTTCAACTTTGTGGCATCAATGGCATATCTTAAATCATGACCTGGCCTGTCTTTTACGAAAGTGATCAGTTTCGCAGATTCACCCTGAGGCCTGCCTAATTTCTTATCCATGATATCACAAAGCAAATGCACGATATCAATATTTTTCCATTCATTAAAGCCTCCGATATTATATTTCTCCCCTGTTTTACCATTGTGAAAAATAGTGTCTATCGCCCTTGCATGATCATCTACCCAAAGCCAGTCACGAACATTCTCTCCTTTTCCATAAACCGGAAGCGGTTTATTATTTTTAATATTATTAATCATTAAGGGAATTAACTTTTCCGGGAAATGATGTGAGCCATAGTTATTGGAACAGTTCGACATTAGCACAGGCAAATCATAGGTATGATGATAAGCCATTACAAAATGATCTGAGGAAGCTTTGGAGGCAGAATATGGCGACCGGGGATCATAAGGAGTTTCCTCGGTAAAAAAACCATCTTTGCCTAACGAGCCGTAAACTTCGTCCGTAGAAACATGATAAAATAATTTCCCGCTCATATGGTTTTTCCACTGCTTCAGGCAAACATTTAGCAAACAAGCTGTGCCAAGTACATTCGTTTTTACAAAAGCAAGCGGATCAAGAATCGAACGGTCAACATGGCTCTCTGCAGCAAGATGAATAACCGCATCAAATGCATATTTGCCGAATAACTCATTTACCCGGACCTCATCAGTAATATCGGCCTTTTCAAATTTGTAGTTTGCTTCCTGTTGTATATCGCGTAAATTTTCAAGGTTACCAGCGTAGGTGAGTGCATCAAGATTCACAATAAAGTATTCAGGATATTTTTTTACAAATAACCTTACTACATGCGAGCCGATGAAACCAGCTCCGCCTGTTATCATTATTTTTCTTTTGTATTCCGACATTATAAGCTCCAGTATTTTCTGTTAATAATTTTATTTCGGTAAATACCTTTCAAATCTGCTATCAATGCATTGCCTTTTGTTATTGATACAAAAAAACCGTCATCAAGATGATGATAGGCCTGATGAGGCACTGTGATAACAACAGCATCATAATCATTTGCCGGACGTGTTGTTAAGTGCAAGCCATATTCTTCATATACTTCATCAGAAACGGCATAAGGATCTTCTACATCAACCTTTATATTGAATGCAAGCAGTTCTTTCACGGCATCTACGATTTTCGAATTGCGGATATCGCTTACATTCTCCTTAAAAGTAACTCCTTTTACCAGTACCTTAGGTTCATTAGAATTTTTAACTACATGAGTGATAATTTTCCTGGCTACGTACCTGGCCATGTCATCGTTAATATACCTTGAAGATGATATCACTTTGGATTCGTATCCCAATGCTGCCGCTTTATGTGTGAGATAATACGGATCCACACCAATACAATGGCCGCCAACAAGCCCCGGCTGAAATTTCAAGAAATTCCATTTTGTACCTGCAGCTTCAATTACTTCATATGTGTTAATACCCATTCGGTCAAAAATCATGGAAAGTTCATTCATTAATGCAATGTTTAAATCACGCTGCGTATTTTCAACAATTTTTGTTGCTTCTGCTACTTTTATGGAAGAAGCTTTATATACGCCGGCATTCACAACGATTTCGTATGTTCTGGCAATATTCCGCAATGATTCTTCATCACATCCCGACACTACTTTCATTACGGTTTTTAATGTATTCTTTTTATCGCCGGGATTAATACGTTCTGGTGAATATCCCACTTTAAAATCTTCACCGGCTTTTAAGTGCGAAAATTTTTCAAGCACCGGCAGACAGTCTTCTTCTGTACAACCCGGATAGGTGGTGGATTCATACACAACATAATCTCCTTTCTTCAACACTTTTCCGATTATTTCTGAAGCGTTGATCAGTGGTTTCAGATCAGGGACGTTATATTTATCAACAGGAGTAGGGACGGCCACTATAAAAAAACCTGCTTGTTTCAATAGATTAATGTCATCAGTGAAAACGATATCACTGTTATCAAACAATTCTTTATTTACTTCTTTGCTGGGGTCTTCATGATTTTGCATCATTTTAACCCGTTTTGTATTAATATCAAAACCTATTACTGAAATTTTTTTTGCAAATTCCAGGGCGATAGGGAGGCCTACATAGCCCAGGCCTACTACGGCAAGCTTTGCTTTCTTTTCTATGAGCTTCTGATACATTCTTTACAAAAGTATTTTCTAGTAAAGAATCTGCGCAAATTATTTATTGCTTACAAATTCTTTAGGCTGCTTGTACCACTCTGATGAAGGTAATGATCTGAAATATTCATATGTAACCTTCAAGCCTTCTTTTCTCTTCACTTTAGGTTCCCAGCCTAAAATCTTTTTTGCCCTGCTGATATCCGGCTGCCTTTGTTTTGGATCATCAACGGGAAGAGGTTTATACACAATTTTCTGAGCGGTACCTGTTAACAATATAATCTCTTCCGCAAACTCTTTTAGAGAAATTTCATCAGGGTTGCCGATGTTAACAGGCAAATGATAATCGCTTAATAACAACCTGTAAATTCCTTCTACCAGATCATCTACATAACAAAAAGAACGGGTTTGACTGCCATCTCCGAAAACAGTCAGATCCTCACCACGAAGAGCCTGTCCGATAAAAGCAGGAAGGGCCCTGCCGTCATTCAATCGCATACGGGGCCCATAAGTATTAAAGATGCGAACAATTCTTGTTTCAAGTCCGTGAAAATTATGATACGCCATAGTGATGGCTTCCTGAAAACGTTTAGCTTCATCATAAACACCCCGAGGGCCGACAGGATTTACATTTCCCCAATACTCCTCATTTTGCGGGTGAACTAACGGATCTCCGTATATTTCAGAAGTAGACGCTACTAAAATTCTGGCCCCTTTACTCTTCGCCAATCCCAGACAGTTATGCGTTCCGAGGGAACCGACTTTTAAAGTTTGAATGGGGATCTTTAAATAATCAATAGGGCTTGCCGGCGATGCAAAATGAAGTATGTATTTTATTGGGCCGGGCACATGAATAAACTTGCTCACATCATGATGATAAAATTCAAAATTTTCAAGTTTAAATAAGTGCTCTATGTTTTTAAGATCGCCGGTTATGAGGTTATCCATGCCAATCACATGAAATCCTTCTTTTATAAAACGGTCACATAGATGTGAACCTAAAAACCCCGCAGCGCCGGTTATGAGAACGCGGTCTTTGCTCATGAAATAGTATTATTTTATTTATTGTAAAGGCCATTTGTCGGAACAGCTGTCATGCGCCCAACGCTTTCGTAATAAAAACCAAGTTCTTTGATTGCAGCAATATCAAATAAATTACGCCCGTCAAAAATTACTTTTGATTTGAGGTTAGTTACAATCTTAAGGAAATTTGGCGTCCTGAATTCATTCCATTCTGTAGCGATAATAAGTGCATCAGCTCCATTCAGTGCATCATACTGGTTTTCTACATATTCAATTTTGTCTCCTATTATTGCCTTCACGTTGTTCATAGCTTCAGGATCGAATACACTTAAACTCGCCCCTTCTTTAAGCAATGCATCAATAATATACAATGATGGCGCTTCACGAATATCATCAGTATTGGGCTTGAACGCAAGCCCCCACAAAGCAAATTTTCTTCCTTTAAGGTTATTATCGAAATATTTTTTGATCTTCGGAATCAGATGTAATTTTTGTTTCTCATTCACATTCATTACCGCGTTTAATATCTGGAATTCATAATTCACATCCTTGGATGATTTCACGAGAGCCTGTACATCTTTTGGAAAACATGACCCCCCATAACCAATACCGGGAAAAAGAAATCTTTTGCCGATTCGCTCATCACTTCCTACTCCACGGCGCACCATGTCAACATCAGCTCCAAGTTTTTCACACAACAGTGCAACCTCATTCATGAAAGTGATTTTGGTGGCAAGAAATGAGTTGGCAGCATATTTCGTGAGTTCTGCCGAACGTTCGTCCATAAAAATAATGGGGTTGCCCTGGCGTACAAACGGGTTATACAATTCTTCCATCACTTTCCGGGCTCTGTCAGAACTGGTGCCGACCACTACCCTATCGGGCTTCATGAAATCATCTACGGCTACTCCTTCCCGTAAAAACTCAGGGTTGGATACCACATCAAACTCGCCTTTATAGTTCTTCGCAATAGCTTCACGTACTCTTTCTGCAGTTCCTACGGGAACAGTACTTTTATCAACAATTACTTTATAGCTTTTGAGGATTTTTCCCAGCTGATCGGCCACACCCAGCACAAACCTCATATCAGCCGAACCATCAGCCCCGGGTGGGGTAGGCAGTGCAAGAAAAATCAGTTCTGCGTCTTTTACACCTTCTTCAAGATCGGTGGTAAAATGAAGGCGCTCTTCTTTCAGATTACGGAGAAATAACTTTGAAAGACCAGGCTCGTAAATAGTGATTTCACCATTTGAAAGTTTTTGCACTTTCTTTACATCAATATCTACACAGGTTACGTCATTTCCGGTTTCAGCGAAACAGGTACCCGTTACTAATCCTACATAACCGGTACCAACTAAAGCAATTTTCATATAATAGTCGTTTTATAAAACTGGGTTACATATTGATAAACTCAAGAACAGCAGAGCTGATAAAATTCAGCTGTTCTTCATCAAGTTCTGTATGCATCGGCAAGGAAATCACTCTTTCAGTAAGCCAATCGGTGGCAGGCAAATTATAAGATGAGCCTCCAAATGTAGCAAACATTTGCTGACGATGAGCAGGCACAGGGTAATATATCATTGAAGGAATATTTTTTGTTGCCAGGTATTCATTTAATTTATCCCTGTTTGTGTTTTCAAGTATCAAAGTATATTGGTGAAAGACGTGTTTGCTATACGCGGCCCTAAAAGGAATTGTAATTTTTGCATTACCGGAAAACGCCTTATCGTAATAATCAGCAGCTTTTCTTCTACCATCTATGTATTCATCTAATTTTTTCAGCTTAATATTTAAAACAGCAGCCTGTAACGTGTCTAACCTGCTATTACAGCCCACCATTTCGTGATAATAACGCTTCTGTTGCCCATGGTTGGCAATCATTTTAAGCTTATTCGCTAACGTATCATCATCTGTAAATATTGCTCCGCCATCTCCATAACAGCCTAAATTTTTTGAAGGGAAAAATGAGGTGGTGCCAATAATACCTATTGTTCCTGTTTTCTTTTTTGCGCCATTACTGAAAGTATAATCCGAACCTATAGCCTGAGCATTGTCTTCAATTATAAAAAGGTTATACTTTTCAGCGATTTTTATGATTTCTTCCATTGGCGCCGACTGCCCATATAAATGAACGGGAACAATGGCCTTTGTTTTAGGCGTAATTGCTTTTTCTATAGCGGAGGGGTCAATGCAAAATGTTTTTGTATCCACTTCTACAAAAACAGGCTTCAGCCTTAACAAAGCAACTACTTCCGTAGTAGCCACATAAGTGAAAGAAGGGGTAATTACTTCATCACCCGGTTCAAGGCCGAGCGCCATCATTGAAATCTGAAGGGCATCCGTTCCATTTGCACAGGGAATTACATGTTTTGTTCCAAGATATTTTGCCAGGTGATCAGCAAATTCTCCAACTGGTTTTCCATTAATAAAAGCCGCGCTGTCCAGCACTTCATGAATAGCGATATCTACTTCATTTTTGATTTTCAGATACTGCTGCTTCAGGTCAACCATGTGAATCGGCTTCATATATCTTTTTTAAACGGGCACAAACCTACTGCAAAAAAGTCGTTTATCCAATGTTCGCGAACAGTGAGTTTAACTTGAAGAATGATTCTATCTTTATACATATTTTACCAGGAAATGGAGATGGCCTTCTATAATCTTTTTTTGCTGCTTTACAGAACAGGCGCAGCTTTGATTAGCCCATGGAACCCAAAAGCACGGTTATGGCTAACCGGCAGAAAGAATATTTTAGAGAAAATAAAATCTTCCGGTATATCAGGAGAGCAACGGGTAATATGGATGCACTGTGCATCACTTGGTGAATTTGAACAGGGAAAGCCGGTTATTGAAAAAATCAAAAAAGAATTTCCCTTATATAAAATTTTACTCACCTTTTTTTCACCCTCCGGTTATGAACCGAAAAAAAATTACCATGGTGCTGACTATGTTTTTTATCTGCCCCTCGATTCAAAGGGTAATGCAAAAAAATTCATTGGCTTAACCCGTCCGAAGCTTGTACTTTGGATAAAGTATGAATATTGGTATTATTATCTGGACGAATTAAAAAAACAAAATATTCCAACATTATTGGTATCCGGCGTTTTTCGGGAAGATCAGATCTTTTTTAAATGGTATGGAGGCCTGCACCGTCATATCCTCGCTTGCTTCAGTCATTTATTTGTACAAACGGATGAGGGGAAAAAACTATTAGGTACCATTGGTTTTTCAGGTCATGTAAGCATAAGCGGGGATACCAGGTTTGACCGTGTAATAGAAATTGCCGGCAAATTTGAGCGCATAGAAACAATTGAAAAATTTTGCGCGAATAATAAAGTAATTGTAGCAGGAAGTACCTGGGAAGAAGATGAGGAAGAACTTTGTCATTACGCTTATAAAAACAAACAAATAAAGTTTATTATTGCTCCGCATGAAATTGATGAAGAACGATTGAAAGAAGTTGAAAAGTTGTTCAGGAACACCGTCAGGTATTCAACCCTTAAAAATTTGATGACGGGCGAAAACTCTGACATAAGAAATCAAACCTTTGAAGAGGCGAATGTTGTGATTATTGATAATATTGGGATGCTGGCCAATCTTTACCGGTATGCCGATATTGCCTATGTTGGAGGCGGGTTTGGCGATGACGGCGTACATAATGTGCTGGAAGCTGCCGTTTATGGAAAACCTGTGCTGTTCGGTCCTGTAATTGAAAAATATGTAGAGGCCACAGAGCTTGTAGATTATGGCGGTGGGTTTGTTATTGACAGTGCCCTTGAAGCCGAACAGACTTTTATTCGCCTATTAAAAAATGAAGAAGAATATAATGATGCGTGCCAGGCATCAAAAGAATATGTCTATTCAAGAAAAGGTGCTACAGAAAGAATAATGCAGTTTATTCAGGAAAACCGTCTTTTAACCAATTGATAAAAATGTTTGGAAGGGCCTTTAGTTTCATCCCATCCTAATTTCAGCTTCAGCTCCCTTTCCATCCAGTATTCTGCTTCTGGTAAAATTTTAAAATTATTGATGGTTTTGATACATCTTTCATACATGGCCTCGTCTCCGCGAAAAAGTTCGCTGATGAACACATACCTGTCATTAATACCAATAGCTTTTCGTAAATCTTTTACTGGTTCCCCATGCAGAGAAGAAGCAATTTCTCTGACATCAGATTTTAATTTATCATTCAAAGATTCCTCTTTATTGCCTATTATATCATTTAAATCTTTTGGTAATTCCTGATGCGCCAGTGTCGGTATCTCTTTAAGCGGGTCAAAAGACCAACCATTTTGTTCTTTCTTCCCAGGTTCAGCTACCATCTCATTTATTTCAATGGTTTTTAGTTCTTCCGTTTTTGTTACTACTGCGGTTTCCTCCGGAAGAGTAAATCTCGCAGATGCCGGCATTACCACGGCTACTTTTGCTGTGCTCAAAACGGAAACCGGCCTGTTTACAGCGTGAGACAATTCAGATTCTATCTGCCTGAGAGTAGAGAGCATCTGCTGGTGGGGAACATTTTTTTCAAATTGCTCTTTTAGTTTATTAATAAGTTGCTCTAATCGTTCCATAACTATTTTTGCAAATTCTGTAAGGCCCGATGGCTTATTGTTGATACTGAACCCGGTCATTTAGTTGAAGCCATCAATTACCTTTAATTTATTTTTGCTTCATTGCAATAGGATATCAGTCCTATAAAATTAAAAACAAATTGCGAAATTAATTACAGTTTATGTTCATTGAGCCTCACATAAGAACGGAAAGACGTGGATGGATCGAAGTAATTTGCGGTTCTATGTTCTCAGGAAAAACCGAAGAACTGATCCGCAGGCTGAAGCGTGCAACCATTGCACATCTTGAAACAAAAATTTTCAAGCCTTCAGTGGATATACGTTATCATCGCCAAAATATTGTGTCTCACGATGAAAATGCCATCCCATCGATTCCCGTTGTCAATGCTCAAGCCATCATCGCGCTTTCCGCAAATGTAGATGTAGTAGCTGTCGACGAAGCCCAGTTTTTTGACGCACAATTGCCTGAAGCCTGCGAGCAGCTTGCTTTACAGGGTATAAGGGTAATTGTTGCCGGATTGGATATGGATTATACCGGCAAGCCTTTTGGGCCAATGCCCGATATGCTGGCCAGAGCTGATTATATTACCAAGCTTCATGCCATTTGCGTAAAATGCGGCAATATTGCTAATTATTCTTATCGCAAATCAACCCATAATGCACGGGTCTTATTGGGCGAAAAGGATTTGTATGAGCCGAGGTGCAGGGATTGTTTTTATAAGGGAGAAAATGCTTAATTAAAAAAATTAAATTGAAAAATTTTACCAAAATATTAACCCTTTTTAAAAAAGATGTGCTGCTGGAAGTGCGCCAGCAATACACATTTTATGGCATATTGCTTTATGTCGCTTCTACTATTTTTGTCCTCTACCTGGCCATGGGGCAACCTGAAACCCGTGTCTGGAACGGGCTTTTCTGGATGATACAACTGTTCATTAGCGTAAATGCCATTGCCAAAAGTTTTTTACAGGAAAACAAAGGACGCATGCTGTATTTTTATTCCATAGCCGGTTCAAAAGATTTTATTTTAGCGAAACTGCTTTTCAACCTGGGACTGATGCTGGTAATGAGCGTTGTGAGTTTGTTGCTTTTTCAGCTAATGCTCGGTGACCAGTTGAATAACCCGCTTAAGTTTATTTTCATCAGCTGTTTTGGCGGCATGAGCCTCAGCCTTGTGTTTACTTTTATAGCAGCTATTGCGGCAAGGGCACAACATAATGCAGCACTAATGGCTATTATGGGCTTTCCGTTAATCATTCCGCAACTGTTATTATTGATGCGCTTATCAAACATAGCCTTTGCCAATGTGTACCAAAGTGGCCTGGTCAATATTGTTTTATTATTAACCGGACTTGATATAATGGTTGTAGCTTTATCGGTTATCTTATTTCCTTTCCTGTGGCGCGACTAGTGACAAAAGTTTTATGTAACCGGCATAGCATTACTATTGAACATTCTTGCGTCGCACTCTTCAGCTAAAAAAACTCTGCTGGGCATTGAGGAGAAACCCTGCAAAATAATTACCCATATAGAAAAATCAATCAGACAACGGATGTTTGCCAAATAATATTCTTCAAACAAAATTCTGTTATGTTCAATAATATTCAGAACAAAAACAGATACGCTGCTATGGTTATTAATAATATTTCGCAAAATCATAGTTTACTCTATTTTCATAATTGATAATTCAATAATTTACAAGATGAGTTCGTTTACCCTATTTTTGCAATCCAATAGTGGCAGATATAATACGGTTGCTGCATACTGATGTAAAATCTGCTGCCATAAATATCATTTATGCTTAGGAAAACCTGGTGGAAAATATTGGCACTCCTTTGTCTCCTGTATGCATTTATTGCCGGTTTTTTAGGCAATGTCCCGGCAAAGCCTATTCTTCATGAAACGATCCGCAATATTTATTTCCACGTAGCCATGTGGTTTTGTATGATGATATTCTTTATCGTTTCAGTAGTATATTCTATAAAATACCTGCGCAATAATAAACAGATAAACGATATTTATGCGTTAGAGTTTGCCAACACAGGCATTTTGTTTGGTATGCTGGGATTAACCACCGGCGCTGTTTGGGCCAAGTATACATGGGGGGCATTTTGGAGTAACGACCCTAAACAATTGGGTGCAGCTATTGCCTTATTGATATATTTCGCCTACCTGGTTTTGCGGAATTCCATTACGGACATCGACAAACGGTCACGCATATCCGCAGTTTATAATGTATTTGCTTTTTTTATGTTGTTCCCGACCATTTGGATTATACCGCGTTTGATGGAAAGCCTCCACCCCGGGGGCATGGGTAACCCGGCACTGAATTCCCAGGACATTGACAGCCGCATGCGGCCTATATTTTGGTTTGGCGCTATCCCGGGCTGGGCGTTGCTCGGCACATGGGTTGCTACCTTGCGCATACGTTTCAAATTTTTAGAAGAAAAGAAACTCAGCAATGGATAAAAAGATCTATCGTATATTATTTACGTTCATCATTTCGTTATTAGTAAACCCATCATGGGCCCAGAACAGCACTGATAAAGTTCAGATGGCCGATGCCATGCACAGCAACGGAAAAATTTATGTGGTAGTAACTGTTCTCGTAATTATTTTATTGGGCCTTTTTTTGTACCTGATGAGGCTTGATAAAAAAATCAGCAAGATGGAAAAGAGTTAATAAAGCAGTAAGTTAACCATAGTAAGTAACAGGCAACCTTCTTATTTACCCTTTACCGTTAACTACAGGATCAGCTTCCAATATGAAATTAAAATCGTAAACCTAAAAATTACATCATGGCTGCACCAACAGAGTACAAATTCTTCGAAGCCGTTGAAAAAAGCTTTGATAAAGCCGCAAAGTTCACAAACTGGGATACTGGTATTTTAGAACAGATTAAACAATGCAATTCAGTTTACAGGATGATGTTCCCGGTAAAAATCGGAGATAAAATTGAAGTTATAAAAGCGTATCGCGTTCAGCACTCACATCATAAGTCGCCATGCAAAGGCGGAATCCGTTTTTCACTATCAGTCAATCTGGATGAAGTAATGGCGCTTGCGGCATTGATGACTTATAAATGCGCCATCGTAAATGTTCCCTTTGGAGGTGCCAAAGGCGGAATTTCCATAGATCCTAAAAAATATACTCCTTACGAACTGGAAAAAATCACAAGAAGATATACATCTGAACTCATCAAAAAGAATTTCATAGGCCCCGGAACGGATGTTCCTGCACCGGATTATGGAACAGGTGAAAGAGAAATGGCATGGATACTTGACACCTACACGAGTATGCGTCCCGGTGAAATAGACGCTTTAGGATGCGTTACAGGAAAACCTGTTTCACAGGGCGGAGTCCGCGGACGCCGCGAAGCAACAGGGCTTGGCGTTTTTTATGGCATTCGCGAAGTATGCAATATGAAAGACATAATGGATAAAGTGGGGTTACCAACAGGTGTGGAAGGAAAAACCGTTGTTGTGCAGGGGTTGGGTAACGTGGGTTATCATGCAGCCAAATTTTTCCGGGAAGGTGGTGCAAAAATAATTGCACTTGCGGAATTTGAGGGAGCCATTACCAATCCCGACGGATTGAATGAAGAGGAAGTCTTTCAGCACAGGAAAAAAACAGGATCCATATTGAATTTTCCTGGAGCTAATAATATTATCAAATCAAAAGAAGCGCTGGAATTGCAGTGTGATATTTTAATACCGGCTGCATTGGAAAATGTAATCAATGGTGAAAACGCCCCAAATGTAAAAGCCAAAATAATCGGAGAAGCTGCCAACGGGCCACTTACTCCTGAAGCTGATGAAGTATTCATTAAAAAAGGAATCGTAGTTGTTCCTGACATGTACCTTAATGCAGGTGGTGTTACCGTTTCTTATTTCGAATGGCTTAAAAACCTGAGCCATGTTCGTTACGGCCGTATGGAAAAGCGTTTCACCGAAAATATGAACACCCGTATACTAAACCAGATAGAAGACCTTACAGGAAAAAAGGTTATCAGCAAAGAAAAAGAATTCATTCTGCATGGAGCAGATGAAGTGGACATTGTGTATAGCGGCCTGGAAGAAACAATGATATCTGCTACAAGAGAAATTATTGATTGCTGGAAAAGTAATGACAAAATACCCAATATGCGAACAGCTGCTTATATTGTTGCCATCAACAAAGTAGCAACATCCTATGCTGAGCTCGGTATTTTTCCGTAATAATAGAACGCTGATTTTTTTTATTTCCCCAGCTGCCATGGCAACTGGGGATTTTTAATTTTAGAAGCTGATTAATAATTAAAAATGACAATAATATAATCCACGGGTCGTTTTTTACCAGGTGGACAAGGTAATTATTACATTCCATTTCAGGAATTACGGTTACCTGTTTGCGTTAGAGATTTTTTGTTATAATAAACCAATCTTATGAACAATGTTTTGACGGGGAACCCGCTTATTTCTTTCGGCTATCATTTACGTAGCAGCACAAACGGTTTCAATACAACAACTGCCTTCACTTCAAATTTAGCGTCAGTATTTCCAAAAATTTATTGAATCTTTTATAAACCGGTCTTTTTCGGCGCCGACTTCCCTGGCACAAACTGATATTTTCAATTAAACAATCAAGGCAAAACCGAAAATAACTAAACAGGCTTCATTACTCTCACATAGGATTTTAAGATGGACCAAACGGGCCCGGATTCTTCCGGGCCCTATTTTATATGGATTATTGCCCGTAAGAAGGAAGTACAGGTATGGTTTCAAAATCAATAAGCCCTTTCTTATATCCGTAACAATATTCTCCGTTAGTGATCACCAGGTATTTTACGGGTATTGCAATATTATAGTTCAAAGCCTGCCACAGAACGGTTTTATCTAAACCAATATTCATCCCCTTACATTCCACCATCATCCAGGGTTTTGCTGCATCATCAAATATCAGAATATCAAACCGTTTATTCATTTCTCCCAGTTTCATTTTCCTTTCGATGGCAATGTATGCAGGCGGATATTTTTTTATTTCGACAAGGTATCGCACAAAATTCTGTCGCACCCATTCTTCCGGAGTGAGGCGAACCCATTGCTTGCGCAGTTCATCGAAAATATATTCTTTACCAGCGTCCTCTTCTTTTATTTTGAAGGGATGATGCGGATAATATATTTTAATCATCTGGGAAAACTATTTGCTAAATTTACCGCATGAAGTTGTGAAATTATTTTTTATAAAAAGAAGTTTATTAAAATATTTTCACAGCCATCAGAAACAAAGGAATGTATAAAAAAGCGGGAATTGGTTGACTGCTTTCATTTATACATTTACATTTATTAGCATTTCAAAGTTGGATATGCTGCTGCTGAATAGCATTATTTCTGTACATGCCGGCATGGTAACCATGCTAAATTGTATGGAAATACCGGTTAGATAAATTAAAATCTATTAACTAATGAAAAGTAAAGAAGAGATTGTACAAAACTGGTTACCGCGGTACACCGGTGAAAAACTGGAAAATTTTGGCGAATACATTTTACTTACCAATTTCAGCAATTACGTTGACCTTTTTGCAAAATGGCATAAAGTGGATGTAGTCGGCGAGAACAAGCCGATGCAATGTGCAACTGCCGGGGATATCAGCATTATTAATTTCGGTATGGGTAGCCCGACCGCTGCTACCATTATGGACCTCCTGACTGCTATTAACCCAAAAGCTGTTTTATTTTTAGGAAAATGTGGCGGGTTGAAAAAAAGAAACAAAATAGGAGACCTTATTTTACCCATCGCCGCTATCAGGGGCGAAGGAACATCGAACGACTATTTCCCACCTGAAGTGCCTGCACTGCCTGCATTTGCATTGCAAAAAGCAATTTCCACAACCATCCGTGATTACCAGGTGGATTACTGGACGGGAACTGTGTACACTACCAACCGCAGGGTTTGGGAACATGACGATGCATTCAAGGAATACCTGAAGAAAATCCGCGCTTATGCTATTGATATGGAAACAGCCACTATTTTTTCAGTGGGTTTCTTTAATAAAATACCTACTGGTGCATTATTGCTTGTAAGCGATCAGCCCATGATTCCGGAAGGAGTAAAGACAGAAGAAAGTGATATAAAAGTAACCGGTAATTTTGTTGAAAACCATATCAAAATCGGCATTGATTCATTAAAGCAACTGATCAATAATGGCTTAACGGTTAGGCACCTGCGGTTTTAGTATTCATCAATCATCATCGTTATTATTACGGTTTAGGTAATAAGAATTATCCAGGTAAAAGAATACTCCGCTTTTGTATTTGGAAAATAAAAGATGTTTGAGTTGTTCTTCAAACTGAGGGATAACCGGTTTATCTTTCTTCAATTTTTTGTTTATCAGCAACACGAGGCTGTTATCACTGCCGACCTCATTAAGATTTTCAGGTTGAAGCCCGCTAATACCCATTTGCCAGCTTTCGTCGTCCTTGCTGTTTTTATATTTAAAAAAATAAGCCCATCCTTTTTTTAATTTGTATTGTACAAATTTTTTACCAACAAATTCTATTGCAATATCCTCTTTTGAGGGGTGTGAGCCAATGATGCTGCTCCTTGCCATATCCAGCTGGGTGGCATATTGCGCAGGAAAAATATTCTTATGCCCAATATGCTCCAGGCTTTTGTAAAGATTAAACCTATACTTGTCGTCCTTTGCCAGATTCTGTAAAATGCTGTCGGCAACCGGCTTCCTGTACCTGATCATCAGCACGGCGGTATTTAAACGAAGAGATGCATCTTTGCTTTGCAAAAGTTTTTCGAAAAATTTCGGAACAACGTTGTTCTTATCATAAAAAGGCATCAGTAAAACAGCATAATCATCCAGGCCGTTATTCTCGTCTCCGGCATTGTCATTGTTGTTATAACGATTGAAAGCAACATCATCGTCCTTTTTTTGTTCTCCCTGTTCATCATGAGCCATTTGCTTTTTTAACTGAATTTTAGCCCCGAAATAAATTTTATTGAAGTAATCTGTGTAATCATCCGCTTTTATATACCCGCTATCTACCAGATTGGTGAGAAGAGACTGCACATCATCCTTATAATCATCAACAGACGACAACTGCAATAATTCCGGAAATAACATGCGGGCCAGCTTCAATGAATCTCCAATATCCTGAAACAGGTAATTATAATCTGAAGAATTATTGAAAACGGGCGGGTCTTGCAATAGCAATACTTTTAAAACATCATAAGAACGGCTCGTTTTATTTTTAGCCAAAGCTTTTACTACAGCATTCTGGAATGCGCTGGTATCTCCCGATTTTTCAAAAATTCTTTTTAATCCGCTAACCACATCACCCAAAACACTTGAGTCACGGATGTAACCCAGTTCATTAATCAGTTTTGTTTTGGTATCAAAATAATCATTATTGTTATAATACAAGGCATCAATTGCTTTCAATAACCTCGGTAAAGCTTTTGGGCCAAAATAAACATTCGGGATAGCAGCTCTCGCTTTTTTACTGATTACAGAATCTTTGCTGTAAAAATCATGAAAGAACAGGTCAAGTTTGTCTGTAAAAACAGATTCAGAGGTATTTTTTCCAATAGGTTTAAGGCTCTCATAAAAACGGGAAACCAGGTCGCTTTTATCAATGGAATCGTTTAGACTCATTATGCGGTAAAACCTATTGTCCTTTACAAACATCCAGCTATTAATCAGCCTTGATGATCCCGTATCAGAAAAAACATATTTGTAGCCAAACACAGAATCATTTAACCTGAACGCTGATTTATTTTGAATAATCAGGTTTTGCCTGATGCGCTTTTCATTTACTTCATCTTTCCAGAAAGTAGCAGTGTCTTTCGGGTAGTAATATTTTGGATATGGCTCCATTGAAACATAAACGGCCTCGCCGGTTGAATCATCTTTAAACAAAGCGTTTTTACTATGAGGCCAGTAATTATTATATTCGGAGAGCGCGTTTAAAAATTCTTCGCTGGTGGTTTTTTCATATATCGTCCTGATATTTCCGTCGATATCGGGTACAACGGGGGTGGATACACTGATGTTCATAAAGGTATCAACATAATTCCGGTAGCTGTAATAATGAAAAGGTTCAAAAGAGAAAGAATCAAAAAATAATGAAAAAGATTTATTTTTTTTGCTTCTTGTTGCAAGCATAAAATAATGCGCCCCTTTAATAATGTACCGGGCTTTGATATAATCGCCTTCCTTCAAACGATATTCCGCGTCAATAACAGGCCGGCCGTTTTGAACACTGTATTTCGTAGTGATCGTCTTGTCTTTATCTACACACTCGGAAAGCCTGAAACTTTCTTCCATCATACGTATATTGAATGAATCTTCTTCCAGGAAATGAAAGTTCTGAACACTTTTCTTTAAAATAAGATAAGCATCCCCGTTGGCAGAATCATTGGCCTCATATTCCCATCTGGGAATAGCATCAAAACCTGTAACATTTTTTGATACAAAAGGCATTTCAGGCAATTGCACTTTGAAACCGCCGGTCGATGGTTCGTAATCAACCCGGGAACCTGTATTGCCTTTTTTAATATTTATTGAATTAAAAAAGTTATTGGCTTCATCTCCTTCAGCATAATTCCCGGTACCACTGATTTTAAATACAATTACTTCGAATGGTGTAACGAAAATATTATACCGCTGAACGTCTCCCCGACGTGTTTTATTAGTTACATCATATCCTCTGTAACCATTACAGTTTATTAATTTCTTAGAAAGAATTTTTCCCGGGGTGTTCTCGTATAACAAACTATCCATTTTCCTTAATACGGTTTCCGTAGTCTGACCTAAAAAACAACTATACGTTGGAACACGTGTAACCATGTAATAAGCGCCGTTGCTCATATCGGCATATTGCCAGGAATCGTTAAAACGGCTGTCTTCTCTTTTGTATAATTTACCCGGAAGTTTTACAGAAAACTGGCCATCGTCTGAAGTGAAAGCTGAAAAACTGACCGGTACTTTTATTTTGTCAATTTCATCGCGTTGTGCTGCATCGCGATCCTGAATAAGTATGGGACGCAATTTGTACCCCTTTTGTCGAAGTAATTCTATCACCCCTCTTTTTCCCGGTAAATGAGCAGCACCAACACCAACAAATAAAGAATGCTTTTTTAGTATACTGTCAATCGAGTTTGCCTGAATTTCATTTCTTTTATATAAAAATTTTTCCAGGTACGCATTTGATGGCTGCATAATATGCTCAAGGGAGTCGAGCAAATCCAAATCACCGCGACGGTAAGCATCCTGTGTTTTCTTTTCAATATCATAGATGGATTCTCCTTCCGTATCGGTACTCCTGTGTTTCTTATCTTTCATCATATCCTGCGTGGCTTCAAGAATCAATTTCTCCGTTTCAAAATAATTTTCTACACCGGTAGCCTGTTTGCCTAACTTCCTGCCAGTTTGATAAATATATAAATCGAGATAGGTGTCTTCTTCAAAATCTGCTCTTTGCTGATAAGTACGGTACAAAAGGCCGTTAATAATAGTAGGTTCTTCGCTCAATGCTGCTTTCAGTTTGTCTTCATATTTCTCAATCTGGAAAGACTTTTCATTCAGGTAATCATTAGGCGCACCCTGAGAAAAAAGGCGAAGGTTATTCTGCATTTTCTGAAAACGGAACATCTGATCCTGCCATAATTGTGGGTCAAGTTCAAGTGCCACAACATCTGAATTTCTGATACCAAAATAAAATGAATCACTAAGATTAAACACCATTTTGCTGCTAACATGCATCGTGCCAAAAAGGTAGGATGGTTTAACAAGCCCGTTTCCGGTTATTTGCCATAATAAGGCCGGATATTTTTTTTGTTCAGTTTTTTGAGCGGATACAAAAAAATAAGATAAAAAGATAAAAAAAAGTATCGAGCTGCTGCGCATATAGTTCAATCTCATCTGGGTATTATCAGTTGGTATGAAGATGCATAAAAGACGGAAAATCATAAAAATTATTTTACAAATGCGTTGATAATACCATAAGTTTTACCCGTTGGGGCATTCTTTGCTATTTTCGAATTCTTATTTCGTATTTTGCTTATGTTCCCCTAACTTTGCACCCCTAAAAAATCATGCCGTAACATGATACCAAACCGGGTGCCGTAAGGCCTGGTTTGTAATGGGAGTTCTCTTGTATCCCTCCTTACCAGCACGCTGGTATCATGTGGCGTTATAAAAAAATTTAAACCCACATGAAGTTATCCCAGTTCAGATTCGATCTTCCTTTAAACCTGATTGCCCAGCACCCTACGAAAAAAAGAGAAGACAGCAGAATGATGGTTGTTCATCGTCAGACCGGGCAAATTGAAAACAAGCATTTCCGCGACATATTGGATTATTTCAATGACAAAGATGTGTTTGTAGTAAACAACACCAAGGTATTTCCGGCCCGTATGTATGGACGTAAGGAGAAAACAGGTGCAAAGATTGAGGTGTTCCTGCTTCGCGAATTAAATAAGCCAAACCGTTTATGGGACGTTATTGTTGACCCGGCAAGAAAAATCCGTGTAGGGAACAAATTATACTTTGGTGAAGCCGATGAACTGGTTGCTGAAGTAATTGACAATACTACAAGCCGCGGACGTACGATTCGTTTTTTGTGGGATGGTACTGATGAAGAGTTTCGCCAGATACTTGAAATACTGGGTGAAACACCTTTGCCCAAATATATTAAGCGAAAACCTGACGAAGAAGATAAAGAGCGCTATCAAACGGTTTATGCAAAACATGAAGGTGCTGTAGCTGCACCAACTGCGGGGCTTCATTTTAGCAAGGAGCTCATTAAACGGCTCGAAATAAAAGGAATCCGTTTTGCTGAAGTAACTTTACATACAGGCCTTGGAACTTTTCGGCCGATTGAAGTGGAAGATTTGAGCAAACACAAGATGGATGCAGAATATTACCGTATTGACGATGAAGCCTGCAAGATTGTGAATAAAGCAAGGTTATCCAATCACCGTGTGTGTTCTATAGGAACAACCACCATGCGTGCATTAGAATCATCTTTTACTGCAGAAAAATTACTGAAGCCTTCTGAGGGCTGGACAAATACGTTCATTCATCCACCTTATCAATTCAATATTGCTGACGCATTGATCACGAATTTCCATTTGCCAAAAACGAGCTTGCTGATCATGACTTGTGCATTTGCAGGGTATGACCTTGCTATGGAAGCTTATAAAAAGGCGATAAAAGACAAATACCGTTTCTTCAGCTACGGAGATGCAATGCTGGTGGTTTAAATGATTATTGCACCGCTGCAACACAGAAAAACTTATCGCTTCTGTGTTGCAGCAGCAAATTTACCCATGCATGGTTTCATAAATCGAGAGCAGTTTTTTAGCAGAAGCTTCCCATGTAAATTCGGCTGCCCTGTTTTTTCCTTTTTGCTTGTAGTTATTCAGGGTTTCATTATTAGTCAGAAGACTTATGATTGCTTCAGTAATTTGCTGCGGCTTAAAAGGGTCAACAAGCAAAGCTGCGCCAGCCGCCACCTCTGGCATAGATGAGGTGTTGGAAGTAATAACAGGAACGCAGCAACCCATCGCTTCAAGGATTGGCAACCCAAAACTTTCGCGTAATGATGGATACAGAAATACAGTTGCCGAACTGTACATCAGCGGCATTTCTGAGGGCGGCACATAACCGGGAAAAATAAAATATTTAAAATACTGAGATAGCCTGGATTCTGAAAGCATTTCTTCGACCAACGATTTTTCATAATCCAAAATGACCAAAGGAATAATATCCTTCGTTTGGCTGCAATAATCAGCAAATGCCTTGATAACGTTCGGAGTATTCTTTTTAGGCGCTGTGTTACCGAGGAACAATAAAAAATTTTCAGGCAGGTTATACTTTTCTCTGAAGGCTGTCAATTCATCTGTTGTAAAATTATTATTGAACCTCTTATTTACTGCATTGTAGACAACTTTTACTTTCTCTTCAGGCAATTTTAATTTCTCAATAATTGTTTGTCTTTCAAAATCAGATACCGTAATAATAATTTTGCTTTTCTCGACCACTTTGGGAACAACAAATCTTCTATAAAGATTTCCAAAATTCTGGTAAGCGGTTCCTTTAAAATCCACCTTCTCCAGGTAAATAATATCATGAAGCGTGAGCAGAAGTGGTACAGTAAGTTTTAACGGAGCTGTATTACATGTGCAATGAAGAAAATCAACTTTATTTTTCCTTACGGCCTTGGGTAACCGAAATTGCTCCCAGTCAGCATAAGTATAAGAAGGTATAGTTTCTATTTTGAAATTAGACTGTTCAGTGAGGCACTGCCTGTCTGCATCATCTTTGGCAAAAAGAACATATTCATTTCTCGTTTCTATACGTTGAACCTGTCTGATCAGTTCCAGAGCAACTACCTCCATGCCATGTTTTTTTGGCCTGAATATTCGTTGTACTTCAATTCCTATCTTCATTATTAAATTTTATAAATTGGGGCAAGTTTAGTTAATAAGGCTCAATTGTGCAAACCTTCATCAACACCTATGACCGATTTTGCATAAATTAGACACGTCAATACTTTTTTTTATGAAACGAATTCTTCTTGTTTTTATTTATTCCTGCTTTTTTATGACTGGCTTTTCCCAAACAATCATACCGCTTTACAAAGATGAAGTGCCTAATTCAAAACAAACCTCAGATGAAGAATCCTCAACATATGAAGGACCTGATAGGATTTTAATTATCCATAACGTTTCACGGCCATCCCTAACCGTATATCTACCGGATAAAGGAAAAGCTAACGGAACATCAGTGATCATCTGCCCTGGCGGTGGCTATTCTGTGCTGGCGGCGAGCCATGAAGGCGCCGATGTGGCAAAAAAATTTAATGACTGGGGAATTACTGCTTTCGTTTTAAAATACAGGATTCCCGATAATAAAACCATGGTGAATAAAGAAATTGGGCCGCTTCAGGATGCACAAAAGGCAATTCAAACGGTTCGCGAAAGAGCAAAAGAATGGAATATTAACCCGAATAAAATTGGTATTATGGGTTTTTCTGCAGGGGGGCATTTGGCATCAACTGCAGGCACTCATTTTAATCATGTGGTTATTGATAATAAAAACAACATCAGTCTTCGGCCAGATTTTATGGTTCTTATTTATCCGGTGATTAGTTTTTCCGATAGCATCGGGCATATTGGTTCAAGAGATAATCTGCTTGGGAAGGATCCATCTGCAGAAAAAATAAAAGAATATTCGAACGAATTGCAGATCAATTCTAACACGCCTCCTGCATTTTTAGTTCATGCAGGAGATGACGGTGTAGTGAAAGTGCAGAACAGTATTTATTTTTATGAGGGCGAACAAAGAAATAAAATTCCTGCCGAGATGCATATCTATCCAAGAGGTGGCCATGGATTTGGAATGCATAACCCAACTACCAAAGATGAATGGATAGAAAGATTGAAGAATTGGCTGGAAGTACTGGGATTTTGAAGGATTTTTGAATTTATGGCATGAAGAAAAATATGGCAATTCTAATCAGCAGTACGTTGCCATCCGTAAGCGTGAAGAAGAATTATTGTGATAAAAATTACTGACACAACCATACTTTAATGGGATTACAAGAGCTAGTTTTACACAGAAGAAAACAAAAAAGCCTTTCAGCAAAAACTGAAAGGCTTTTTTAAATGAATATGGCAGCTACCTACTCTCCCGCATTGTGGTGCAGTACCATCGGCCATGAGGGGCTTAACTTCTCTGTTCGGTATGGGAAGAGGTGAACACCCTCGGCAAAACCACCATAAGAAAATGAACGCTACAACGCTGAAGGCTTAATGCCAAACACCACAGAGTGTATTGCGTATTGCGTTACGCTTTTCGCGTAAATAAAATCATATTGGGAGGTTGTAATACTGAAGTAAAAAAAATTAAAGCATACGGGCAATTAGTACTACTCGGCTTTAGTGTTACCACTTTTACACCTGTAGCCTATCAACGTCATAGTCTTTGACGGCCCTTAAAAGTAAACTCATCTTGTGGAAGGTTTCACGCTTAGATGCTTTCAGCGTTTATCCTGTCCGTGCGTAGCTACTCTGCACTGCACCTGGCGGCACAACAGATACACCAGCGGCACGTACGACCCGGTCCTCTCGTACTAAGGTCATGACCACTCAATTTACTAACGCCCATCACAGATAGGGACCGAACTGTCTTGCGACGTTCTGAACCCAGTTCACGTGCCACTTTAATCGGCGAACAGCCGAACCCTTGGGACCTTCTCCAGCCCCAGGATGTGACGAACCGACATCGAGGTGCCAAA
>DATKNN010000032.1:0-123187 GCA_035541355.1 Puia sp. | reverse complement strand
CCTTAAGCCTTATGTAGAAGGCAATACTCACACTATTTTTGTAGCGGCCAGTTTGGATGAGGCTTTCGCAAAAGAATTCTGTTTTCAATTATCCCCGCTCGCAAAAACAAAATACACAACAGTAATTGGCATGCCTACCTGGGATAATATCAATGATTTCTCAATGCCACTTTACAATGGCCTGGAGATTATGTATACGACTCCCTTTTATATGAATACCAGCGACAGCCTGGTTGCTTACGTGCAACAATACTTTAAGACTAATCTGTATATGCGGGCAAGCGATTTAATTTTCCGGGGCTTTGAAACAATGTACCACTTTGCGAATTTGCTTAAAGAACACGGCGATAGTGTAATAAATAATATAAGCGAGAAAAAATACTATTTGTTTAATCATTTCGATATCGAACCGGTATATTTTAACAAGATGGGCACAGAACCGGATTATTATGAGAATAAAAAGCTATACTTTATTAAGAAAGTTGATGGCAATATATCGGTAACGAATTAATATACTTTATTACTATATAGCAACCTGAAAAATTTCATAATTCATTCATAAAGGGTTTGTTGTTGCTTTCCTTTTTTTAACTTGCTATCTTATTATTCAAAACATACTGATGAAGAAAATAAGTGTGCTGATATGCCTTGTCGCATGCTGCTTGTCTTTTAGCCGCACTGTTAATAATTTTTTTGGAGAACCTGTATACATCCCCGAAAGTATACAGCGCAATGGCGACAGCACGAAAGGGTACCATTACCTGATAACCGGAGATTATCTTAAAAGCGGTATACCTCTTAATTATTTTAAACTGGTTTTTGGAAAAGATAATCACAACTATTTAAACCGCGACAGTGTTAATGCCAATATCAGCTACGAGTATACTGCAGTAAAAGCCTCGAACGGAGAGGTAGTTGTTGCCCCTAATTGCCTGCAATGTCATGCGCAGGTTTTTAACGGTGTACTGGTTATAGGACTTGGAAATACGACAATGGATTTTACAGGCGGGCAAAAATTAAATCCCAAAAATGCAGCTTTGGCAGAAAGTTTTTTAAAGAAGACAAGTGTAAAAAAATATGAGGCGGCGGAACCTTTTTTGAAAGTTGCTAAATCCATCAGCGCTCAGTTGTACACAAAAGTTCGAGGGGTGAATGCTGCCGACAGGCTTGCAGCTCTACTTGCCGCCCACCGGGATCCAGAAACATTCCGCTGGAATGAAAAGCCAATGATAGAAATTCCTGAAGAAGTAATTCCGTCTGATGTTCCTGCATGGTGGCTGCTGAAAAAAAAGCACGGCTTGTTCTATAATGGTTTTGGACGGGGGGATTTCGGCAGGTTTTTAATGGCATCGAACTTATTGACGGTTAATGATACTGCTGAATCGGCAGAAGTGGATATGCATTTCAATGATGTGCTGGCTTATTTAAAAACGATTGAACCGCCGAAATATCCTTACCCGGTCAATCAGAAGCTGGCAAAAGAAGGCAGTATATTATTTGTAGAACACTGCGCCAAATGCCATGGTAACGGTGATGACTATCCAAATTTATTGATACCTGAAGAAACGATAAATACGGATTCTTTTTTGTATAAAAGCAATTATCAAAACCCACAGTTTGTAAACTGGTTTAATAACAGCTGGTTTGCAAAAGGCAACCATCCGGCCAGGTTGGAGCCGTTCAACGGCTATATTGCTCCGCCACTTGACGGCATTTGGATAACGGCCCCGTATCTTCATAACGGATCAGTACCCACACTCGAAGGCGTTTTAAACAGCAAGCTTCGGCCGAAATACTGGTCCAGAGATTTTGATAACCTTGAATATGATTACGAAAATATAGGATGGAAATATACAGCACATGATGATCCCCGAGCAAAAAATATCTATAACACGGATCAGCCTGGTTATGGCAATTATGGTCATTATTTTGGAGATAATTTGTCAGATAAAGAAAGAAAAGCCATTATTGAATATTTGAAAACTTTATAACTTGCCTTTTTCATTTAGACATCAGTATTTTCTCTTTCAACCCACCTGCATTTCATGGAAGATCATGGCTCATGTATGACTCTTGCATATTTGTAATTCCGTTTTGTTTATCCTGTGTTATCATTGCAAATTGCACAAACTTGGAACTTAATAAAACTATAGGGTTCAAAATCATTTATAACTGGTTACATTCTAAAAACCTGGAACCTTTTTTATTTCAGGAAGAGACCTGGCAGCATATTATTAGTGGCAATTCAGGATTGGTGAATGCTCCGACCGGCTGCGGAAAAACATTTTCAGTTTTTCTTGGGGCGCTTATCGATTTTATTAATCATCATCCAAACGATTATACAGGCAGGTCAAAGAATGGGTTGCAACTGTTATGGGTAACCCCACTTCGTGCACTTGCAAAAGACATTGGCCGTGCGATGGAGGAAGTCATTGCTGAACTGGGAATGAACTGGAAGATCGGCATCAGGAATGGTGATACCGATTCAGGAGAAAGACAAAAGCAAAAAAGGCAAATGCCGGAAGTGCTTATCATTACCCCGGAAAGCTTACACTTGTTACTGGCGCAAAAAAATTATCCGGATTTTTTTCAAAGATTAAAGATCATCGCTATCGATGAATGGCATGAATTACTCGGAAGTAAACGTGGTGTACAGGTAGAGCTGGCGATTTCAAGGATAGTAAATGCAGGTTCGAGTTGTGAGTGCCCAGTTATGAGCGGAGCCGGTGATTCACAACTCACAGCTCATGGCCCACAGCTTTCTATCTGGGGCATTTCTGCAACCATTGGTAACCTTGAAGAAGCAAAGGAAGTATTACTTTCATCTTTGCAAACAGATGGTGTTATAGTAAAAGCACAAATCAGAAAGAATATTGATATCGAATCCGTCATTCCTGATGAAATTGAAAAATATCCCTGGTCGGGGCACCTGGGTATCAAGCTTATTCATAAAGTAATTCCAATAATTCATAAAAGCAGGACCACGCTTATTTTCATTAACACCCGTGGGATGAGCGAAACCTGGTATCAGAAACTATTAATGGCATCTCCTGATCTGGCCGGAGCCCTTGCATTACATCACGGCTCTATTGATATGGATTTGCGTATTTGGGTAGAAGAAGCTTTGCACCAGGGAAAATTGAAAGCAGTAGTTTGTACTGCAAGCTTGGATCTCGGGGTCGATTTTCGTCCTGTGGAGACAGTGATACAGGTAGGCTCTCCAAAAGGTGTAGCACGTTTTTTACAACGTGCAGGGAGGAGCGGTCATCAGCCCGGGGAGGTAAGTAAAATTTATTTCCTTCCCACTCACTCTTTGGAACTGGTAGAGGCGGCAGCACTGAAAACTGCGATGGATTTGAATTTTATCGAAAGTCGTCAACCCATGGTTTTATGTTTTGATGTGCTGATACAATACCTTTCCACACTTGCTATATCTGAAGGCTTTTCTCCCAAGCAGATTTTCCGGGAAATAAAATCAACATATTGTTTTAAAGAGATGACTGAAGAGGAATGGCAAAAAATATTACATTTTATTACTGAGGGGGGTATAGCGCTGCAACAATATGATGAGTTTAAAAAAGTAGAAATAATAAATGGATTGTACAAAATTACCGGACGTAAGGTGGCCATGCAACATCGTTTGAGTATCGGTACAATTGTAAGCGATGCTATGATGAAGGTAAAGTTTGTCGGTGGCGGTTATGTTGGGGTAATTGAAGAGTATTTTATTTCGAAATTATCTCCCGGTGATGTTTTTACCCTGGCTGGCAGAAATCTGGAATATGTGATGATAAAAGATATGACGGCATTCGTCAGAAAATCGGATGCAAAAAAATCAATCGTACCGAGCTGGCAGGGCGGAAGAATGCCGCTTTCTGCAAACCTTGGCTTTATGCTGCGTAGAAAATTGAATGAAACGTTTACCAAAGGCAAAAAGGAAATTGAACTGGAAATTTTAAAACCACTTTTTGAATTGCAGGAAAACCTTTCACATGTTCCTAAAGAAAAGGAATTATTGATAGAGCATATTGAAACTGATGACGGATATCATCTTTTTGCTTATCCCTTTGAAGGAAGACTCGTACATGAAGCAATGGCTGCGCTGCTGGCATATCGTATCAGCAGGATTATGCCTATTACTTTTTCATTTGCCATGAACGATTATGGTTTTGAATTATTAAGCGACCAGCCAATACCTGTGGATGATACCAATATTTATGAATTGTTTTCCCTGGATAATCTTTCAGAAGATATTCAACGAAGCGTGAACAGCGCTGAAATGGCGAAAAGAAAATTCCGCGATATTGCAGTTATTGGTGGGTTGGTTTTCCAGGGCTACCCGGGTGAATATATAAAAACACGGCATATTCAATCTTCTGCTTCATTATTATTTAATGTGCTTTCTGAATATGACAGGAATAATTTGCTATTGCGTCAATCTTACAATGAGGTGATGGAGCAGCAGATGGAAGAGGCGCGATTGAGGAATATGCTGGAGCGTATTCAAAAAGGAAAGATCGTTATTACCTTTCCGCAGCAGTTAACCCCATTCTGTTTCCCTTTAAAGGTAGATAGCATGCGGGAAAACTTTTCATCGGAACAGCTGGAAGACCGTGTGAAAAGGATGCAGCTCCGATTGGGAAGATAACTGCTCTTGTTTTGCGAGAGGCCGCAGATAAATACTGATCATAATACTACTGATAAAGCTATGAAGAAGCAACGCTGTCGAACTGCTTTCAGGTGACGGTATACGAATAACACAGGAATATTCAGTTCAGTTGAGGATCGATGGGAAAGTTAACCATCATTTCATAATCCCCTCCGAGATGACGCAGGGCTTCTTTCCAGATTTCATCAGTTTTTTTATGAAATATAATTTTTCGGTTACTCATTACCGTTAACCAGGACTTTTCTTTCAGCTCTTCCGCCAGCTGGCCGTTTCCCCAGCCGGAATAGCCAATAAAAAAGCGTATCTTATTTTTATCTACTTTTCCGAGCCTGATTTGTTCTATTGCTGTTTCAAAATCGCCCCCCCAATAAATGCCGTTTTTAATTTCGTTACCCCCGGGAATTTCATTGGGGTATTGATGTAAGAAATGAATGGTATCCATCTGCACCGGTCCGCCAAAAAAAACAGGGATTTTAAGTCCTTCGGCTCCACTTACCAATTCATCAAGTGTATGATCGTATTCCCTGTTCAGTACGAATCCGAAGCTGCCTTCTTCCTGGTGGTCGCACAAAAAAACAACTGTCCGGAGAAAATTCGGATCTTTTAGAAACGGATCTGCAATAAGCAATACCCCTGGTGCAGGACTTTCCATAATATTCAATTAAAAAATGCTAAAATTCTGCAAGCACCGTCTGAACAGTTTGTAATTTAAGTTATTTCTTTACATGATACTATCAAAAATACCGGGGTTTCAATGAAATGCTTTTCTTTGTGAAACCAACGTTAAAATACTTTATCCCTGTTGCAAGAAAGCTATTAAACCTTATGTTGTTTTAATAGATTTGCAGTCCGCAATTCCGCGGTTGCTTTAAAAGCTGGTGTTTGAAAAAAGTATTCCCGATTATTATTGTGCTGATTACCCTGTCGCTGATTGGCATTATCTACATCCAGATTAACTGGGTGCTGACAATGGTTGAAAACAAGCAACAGGAGTTTGTGAATAAGGTGACCTATGGGGTAATGACCGATGTAGGACAGGAACTGATGCAACAAAAAAGCTTTTCCCCCAACCTGAATTCATTAAGGTTCAGGCCAAGCCAGACGTTTAAGCCATCAGAACAATTTTTGATGGAGATGATGAAACCCCCTACCGTTGCGCAGATTTTTACGCAATCACAAATTGAAGATAAATTTCAAAAAGCATTTACGAAGTATGGACTGGCTAACACAAAATTTGAGTTTGCAATTATTTCCAATATGGATATTGAACGCATGTCAAAAAATTATTTGAAAGCGGTTGAAGATTCCGTGCATAACCTTCGGTTTGTGCAGCTTTTGCAGGTACCTGGTGAAAATAGTTTTACTGATTCGGAGGAAGCCCTGGCTTTGATTGTGCCGAATTATAAAAACATTGTCATGAAGCAGATGTTCTGGAAATTTGCCGGTGCAATTTTTTTTACGCTAATGATTATCTCTGCTTTTTATGTTACAGTCCGTACGTTGATACGTCAGAAAAAGTTAAGCGAAATCAAAAATGATTTCATCAATAATATGACGCATGAGTTCAAAACACCGTTGGCCACCATTTCACTGGCGGTGGATGCACTCAAAAATGAAAAAGTCGTTCAGGATAAACAGAAGTCGGAATATTTTACCTCAATAATCAAAGAAGAAAATAAGCGCATGAATAAACAGGTTGAAACAATTTTGCAGGCGGCATTGCTCGACAGGCAGGAGTTGCAGCTGAATCTTCAACCGGTTCATATTCATGATATCATTAATGACGTGGCAGATAATTTCAAACTACAACTGGAAGAAAAGAACGGACGTGCCGAATTGCAGTTGAATGCAAAAAATGATTTACTTGAAATAGATGAAGTGCATTTTACCAATCTTATATCAAACCTTGTTGACAATGCAATAAAATATTCAAAAGATAATCCCGTCGTCAAAATCACCACCCATAATACCAAGAAAAACATGGTGATCCGATTGGAAGATAATGGTATCGGTATGAACAAAGAAACGCAAAGAAGGATATTTGAAAAGTTTTATCGTGCACATACAGGCAACGTGCATAATGTGAAGGGATTTGGCCTGGGTTTGAGTTATGTTAAAACAATAGTCGATGCACATTTTGGAAAAATAAAAGTGGATAGTACTGTGGGAAAGGGAACAGTATTTACAATGGAATTCCCATTTCAGCGGGAAAAATCATAGGATTTTAATAACTTATTTTTTCCTGATTTTATTTTTAATTTCTGAATAAAAGACATCCGTCACCATAGCTTAAGAACCTGAAATTATTAGTCAAAGCATAGTTGTAAATTTTTCTCCAGTCATCCCCGATCAGGGCTGCTACTAAAAGCAATAGAGTAGATTGCGGTTGATGAAAATTGGTAATAAGTGCGGTGATGATTTTAAATTGGTATCCCGGAACGATCAGTAGTTGCGTTTTGGTAATAAGCGTTTCAATATTATTTTTTTGCATCCAGCCAAGCAAAGACTGTAATGATTTTTTTGCCGTAACCTCTTGCCTAACCAATTCATAAGCATCCCATTGATGAATAATTAACTTTTCGAGTGGAATATCTGGTTCGTCAATTATTTTTATTCCCATCCAATACAGGCTTTCAAGAGTTCTGAGCGAAGTGGTGCCTACAGGAATAATGTGGTTATTCAGGTTTTCTATAAGCAGCTGGATTATAGTTTTACGTACTTCAATAAGTTCAGCGTGCATGTTATGGCCAGCGAGCGTCTCGGCTTTTACCGGCATAAAAGTTCCTGCGCCAACATGAAGCGTAATCTCCTGTTTCCGGATATGCCTCTCTGTTAATTTTTTCAGCAATGAGTCAGTAAAATGCAACCCTGCAGTAGGTGCCGCAACCGAACCTTCATTTTTGGCATAAACCGTCTGGTATCTTTCAGTGTCTGAACTTTGCGTTTCTCTTTTTAAATAAGGTGGAAGGGGTATAATACCGGCATGATGAAGAACCTCTGCAAAACAAAGTTTTTCAGGTTTCCATGAAAGTTCAATTGAAAAATAGTCATCATGCTTTTGAATAAGAGAGGCTGTGAGGGTGATTTCAGTACTGTTTACTTTTATTTTTTTTTCCAATACCTGTCCGTGCTTCCATTTGGAAGCACCGCCTATGAGGCATTTCCAGATCACTTTCTTTTTTTGTTGTAAAGCAGTTGAAATATCAGGGTATTGTTCGCCGGGTTCCAGGCAGAAAATTTCTATTAATCCGCCAGTTGTTTTCTGAAAAATTAATCTGGCCTCAATCACCCGGGTGTTATTGAAAATCAGCAATGCATCTTCTGGAATGTATGATGCAATATTCATGTATATATTTTCAACAATTTTGCCTTTTTTATATATCAGAAGTTTTGATATTTCCCTTTCGGGTAACGGGTGTTTCGCGATTTTTTCTTCAGGTAAGTTATAAGTGAAATCAAGAATTGAAATATTTTTAGCATCCATAATTGATCAGTGTCTTCAGCTACGAAATAATAAAATTTTGACCAGCTATCTTTTTGTCAGGGGCTCATCGAGCTTCAGTCCGCTCCATTGTTCGCTGGCTGCACACACTTTCACATCGACCAGGTTCTTTTCAGTGCATAATTACGGATATTCGTTTCCGTTATACCTGTAATCATACCCTGGCCTTTTTATACCATGAAACCCAAATAATGATATCTGTGTGCGATTTTAAAGTTGAGCTTATTTTTTTTAATTCTGCTTCATATTCTTTTTTTGTAGGGAAAAAAGATGAATCAGTTCAGGAATTTCACTTTTAGTAATGATAAGCTGACTTAAAATATCCTTTTCAAGCCATATAAAATAGTCATCAGGTTTGTTGATGACCTGAATTTTCAATCCTTCCTGATCCCCAGTTTTTTAGCAATGGAGTTCCGGAATAACCTGGTGATGGCATAGTAACTGCTGGTTTTAATATTCACATAGAATTCACATTTATTCACACTTAATGCACCCTTATTTAGGGCTCGGCTAACTAAAACCCTTTACAGTAGCAGATTGAAAGACAAAAACTACTGTGGAAAAATTAAATTTTCAAAAATTTGATAATCTGGTGTATAAAAGTGTTATTTTGTGTAAGTTTTTGTCAATTTTGAAATTAACCTATATAAATGATTGGTTTTCTTGGCGAATACGAGGTTACTTTAGACCCGAAGGGTCGATTTCTTCTGCCGGCAAAGTTCAAAGAACAGTTACCGGAAGGGGAAAATTCGCAATTCGTCATTAACCGTGGGCTTGAAACCTGTCTAAGCCTGTATCCTATAAAAATCTGGGAGCCGCTGTTTGAAAAGATGAACAAGCTGAATGATTTTGATACCAAGGTACGACAATTCAAGAGGTATTTTTTAAACGGCGCTACCATGACAGAGCTTGATTCGGCGGGAAGACTGCTGGTGCCTCAAAGCCTGCGGGAATATGCAGGGCTTGAAAAAGATATCGTACTGGTATCTATGGGTAAAAGAATAGAAATCTGGGATGTTAGTAAGTATAAAAAAGAGCTCTTTGAATCCTATTCACAGGACGAGTTTAAAAATGTTGCAAGCGAAGTAATGAAAGGCGAGTAGGTGAAGAGTTGATCACTTGAATTGTTGATTGGTTCTTAAGTGACACTATGAAAGAAAAGAATGAAAAAAATGATCAGCCTGACCAGTCAAGTAATCAACCTGTCAGTTATCATCAGCCTGTGTTGCTTCAGGAAGCTATTGAGGCGCTTAACATAAAACCTGATGGTGTTTATGTTGATTGCACTTTTGGGGGCGGGGGGCATTCAAAAGAAATTTTGCATCGGCTGAATGAACATGGAAGATTGTTTGCCTTTGACCAGGATGCTGATGCGGCTGTGAACTTGCCGGATGATAAGCGGGTTGTTTTTGTGCCGCATAATTTCAGGCACCTTCAACGTTTTTTGCGATTGCATAAAATGGCAAAGGTTGACGGCATATTGGCCGACTTGGGAGTAAGCAGTCATCAGTTTGATGAAGCCGACCGTGGGTTTTCCATTCGTTACGATGCCGATTTGGATATGCGTATGGACAAACGCCAATCCTTAACCGCTTTTGATGTGATCAGCAATTATTCAGAACAACAGTTACACCGCTTATTTGAGAAATATGGTGAAGTAACGAACGCAAAAACGCTTGCAAAGACAATTGTGCATACAAGAAACGCAACATCTTTAAAAACCATCAGCAATTTCAAAAATGCGCTGGGGGGAATTGTGAAAGGAAATCCTAATAAATACTTTGCCCAGGTTTTTCAGGCATTACGGATTGAAGTGAATGATGAATTGGGTGCATTAAAAGACATGCTGGCACAAACGCCGGATATCTTGAAGCAGGGAGGGAGAATAGTTGTCATCACTTTCCATTCGTTAGAAGACAGGATTGTAAAAAATTTTTTTAAAAGAGGAATATTTGAAGAAGCAGAGCAGAATAATCCCTTCGCACAAACCACCGCTGAACCAACATTACAAGCCGTAACAAAAAAGCCAATTATCCCTGGTAACAAGGAATTGAAACAAAACCCAAGGTCGCGAAGTGCGAAACTCAGGGCCGCGGAAAAATTATAATTATACGGATTTTATAGAAATAATATCATACAAGAAATTTTAGTGATGGGCAATCAGCTAAATAATGATTTGAAAATTGAATGGAAAAAATTACTCAATAATAAATGGATAGTAAGGAATATCCCATTCTTTTTATTCCTGACAGGGCTTGCGGTGATATATATATATAATGGTCATTACGCAGATAAAACAATCCGCAACATAAACAAAACAACCAACGAACTGAAAGAAATGCAATACGAGTATAAAACGCTGAAAAGTGAAGTAATGTTCAGAAGTAAACAAAGTGAGTTGGCAAAAGCCGTAGAACCTTATGGGCTGAAAGAACTGACAGTGCCGCCGGTTGTGTTGAAGGATAGCTTAAGCGGAAGTGAAGTAGTAAACAGTAAGTAGCAAGTTGACAATAATGCAATGGAAGTAAAACGCGACATATTATGGAGAGTGTACCTGTGCTTTTTGGGCATTGTGCTCCTTTGCCTGATTGTGTTGGGTAAAGCATTTTACATTCAACGTATTCAGGGAAGTTATTGGAAAAACCTCAGCGACAGTCTCCGGTTGAAACCGGTTCAGCTTGAAGCAGACAGAGGAACGATTTACAGTGATAATGGTGATATGCTGAGTACTTCTATTCCTTTCTTTAATATATATATCGATTTTGGAGCTGATGGTTTGCGTGAAAAAAATGGAAAGAGGTTCAAAGAAAACCTTGATTCACTTAGTCTTTGCCTCGCCAATTTATTTAAAGATCAGAAAGCTGCAGCATATAAGAGAGATTTGTTAAAAGGATATAAAGACAATGACAGGTATTACCTGCTTCAGCAAAATATTTCTTTCGAGCAATATAAAGCCCTCAGGAAATTTCCATTGGTGAGATTGGGAAGAAACAAGAGCGGCTTCATAAAAGAAGTGGTGAATAAAAGATTAAATTCTTTTGGTTTGCTGGCTAACAGAACCATCGGTCTTGCACGTGCCAATGCGCAAAATGTAGGGCTGGAACGCACTTACGATACAGCATTGAAAGGTGAAAATGGCAGCAGGCTGGTTCGATATATGGCAGCAGGCACATATATTCCTGTTGATGGCTCGGAGATAGATCCTGTTAACGGAAAAGATATTGTTACTACGCTTGATGTAAATATCCAGGATATAGCTGAGAATGCTTTGCTGAAAGGGATGATGGAGAATGAAGCTGATCACGGAACCTGTATTATAATGGAAGTAGCTACCGGGAAAATAAAAGCAATTGCGAACCTTGGCCGGCAAACTGATGGCAGTTATTGGGAAGATTATAATTACGCGTTGAATGCTACTGAGCCCGGATCAACTATAAAGCTTGCCACACTTCTTTCTGTGCTGAGCGAAGGAAAAATGAAACTCACTGACATGGTAGAAGTAGGATCAGCGGGAAGAGATTTTGTGGGGGTGAGGATAGTGAATGATGCGGAACGTGCGCCTAGGCCTACGCTAACAGTAAAAGAATGTTTTGAACATAGTTCAAATGTCGGAATGAGCAAGATAGCTTACAGCACTTTTTCTAATCAACCTGAAAAATATCTGGGCTATCTGCACAAATATCATTTGGATCAGAAAACAGGAATTGATTTAATGGGAGAAGGAAGACCTGTTCTGCCAAAGTTCAAACGAAATAATGAAGGCCTGCATGCAATGGTGACCATGAGTTTTGGATATGCTATTCAGGTAACTCCGCTGCAAACTTTGACGCTTTATAATGCTGTTGCTAATGATGGTAAAATGATGCAACCTTACCTGGTTGACCGTATTCAGAGTTTTGGGCAAACCATAAAAGAATTTCAGCCGAAGGTTTTGGAAGAAAAAATTGCTGCAGATAATGTGGTTAAGGCAGCGCAGGAATGTATGTACGCTGTAACAACAGATGGAACAGGCAAGAAAGCATTCAAAGGAACATTGTATGCTGTTGCCGGAAAAACAGGAACAGCACATTTGGCCGGTAATGATCACAGCATTGGCAGATTTGGTTATGATGCAGGGATTTACCAGGCTTCTTTTGTCGGATATTTTCCTTTCAACAAACCCCAATACAGTTGCATTGTTGTTGTGAGAACAAAAGCCCACCCTAAATTTCATATGGGAGGTGAAGTGGCTGCACCTGTTTTCAGGGAAATATCGGATAAGCTTTATGCAATGAATGCTGAGCATAACTCCACATTGGTTGAGGCAGGAATAAAAAAAGACAGTACAGATTTTTATTATGCCGGTTCATCCGGTGAAATAAAAAAGATAATGCATGTGCTTGATGTGAATTATGAAGATTCTTCATCTGGCAATGACTGGGCAAGACTATATGGAAGTAATAATCAAACAGTTTTAAATAAGGAGCCGATTAATAAGCAATTGATGCCTGATGTAAAAGGAATGGGATTAAAAGATGCATTGTATTTACTGGAAGGAATGAACCTGAAAGTAGCGGCCAATGGCAGGGGTAAAGTGAAATCGCAATCTATTCAGCCGGGTATTGCAGTTGCAAAAAGTCAAATGGTAAAAATTGAATTGAATTAATAAAGGTATTTGGACGGTGTACTCGCGCCCCTCTCCCTTTGTTGAGGGGCGGCGTGAGGCTAAAAAAACGATTGATGGCGATACTGCAGGATATATTGTATAAGGTGGGGATTCTTTCAGTGTATGGCAACCTCAATATTGAAGTGAATGATTTGCAGGTCGATTCAAGAAAAGTGAATAAAGGTTCTTTATTTATTGCGATAAAAGGAACAAGTGCGGACGGCCACCGGTTTATTGATCAGGTTGAGGAAAAAGGTGCTGTAGTAATTGTTTGCGAAAAATTGCCATCGCAGTTGCGAGAGGCCATAACTTATGTGCAGGTTGGAAACTCTGCTCCGGCGGCGGGTTTGATGGCACATAATTTTTATGGTCAGCCATCCGAGAAACTGAAACTGGTTGGTGTTACGGGAACGAATGGAAAAACAACTATTGCAACTGTTTTATTCAAGCTCTTTACAATGCTGGGTTGTAAATGCGGGTTAATCAGTACCGTGCAAAACCAGGTAGGCGATACCGTTATACAGGCAACACATACCACACCCGATGCGATCAGCCTGAATGCTTTGCTGAAAAGAATGGTGGATGCGAAATGTACACATGTGTTTATGGAGACGAGTTCGCATGCCATCCACCAGCACAGGATTGCCGGATTGCGGTATGTCGGAGGTATTTTCAGCAACATTACACATGACCACCTGGATTACCATCAGACCTTTGACGAATACATCCGCGTAAAGAAATCTTTTTTTGATGCATTGCCATCATCAGCTTTTGCTGTTTCAAACGCAGATGATAAAAGGGGCATTGTAATGCTGCAGAATACAAATGCAAAAAAATATTTCTACAGCCTGAAAACGCTGGCGGATTTTAAAGGGAAGATATTGGAGAACAATATTACCGGTTTGGTGATGGATGTGAATGGGCAGGAAGTGCATTTCAGGTTAATCGGTGAATTCAATGCATATAACCTGCTTGCGGTTTACGGAACAGCTATTTGTTTAGGCGAGGATAAACAGGAAGTGCTGAGGTGTTTAAGTGTGTTAAATGGGGCAGAAGGACGATTTGATTATATCATCTCAAAAAATGAAAAAGTGATTGGCATCGTTGATTATGCCCACACACCGGATGCATTATTAAATGTGCTGATAACTATACAAAAATTAAAAAAAGAATACGAGCAGGTAATAACAGTAGTGGGTTGTGGCGGAGACAGGGATAAGGCCAAAAGGCCGATTATGGCAGAAGTTGCCTGTCAGCATAGTGATAGGGTAATACTGACTTCCGATAACCCGAGAAGTGAAGATCCGGCGCAAATTCTGAGAGATATGGAAGCGGGTTTGACAAGTGCGACAAGAAGAAAATCGATTTCAATTGTGGACAGAAAAGAGGCAATCAAGACTGCGGTAAGTTTTTCAAAGCCTGATGATATTTTGCTGATAGCAGGGAAAGGTCATGAAAAATACCAGGAAATAAAAGGAGTGAAATATCCTTTTGATGATAAAGAGGTGTTGAAAGATGTTTTTGAAGTGCTGGAAAAGTAGTGGCGGGTCCCGGGTAGGAACCTGGGCTCAGAATTCCAAACTCAGAACTGTTTTAGGCCCGTTGCTATACCCTTTAAAACCGTGAAGACTGTTCCGCAATGATGCGGCGCATATTTTCCAGCAGCGATAAAGCTATGAACTGCGGAAACTTCGCAGTTCATAGGTGTCGCTGAATGATATTGGCAAAATTTGAAAATGTGCCAATGTGTAGCTGGTGAAGAGGTATCTCGGGAAGTTGAAGGGATAATGGGTATTGCCATTTCCCGGTTGCTCAATAGAGTTGTTGCAGCACAAGTGTGCGACGCAATAATGCTGAATAGAAATGTAGAGCCGGTAACATAAAAATTGAAACCGAAAAAAGAAAACTATTAACCCAGGCTGCAATGCTGTATTCTTTGTTTGAATGGTTTAAACAAATTGGTGTAAAGATTCCCGGCGGAGCTTTATTCCAGTTCATTACTTTTCGTGTGATGCTGGCCGTATTGTTATCGCTGGTGGTGACGATGATTTACGGAAAGCGGCTGATCAATTACCTGCGCAAAAAGCAGGTAGGCGAGAGCGTTAGGGAATTAGGTCTTGCCGGGGAGCAGCAAAAAAGAGGAACGCCGACAATGGGTGGCATCATCATTATACTGGCGATTTTGATACCGACTTTGTTGCTTGCGAATCTGAATAAAGCGTATATACGCCTGATGATTTTCAGTACAATCTGGTTAGGTATCATTGGTTTTATTGACGATTATCTGAAACTGCGTGCAAAGCGATTGGCACAGCAGCAGGGCATTGCCTACAAAAAAGGCGATAAAGACGGGTTGGCAGGGTGGTTCAAGATTTTGGGACAGGTTGTTCTTGGAATTGTAGTGGCGCTGACTTTATATTTTAATAATAACACCAAAGTTTGGCGTGAATATGTTGGTGAGTTAAAGCCGCAGGATACAACCGGGCTTAAAGTGGTGGTGCTTGATGACAAGAAACATTATTTCGTTCCGGCGAATGAACCCATTTCGACGATTCCATTTGTAAAAAATCATGAATTCAATTATTCGAAGTTATTGCCTTCGGCATTAAGGGGGGCAACATGGATATTGTATGTGGTGATCGTGATTTTTATTATTACCGCAGTTTCGAATGGTGCAAATATTACTGATGGTCTTGATGGGCTGGCAACAGGAGTGAGTGCGGTAATCGGGGCATGCCTGGGAATATTTGCCTATGCTTCCGGGAACCTCAGGTTTGCAGAGTACCTCAATATCATGTACATCCCGAACCTTGGGGAGCTATCCATTTTCATTGGCGCCTTAATTGGCGCATGTGTTGGTTTTCTATGGTACAATGCATATCCCGCACAGGTATTTATGGGCGATACCGGCAGCCTGACATTGGGTGGTATTATTGCTGCATTGGCGATTATTGTCCGTAAAGAATTACTGATACCTATCTTCTGTGGCGTGTTTTTAGTAGAGAATATCAGTGTGGTAATACAGGTTAGCTATTTCAAATACACTAAAAGAAAATATGGTGAAGGGCGAAGGGTTTTTTTGATGAGCCCGTTGCATCATCATTATCAAAAGCTCGGGTATAATGAAAGTAAAATAGTGACCAGGTTTTGGATAGTAACCATTATGTGCATGATGCTTGCGATAGTTACATTGAAAATAAGGTAAAGCCGGCAAACTCATGTAAGATAAAATAGGCCTTATATGGTTAAGTAAAATAATTGTGGTGCAGCATTAATCCAATTTTTCTGAAGAACCCCCTCAATCCGATTCCTCCGGAAAGCAAAATCATTTTTTAACGGAAACCAGTATGCGTATTTCAATATTGGGCGGAAGTGAAAGTGGCGTAGGTGCCGCTTTGCTGGCAAAACAGCAAGGGTACGATGTATTTGTTTCCGATGCAGGTTTGCTGAAAGAAAAATATAAGCAGGAGTTGCTGCAGAAAGGAATTGCTTTTGAAGAAGGAAAACATTCCGAGGAGAAAATTTTGACGGCTGATGAAGTGATGAAAAGCCCGGGAATTCCGGAAAAAAATGACCTGGTAAAAAAAATACGTGCGAAAGGAATTCCCGTGATCAGTGAAATAGAATTGGCATACAGGCATAAAGGCGAAAGTAAAATAATAGGTATTACCGGCAGTAACGGCAAAACCACTACCACCGCAATGACTCATCATATTTGTAAAGCAGGTAATCTCGATTGCGCCCTTGTCGGCAACATTGGTTATTCATTTGCTAAGCAGGTGGCAGAAGAACCGAAGAAATGGTATATCGCTGAAATCAGCAGTTACCAGCTGGATGATATCAAAACTTTCAGACCTGATGTGGCAGTGCTCACCAACATAACTGAAGACCATCTTGACCGTTACGATTACAAGTTTGAAAATTACATAAACAGCAAGTTTAGGATTGTGTTGAACCAGACAAACGAGGACTACTTTATTTATAACGACGACGACCCTGTTACGAAAAATAATATCAGCCAGTATTCTTTACTATCTAACCCACTACCAATTACTATGCAGCAAGAATTCAAACAAGGAGGCTTTATCCGCAATGGGCAGATGACGCTTATTACGGGCAGCGAAAAAATGCAAATGAGCATTTACGATTTCGCACTGAAAGGCATCCATAACCAATACAACACAATGGCAGCCGGGCTTGCAGCAGCAACCATTGGAATAAGAAAAGAAAAAATCCGCGAAGCCATAAAAAGTTTTGAAGCGCTTGAGCATCGTATGGAATTCGTGCTTACGGTGCGTGGGGTTGATTTTATCAACGATAGCAAAGCCACTAATGTAAACAGCACCTGGTATGCACTCGAGAGCATGACAAAGCCTGTAATCCTGATTTTAGGGGGCATTGATAAAGGAAACGATTATTCGCTGATCCGGGACCTGGTAAAGGAAAAAGTGAAAGCTGTTGTATGCATGGGTGTTGACAACAGGAAAATTCATGAAGCATTTCAAAGCGATGTGCCATTGATGGTAAATACAGCAAACGCACAGGAAGCAGTGAAAGCGGCATTTCACTTTGCATCTAAAGGTGATGTGGTTTTGCTTAGCCCTGCATGTGCCAGCTTTGATTTGTTCAAAAATTATGAAGACAGGGGAAAGCAATTTAAAGAAGCAGTTAGGGATTTGTAAATGAGGAAAATTTGGTAACAGGCATTTGTAATTCTGTTAAAGCAATGTTGCGTCGCACTCTTGTACTGAAGATTGGCTATGCAGCTAAATAAAAAAGGGAACAAGAAAACGGAAACTAATTAATGGCAGATTTTGCAACGATAGAAAGAAGTCCATTGCGCAACTTAAGTTCAAGAACTAAAGGCGATAAGGTTATATGGTCTGCAGTGGTATTGTTGTCGCTGGTTTCATTACTGGCTGTTTATAGCTCAACAGGGTTGCTGGCTTATAAAATGAACAAAGGCAATAATGAAATTTATTTGTTCAAACAATTTGCTTTCATTGTTATTGGGGTGCTGATTATTTATTTCGCCCACCAGGTCAATTATACGATCTATTCAAAAGTGGCGCAGATATTATTTCTCATATCCATCCCGCTATTAATATACACTTTATTTTTTGGAGTGAAATTAAATGAGGGGAGCAGATGGATAAGGTTGCCGATTATCAACCTGACATTCCAGACTTCTGATCTCGCTAAACTGGCGTTGTTTATGTATCTGAGCCGCTTGCTTAGCAAAAAGCAACAGGTGATCAAGGATTTTAAAAAGGGATTTCTCCCGGTTATTATTCCTGTTGCTATTGTTTGTTTACTTATTGCCCCTGCAAATTTATCTACTGCATTGTTGATTGGCGCCACAAGCATGATGTTGATGTTTATTGGCAGGGTAAGTGCAAAACATTTATTGCTTACCATTACTGTAGCCATCATTCCGGTTGTGGTTTTGGTTCTGGCTGCAGTTATTCGCCATAAATCAAACGACGGGATTACTGAAAAACCCAAAACGGAAAACCATTCCGGATTATTTGTACGTGTTGATACGTGGATCAATCGTGTTGAAAGTTTTATATATGGAAGTAAAGAAAACAATAGTGATAATAATTACCAGGTGAACCAGGCGAAAATTGCCATTGCAAATGGAAGCTGGATCGGCCTTGGTCCGGGTAACAGCCGGCAAAGAAATTTTTTACCTCATCCGTATTCTGATTTTATTTATGCTATCATTATAGAAGAATATGGATTGATTGGCGGCGCTTTTATTGTTTGTATTTACCTGACTTTTCTTTTCCGCAGCATAAGGATTTATAAACGATGCCCATTTGCTTTCGGAGCTTTCCTTGCACTGGGATTAAGTTTTACACTAATGATCCAGGCTCTGGCAAACATGGCAGTAAATGTGAATTTATTTCCGGTAACGGGTGTAACACTTCCACTGGTAAGCATGGGGGGGAGTTCGTTTTTATTTACCTGCCTGGCGATAGGAATATTATTAAGCGTGGCGAGAAATGTTGAACAGCTGGAAGGAGATAAAATAGAAAAGGATTTGGAAGCTGCAGAAGCAACACAAGTTGAAAATTAAAAGTGAGCAGGAAAATTATCATAGCAGGAGGGGGAACAGGCGGACATATTTTTCCGGCTATTGCCATTGCCAATGCGCTTAAAAAAATTGACGCTGCGATTGGAATATTGTTCGTAGGCGCCAATGGAAAAATGGAAATGGAAAAAGTGCCTCAGGCAGGCTATAAAATTAAAGGAATTGATATTGCAGGCTTCAACAGAAGTTCTTTGATGAAAAATATTGGGTTACCCTTTAAGCTGGCAAAAAGTTTTTTGCAGGTGAAGAGAATCATAAAAGATTTCAACCCTGATGCGGTGATTGGTGTGGGTGGTTATTCCAGTTTCCCGGTTTTACGCTATGCACAATCCAAAGGGGTTCCAACTTTTATTCACGAGTCGAATTCATTTGCGGGCAAAGCCAATATGATGCTGGGAAAAAAAGCAACGAAAATTTTTGTCGCAACTGATGGAATGGAAAAATTTTTTCCTGCTGAAAAAATTATGATAACCGGAAATCCGGTAAGAGCAAGTATTGTACATAATAATATTAGCCGTGAAGAAGCGATAAAATTTTTTGGATTAGATCCTTTAAAGAAGACGGTTTTATCTACTGGGGGTAGCCTCGGTGCAAAAAGTATTAACGAAGCGGTTGATGCAGGCATTGAAGAATTTGCCAGTAATAACCTGCAGTTGATTTGGCAAACAGGTAAATTATATGTTGATAGAGCGAAACAGGCAGCAAACGGAAAAATGAATGTTTGGACAAATGATTTTATTGCCAGAATGGAATATGCATTTGCGGCGGCAGATATGGTTATTTCAAGATCAGGCGCTATGTCAATTGCTGAATTATGCGTAGTAAAAAAACCGGTTGTATTGGTGCCGTTTCCTTTTGCGGCAGAAGATCATCAGACTGTAAACGCGCAGAATTTAGTGAACAGGCATGCGGGTATATTGATAAAGGACAGTGAAGCAAAAGAAAAATTAATTACAACTGTTATTGCCCTGGCAAAAAACGAAAGTAAACAAAACGAATTAAGGGAGAACATCGCAAAGCTGGCTGTGGCAAATGCGGATGAAGTGATAGCGAACGAAATATTAAAGTTGATCAGTTAAACTGTTGACAAGTGATTAATTCACTATTCACGAAAGAAATGATTGATATAAAAGACATAAAGAAGATTTATTTCATCGGCATTGGCGGCATTGGAATGAGCGCATTGGCAAGGTATTTTAAATTTCACCGAAAGGAAGTGAGCGGCTATGATAAAACGGAAACTCCTTTAACAAGGCAATTGATAAATGAAGGGATTGCAGTTCATTACAAAGAGGATTTGTCGCTGGCGCCAAAAGATGCAGAGATAGTTGTGTATACACCCGCTATCCCTAAAGATCACAAAGAGCTGATGTATTACCAGCAAAACAATTATACGCTTTTGAAGCGGAGCGATATGCTGGGATTAATCACTAAAAGTTCTTTTAACATCTGTGTGGCAGGAACACACGGCAAAACAACGATTACTACTATGATAGCACACATACTGCGTCATAGCGGGTACGGCTGTAATGCTTTTCTGGGAGGGATTGCTGTGAACTATAACAGCAATTTCTGGAGTAATGAAAAGAATGTATGTGTAGCAGAAGCAGACGAATACGACAGGAGTTTTTTGAAACTCAGCCCTGATGTTGCTGTAATCACTGCTATGGACGCAGATCATTTGGATATATATGGAACGGAAAAAGCAGTGCAGGAGGCATTCATGGATTTTTCAGGAAAACTAAAAAAAAACGGGTTACTGATCAGCAAGCTGGGTTTGCAAAAAGATAAAGAGTTGAAAGGGGACAGGCATTTGCGTTATAGTTTGCAAAATGATAACGCTGATGTATATGCAAAAAATATAAAAATGAACCACGGCAGTTACAAGTATGACGTGATAGAAAAGGCCTGGCAACTGGAAGATGTGGTATTGAATATGGGAGGCATGCACAATATTGAAAATTCGGTTGCTGCCATTGCAGTTGCACATTCACTGGGAATTGAGGATGATAAAATCAAAAAAGCGATAAAAGAATTTAAAGGGGTGAAGAGAAGGTTTGAGTATATCATTAAAAATGAAAAACTGGTTTTTATAGATGATTACGCACACCACCCCGAAGAGTTAAAGGCATTAATAAGCGGAGCAAAAGGTCTGTTCCCGCAGTTGAAATGCACGGTCGTTTTTCAACCGCATTTGTTCACAAGAACAAAAGACTTTGCAGATGGGTTTGCGAAAAGCCTGGACTTGGCGGATGAGATAATATTATTGCCTATCTATCCTGCAAGGGAATTGCCGATAGAAGGGGTAACGAGTAAAATGATTGTAGACAGGATGAGAAATGCCAATAAACATTTGATGAGTAAGGAAGAAGTTTTGAACCTGATGAAAGAAAAAAATGAAGGGCTTTTTATTACGGCAGGGGCAGGTGATGTTGATACATTAGTCATGCCAATAAAACATGTTCTTGAAAAAACCAACTAACCCATATTGTGTGCAGGGGTTTTCTCACCTGTGCATATTGTACCCATCTGACGGTCGAAACGGGGCCGTTGGGTGGGTATGAAACGGGAAATATTTTTTGATATGAGCATTAAGAGCAATATAAAAAAAATACTTTTTGTGGCAATGTGGTGCATTGTTGGTGCGGGTATGTTGCTGTTGCTGGTTGCTGCAATTAAAAGGCGGAACAGCAAAACCTGCAAAGGCTATCGCATTGAAGTTAAAAGTGCAGGAAACAGGTCTTTTATTGACAGGAAGGATGTGATAAAAATGCTGGCGGATACTTCAGCGATAAAGCCGGAAGGCAAACCCATTTCCTCTTTCGACTTATTATCAATGGAAAACAGGCTGAAAAAAAATGCCTGGGTAAAAGAGGCCGAACTGTTCTTTGATAATAATGATCTTTTACGTATATCCGTTACCGAAAGAGAGCCTGCAGCCAGAATTTTTACTATTGCCGGGAACAGTTTTTATATTGACAGCAGTGGTACGCAGCTGCCTTTGAGCGATAAACAGACAGTAAGGCTGCCGGTGTTTACAGGGTACCCCTTTGAAAAAATAAAACAGGCTGGCGCAGATGGATGGTTGTTAACCCAAATTAAAAACATTGATGCTTTTTTATTAAAAGATTCGTTCTGGTCGGCGCAGATAACACAGGTTGATATTACTCCAGGCAGGACTTTTGAAATGGTGCCACTTGTAGGCAACCATGTTATTGAATTTGGCGATGGAAATAATTGTGAAAAGAAATTTCACAGGTTGTTCGTGTTTTACAAAGAAGTGCTGAGCAAAACGGGTTTTAATAAATATGCGAAAGTAAATGTTCAGTTTGCTGGTGAAGTGATCGGTACTAAAAAGTGGGGGTTGATGACAAAAGCAGATTCATTACAAGCTGCGAAGAATATTGCAGGGTTGATAAGGTCGGCGCAGCAATTGCAAATGGATACAGTAAGACAAAGAACTGTGAAGCCGTTGGAAAACCTGAACCCCGATAAAGATTTTAAAAGCGGTGATATTGAAGATAGTGTGAGGAAGAATTAAATAATGTACGAATGTGCAAATATGCAGATAGGGAATGTACAACAATGATTGATAAAATATCAGGGTGTTTCAACTAACTCCTGCCTGAAGGCCGGGGGCGAAAAGTATGAAATGAGAAGGATGGATCTTAAATCATTAGTGTGTTGGCAATAGTGAACCTGAAGCTAAATATGGACTTAACAGTACAAGAGTGCGACGCAATCATGCTGAAAAGCGTGCGAATGATGATTACGAAAAATTGTCCTGGATAATTTGGCATTTTGGAAATTTTCAAATGGAGTAACTAATATCAATCACCATAAAAACAACAAAAACAAATAAACTATGAACCAGGAACAACCCATTATTGTTGGCCTTGACATCGGGACAACCAAGATTGCTGCCATCGCCGGGCGAAAAAACGAATTCGGCAAACTCGAGATTCTTGGGTTTGGACGTGCCAACTCAAACGGAGTAAAACACGGACAAGTCCTGAATATCGATGAAACAATCAAAGCCATTAAGATGGCGCTTGATAATTGCTATGCATCAAACCCTAACCTTGAAATCAGTGAAGTGTATGTTGGTGTTGCGGGCCATCACATCAAAAGCCTGCAAACCCGGGGCGATATTGTGCGCCAGCAAACAGAAGATGAGATTACACAAAAAGAAATTGACCAGTTGATAGCTGACCAGTATAAAACTTATATACCTGCGGGCGATCAGATTATTGATGTTATTCCGCAGGAATTTACTGTCGACAATTTTCAAAATATTCCTAACCCCATCGGTTATGGTGGTGTAAAAGTGGGGGCAAATTTTCACATCATCACCGGCGATAAAAACGCCATCAGGAATATTAACCGTGCAGTAGAAAAAAGTGGTTTGTATACTAAGGATTTAGTACTTCAGCCACTTGCTTCTGCAGCAGCAGTAATGGGGCAGGAGGACCTTGAAGCAGGTGTGGCCATTGTTGATATTGGCGGCGGTACTACTGATCTCGCGGTTTTTTATGAAGGTATTTTAAAACACACTGCAGTAATTCCATTTGGCGGAGAAAATATTACCAACGATATCAAAACCGGATTAGGAGTGTTGAAAACCCAGGCAGAACAGATGAAAGTTCAATTCGGTTCTGCGCTAGCAAACGAAGCCAAAACAAACGCATTTATTACAATTCCGGGTTTGCGTGGAATGCCTGCAAAAGAAATCAGCGTAAAAAACCTGGCCAACATTATTCAGGCAAGAATGAATGAAATCATGGATTTCGTGACTTATCATTTGAAACAGGTTGGCCTTGATAATAAAATGCTGAACGGAGGTATTGTGTTAACGGGTGGGGGTTCTCAGTTGAAACACTTGATTCAACTAACAGAATATATCACAGGCCTGAATGCAAGGATCGGTTACCCTACCGAACACCTGACAGCAGGGCATATTGAAGAATTGGCTAAGCCGACTTATTCAACTTGTATCGGCCTTATCCTGAAAGGATATAGCGATTACGAACATAACCGGAAACAGTTTGAACAGTCCTACACGAAAATGGAAATACCCGAGGCATTGAAAAAAACTGAACCGGTTGAAGAAACAATTGATGTAAATGAAAATGACGAAGAAGAAAAAATGGTCAGGAACAGGAAAGGCATCAAAGATTTCTGGGGTAAATTCAAAGATGGCATTATTGATTTGTTCAAGGAAGAAGAAGATCATGCCCTTTGAGTGGAAAGCAATAAGTGGTAAGATGCGGCTATTACTTACCATTTCATACTTATTACTTACGACTTTTTAAAACTACTAATCCTAAAATTCATAAAATGATTCATTTCGATTTGCCAAAGGAAAAATCATCCATCATCAAAGTAATAGGTGTTGGCGGAGGCGGAAGCAATGCTGTTAATTATATGTACAGCCAAAGCATCGAAGGTGTAAACTTTATCATCTGTAATACCGATGCACAGGCGCTTGCACAAAGCGGAATTCCGAATAAAATACAGCTCGGGCCACATTTAACGCAAGGCCTTGGTGCAGGAGCAAATCCTGATATTGGTCGTCAGGCCACTGAAGAAAGCCTGGAAGAAATCCGGCAGATTCTTGAGGTTAATACCAAGATGGCTTTCATCACTGTTGGCATGGGTGGCGGCACCGGAACAGGAGGCGGGCCCATAATCGCTAAAATTTGTAAAGACCTTGGCATATTAACAGTCGGTATTATCACCACGCCATTTTCTTATGAAGGAAAGAAACGCCAGTTGCAGGCCGAGGAAGGAATCCGTGCAATGAAGCAATATGTTGATACATTATTAGTGATCAGCAATGACAAGCTCCGCCACCAGTTCGGTAACCTGAAAATGAAAGAAGCTTTTGCAAAAGCCGATAATGTGCTGGCTACTGCAGCAAAATGTATTACTGATGTAATCAATAGTACGGGACAAATCAATGTTGACTTTGCCGATGTATGCACTGTGATGCGGAATGGAGGAGTGGCAATTCTTGGCAGCGCTGCAACAGAAGGTGAAAACCGCGCCCAGCATGCTATTGAAGAAGCACTCACTTCTCCCTTGCTGAATGATAATGATATACAAGGCGCAAAATGGATACTTATTAATATCAATTCATCCGAAAATGAACACGAGTTTACTATGGATGAAGTGGAAATTATACAGAATCATATTATCAGTCGTGCTGGAGAACATACTGATGTGATATTGGGATTGGGATATGATAATTCACTGGGTGCTAAAATCGGAATCACACTTATTGCAACAGGTTTTGAATACAAAGACCCGTTTGCAAAAGACCAAATAATTAAATCCGAACCTAAGAAAGAAGACAAGATCGTTATGCCTTTAGTCTTGCCCGAAGAAAACTGCAAAACAGAACAAGGGCCTGTGCTACCTCTCGTTACACAAAAAGAAAAACCGGTGCCGGAGCAACAATATGTTGCTCCGGAGGCCCTGCCGGAACAACTGCAGCCTCAGCTAAAAGAAGAAAACCCCGCGCCGCATATACCGATGGTTTTCTTTGCCGATGATAGCGATGGTAAAATTACTGTGGACAAAAAAGTGGAAAAAAACGAAGTAGAAAAGACCGTGGAATGGTTAAATTCGCAAAACCTCACAGCCACAGATAATGAAAAGAATCTGGTGACGAAAACTGTACCGGGGACGCCGGCGACTGCAGTATCTGCGGGTTACCTTGCAAGGCCCAAAAATATATATGCAGAAGAACCCCGGTCGGAACAACAATCCAGCCCGGAACACATACCTGTGAAGGAACCCATCTCGGGTACAACTGCTGTTAATCCGTTTATGGAAGAAGATCCTTCCCCCGAAATGCAGTTGGTATTTAAAGATATTCCAGCGGCGGATGCGCCCTTGGCCCATCAGGCTCATGAAAATTCGGAAACGGAACTGCCCGCCGAGGAACCTGCGATGCAGGACAAGGAGGAAGAACAGAAACGACGTGCAGCAGAACGGATTAATAAGTTGCGCAACTTATCGTTCAATATTAATGCTGCCGACCCGAATAATGAGTTTGAGACTGTGCCGGCATACATCCGCCGTAATTTGGAATTATACAGCAATGCTTCCAACGTCGAAAATTTCTACAGCAATTACGAAGTCAAGAAAGACGATAACGAGAAAGCCAGCATCAGTACAATAAATACATTTTTAGACGGTAAAAAGCCTGACTAACGGTTACATATAACTGAGATCGTAGTTTGTTTTTAGTTGTTTTGTTTCCCCCCGGTTTTCCGGGGGGATTTTTTAATTCAGCATCAGGTTGCGTGCCATAATCATGGAACACTCAACTATTCCATGCTAATAGTTCTATGATTTTTGATCAGGCTAATTGTTATTATTAAAGTTTTGTTGCGTCGCAATCCTATTCTTATCTTTCTGAAGTTTTAAAATTGGTAAAAGATTTACTTAGGTACTTTAATCGGAAAAATCATATAACTAAATCTCGCTTCATACAAATGAAAATCTCCGACATCATCTCTCATCTCGAAACCATTGCCCCGCCTGCTTACCAGGAAAACTACGACAATGCAGGATTGCTAACAGGAACGCTTGGCCATCAATGTACAGGCGTGTTAACCACGCTCGATTGCACGGAAGAAATTGTGCAGGAAGCTATTTCAAAAAACTGTAATCTTATTGTAGCGCATCACCCGATCATTTTCGGTGGGTTAAAAAAAATCACAGGAAAAAATTATGTGGAGAAGGCGGTTATTACCGCTATGAAAAATGATATCGCGATATATGCCATTCACACCAATTTGGATAATGTGCTTCATGGCGTAAACTATAAAATCGCTGATAAACTGGGGTTGATAAACAGACAAATTTTGTGGCCTAAAAAATCAACACAAAAAAAATTGTACACCTTCGTGCCTGTTGCCGATCTCGAAAAAGTGCGCACCGCCATATTTAATGCGGGTGCGGGTATTATCGGCAATTATGAAAACGTAAGCTTTGGAGCAGAAGGAACAGGCAGTTTTATTCCGGGTAAAGATGCAAAACCATTTGTTGGGGAAGTGGGAAAAAGGCATTATGAAAATGAAATAAAAATCGAAACCGTTTTCCCTGCTTATCTTCAAAATCAAATAGTAGCTGCATTAATTGAAGCCCATCCTTATGAAGAAGTAGCTTATGATATAATCGAGCTTGACAATTCCAATAACCGGGTCGGTTCCGGATTGATTGGAGAACTACCCGAGCCAATAGACGAAAAGGCATTTCTTCAAAGGGTAAAAGAGTTATTTTCGCTGACGGTTATTAAACATACCAGGTTGTTGGGAAAACCGTTGATGAAAATAGCTTTGTGTGGCGGCGCCGGAAGTTTCCTGATTTCCAGGGCATTAGCAGCTAGCGCAGATTTTTATATTACTGCTGATATTAAATACCATGAATTTTTTGATGCTAACGACAGGCTGGTAGTAGCTGACATCGGCCATTATGAAAGTGAGCAATATACTATTGACCTGTTATATGACATTTTGCTGGAAAAATTCCCTACCTTTGCCGTCCTTAAAACAGGCTTGAATACCAACCCCGTTAACTATTATTAATTAAACGTCAAACATCGTAAATAGTAAATCAAAATATGTCTCAAGTAAAAGAATTTTCGGTTGAAGAAAAACTGGCTTCGCTGGTTACCCTTCAAAAAATCGAATCAAAACTGGATGAATACAAAATACTTAAAGGAGAGCTTCCGATGGAAGTAAGCGACCTGGAAGATGAGATACAAGGTTTGCATGCACGCCAGACGCGTATTGAGGAGGAGATCAATGGTATACAGGAATTTATCAATCAGAAAAAAGAAGCAATTAAGGAATCGGAAGCACTGATCAAGAAATATGACAAACAAAGCCAGAATGTAAAGAACAGCCGCGAATTTGAAGCTATCAATAAAGAAATTGAGATGCAGCAACTGGAAGTGAAGCTGTCTGAAAAGCATATTAAAGATGCAAATGAAGAGATTGCGGAAAAAGTGCTGCTCCTGGAAAAAGCAAAGAAAAACGTAAGCGCAAAAGAAGCTGTACTCAAAAATAAAAAAGACGAGCTCGATAAGATCATTGCTACTACAGAAAAAGAAGAAAAACATTTCAACAAACTTTCTGCGGAAGCAAGAGAAAAAGTAGAATCAAGATTATTGACGTCTTATGATCGTATACGTAAAAATTACCGTAACGGACTTGCAGTTGTGCCTGTGGTACGTGATGCCTGCGGCGGCTGCTTTAATGCCATTCCCCCGCAACGCCAGAGTGAAATACGTCAGCGCAAGAAAATTATAGTGTGTGAAAACTGCGGACGTATTTTGGTTGACGACGATCTGAATAACGCAGTTGAAGTAAAATAAATTTTAAATAACAAGAAATATTAAATATTAAACGGCACCTTAAGGTGCCGTTTTTATTTTATTAGCCTTCGATTTGGATGTATAATCTATTAATCTCTGCTTTACTTTCTTTAATTTGCAGTAATGCTCAGGCAACTTCATATATCCAATTACGCCATTATTGATGAAATCAATATTGATTTTTCAGGAAACCTGAATGTGATAACGGGAGAAACCGGCGCCGGTAAATCAATACTGATGGGTGCTTTGTCGCTGATACTTGGTGGCAGGGCTGATACCACTATACTAATGAACAGGGAAAAGAAATGTTTTGTAGAAGGATGTTTTGAAGTAGCGGGAAAAAAAGAAGTAAAAATTTTTTTAAAAGAAAACGACCTTGATGCAGAGGAAGATCTCGTAATCCGGAGAGAGATTGCACCGAGCGGCAAGTCAAGGGCATTTGTCAACGATACTCCTGTTAACCTACTACAACTGCGGCAATTGAGCAGTATGTTGGTTGACCTGCACCAGCAATTCGATACACTGGAACTCGGAGAATCGGGTTTTCAAAGAGAAGTGGTTGACGCACTTGCCGGAAATTCCAATTTGTTGAATGAATATCAAAGCATATTCAAAAAGCTATCTGTTGCGGAAAAAGAACTGCTGGAATTGCGTAAACAAAAAGATCAGTTCAATAAAGAATTTGATTACAATAAATTCCTGTTCGATGAATTGCAGGAAATAGGGCTGAAAGAAAATGAGCTTGAAGACCTCGATAACGAACTGAAATTGCTGAACAGTTCAGAAGATATCAAGAATGCATTATCTAAAGCTTATTATGAACTTAAAGAATCGGAGCAGCCGGTAGTTCAGCAACTGAAGATGTTTGTAAACCAGCTACAGCCATTTTTATCTTACCATCATGCGTTACCGGAATTGTTGAAAAGGTTGCAGTCTGTGCAAATAGAATTGCTGGATATAGCAGCAGAAATTAACAATATCAATGAACAGGTAAATTATGACCCGAAAAAGATTGAGGAGATAAATGAACGGGTTTCATCAGGTTATAAACTGTTAAAAAAACATGGGGCGCAGACTACTAATGAACTGCTTGTCATCAAAAATAATTTGGAAATAAAACTGCAGGCAGTATTAAATATTGATGACAATATCCTGGTTAAAGAGAAAGAAGCAGAAAAATTATTGAAGCAGGCGCAACAGCAGGCTGAAACCATTTCGAAAAAACGTAAGGAGCAACTCGGGCCTTTGGAAGACAAAGTAAACGAACTATTGGTGCAGGTAGGTATGCCGAACGCCAGATTAAAAGCACAAATTCAACCAATAGCATTGAATTATTTCGGAGCAGATGAAATTGAGTTTTTATTTGACGCCAACAAGAGCAATAAATTTGAGCCTATACGAAAAGTCGCATCAGGCGGGGAATTGAGCCGATTAATGCTTTGTATTAAATCGCTGGTGGCGCAGTCCATTAACCTGGCTACCCTGATATTCGATGAAATTGATACCGGGATTTCCGGCGAAGCGGCAAAACAGGTCGGTATTATCCTGAAAAAATTATCGCAGCAAAGACAGGTTATCTGTATTACTCACCAGCCGCAAATTGCAGGTAAAGCAGATGCACATTATTTTGTATATAAACTGATAAAAAATAATGCTGTAAAAACAAACCTGAGACTGCTAACACAGGATGAGCGTATTACAACCATTGCAAAAATGCTGAGTGGCGAAAAGCCAACAGCGGCAGCATTGGAAAATGCAAAAGAGCTGCTGAATTAAGAAACCTAAAACAAAATGAAGCTGCGTTCATTGGCCATCCTGCTTATTATTCTTATCTCTTTACTTCCTGCCTTTTATATAAACAGGCTACTGAAAAATAAACTGGGCCCGCGGAAGTCTATGCGCAGGTTTTTACTGTATATGCTTTCCTCATTTGGTTTTATTTTCTTGTACGTTTTTTTCTTGGTTTGGCTGATTGGCCATTTATTCCCATTGCAATGAATAACTTCTTATTTTTACGCCCAATAATTTAAAACCATCATCATGTCATACAATTTACTGAAAGGAAAAAAAGGAATCATATTCGGGGCGCTTGATGAAAAATCAATTGCATGGCGTACCGCTTTGCGCTGCTATGAAGAAGGGGCACAACTGGTACTCAGTAATGCGCCGGTTGCTTTGCGTATGGGTGAAATTAATAAGCTTGCTGGAATCGTGAATGCACCGGTTGTTCCGGCAGATGTGACCAATATGGACGACCTGAAAAAATTGTTTGAAGAATCAATAAAGCATTTCAACGGCGGAGTTGATTTTATTTTGCATTCTATTGGTATGGGATTGAATGTGCGTAAAGGGAAAAAATATACCGAACTGGATTATGGGTTCAATCAAAAAACGCTGGATATTTCAGCAATGTCTTTGCACCGTGTGCTGCGCACGGCATGGGACATGGATGCCATTAACGAAGCCGGAAGTATAGTGGCGCTTACATATATTGCAGCGCAAAGGGTTTTTCCAGATTATAGTGAAATGGCTGATGCCAAGGCTTTGCTGGAAAGCGTTACCAGGAGTTTCGGCTATCATTACGGCATGAGAAAAAAAGTACGCATCAATACCGTTTCCCAATCGCCGACAAGAACTACTGCCGGCAGTGGTATTAAAGGTTTTGACGGTTTCATCAACTTTGCGGAAAAGATGAGCCCGCTTGGAAATGCAACTGCTGATGAATGTGCCGATTATTGTGTTACTTTATTCAGTGACCTTACTAAAATGGTAACCATGCAGAACCTTTTCCATGATGGAGGATTTTCTACAACCGGGATTACTTATTCCATAGTTGAACAGATGGAAAAATGAGTGTTTAATGTGTGAACTTGCAAATTGGCGAATGAGCTGGCTGAGCATTTAAATTTTTCGTTTAGTGAAAGCTGTTGCACCTTGTTGAATGGAATTATTTCAGATGAAGAGTGCTCAGCAAGGATGCCGAATAGAATAACTGAACTGATAACGAAAAATAAAAGCCGCATGATCATGCGGCTTTTATTTATAAAGAAGTTGTATCAATATTCGTCTTCATTAAAAAAGAAATCTTCCTGCGACGGGTAATCAGGCCAGATATCATCAATGCCCTCATAAATTTCACCGCCCTCATCTTCCAGTTCCTGTAGGTTTTCCACCACTTCAATGGGGGCGCCGGAACGGATGGCATAATCAATCAGCTCGTCTTTTGTTGCAGGCCATGGAGCGTCTTCAAGGTAACTGGCTAATTCAAGTGTCCAAAACATCTTTTCCCTGTTTTATGTTCTTTAATTTTATACAAAGACAGCAGAAACCCAAATTTGTTTGCTACTCAATCAATTTCTCTGCCCTAATTTTCCGCAAATGTAATTTTTAAAATGAGAATTCCAAATCATAGTTTTCAAGCGGTATAAATGGTTTAAAAATAAGTGCTATAGGTAACGGATATCTCAGTGTGAACCTGTAGGTTTGTAATAAGTTATGCAAATTGGGAATGTTACTGAAAGGTTTATTATTTAAATGGCAAATATGCTCACGGCGAAGAATATCAGTAAATTTTATGGCAAGCTGCAGGTACTCAAAGAGGTTGGAGTAGATATCGGAAAAGGAGAAATTGTAAGTATTGCCGGTCCGTCAGGCTCGGGTAAAAGTACTTTGCTGCATATTTTGGGAACATTAGATGAACCGGATTCAGGGCAAATAATTTTAAACGGAAAGGCAATCAATTCAATGAAGGGCAGGCAATTGGCAGCGTTCAGGAATAAACATATCGGGTTTGTTTTTCAGTTCCATCATTTATTACCTGAATTCAGTGCCCTGGAAAATGCCTGCATTCCCGGGTGGATTGCCGGGAGAAAAAAGCGAGAAGTAGAAGATCAAGCCAGGAATCTGCTGATCACATTAGGCGTTGGACAAAGGCTGGATAATAAACCGGCAGAATTATCCGGCGGTGAACAGCAGCGCGTTGCTGTTGCCCGTGCATTGATTAATACTCCTGATATTATTTTTGCTGATGAGCCTACCGGTAACCTGGATTCTGTTCATGCCCGTGAACTGCACCAGCTTTTTTTTGAGCTAAGAAAAAAATTCGGACAAACTTTTTTAATCGTCACCCACAACGAAGAGCTTGCTCAAATGAGTGATCGGATTTTGCATATGAAAGATGGAAAAATTGTTTGATGTAAGAATGAGAGAATTTGAAAATGTGTGAATGGGTGATTTGAAGCAAGAATAAAAATGCAGAATTTGATCATTCGCAAATTCACATTCTTGGTTTCCACTGCACTTCTTCTACTTTTAATTGGTGAGCAATAAATCTTGCCAGCACAAAAAGATAATCGCTTAATCGGTTGAGGTATTTGATAACAAGCGGTTCTACAAATAATTTGTTTTCCTGCATATTCACACAAATCCTTTCAGTGCGGCGACAAACACAACGTGCCACATGAGCTGTTGAAACAGCAACATGCCCACCTGGTAAAATGAAATGTTTCATTACCGGCAGTTTTTCATTCATACTATCAATTTCTTTTTCCAGAAAAATGATATCCGTTTCTTTTAAATCAGGAATTTTCAGTGAAGGTTCTTTATCGGGATCACACGCAAGTGAAGAACCAATGGTGAATAACCTGTCCTGAATTTCTTTCAGTGTTTTCTTTGAATGGGTATCCGATAAATGGTCAGTCAGCAAGCCAATAAAAGAATTCAGTTCATCTACCGTTCCGTAAGATTCAATCCTGATATGGCTTTTAGGAACTTTGGTTCCGCCGATAAGTGTAGTCTTGCCTTTATCCCCTGTTTTCGTGTAGATTTTAAGCGCCATCTATGCATGTTGTAAAGTCTCGGCCTTTCTTCTGTCACTTTCGATAACTCCGTCGCGCAAACGTACAATGCGATGCGCATAATTGGCAATATCTTCTTCGTGCGTAACCAACACCACCGTATTGCCTGATGCCTGAATCGCTCCAAAAATATCCATTATTTCAATGGAAGTTTTTGTATCAAGATTACCAGTAGGTTCATCTGCCAGAATAATGGAAGGATTATTTACGAGTGCCCTGGCAATAGCAACGCGCTGGCACTGGCCTCCTGAAAGTTCATTGGGTTTGTGATGGCTCCTATCGGTGAGACTAACTTTTTCGAGCATATTCATTGCAATTTCAATGCGGCGTTTTTTGGGGACACCTGCATACACCAGCGGCAGGGCCACATTTTCTACAGCCGTTAGCCTGGGCATCAGATTGAATTGCTGAAATACAAAACCGATTTCTTTATTACGTACTTCGGCTAAATCATTATCAGGCATTTTACTAACATCCTGACCATTCAACACATAAGAACCTCCGGTCGGGGAATCGAGGCAGCCAAGAATGTTCATCAATGTGCTTTTGCCTGAACCTGACGGGCCCATTAATGCCACATATTCATTTTTATAAATATCAAGTGAAATACCTTTCAACACAAGCAATTCCTGCTTGCCGAGAAAGTAACTTTTCGTGATTTTATCAAGATGTATGATAATAGATGTGTTCATAAGTTTTATCATGTTATCCGCAGCAAATGATCAGGAGAAAAATCATTGACTGCTATTATTAATTCGGGTTCTTGATAACTTTTGGCACCTTGAAATAAACACCATCGGTAGACGGAGCATTTTCCAGAGCTTCTTCACGTGTAACAGATCCTTGTATTTCGTCTTCACGCAACACATTTATTTCATCCGTCATGTGTAACTGAGGTTCAATGCCATCGGTGTTCAGTTCACCCAGCTTCTCCACAAAACTTATCATGCGCTGCAAATCTTTTTTAATTTCTTCTTTCTCTTCAGCATTAAAATGCAAACGGGCAAGATTAGCTAAGTTCTCAATTAAAGCATCATTCACTTCCATACAAAACGTTAATAAACAAAAATAATGGATTCAGCGGGACTTTTTGTAGGTTTTAGATGAACGGAAAGCAGTTTCCGGTTGACATTTTTTGGTTGGAGTTAGCTGTGTTTACTGAATCAGCAATAACTAATAAAGCCAAAATTTTACTCTGAAACGGCAATTCAATGCCTGTAAGTTGCCAACTACAAACTTTTATTATCTTCGCCGTCCTTATGCAGGGGAAAAAAGAAATAGTATTAAGCGGTATCAGGCCAACCGGTTTTGTTCACCTCGGAAATTATTTTGGCGCTATAAAAAACTGGACAAACATGCAGAAAGAGTTTGACTGCTTTTTCTGTGTGGTGGATTGGCATAGCCTGACCACACACCCTGATACAAAGGAGTTGAAGCAAAATGTATTGAGGTTATTATCTGAATTGATCGGTAGCGGTCTCGACCCGGAAAAATGTGTATTATACATACAAAGCGATGTGCCTGAAATCTCCGAGCTTTATCTTTACCTGAATATGCTTGCTTATAAGGGGGAGCTTGAAAAAACGACTACTTTCAAAGATAAAGTGCGTTTGCAGCCTGACAATATAAATAGCGGCTTGCTGACTTACCCGGTGCTTCAGGCTGCAGACATATTAATACATCGTGCTGTAAAAGTTCCGGTAGGTAAAGACCAGGAACAACATATTGAAATGACCAGGAATTTTGCGGAACGGTTTAATTACCGTTATGGCGAGGTTTTTCCATTACCTTATGCATTTAATTATGGGGAAGAACTGATTAAAATTATGAGCCTTGACGGCAGCGGAAAAATGAGCAAGAGCGAAAATCAGATGAATACTTTATATCTTGCTGATGATGATGAACTGATCCGGAAAAAAATCATGAAAGCAAAAACCGATAGCGGACCTAAAGAGCCCAATTCAGTGAAACCTGTTTATATTGAAGGATTATTCAACCTTTTGAGAGTAGTAAGTGCAGATGATGTGATAAAAAAATTTGAAGCAGATTTTAATAATTGCAGTATCCGTTATGGCGATATGAAAAAACAATTGGCAGAAGATATGGTGAAATTTATTTCACCAATAAGGGCAAGGTCCGGGGCCTTTCGGCAGGATGCAAAATATATGAAACAGGTAATGGAACATGGTGCTGCAAAAGCAAGGGCAAGTGCTAAAGCTACCTTGCAGCTTGTTCGGGATGCAATGGGTTTAAAATATTATTAGCGTTCGGAGTTTTCAGCTTTCATAGGGTAAATACATTTATGATTTGCTTGTAACAAGTATTCTTGAAAGAACTGCATACTGTAAACTGAAAACTTTTTTCTTAGTTTAGATTTTAGATTCTACATTTAAGGATGGCAAAAAGTAAAAAACCTAAACATATTGCCGTTGCAGGAAATATCGGTGCAGGCAAAACCACTTTAACTGAATTGCTCAGCAAGCATTATCGCTGGATTCCCCAGTTTGAGGATGTGGATCATAATCCTTACCTCAATGATTTTTATGAAGAAATGCCCCGATGGAGCTTTAATCTTCAAATTTATTTTCTAAATGGCCGCCTTAACCAGTTGCTTGAAATACAAAGTGGAACTGAAACAGTGATACAAGACCGTACCATTTATGAAGATGCTCATATTTTTGCACCTAACCTGCACGAAATGGGACTGATGAGCAAAAGGGATTATAATAATTACTTCCAGTTTTTTCAAACACTCAAGCGAATGATTCAGCCCCCCGACCTGTTGATTTATTTGCAGGCTTCTGTGCCTACATTGGTAGGGCAGATCCAAAAACGCGGAAGGGAATATGAAGAAAATATCAGGCTGGATTATTTGAAACGACTCAATGACCTTTATAACAAATGGATTGAATCTTACAAGGAGGGTCCGTTGCTTGTGGTAGATATCGATAAAAATAAATTCCCGGAAAATGAAGAACACCTGGGTGAAATCATCAGCAGGATCGACTCGCAGATTTATGGTTTATTTTGATCTGTTGAAACTAATAGTAATTTTCTGAATTTCGCACTGCCGTAACAACTAGTGGTAATTGGCATAAGCCTCCAGGCTTTTTAACTCATCATCAATTTTCTTCAGCCACATAATTTGTTTTTCCTTGTTTATGGAGAAATTCGTTTGGTGGTCATATAACTTTTGTGTTTCAGTAAGCTCGGTCATCACTTTTTCGTAAATCCTGTTTACCTCTTTATTCGCTTTTTCAATATCGGGATTATATTCTCTGAACGCTTTGCACAGTTTCCGTGCATAAATTTCTGCAATATCAAAATGACCTTGCTCATGCGCTAAAATATAATCTGTCTTTACCCTTCCCCATGATTTATTTTTATCGAACTGGCAGGTAATATGATATTGAAAACCTCTGTCGCTGCTATAACTGAAATCAAATTTGATATTTGTTCCTGTCAATGCAGCATTAGGGGAATTTTTGTCCGGGTTTGCTTTAAAGTCATCCCATGTCAATCGTCTTTCACTATTCCAATCAATCAGCGAACTATTTGTCGGTGCAAATGAACTGAAAAAAACAAATAACCATAACTGCGAAAATATTTTCATGATGTTTTGATATTTTATTGACACCGGCATTTGCTCCCTCTTCGTCATTGTTGTTGTATCAATCACTTCATCGGTTGTACTGTTATTAAACTTTACAGGTAAAGCACAAACCCGGAATCAGAACGAATATTTTTCTTTGAATGTTATACAAATCGTAAGCTTAACAAAACAAAAACTCCACCAAAAATTCAGTGGAGTTTTTTTGCAGGCAATGTTAGAGGCCGTGAAATCAAAAAATTTGGCTGCCAATATCAGCTTTATTTTGTAATAACAAAAATTTTTTAACAAAAATTTTTAAAATACTGGCCCTGAAGCCTGTATTTCATAGGTAACACCGGGTTCGTACTGTTTAAAGTTTGCTATAAACTTGCCAGCAAGGCATCTGGCCTGTTCTATGTAGGCTTGTTTATTGTTCCATGTATTCACCGGATCCAGAATTTCTGTATCTACCTCGGGAATGCTAACAGGCATCGCTACCTGAAAAATGGGGTGGGTTTTGTATTCCACATAATCAAGTTTGCCTTCAAGTGCTGCAGCTATCATAGCACGTGTGTAAACAAGTTTTATGCGGCTGCCTGCCAGGTACGGGCCGCCAGACCAGCCAGTGTTTACCAGCCATACTTTCACTTCCCACTCTTTTATTTTACTGCCCAGCATTTCTGCATATTTGACCGGATGGAGGGGCATGAAAGGGGCGCCAAAACAAGCACTAAAAGTTAATTTCGGTTCTTTAATACCTGTTTCTGTACCGGGTATCTTTGCCGTATATCCGGATATGAATTGATACATTGCCTGACCAGCTGTTAATTTCGAAATAGGTGGAAGTATACCATAAGCATCGCAGGTAAGAAAGAAAATATTCTTTGGGGCATCAGCGATTGACGGATGCACGGAGTTGCTGATGTAATTTAGCGGATATGAAACCCTTGTATTTTCAGTAATAGCACCGTCATCAAAATTTATAGTATTAGTGCCTGGAAAGAATGTAACATTCTCTGCCAAAGCACCTTTTCTGACGGCTTGAAAAATTTCCGGTTCTTTTTTTTCACTGAGGTTGATACATTTTGCATAGCACCCCCCTTCGAAATTGAAGATTTTGTCAGATGTCCAACCATGCTCGTCGTCACCGATTAACCTTCTTTTCGGGTCAGCGCTTAATGTGGTTTTGCCTGTGCCACTTAAACCAAAGAAAAGAGCGGTATCTCCATTTTTTCCGACATTGGCGGAGCAATGCATGCTCAGCACATTTCTTTCATGGGGTAAAATGAAATTTAATATCCCGAAAATACTTTTTTTAATTTCACCTGTGTAACCGGTTCCTGCAATCAAAATCATTTTATGAGTGAATGATACAACTACCGCATTATGTTGCCTCGTGCCACATACGGCTGGATTGAGTTTTAACCCGGGAGCGCATAACATATGCCATTCCGGGTTAAAGTTTTCCAAAGCATTTTCAACGGGCCGCAAAAACATATTACAAGCGAACATATCCATGGCGGGTATTTCATTAATGACCCTGATGTTTAAACGAAAACGCCTGTCTGCACAGGCATAACAATCCCTGACCCAGATTTCAGGCAGGTTATCAAAATAAACCGTTATTTTTTTCAAAATAGCCTGGAAGTATTTTTCTTCCAAAGGAAGATTAAAATCATTCCAGTTCACTGTTCCTGCACTTATTTCATCTTTTACGATGAATTTATCTTTCGGGCTTCGGCCGGTAAACTCGCCGGTATTAATAACGAGGGCTCCTGTATTATTCAACGCACCTTCTCTTCGGCCTAAGACTTGTCGTATCAATTCTTCCGGTTGAAGTTGGTAATGAATAGTGTCGACATTCGTCAGTCCGATACCGGTTAATTTTTTTTGGGGGGACAGCAGGGTGGGTATATGCATGGAATCATCGTTTATGTGTAAACGACAAAAATATATTTAAAATTTATCTAAATAAACTGTGTAAATGACATTAATATTTGTCAGATTTCAATAAAACAGGTAAAATTTACAAATATATCTAAACTAACAACTGTTAGTTTTTGCAATTTTTCAGATACAGCCATTTTCTAATGAACCATTACGAATAATTAAAGTTTTACTTTTTTGAACCTGGTGTTAAAGATTCTTTGCCTGCGATTATCTGTTCAACAATATTGACGATTCGCATTTTGCTTTGAATGTGTACACACCAAAATCATTCTTTACTTTTACAGCAGTTGAGGTTTTATTATTAATCTATCGTCATGAAATATCTTCCATTAAAACCGGAAATTTTTATCAAAAACCGGGAACGCTTCAAAAAGGAACTTAAGCCCAATTCTGTTGCCATATTTGTCAGTAATGATGAAGTGCCCAGTAATGGTGATGCTTTGTATACATTTAAACAGAACAGCGATTTGTTTTGGCTTAGTGGTGTTACACAAGAAGATTCGATGGTGATTATTTTTCCCGATCATCCTGAAGAAAAATACAGGGAAGTGCTGGTGCTGGTGCGGCCAAACGAATTGAAAGAAAAATGGGATGGCAAAAGATTAAGGGCCGATGAAGCAAAAAAGATTTCAGGCATTCAAACGGTTGTTTGGCTGGATAGCCTTGACGGTTTGTTACAGCAGTGGATCCACCTCGCAGATAACATTTACCTCGATTCGAATGAAAACGACCGTAAAGCCAGTTTGCTTCAAACGAAGGAATACAGGTTTATTGAAGATGTAAAGAAAAGATACCCCCTTCATCAGTATTACCGCGCAGCTAAAATAATGAAAGAGCTTCGGGCGATTAAAACTGCACCTGAAATTGAAGTGATACAACAGGCAATTGATATTACGCGGAATACTTTTTTAAGGTTGCTGAAGTTTGTTAAACCAGGGGTAACAGAATACGAAATTGAAGCTGAGATTTTTCATTCTTTTTTATCTCAGCGTGCAACTGGGCCTGCATATAACAGTATTATTGCCAGTGGTGACAATGCCCGGACGCTTCACTACATTTCAAACAGTGAAGATTGTAAAGACGGGGATTTGATATTAATGGATTTTGGCGCTGAATATGGCGGCTATTGTGCGGATTTAACAAGAACTGTTCCTGTAAACGGTAAATTCAGCAAGCGTCAAAAAGAAGTGTATAATGCATGTCTTCATTTGCATAATTATGCCAAGAGTTTGCTGAAACCGGGCATCAGTATTGTTGATTATACGAAGAAAGTAGGTGAAGAAGCTAACAACGTTTTTCTGAAAATCGGATTGCTGACAAAATCCGATATTAAAAACTCAACTCCGGAAAACCCTGCCTATTGGAAATATATGTATCACGGAATTTCACATCATTTGGGAATTGATGTGCACGACCTTGGTACAAGAACAGAACCGATAAAACCAGGTATGGTATTTACAGTTGAGCCTGGTATTTATATTGAAGAAGAAAAAATGGGCGTGCGTATTGAAAATAATGTGTGGATAACCCGTAATGGCAATATAGATCTGATGGAAAAAATTCCATTAACTGTTGAAGATATTGAAGCATTGATGAAAAAATAATTTACCAATATGCAGATGTACAAATGAAAATAACTTAGTTTCATTTGCAAATTTGCACATTATCGAATTGATAACCGAATGAAACAATTACCTAACCTGTTTACTCTTCTGAATCTTTTTTTTGGATGTATTGCTATCATCTTCATTTTGCAAAATGGTATTTCAGTAACTTATAATGCAGATGGGGCTCAGCTGATAACCATGCCCGAGCAAATATGGATGTCCTCTTTGTTTATTGCTTTGGCGGCACTCGTCGACTTCCTGGATGGTTTTGTGGCAAGGTTATTCAAAGCTACCTCTGACAAAGGCAAGCAATTAGATTCTTTGGCTGATGTAGTAAGCTTTGGGGTTGCCCCGGGGATGATATTGTATCAATTTCTGCGAATGAGTTTTATACAGCAACATAATGGAATGGAAACATCTCTTTTATGGCTATTACCGGCATTTATATTTCCATGTGCTGCTGCATACCGCCTCGCAAAATTTAATATTGACAGCAGCCAGCAATATGTTTTTAAAGGAATGCCTTCGCCTGCGGCAGGGTTGCTTATTGCATCCATGCCGCTGATTTACTGGCATTCCAATTTGGAAATTGTTTTGCTGTTATTAATGAATAAATGGTTTTTATACGCAATTACCGTTGTGGTGAGCTACCTCATGGTTTGTAACATTTCATTGATTGCATTAAAGTTCACTGATTTTTCAGTGAACAGGAATTTGCCCAAAATCATTCTTTTGATTGTTGCCGTTGTTGCTGCCCTTCTTTTGAAATGGCTTGCAGTTCCTGTAGTTTTCATCTTTTACATTATCATATCTTTGATTTTTAAAAATAAAACCACATGATTTTTTCGGTTAATATTAAAGTAATGCCATTAAAAGAATTGCTTGACCCGCAAGGAAAAGCTGTGATGGGTGGATTAGAAAATCTTGACATAAAAAATGTAGCGGATGTGCGGGTTGGTAAAAATATCAGTTTGCAAATAGAGGCTGCATCAGCAGATCAGGCAAAGCAGATTGCAGAAGAAGCCAGTAAAAAATTATTGGCAAACCCCGTAATGGAATATTTCGAAATTTCAGTTAATTAGTTTATAGGTTGAATTGTTGCCAGGTTAATAAGGTTGCGGCTATTGGTTATCCAACTTTTTGAATTGTCAACCTTTCAGCCCTCTCATCATGCTTTACATTGTACCTTCCCCCATCGGTAATCTCGGCGATATCACTTTTCGTGCTATTGAAATTCTACAATCTGTAGATCTCATTTTAGCAGAAGACACAAGGAATACTATAAAACTGCTGAACCATTACCAGGTAGTAAAGCCGCTTTCTCCTTATCACCAGCATAACGAGCATAAAGTATTGCATCATTTGATCAATCAATTACTTGATGGAAAGAAAATGGCGTTGCTTACAGATGCGGGCACACCGGGCATTTCAGACCCCGCATTTTTATTGATAAGGGAGTGCATTAAAGTGGGTGTGCAAGTAGAATGCCTGCCCGGTGCAACAGCTTTCGTACCTGCACTAATTAACAGCGGGCTGCCAACCAACCGTTTTGTTTTCGAAGGTTTTTTACCGCTGAAAAAAGGGAGGCAGACATTATTAAAAAAACTTGCTGACGAGGAAAGGACAATTGTTTTGTATGAGTCTCCTTTACGCCTTATTAAAACACTGGAAGAACTGATTACGTATTTTGGTGAAGAGAGACGTTGCTGTGTCAGCCGTGAATTAACCAAGATTTTTGAAGAAAATAAACGCGGCAACCTCTTAGATGTGTTGAATTATTATAAAGAAAAAGGGGTGAAGGGTGAAATCGTGATTGTCATCCAGGGAAAAGATTAATGCCTATAAGAATTTGTGCTTTCCTTATAATTTTAAGTTTTTTTAAACTGTTCCATTAAAATAAAGGAGCGGTTTTTGAGTTTCAAATCCAAAATATTTTTATGGAAAAGCATGTTTTCTTTTCTTTTATTTTATTGATGAATACGCTTGCTTCATTGCCTTCTTTTGCTCAGCTCCGAAAAATACCTTCGGAAGTTACCGGGGCATTAAAAGAAAAATATCCCTATGCAGATAATGTTTCATGGAAAGACAAGCTTACAGCATTCGCGGCCAGTTTTGATATCGGTAATCAGAAATATGAAGCGAGATTCAATGAGAAAGGAGAGTGGAAAAGTACTGAAAAGGAAATTGCAGAAAATGATTTGCCTGAAGAGGTAAAAGACGGATTCGATAAGAGCAAATACGCTGATTGGGAAAAAAGAAATATTTACCTGATTGAATTGCCCCATGATGTAATTCAATATAGAATTTATATCGCTAAAAATGATATCCGGAAGAAAAACCTGTTGTTTAACAGTGATGGGAAATTGCTTAGAGACAATATCACTATAAAATAAGCCGGTTTAAAATTTCTTTTCCTGTTCGGGCGCATTTGTCGAAATTTGCGCTCTTATCTTTACTTTATTCATCAATTCATTAATAATACTCAGCTGATGAAATTTTTTTTTAGTTTCTGCTTAAGTGTGGTTTTTTTTATCTCCGTTTCTGCGCAACCTGACAGGTGGCAACAGCATGTTAAATATGTAATGGATATTAAAATGGATGTGAACACTAACCGGTTTACTGGCAAGCAAAAGCTTGAATATTTTAATAATTCGCCGGATACTTTGTACAAGGTTTTTTATCATTTATACTGGAATGCATTTCAGCCGAACAGTATGATGGATACGCGTAGCCGTGAACTTGGTAAAATTTTAGTTGGCCGCAACAGAAGTGGTGAAGGGCAACCAGATTGGGATAGCCGGGTAAAAGACCGTATATTAAATTTAAAGCCCGATGAAATTGGCTATAATCATGTGCTGTCATTAAAGATGAATGGTATTGCACAGCCTTTTAAAGAAGAGGAAACAATTCTTGAGGTAGATTTAAAAAAGCCCATACTGCCAAAAACAATGTCAGTATTTGAATTGGAATTTGAAGCCCAGGTTCCTTTACAGGTTCGCAGAAGCGGAAGGGACAACCCGATAACTGCTGTACGGTATTCAATGAGCCAATGGTATCCCAAGATGTGCGAATACGATTATGAAGGATGGCATCCCACTCCTTATATTGCCCGGGAGTTTTATGGCGTATGGGGTGATTATGATGTGACTATTTCAATTGACAAAAGCTATATTATTGGCGGAACAGGTTATCTGCAAAATGCAAACCAGGTTGGGTATGGTTATGAAACACCCGGTACAAAAGTAATTCGGCCTGCAGGTGATGTACTCGCCTGGCATTTTATTGCGCCTAACGTGCACGATTTTATGTGGGCAGCAGATCCGCAATATAAACACCTCGTCCGCTATATTCCGAACGGCCCAACCATCAATGTCCTTTATAAAAATAAAAATAACGACTCCAAACAGGATACCCTGTGGAATACCGTTGCTGATGCAGCAGTAATTGTATTGCCTTTCATCGAAAAGCATTTCGGAAAATACCCTTATAAACAATATTCATTTGTGCATGGTGGTGATGGCGGTATGGAGTACCCGATGAGCACATTACTAGTCGGCCCGGGATTGGGTGGAGCATTTCATGAATGGATGCACAGCTGGTACCAGGGAATGCTGGGAACTAACGAATCTATGTATGCATGGATGGATGAAGGCTTTACTACTTATGCGGAAGCATTGGTATCTGATTACTATTACGAATACGAGCTTCAAAATCATCCTGACAATCAGGGCTTGCGGGAACTGGTAGAAAAACGTAAGCAACAATTGCCTTTACACCAGGCTGCATCATACAGCAGTTATTTTTATCTCGCAAAGAGTAGTCTTGAAGAACCGATGACAACTCATGCAGATCACTTCAATACCAATTTTGCCTATAGCCTGGCTTCGTATTCAAAAGGGGCAGTATTTCTCGAGCAACTGGGATATATTGTTGGAGCCGATATTCGCGATAAAATTTTATTGGAATATTACCGGCAATGGAAATTTAAACATCCTAATGCAGATGACTTCATGCGCATTGCAGAAAAAATCAGCGGGGTGAAACTAGACTGGTATAAGGAATACTGGGTCAATACTACCAAAACAATTGATTATGCAATTGACAGTTTATGGGAAGATGCCGGAAAAACGAAAATCAGATTAAAGGCTATTGGCAAAATGCCGATGCCAATAGATGTTGTTATAAGGTATAAAGACAGCTCAGGAGAAATAGCTTATATTCCGCAATATTTTATGTTTGGCGAAAAACCGGTTGAAGACAAATCGGTACCACGTACAACTTTTGAACCTTGGAAATGGACTGCCCCCACTTATACTTTTGAAGTGAATCATCGGCTGATTGATATGATAAGTATTGAAATAGACCCGACTCAAAGAATGGCCGATATTGACCGGAAAAATAATAAGCTGGAATTGAAATGGTAATTTAATTGATAAGGTTATATAACAAGAAAGCCATCTCATCAGGGATGGCTTTATGTTTTTCAAGATTGTATAAAGATGGGTAATGGGATTAATTTAGTCCGCTTCAAAGACTGATAAGGGGCAATGATTGATGGTTAAGTACTTGATTTTACAACCTCGGCGCAAATTTAAACCTCGGGCCTAAAGTGAACAATACCCCTTTTGGGTAACGATTTTGTTATTGACGGAGAGGTATATATAAAAGAAATTTTTCTTTAAAATATTCTTCTGAAAAAACTTCTGAAATCTCTATCATTCTTGGTCTGCAGCCGCTTTCAGCAATTTCCCGGGCAAGGTCGCCACCTTTAAGACAAATCAAACCGTTGGGGGTAGTATGATCATCGTTATCCGGTTGTCGCTTATCAGACTTTTTAAGCAATGGCTTTGCCCATTTCCATAAATCATTTAATGGAGCAACTGCACGTGAAACAGCAACATCAAATTTTTTATCTCTGATTTCTTCTGCCCGGATATGTTGTATGCTAACATTTGATAAACCGATATGGCCTGCGATTTCATTCACCACTTTTAATTTCTTGCCGATACTGTCAACTAAATGAAAATGGGTCCCCGGGAAAAAAATAGCCAGCGGTATCCCGGGAAACCCGCCACCCGTGCCGATGTCTATTACATTCATGTTATGCTGAAAATTAAAAACAGCCGCAATAGCCAGCGAATGCAGCACATGTTTTTCATAAAGGCTATTGATATCTTTTCTTGAAATCACATTTATTTTTTCATTCCAGTCGTGATACAAATTGTAAAGCGCAGAAAACTGCCGTAACTGCGTTGCAGTAAAATCAGAAAAATATTTTGTGATCAACGCCAGGTCTTGCGGGGCTTTCTCCATAACGATGGCAAAAAAATGAGGTAATAAAAAAACATCCACATATCCAGCAACCACCACCATGCAAACAAATCTTTTTCATTCAGCTTTTGCATGCTTTTATAAAAAATCAACGCCTGGAAACCTGCACGCAGTACAAATACTGCCAGCGAAAACTGCCAGCTGAATAATATCAGGCTTGCTATAAACAAAGGGTAAAATAAAAAGTAGGAAACAGAATAAATACCTAGTAAAAACTTTGTTTTCGGATTATAGAATTTACCGGTGGTATAATGCCTGTTTTTTTGGTTTACCCACTCGATGAAAGTATTTTTCGGTTCCGACAATGTAAAAGCTTCCGGGTCAATAACGATATTGGTGTTTTGATCATCAGCAACCATATTGATGAACAGGTCATCGTCACCTCCCGGCAGGTGGTTAATGGAAGAAAAACCTTTATTATTGAAAAATAATTCTTTTTTATAAGAAAGATTCCGGCCTACTCCCATGTATGGCAATTTACCTAATGCAAAAGAAAGGTATTGTAATGCAGAATGAAAAGTTTCAAACCTGATAAGTTTATTTAACACACCCGGCTTTTTGTGATATGCGCCATAACCCAGCACAATCTTTACACCGTCATCATAACCGTTTTGCATTTTTTCAATCCAGTATTCACTGGCAGGTACACAATCGGCATCAGTAAGCAATACAATTTCATGTTTGGCTTCTTTAATGCCCATCGATAGCGGATATTTCTTTCCGGGAATACCAATAGCTTCGTGTTCGAGATTAACAATATGAAGGCCTTTGTAACTTTTCTTGAATTCATCAAGAAGAAAACGGGTATCGTCCTGGCTATTATGGTTCACTACAAGCACTTCATAAGTGGATGGATATTTTTGGACCAGTGAACCAGGCAGGTTAAGCATTAATTTATTTGCATCATCTCTTGCACATATAATAACACTAACCGGATGTTGCTGGGATTTTTCTTTGGTAACGGGTTTATAAAATGCCAGTAACCTGAAAAACCGTCCATAATAAAACAGCTGAACAATTGCAACAATGCAAAAAGCAACAAATACTATTTCATGCCACAAAATTTCCGAGTACAATTTTTCCATAAGTTCATCGGTTTAGCAATAGGGCGTTCTGACAAAATGCGAAAATAAGCAAACTTATCCATCGCATCCCTCATCAGTGATCTCTATGTTGTGGCATATAATGATCGTTTCCTGTGTTTCTGTCTCCTTTCGTACCTTGCGCCTTTTGTTATGCAGGCATTACCATTTCAACTGTCAGCAACTGACATTTATTCAAAAGCAAGGGCTGGAAAGATTGCCACTGATCATGGCGAAATACTTACTCCTATATTTATGCCTGTAGGAACTGTTGGAAGCGTGAAAGCAGTTACTCAACAGCAATTGAATGAAATTAATGCGCAGATTATACTGGGTAATACCTATCATTTGTATTTAAGACCAGGGCTTGAAGTAATTGAACAGGCCGGTGGCCTGCATAAGTTCAATGGCTGGCACAAACCTATTTTAACAGACAGTGGTGGCTACCAGGTTTTTTCACTGGCGGGAACAAGGAAGATTACAGAAGATGGAGTGTTGTTCCAATCGCATATTGACGGATCGAGGCATTTATTCACCCCTGAAACTGTCATGGATATACAAAGATCGATAGGCGCGGATATTATCATGGCTTTTGATGAATGCCCGCCTTATCCCAGTGAATATGCATATGCGGAAAAATCGATGCACCTGACACACAGGTGGCTCGACCGTTGTTTTGACAGGTTCAACAGCACCGCTAACAGGTATGGATATACGCAGCATCTTTTCCCAATTGTACAGGGAAGTATATTTGCGGATTTGCGTAAGGAATCTTGTGAATTTATTTCTTCAAAAAATGCAGTTGGCAATGCCATTGGCGGATTAAGTGTTGGCGAGCCGGATGAATTGATGTATGAAATGTGCGGGTTATGTTGTGATCACCTTCCTGCCGACAAACCGCGTTATTTAATGGGCGTTGGTACGCCATGGAATATTTTAGAATGCATTGCGTTGGGAGTGGATATGTTTGATTGCGTTATGCCTACACGTAATGGAAGAAATGCAATGCTCTTCACTTCGAAAGGCGTGATCAATATCGACAATAAAAAATGGGAGAAAGATTTTTCTCCGCTCGATGATGGTATTGATTCCGAAATCAGTAATTATTACAGCAAAGCTTACCTGCGCCACCTGATGAAAAGCAAAGAGATTACCGGGTTAACTATCGCCAGTGTTCACAATCTTGCCTTTTATCTTCACCTGGTAACCGAAGCCCGCAAGCATATTTTACAGGGCGATTTTTTAAGTTGGAAGAACCGGCAAACGGAGATTTTGAAGACAAGGCTCTAAGTTGAAAGTATTCTTTCTATACTTCTTTTCTTAAGCATAGTGATATTGCTCTTAATTTCATAAAATATCAATATTATTTAAGTCTTTCTTTGGCAAAATATCGTCTTTATTCTTGTAACCCAAAATTTAAACCTTGGTTATGGATAGCGATACCAATAACAATGCCCTGCAGGAATTTGAACAAGTAATTACTGCATTTCAGGATCAGCTTTTCAGGTTTGCTTTTTTTAGGACAGGGTCGCCTGCTGACGCGCAGGATATTGTACAGGATGTATTTATTAAAGTGTACAGGACAGTAAAACATCCGGCAGCAATTCAAAATATAAAATCATACCTGTTTAAGAGTATAGCAAATGCATGCGCCGATTATCGTAAAAATAAAAAGAATCACCGGGATACAAATATTGAAAAGCTGAGCGAAAGAGAAATCCAATATCAGGAAGATGCGTCCCGTCACCTGATGATGCAAGAAGAATATGCAAGAATTGAGAAATTGCTGAAAATGCTTCCTGAGGAGCAGGCAGACACCATTAGGTTCAGGATAATCGATAACATGAGTTTTACCGAAATAGCCGATATATCAGGGTTGTCCGTCACTACTATAAAATCCAGGTTTAAATATGGTGTTCACAAATTGAAAAATATTCTTAATCCAAAAAAATCTTTATATGAATTGCACTGACAGTAAAAATGAAATGTTGAACATGCTCGATGGCTGTGTTGATCATTTCACAAAAAATAATTTCGAAGAACATTTAAAATCCTGCAAGGATTGTTCAACGGAATACAATGAGATGAAAGATGTTGCTGAACTGCTTAGCCCAAAAACGGAGATCAAAGCCCCATTATCACTGAAGAAAAACGTATTGGAAAAGCTGAACAGCAGCGAAGCTGTATATAATTCGGGCAGGGGCAGGGTTATCCCAATGTCAAAACTTGTAAAAAAAATCCTGGCAGTTGCTGCAATAATAACTGGCATATTGTTTATCATTCCTTTCCTGGGCAGGAAAGGCTCAGGCTCAAATACTGCGAAAGCAGCATCTGTTTTTCTTATGAATGCTATTGATGCTACAGACTCCATCAAAAATATGGCCATTGATTTTCATGTCCGAACAACTGTCAATGATAATTTTAATTCCATTGATAAAAGCGATGCTATGGTTGAGCATCATTTGATTGAAACATTTGATAAACCTGAAAAATGGCGAATTGAAAAGAGCGGCAGAATTGTTGTTAGCGATGGCTTTAATCAATATTTATGGATACCAGGCCTGCAATTAGCCTATAAAACCCCGGTAAATGCAGATCTTGTTGACTGGATGAATATATTGCTTGACCCCGCCACAATTTTTTGGAAAGAAAAACAGGAAGCAGAAGAAAAAGGTTCTGTTATAATCATGAAAAATGAAAATGGCAATACACTTATTAGCATTACTTCCAAAGCACAGGGAAATTTTCTGAATGATTATATGAAGGGCAAAACTCTTCCTGGATCGGATAACCGCCGCGAATATATATTTGACAGTAAAACTAAGTTGATAAAAGGCCTTAAAATTTTCATTCTTGAAAATAAAAAAGAAACACTGGTTTTTGAGATTGATGATGTTCGTTACAATACAGCCATAAATAATAATATATTTTCCATATCCTTGCCTAAAGATGTGCATTGGCAGACATCATTCGGAGATTTATCAAAAGGATTAGCAAATAAGGCGGATGCGAAAGAAATAGCTGCATTAGCTTTAAATGATCTGTCAAAAGCCGACTTTACTGCTCACAAAGAACTTTGGGCACAGTTCAATTTTATGACAAAAAAAATATTATCACAAAACTATGCCGGTTCAAAAATTATAAAAATCGGAGAACCATTCAGGTCCGGCAGTTATGCAGGTATATTCGTGCCGTATGAAATAAAATTACCCACAGGATACCTCAAAAAATTTGTTCTTGCTTTGCGGAATGATAACCTGTATAAAATATGGTTAGTGGACGGTGGTATTTAAAGGACAATGAAGAAATCCCTTTTATTGTGGCCGATTATTGTCGGCCACTTTTATTTTTTCTGCGCAAACAACCACGGCAACAAACCCGGCTCTGCCAGTGCTTTTTTATAACTGTCGTGACCCACTCCATGATACTCTGTATATTTTGCATCTGCTCCTTCTGCCTTCAGGGTTTTGTACATCAACCGGGAGTTGGCCACAGGAACAACACGGTCAGCATCGCCGTGAAAAATCCAGATTGGAAATTTAGCCGCATACAGATATGCCTGGTTTGCATTTCCTGCACCGCAGATCGGAAATGCGGCAGCAAAAAAATGTGGCCTTCGCCAAAGTATTTCGTATGTTGCGAAACCTCCCATAGATATCCCTCCAACATAAATCCTGTTGGTATCTACAGAATTATTTTTTGACAATTCATCGCACAGCCCAAGTAATAATTCCATTGGCTTAATGGGCCTGCTATTTGCAGGAAAAATATAACGAAGCGAATCGCCAAACTTGGCAAATGTAATGGCACCCCATAATGAACTGGTGGGGCACTGCGGAAAAATAACAATAGCAGGGAATTTCTGCTTGTTGGAGGAATCCAGAAAAAGTTCAGATCCCCATGTCAGTTGTTTTTCATTGTCTTTTCCACGCTGACCGGCGCCATGCAAAAAAATAACCACAGGGAACTTTTTATCAGGCCGGTAATTCTGAGGGTACATGATGCGGTAAGGCAAGGTATCTGTTCCATTGGTAAAAAACCTTTTTTCAAACAGGTTCCTCTCCTGTGCCTGTGCAATAGTAACGGCTAGCACTACACTAAGCAGGAGTATTAATTTTTTAAGCATAAAAAAAGCATTCTTTTTCAAGAATGCTATAACATAGTTTTTTTTAATTGGTTCGCAAGTTTGCAATTAATTTGCTTTCCAGATGTTGTTGCTTTCATTAACGTCTGGATAATGTTTGTCCGGGTCGATTACTACTTCCGTGATTGTTGATGTGGAAGCGTAATGAAATTTCCAGGTGCTGCCATGCTGCCATATTTCAACAGGCAATTCTACTCTTGATGTTTTACCACTCACTTCGGTTATTTCAACAGTAACGGGCATGGGTAACTGTTCCAGGTTTTCGATCGTAATATTTACCCCCTTGCTGGTATCGTTCTGATTGTATTCAACGCTTTTCACAGCCTGGTCAATTTTCCATGTATTCATAAACCAGCCACGCCAGAACCAATCTAAAGTTTCTCCGCTATAGTTTTCAATCGCATGAAAAAAATCCCATGGAGTAGGATGCTTATAGGCCCAGCTATTAATATAGTATCTGAATGATGCATCGAATTTGTCTTCACCCAGGATATCTTCACGCAATAATTGCAATCCCATTCCCGGTTTCATATATGCATCAATTCCCCAGTCTGCAGTAGTAAGCACATCCGGTATAGTGAGAATGCTTTCGGGCCTGTATATATAGGCCGCTGCCATCCTCCTGGTTTGTTTTGAATTATAGAATTCGCCATTATTAAAACTTTTATCAGTGACTGAATTAATAAATGTGTTGAAGCCTTCGTCCATCCATGCATATTTTCTTTCATTAGTTCCCACAACCATCGGGAACCAGGTGTGGCCGAACTCATGGCTGGTTACGCCCCAAAGGCCTTCGCCACTGGCAAAAGATGAACAAAAAACAATTCCGGGATATTCCATGCCGCCAACAATTCCAGCAACATTAGTGGCGCAGGGATAAGGAAATTCATACCACTGTTTCGAATAATGTTCAATACATGCTTTGGTAAATTCTGTTGAACGTTTCCATGCATTTTCTTTAGAACTTTCAACGGGGTATACCGACATCGCAAGCGCTTTTCTTCCGCTTGGCAAATTTATTTTTGCAGCATCCCAGATAAATGCAGTTGATGCTGCCCATGACACATCTCTGGCATTATAAATTTTAAACTTCCAGGTAATGCGGTCTTTTGCAGGGCGTGATGAAGTTTCAGTTACTTCATCTGCAGATCGTATAGTTACTGTTTGATTGCTCTCTTTTGCTGCTTTTAATCTTTTAATTTGTTCTGCCGTTAAAACTTCTTCGGGATTTTGTAATTCTCCTGATGCCACTACAATTTGTTTGGAGGAGGTATTAATACTAAAATCGAAATTGCCGTATTCAAGATAAAATTCCCCCTGGCCCAGGTAAGGAAGTGTATTCCATCCCAGCACATTATCGAACACACACATACGCGGATACCATTGGGCAATTTCAAAGATCCATCCGTTTTTGGTTTTCAGCCTGCCCATTCTGTCAGTTCCGTATTGCGGAATATTGAAGGAATATTCGATTTTCATTTCGATTGAATCGCCATTAGGCTTCATTGCTTTTGGCAACATTAATTGCATGCGGGTATCGCTGATGCTATAATTAGCTTTCTGCTCTTTCTGACCTTCAATAATACTTACTGATTTAATGTTATAACCGCCGTCAAAATTTCTGTTGGCCCATCTTCCTCCGGTAATAGCAGTTACTGCCTCCCCCCTTGAATCGGGTTTATATATATTCTGATCAAGTTGTAGCCACAGAAAAGGAAGCTTTTCAGGGCTGTTGTTTTTGTACCTGATGAATACAGTGGCCGTGATGGAATTATTTTCATCATCTAAACTGGCATTGATTTTATAATCCGCCTTGTTTTGCCAGTATTTTGGCCCGGGAGTGCCACTAGCAGAACGGATTTCATCTCCATAAAAAGGATAAAATATTGGTGCAAATGCTTCATTAGGGTCGTATCTGGAATTCGTTTGTGAGAATGAACGAGACCCGGCAAACAAACAGATGCCGCTGATAATAAACAAAAAATTCTTTTTCATGTGTGTAAAATATGCATTTAAGAAGGGGTTAAAGTTAGCTCTCGGAAACAATCTGATAAAATGAATTTTGATAATGAGATGTAAAAGGGAATAACCTGAATCTCTTTTTTAGCATACTAAAGTTCTGTAACAGGTATGCTATAGCCCGTTCATCAAAAAGACAAACTGTATCTTCTTAAATTCAATATATTTATAATCATTCAAAATTATTTTATGCAAAATTCATATCTGTTCATTTTAAGTGTTGCGGCACTTGCATTTTTTTCATGTACCACTTCGCCGAACGCTACTGTTGAAACGAATGATATTCTTGCTTCAGATATAGATTCCTCAGCAAATCCTTCACAGGATTTTTTTGAGTATGCCAATGGCGGCTGGATAAAGCATACTACGATTCCGGCTGATGAAAGTAGCTGGGGCATCGGCTACCTGGTACAGGAAGAGATTTATAAGAGACTGAAAAAGATAAATGAAGATGCCATTCAGCAAAAAAATGACGCCGGATCGGTTAATCAGAAAGTGAGTGATTTTTGGCAAAGTGGTATGGATACAGCGGCTATCGAAAAACAAGGCCTGGCGCCTTTAAAAGAGGATCTTGACCTGATTAGTAAAATCAGTTCGGTTCCGGATATTATTCAAGCAACTTCATTATTTCATCAAAAAGGTATCGGATGCTTATTTGCGGAATATATTGCACAGGACGATAAGAACAGTGAAGAAATGGCCTACCAGTTGTACCAGGGTGGGTTGGGTATGCCTAACCGTGATTATTATTTCAACACTGATTCAAAAACAGTAAATGTTAGGAATGCCTATCAGAAATATTTGTATAAAACTTTTCGTGAATTGGGCGATGACAGCAATACCTCTGTAAAAAATGCACAATCTGTATTCCAACTTGAATCCAGGATGGCAAAAGCTTCTAGGAAACTTGCCGATTTGCGGGACCCTTATGCCAACTATCATAAGATGGCGATAAGTACATTGCAAAACCTTGCTCCGAAAATAAATTGGCCGTTATACTTGAAACAAATAGGTATAAGTAAATTAGACAGTGCTATTGTTGGTCAACCGGAATTTTATAGCGCTTTGAATGAAGAACTCTCATCAGTCAATATCAACGACTGGAAAAATTATCTTCGTTTTCATGTGGTGCTTTCATCCTGTCCGTATCTGGATACCGTTACTTACAACAATTATTTTGAATACGCGAAGGCGCGTACCGGGGCATCAACACCGAGACCAAGATGGAAAAGGGTTTTGGACGTGGAAGAAAGTGCCATTGGTGAGGCATTGGGCCAGTTGTTCGTGAAGGAATATTTTAATGAAAAAGCAAAACAGCGTTATAGTGACCTGGTAGAAGCCATGCGCAGTGCATTTAAAGAAAGGATCATGAAGCTTACATGGATGAGTGACGGCACCAAACAAAAAGCGCTTGATAAACTCGCGAAGATGACAAAGAAAGTGGGTTACCCGGACAAGTGGAAAGATTTCAGCGCTATGCAGATCGGGAAGTTTCCTTATTTGATTAATGTGCAACACGCAAAACAATGGTGGTTTAATTATCAGGTGAACAAACTGGGGAAACCTGTTGACAGAACAGAGTGGGATATGACTCCGCAAACTTATAATGCATATTATAATCCGAGTAATAATGAAATTGTTTTACCGGCTGGTCAGTTTGCAGTGCCCGGAAAGAAGGATGAAGAACTGGATGATGCATTTGTTTACGGGTATGCGGCTGCTTCTACAATCGGTCACGAAATGACGCACGGTTTTGATGACCAGGGAAGGCAATATGATGCAAAAGGAAACCTCAAAGGTTGGTGGATGGCAACTGATTCAGTACAATTCACAGAACGTGCATCAAAAATCATCAAACAATTTAACGAATTCAACCCTGTGGACACCTTACACATAAATGGTAGCGCAACGCAGGGCGAAAACATAGCTGATCTCGGTGGCTTGCTTATCGGCATGGATGCATTTAAGAAAACAGACAGTTATAAAAAGGGAGAAAAGATGGCCGGTTTTACTCCTCTGCAAAGATATTTTCTGGGCTATGCCTATAGCTGGCTTTACGAACAAAGAAAAGAGATACTGGCTTCGCAGTTAATGACGGATGTGCATTCGCCTGCAAAAGAAAGGGTGAATGGGCCAGTGGTAAATGTTCCGGAATTTTATGAAGCATTTAATATAAAGCCCGGAGACAAAATGTACCGGGCAGATAGTTTGCGTGTAAATATCTGGTAAAATTTTAATACCTGCGGCAGTAGTTCAATTAAATATAGTTGCGTCGCACTCTTGTACAGAAGATATGCAATTCGGCAATTTTATTTGCGTAACTATATAGGCCCGGTTACAAGTCACGCCGGTTGTACAGCCAGAAACAAAACAACCATGTCAGCAGTATTAACACTGATGTATAACCGATATGAAACTTGACTGCATCAAGCGAGGCCTGGTAGGCTTTTTCATCAATTCGGCCAATAAATGCGGGCTTTGGCAGGAGCCTTTGTGAAATTTCCAGCGGAAAATATTCGCCGGTATTATTTTCAAATTTGTATTTGAGTACATTTACGGCAATGGGTTCCACTATAATGCCATAAAAGGAAAAAACCGCTAAAGCGATAAACGATTTTCTCAATAGCAGCCCAACGGTAAAGGCAATTGACAATTGTGAAAATGTCTGCAGTGCAAACAGGCCGGTATAATAACTCATCTGCCAATGACTGACTTTTGCATCCTCTGTATTTGTTAACCCGATAATCAACGCAACAATCGCAGATAATAATGTGACAATGGCCGTTAAAATGAGCACATCAATCATTTTGGCAAACATAAATTCTCTTCGGCTCCATCCGTCAATAATATTCTGGCGGTTGGTTTTATAAGTATATTCATTAGTAATGAGCATAATAACCACAATTGCCGGTATGAAAACAAAAATGGAAGAGAAATAAGCAATAGTATGCCAGGCTTCAGGAAAAGAGAAAGGGTTGCCGATCAGCATTTTTAATATTTTCCCTCTTTGCGTATCTTTTTGTGTAATGTTTTCATACACACCGTGAAAAAGATAATTGATTCCGGGGTAAGTTAATGCGGTAATGCCCATTACCCACCAGAATGCAGGGTATTTTTTTATTTTGAGCCACTCGGTTTTTAAAATGTGAAACATAAAATTCTTATTATGTGATAGCGCAATCCGTGCTATTGATATTAGTTTCCGGTGAGTTCGAAAAATTTTGCTTCCAATCTTTTTTTCTTTAGCAGCAAATGGTTCAACACTACTCTTTTCTCAAAACAGAATTGATTGATGTTTCCCAGTTGTGCGCTGTTCTTCGGAAAATATAATTGCAGAAAATCCCCTTCGCGTACAATATTTGTTACAGAAGGATAAACTGAGATAACCTCAGCCAGTTTTTCTATTTCCGGAGAACTGATTTCGACAATATCTTCATCTACCAGCACATCGTTTACGTGACCTGTCGTGATCAGTTCCCCTTTTTTTAATATCGCAACGTGCGTACAAATTTTTTCTACCTCATCAAGCAGGTGACTTGCTATAATAATCGTATGCCCGCTATTTCTCAGCTCAATAATCAAGGCACGCATTTCTGCGATACCAACAGGATCGAGGCCGTTTGTAGGCTCATCAAGAACAAGTACTTTGGGGTTTCCTAATAATGCCCCGGCAACAGCGAGCCGCTGTTTCATTCCGAGGCTGTAGCTACTGAAACGGCTGTTTTTTCTTTCCGATAATTTTACTTTTTCAATTACATGAAGTATCTCTTCCATATTACCACGGCCACTGATGCTGTTGGTTATTTTCAAATTATTTACCGCGGAGAGGTAGTGGTAAAAATTTGGGGTTTCAAGTAACGAACCGATTTTTTTTCTTTGTTCAGGCGAACTTTGATGCCCGAACCAAAGAAAATTTCCTTCATCAGCCTTTAGCACATCCAATATGATACTCAGTAAAGTAGTTTTGCCGCTGCCATTCGGACCCAGAATGCCGAACACTGCACCCTCAGGAACATGGAACGATACTTTGTTCAACGCTTTTATCCTGCCATAATTTTTTGTGATATTATTAAGCGATAAAATGTTTTCCATGAAAAGTTTTAATGATGAAAAGGTAAAACTAAAAATATAATACCCAAGTCAAATTATACAGGTGGTAAATGCTTTTGATGATAGATGCTCGAAAAGCCCCCGATCATGGCAAAACCTTTTTTGTTGAAAGGCAGGCGATGCAGTTTCAGGTCATCTACATCTTTCTGCAAAACCTTTCTTGTGTATGGGTTTAATGTTCCTCCGGGTTGAAGTGGCAAAGCATTTATGTCATACTGAAATTCAGGATCGCAAACGGTTCCTCTTGGGTACATTATTCCCGGCTGCCCTTTTCCACGGATATCCAGTTCATGAGGATGTTCTAATCCGAGGGTATGGCCGTATTCATGAGCCGCAGTAGTTGAGTTATGGCGAAGGTTATCGAGTTTGAAATAACCGGTATTGGAGTTCAATCCGTCGACAAATGAAATATGGCTCATTGAAAATTCTTCTATCCTGAAATAGTTATTTCTCGGGTTCGTATTATACCAAACTGTTTCGGGTTGCAGGTCGGGTTCATAATAACCTTCGATGTCAAAAAGCACTTCAAACCAATTGCCTTTTATATTTATTTTTGCTTTCGGTTCATTCCAGTGGGTGCTTATGTCATCTGTAATGGCTACAGTCAAATTTTTTGAAGCAGCATCTCCGTAAAAAAAGAAAACGGAATGAATAATGAATTGGTGTGTATTTCGGATAAGTTCTGTTTCCCCCATTTTATTTAAGCAAATCTTCCAGTTTTTTATCCAGGTCGGAACCGCGTAAGCCTTTGGCAATAATTTTTCCGTCTTTGTCAAGCAAAAAGTTCATTGGAATGCCTTCAATTCCATACATTTCAGCAACACTGTTTTTCCATCCTTTTAAATCAGAAACCTGTGTCCAGGTAAGGTTGTCTTTTCTGATCGCTTCTTCCCATTTGTCTTTATCTTCATCAAGTGATACACCGAGAATATTAAATCCTTTTGCGTGATAGTTTTTATACGCCCGGGCAACACCTGGATTTTCCGCCCGGCAAGGTCCGCACCAACTGGCCCAGAAATCTACAAGCACATATTTCCCTTTGACCGATGACAATGATACTGGTTTTCCATAAACATCTTTTTCTGTAAACCCCGGGGCTACATTGCCAATTGCAGTCTTTTTAGCGATATCCAGAACATTTTTTATTCTTTTTCCGTAGTAGGAAAGCTGTATTTCCGGCGCAAGCTGATTATAAACTGTATCGAGTTCTCCGGCATCCGGGTTGTATGAAAAATTTTGATAAACCTCAAATGCAGCAACATATGAGGTTGCATGACTCTTAGCATAATCCTTTACAAAACCCTTTTCTTTGATACCAAATACTTCGAATATTTTTTCCAGACTGTCCATCAATCGCTGATCTTTTTTGGCTTCTACACTATCATATAACTTTCCTAGCTTTTTCATTTCTTCATCCAAAGGTTTGCGGCCAGCTATATATTTTTTGTATTCGTCCTGAGTTTGCGATCCGGTAATTACGGCATCATTCAACGAGTCTTTTTTTGCAGAAATTCTTATCTGCCCGTTTTGTACAAAAACGCTGAGGCGATATTCTTTATGACCGTTGTTAGATAAGCCCAGCATACATAGCTCTGGTGTCGCAGACTTTCCATTAAAAATGAAAAAGCCGGTGTCGATTTTTGCAGAATCGACTTTTTGGTTTTCTGATTGTCTGTGGAGCAGGTATACCCAGCCTGAATCAATTCCCTGGATTTTGCCAATAATGGTGTATGCTGAGTCAGCCTGAGATGCTGAAAGATTTTTGACGGAATGATTTTGACAGGCGACCATTATTCCGCAAAAAAAAACTGTACACCAAAAATACTTCATAAGCAAATTTGAGAAAGTAAATCTACCTAATAATTTCTTAATGAATTTGCAATTTTGTTTGGGCAGGTTATAATAAAAAGCATCCACTGATTCAGTTGATGCTCAAAAAAATTTCTGCAATTCTTTAATTTCTCACCGGCTTACCACCTTTTAATACACTTTGTATTCTTTCCAGTGTTTTCTTTTCTCCACATAAACTCAGGAAGGCTTCACGTTCAAGATCGAGGATGTATTGTTCACTTACCAATGTGGGTTCACTTAAATCACCACCGCACATAACGTAAGCTAATTTTTTTGCAACCACTACGTCATGATCTGTTGCATAATTTGCACGCCACATACCGTTAATGCCGGCGTATAATGCGCCAAGCGCTGACCTGCCCAGTACCCTGGTATCATTTCTCTGTACCGGTATAGTATAGCCGTCATTATACAATTCAATTACCGCCTGTTTTGCTTCTGCAATCCTTCTTCCCTGGTTAATGCTTACAAAATCCCTTCCCTTTTTTAATATTCCAAGATCAAATGCTTCATAAGCTGAAGTAGATACTTTTGCTGTAGCAATAGTGAAGAACCTGTTTTTTAAAGTTATGGTTTCGGGTTCATCTTCATGCATTTCATCTGCGGCACGAAGCGTAAATTCTTTTGTGCCGCCACCGCCGGGAATTAGGCCCACACCTAATTCCACCAGGCCGATATAAGATTCTGCCGCAGGAATTACTTTATCTGCATGCAAGCTCAGTTCGCATGCGCCGCCAAGTGTTAATGCATGCGGGGCTACAACTATCGGTACAGCTGAATATCTTGCCCGCATCATGGTGTTTTGGAATTGACGTATTGCCATATCAAGTTCATCATAATCCTGTTCAATGGCGAGCATAAATATCAACCCCACATTTGCCCCTGCACTGAAATTTGTTCCTTCATTGGCAATTACTAATCCTTTATATTTTTCTTCAGCAATACTTATAGATTTTTGTATGCCTTCCAGCACTTCACCACCGATGCTGTTCATTTTCGTGCTCCACTCCAGCCCTAAAACATCATTCCCCAGATGATATAAATTGCATACGCTGTTTTTCCAGATAGTTTGCCCCGAAAAATTTCTCATTATTATAAATGCATCGCCACCCGGAATGGCTTTGTGCGACTTTAAATTAACGTCATAGTATAACCGCTTTCCGTTTTCTATTTTGTAAAACGATTTTACTCCGGCGGCCAGCATGTCATTCACCCATGCGGCAACCTCATATCCCGCATCCCGCATCCTGGTAACGGTTGCTTCAACCCCGAGCACATCCCAGCTTTCGAAAGCGCCGGTTTCCCAGCCGAATCCGGCCATCATGGCATCGTCGACCCTATATATTTCATCACTGATTTCAGGAATGCGATGTGAGATGTAAGCGAATAGCCCGTAATGAAAATGACGATAAAATTCACCGGCTTTATCTGCTCCATTTACCAGTGCTTTCAATCTTGTTTTTAAATCGTCAATTGGTTTCGCTGCTTCAACGCTTGCGAATTTTGGTTTGGTTCTGGGTTTGTATTCAAGTGTATTCAAGTCCAGGGCAAGAATTTCTTTTTCCCCTCTGGCATTTGAAGTAGATAGTTTTTTAAAGAAACCCTGCCCTGTTTTGTCGCCGAGCCAATTGCTGGCCACCATTTTTTCAAGCCATGTCGGAATAGTGAATGTGTTTCTTGCTTCATCATTTGCACAATTATCATATACGCCTTTTGCAACTTTTACCAGGGTATCAATTCCTACAACATCAGCTGTTCTGAAAGTAGCTGATTTTGGACGGCCGATTATCGGGCCGGTTAATGCATCAATTTCATCAACAGTTAATCCGAGTTTTTCAACAAGCCTGAAAATGGACATAATACCATATACCCCGATCCTGTTGGCAATGAATGCAGGTGTATCTTTGCAAAGCACAGTGGTTTTGCCAAGATGAAGGTCTCCATAATGCAGTAAAAAATTAATTACTTCCGGGTCCGTGTACGGGGTTGGAATAATTTCCAGTAACCGCAGGTATCTTGGCGGATTAAAAAAATGTGTTCCGCAGAAATGTTTTTTAAAATCTTCACTCCTCCCTTCTGCCATTAAGTGAATGGGAATGCCTGAGGTGTTGGATGTAATGAGCGTACCCGGCTTTCTGTATTTCTCCACCTCACTGAATATGGATTGCTTGATGTCCAATCTCTCTACAACTACTTCAATCACCCAATCGCATGTAGCGATGTCCTTCATATTATCGGAAAAATTGCCTGTCTTTATTTTCTTAGTAACTTCTTTTGTATAAACAGGGGAAGGATTTGACTTGAGTGTAGATGCGAGCGCATCGTTTACAATCCTGTTTTTAACTGATGAATGATCTGTTGTTAATCCTTTTGCTTTTTCAGCATCGCTCAAATCTTTTGGTGCAATATCAAGCAACAACACTTGCAGGCCTGCTCCTGCAAAATGGCAGGCAATTCTTGAGCCCATTACCCCACTTCCTAAAACAGCCACTTTTTTGATAATCCTGTTTGGCATAAAATTAGTTAGTTAAACAACTATTATGTGAAGATAGGCATTTTATTCCGTTTGCGAAATGCTATACGGTTAACGGTCCAGATAAGTTATTTTTTTTAATTGATAATTTTGCTGATCTACCCAAACTGCCTGATGGATATTGTTTTCTATTAAGAATTTTTTAGCTTCTTCTAAAGTAGGGATAATAAAAATATTCCTTTTGGCATAATATTCAATCATTGGTGCTCTTTTTTCAAGAGGTGAAATGATCATGTAATTATTAGGGACTTGTTTAAGTTGTTCTCCGAAAATTTTAAATGTATCGAAGGGCATACCATCCTGAGATATTTTTCCCGGTCTGTTGATGAAATAATATTGGGTTACGGAAACAATAAAAAAAACTGTGAGAATAAAAAAAATTGCTCTTTTGCTGAATAAATGAATAACCATTTTTGCGCCTACGTAAACCAGCAGGAGTGACCACGGTACTACAGAAAATTCATGCTCGTATGACCATTCAAGGAAAAGATAATTATATAGCAGTAAACAGCAAACGTATATTTTAATAAAAAAGAATTCTTCATTTGAGAAAATGATTTTCTTTTTCTGTATAAGTGACCCAAATGCAGAAAAGATAATTAAAATAATTAGCGGCAAATACATCGTGATAAGATGAATGATCAGCCATCCGGCTTTAAAATAAATCGGTTGAAAGGTATTGGCAAATGAACGCATATAAAAATGCCCTTTCCAATAATCCGTTACTCCTTGCACACCGCAATAAGAAACATATTGATAGAATATAAGTGCTGTTGCCAATATTGCCGACACTGACAGGATCACAACAGGCCATAGGTACCTTTTTTTATTTCTGATCCTAAATAATAAGAATAAGATAGTTGCCAATGCAATGACTACTCCCATCCAATCAAAATACACCAGTATTATTTCTGTAATGGCCAGGCCAGTTAAACGCTTAGTGCTTATTTTGTCAGGCGATGAAAATATTGGCAAAACTATCATGAGGAATACTATGACAACCGGCATCATAATTCCGGTGTGGGCATAACCATTACCTAAGTACCATAGCATTCCCGGGGCAAACGAAAACAAAAAACAACTTAATAAGACAATATTGTAGCGCTTATTTTTTTCTATTTGCATCGGAACCACCTGCTCCACAAAAAAAAAGAGCAACACTACAGAAAGAAAATTGAAAAATAAATTGAGGATGCGCAGGTAAATAGGCTCTATTGGCAAATGCAATAAGGTATATACAAAGTAAGGGATGATGTACCATGCAGGCCCCATGGATAAATACCACAGATTGCCTTTGGCATCGGTCCATAGTGTATGCGGTGATTTATCTCCCGCGTTTTGATAATTTAATAATGGTGTATAATGAAACCTGCTTCCGCCACCGGCTTGTTGCCAGGATTCTACATTAATTAGGATGAGTGCTGACATGAATTCATGATGCTTGGAAACAGGCCTGTTGAGGTTGGGCAACCTGACTAATATGCTTATGACAAACATCAAAAGAACAATAGTTAAAGCTTTTGATTTTGTCATACGCAATTCCGGTATTTAATTCTGTGAAGCGAGGGATACCGCACTCCAGTCGATATTTTCTTTACCCTTGCTAATTAGTTGCTCCATATTTTTTTTGAGAACTTCGGCAACGGGCATTGCCTGGTCAACAGCCTTACCTTGTTTCAAAACAAGGTTAATATCTTTTAATCCGAGCTTCATGGTAAAGGCAGCAGGATCAAATTTTTCCTGTAAGATAATATTGCTATAATTCTGATACACTGGGGTTGCAAACAAGGTTTGTGTCAGCATGCTCCACATCTGCTTTGCATCAACCCCGCTTTTATTAGCAAGAAAAATACTTTCACCAATAGCTTCAAGCGCAGAAGCTATTAAAAAATTGCCGCATAATTTAACAGTATTAGCTGCTGAAATATTATCTCCAAAATCCCATACGTTCATTCCCCCGGCTTGTTTCAAAACAGGTTCAACTCTCTGGCGTATTTGCGGTTCGCCACTGGTAACAAAATTCAGCTTTTTTGCTATTGCCGCTTCCGGCCTTCCGAATACAGGTGAAGCAATATAATGTTGCGCGTGTTGTTGATGAAGTAATGCAAGCTCCTGAGCTGTTTGTGGTAAGATAGTACTCATGGAGATGTGGATGGCTCCATGTTGCATGTTTTTTAACAAACCGTTCTCTCCTTCAGAAATATTTTTTAATGCAGCATCATCTGAAACTATAGTAAAAACAATATTGCATTGTCTGGCAAGTTGAGCAATATGCTCGCAAACTACTGCACCTTTTGCTTTGAAGGGCGCTGTTTTTGCGATAGTCCTGTTATAAACACAAATGGTATGACCACTTTCAAGCAGGTTCATGGCAATAGGAGTTCCTAAACTTCCAAGGCCGATAAAGCCGATGTTATTGTTCATTTCAGTATAGTTCAAATTAATAACTGTTATTACTTTATGTTACTGATGCTCCCCGGTTAATAACACTATCCGGTTTTACAAAATGTAATTTACCATCTTTATCTTCTGCCATTAATATCATCCCATTACTTTCAGTGCCGCGCATTTTCCTCGGTGCCAGGTTGGCCACCACCACCACTTGTTTATTGATAATTTCTTCAGCTTTAAAATGTAAAGCAATTCCCGACACAATTGTTCTTTTTTCAAAGCCAAGGTCAACTTCCAGTTTCAAAAGCTTATCTGCTTTCTCCAATTTTTGAGCAGAAAGTATTGTTCCTACTCTCAGGTCGAGTTTGGCGAAATCTTCGTATTGAATTTGTGGCTTAATGCTTACCGCTGCAGGCGCAAGGTTTTCTGCATTTGTCATTTTGCTTTCCGCTTTTGCCAAACCATTTTTCAGTTTTTCAATCTGGGCAACAATTTCAGTGTCTTCAATTTTCCTGAATAGTAATTCTGGTGGGCGAAGGTTATAGCCAACGCTCAGTAATTTTACATTTCCTGCATTTTCCCAATCCAGCATTTTATCAACCACCTTCATCATGTGCAGCATTTTCCCTGCTGTTTTTGGCAGGAAAGGATTAATAAGAATAGCAAGATTGGCTGTTAACTGTAAGCACAGGTGTAAGCAGTTATCGATTAATTTTTGATTATTTGTAATCTCGCCCTCAACCGTCGGGTGTAAACCGGAAACTTTTTTCCATGGCTCTTTTTCCTGCAAATATTTATTTCCTTTCCTTGAAAGATCGATTACCTCAAAGAGTGCATCACGGAACTTGTATTCTTCGATTGCGGCCGTAATTTTATTTTTTGCTTCTTTGATTGCCTCAATCAGTTTTTTGTCGGCTGTATCGAAAACATCTTCATGAAGTTTAGGTACTTTGCCGTTGCATAGTTTATGCATTAACACGAATGTGCGGTTCACGAAATTTCCGAAAATGGAAACAAGCTCACTGTTGTTTTTTTCCTGGAAATCCTTCCAGGTAAAATCATTATCCTTTGTTTCAGGTGCATTGCTGCAAAGCACATAACGCAACACATCTTCACAGTCCGGGAAATCCTGTAAATATTCATTAACCCAAACAGCCCAATTGCGGCTGGTAGAAACTTTTTCTCCTTCAATATTCAAAAACTCGTTTGCGGGAACATTGTCAGGCAGCACAAAATCACCATGTGCTTTCAGCATCGATGGAAAAATAATGCAATGAAAAACAATATTGTCTTTACCAATAAAATGAATCAGTTTGGTGTCGCCTTTACACCAGTAATCGGCCCATTTGTCTGTTAATTCTTTTGTTGCCGAAATATAGCCGATAGGTGCATCAAACCATACATACAAAACTTTTCCTTCAGCATCAGGTAACGGAACTTTAATTCCCCAGTTACTATCCCTTGTCATGGCACGTGGCTGCAAACCATTATCCAACCAGCTTTTACACTGTCCATATACGTTAGGTTTCCATTCTTTATGCCCTTCCAATATCCACTCTTTCAGCCATTTTTCATAATGCTGCAACGGAAAATACCAGTGTTTGGTTTTCTTTTTAACCGGTACCGCATCACTTAATGTGCTGTGCGGGTTAATAAGCATTTCGGGACTTAAGGTTGATCCGCAGTTTTCACATTGGTCGCCATAAGCCCGTGGATTCGAGCAAACCGGGCATGTGCCCATAATATACCTGTCGGCCAGAAAAACTTTTGCTTTCTCATCATAAAATTGCTCAGACTCTTTTTCTTCAAAAAGGCCTTTATCGTAAAGTGTTTTAAAAAAACCTGAAGCTGTTTCATGGTGCACTTTGTTCGACGTGCGGGAATAGATATCGAATGAAATACCCATTTGTTCAAAACTGCTTTTGATAAGGGCATGATATTTATCTACTACCTGCTGCGGGGGTACCCCTTCTTTCATAGCGCGGATGGTAATCGGCACACCATGTTCATCGCTGCCGCAAACAAATTTCACATCACGTTTCTGCGCACGCTGGTAACGTGCATATATATCTGCAGGGATATATACCCCGGCCATATGGCCGATATGCACCGGTCCATTGGCATAAGGAAGGGCAGCAGTTATTAATATCCTCTTATAATCCTTCATCTGTTTTTATTAGGTCTGATTTTTATTTTATTCCCGGCACCATTTCTATTCTCAATATGATTTGTTGTGTTGCATTCTTGAACTGAAAAACATTATTCAGCTTCATACTGTAAAATAAGCCTGCAAAAATACCGTAATCTCAGCCAATGCCAAAATGCGCTTTTCTATTAACTTTAATTAATGAATCGCAAAAATTTTCTTTCATCGGTACTTACTTTCGGTGCAGTTGTGCCATTTTCGAAATACATTGACGAAGAAGGCGGATCTTCAAAACCTCTTATTGTTCCTGAATATCTGAAACCTGGAGATATTATTGGTATTACCTGCCCGGCTGGTTATATTACCTTACAGGAAATTCAATCTGCTATGCAGCAAGTGGAAAACTGGGGTTTTAAAATACGCATAGGTGACACCGTTGGAAAAAGAGATTTTACTTTTGGCGGTACGGATGAAGAAAGAATAAAAGATTTTCAGCAAATGCTCGATGATGACAGTATCCGGGCAATTATGTGTGCCCGGGGCGGTTATGGTAGTGTGCACATAATTGATGCACTGAAGTTCAGGAAATTTGTGCTGAAGCCAAAATGGATAATCGGATTTAGTGATATTACTGTAATTCATTCGCATCTCAGCAGGAATTTTAATATCGCTTCAGTACATTCTAAAATGTGCAACAGTTTCCCTGATGACTGGGCCAAGGCAGAACAGGTTCAAATAGATTCCATACTTTCAATAAAACAGTCCTTAACAGGAGAAAAAATGAAATACCTTTTTCCAGGAAATGCAAACAATAAAACAGGAATTACCGAAGGGCAACTTGTTGGCGGCAATTTGAAGACGATTGAGTCTCTTTCCGGAACAAAATCCGATATAGAAACGGATGGCAAAATTTTATTTGTAGAAGATACCGGGGAATATCTTTACAGTATCGACAGAATGTTCTGGAACCTGAAGCGTACTGGTAAACTTTCAAATTTAAAAGCATTAATAATCGGAGGGTTCAAAATAAAGCCAGATGATGCAGGGGAAGAGTTTGGAAAAACTTTATATGAAATTATTCTGGAGAAAGTGCAGGGGTTGAATTATCCTGTTTGTTTTGATTTTCCGGTGGGGCATCAGAAAGAGAATTATGCATTAAAGTGCGGCATAAGGCACCGTTTGAATGTGACAACCGATAAATGTTCTTTAATTGAATTATGATGATAAAAGTTCCGCCCTATTTACGAAAGGGAGATACCGTAGCTGTTGTTTGCCCGGCAGGTTATATGCCGCTGCAGAAAGCGCAAACCTGCATTGATGTTTTGAAGGAATGGGGGTATAATGTAAAAACCGGAAAAACGCTTGAAAGCAGTTCGCAGAATTATTTTTCAGGAACTGATGATGAAAGGCTTGATGATTTCCAGCAAATGCTGGATGATGATGAAGTAAAAGCCATTCTTTGTGCCCGTGGCGGATATGGCATCAGCAGAATAGTGGATCGGATCAGATTCAAAAAATTCAGGCAGCATCCAAAATGGATAATCGGTTTTAGTGACGTGACCGTACTTCATTGCCATATTTATTCCAATTATAAAGTTTCGACCCTTCATGCCCCGATGGCTTCAGCTTTTAATGATGAGGGCTATACAAATGAATTTGTGCTTTCTTTGAAAAATGTTTTAACAGGTAATAAAATCAAGTATGAATATGCAGTAAACGCGCTTAACAAAAAAGGGGAAGCTGCCGGGGAGCTGATAGGCGGAAATCTTTCGTTGCTGGTACATTTAATGGGTACGGCTTCGGATATAAAAACAAAAGGGAAAATTCTGTTTCTGGAAGATGTGGGTGAATATCTCTATCACATTGACAGGATGTTTGTCCAGTTGAAAAGAAGCGGTAAACTAGAGAAATTAGCGGGCTTGATTATTGGTGGATTTAGTGAGATGAAAGATACAGAACGGCCTTTTGGGAAAAGTGTTTATGAAATTATCAGTGATTCGGTAAAAGAATTCGATTACCCAATTTGTTTTGGATTTCCTGTAAGTCACGGAAAAGAAAATTATGCATTAAAAACAGGAACAAGATATAAATTGATGGTTGGGAAAAATAAAGTGGCCCTGGAAGAATAAGAAAATGCTGGTATTAATTCAAACTCAATATATTTGCGCTCTGCAAAAAATGGGGGATTAGCTCAGCTGGCTAGAGCGCTTGCATGGCATGCAAGAGGTCGTCGGTTCGACTCCGATATCCTCCACAAATCACCGGTATAAACATTTGAATTTTTCACGAATTCATTTTTGAAATCAAATTTGAATTCCTCGGAACTATTGGATCTTTTTATCAAGATTTTGAGTATTGTTAAAATAGTATCAGCAAAAATCCGATAATTGCAAAAAAAATATTAACAAAACTTTCAAAAATTAATAACTTTGATTTTAATTTACATCGTTATTGCATTCGTTTTGTTTTAATATTTGACGATTGGGCTGTTTGTCAGCCTATTAAATAACTTACAACATATCCTCTGAATATCCAAAACCGTTTTCCTTATCGCTTTATAACAGTTTATAAACAACAACCATAACACGCTCGCGTATGAGAAAAAAAATCCACTGCTTAACTGCACGTGCCTGTGCAGTGCTATTTCTTCTGTTTATTTCAATTTCTCTGATGGCGCAGAAAAAAGTAACTGGTACAGTTATTAGCGCTAAAGACAAACAGCCATTAGGTTATATTACTATAACAGTAAAAGGGACCAATCTGGCTACTGCAACAGCAACAAACGGGACTTTCAGCATTACTGTCCCCCAAGGCAAATCAAGACTTGTGATTTCCGCTGTAGGTTATGATGATGCTGAAGTTGATATTTCCGGCATTGATAATGTGTCCATTCAGCTTAAGGAAAGAACTACTTCACTTGATGAAATCGTTGTAACTGGTTACACCGCCCAGAAAAAGAAAGACATTACCGGTGCTGTAGCTGTGGTTGATGTGGGGGATGCTAAAAAAATACCTGCAACCAGTTCGGAGCAATTGTTACAAGGGCAGGCTTCTGGGGTTACCGTAATTAATTCAGGGGCTCCCGGTGCTCAAAGCACCGTGTTTATCAGAGGTATTTCAAACTTTGGTCAAACACAACCACTATATGTTGTTGATGGCGTTCAGGTTCCTGATATGTCAGTGGTAAACCCGAATGATATAGAAAGCATAAGTGTATTAAAAGATGCAGGCTCTGCCGCCATATATGGTGTTTCGGGGGGTAACGGGGTCGTAGTAATTACTACAAAAAAAGGCAGACAAGGGAAAGCCATGATTACATATGATGGATTTTATGGTACACAGCGTCCTTTAAGTGGAAATGTATGGCATCTCATGAATCCGGAACAGCAATCAGAAATGGCATTCAGGGCTAATGATGTAGGCACACAGGTTCTATATCCAGGGGGAGCTGGTGTTATTCCTACTTATGGTTATCACGGCCCGGCTGCTGTCGGCAGTTTTGGCGCTGCTGGTGTAACCAATGACCCATCTATTCTTCAGTATTATAACTTTGATGCCAATAATCCTCAAAATGACTTCCTGATTCAGAAATTTGCTACAGGAGCAGGAACGGACTGGTTTCATACGGTTTTTAAAGCGGCACCAACTCAACAACATACTATTTCTGCAAGTGGTGGCAGTGATAAAAGCAATTACTACTTTTCAGTAAACTATACTAATCAGCAAGGTACCTTAATTAACAATTACGAGAAAAGGTATGCTGCCCGCATGAACACCAATTTTTACGTAAAAAATCATATACGTTTTGGTGAAAATGCTTTTATAACCTATCGCGAGAATAATGGCGGATATAACGGTTCTCAACAAAATGAGGGCGGTTCCATAGCTTATACGTTCCGTGAAATGCCGATTATACCTGTTTTTGATGTTCAGGGTCATTTCGGTGGTGGTTATGATGGTCCTGGTGGTGAGCCATTAGGAAATGGAAGCAATCCCTATGCAATAGTTTCAAGATCTTCAACCAGTAAATCACATGCATTTTATGTAGAAGGAAATGCTTTTGGTGAAGTTGACTTTGCAAAATATTTTAATTTCAGAACAAGCTTTGGCGGTCGCCTATATAACCAGTATTACTGGTATATTAATTATAATCCTTACGAAGACTATGAATCGCATACCAATCCTAATGGGGATGTAGAGGATGCATCTATTAGCAGCACTTATAACTGGACTAATACGGTTAATTACAAGGAAATATTCGGGAAGCATAATATCCAGGTATTGGCAGGTGCGGAATTTCAACAAACTTCAGGACGAGAACTTCAGGCCTCAGCACAGGGGTTCTTCTCTTTAGATCCTAACTATGTACAATTGCAGTTCGGGACACCTGTTAATGCTCCACTCAGTTATATCTATCAGCCTACTGCAAAGAAATCTTATTTCGGCCGGTTGGATTATAGTTATGATGAGAAATACCTTCTGGCTGCTACTATCAGGCGTGATGCTTCTTCTATCTTCTACCCTGGTCACCAGGTTGGATATTTCCCATCTGTGTCATTAGGTTGGCGTATGTCACAGGAGGATTTTATGAAAGACATTACCTGGCTGAATAACCTGAAACTTCGCGGAAGCTATGGTATATTAGGTAATAACCAGAATATTTATGCCAATAATGCTTATTCAACTTATGCTTCCGGTACTGGTATATCCTACTATGGTATTGGGGGAAACATTAGCTCTATTACCCAGGGTTTCTATAATAACCAGATTGGTAACCCTGATGTAAGTTGGGAAAGAGATAAAATACTTAATATTGGTGTAGATGCCTCGATTTTTAACCATATCGATTTCACTGTTGAATGGTATAAAAAATCAATCAGTGGATTACTCTTCCAATTGCCGCTGCCCTCTACTGTTGGTGGTGCCAGCGCGCCGGTAATCAATGTGGGTGATGTACAAAATAAAGGGGTAGATGCATCTGCCACCTATCATGGAAAAGTAGGAAGGGACTTTACTTTTAGTATTGGTCTGAATATCACTACTTATAAAAATACAATTACCAAAATACCTTCTCCCGGGTATTTTGACTTCGGATACAACCGCGACCTGCCGATTGTGAGAAATGAAGTAGGACACCCAATCGGTGCGTTTTTTGGATACCAGGTCGTAGGCATCTATCAGTCAAATGCTGATGCTGTAAAAGGCCCTACTTACAAAGGCGCCGCTGCGGGTTCTTTCCAATATAAGAACGTAAATGGCGATACTGTAATTGATGACAATGACAGGACCTGGATAGGTGACCCCAATCCTAAATTTACTTATGGGGTAAATCTTAATGCAAGTTATAAAGGGTTCGATTTTACTATGGTATTATATGGATCCCAAGGCAATAAAGACTTTAACTATGTAAGATACTGGACTGATTTCTACAGTACTTTCCAGGGGGGTAAAAGCCTGGATATGTACAACAAAGCTGCCATTGTGCAAAACGGAGTCGTAACCAATCCTAATGCAACATTGTCTGCAGCTTCTTTTGCACAGGCCATGGGATCAAGTACTACAAGTTCATACTATGTTGAAAATGGCTCTTTCTTAAAATGCAGGGTAATGCAGATTGGCTATACAATTAAACCTTCAATACTTAAAAGAGCTGGAATAGACAAATTGCATCTCTATGTTCAGGCTACTAATTTGTTCACCATTACCAAATATACGGGGCTTGATCCGGAACTCATTCCTTCTATTGCAAATAATGGAACGGGTACTAACCAGAGCGCTGCTTTTGGTATCGATTACGGAGCATATCCCAATAATCAAAAACAGTTTATTGCAGGTATTAACCTAACATTTTAATGACTAAACTTAAAAAGAGATGAATATGAAAAAAAATAAAAATAAATATATAGCACTGTTAAGCCTACCGGTGCTGATGCTGATTATCTTTTCTTGCAAAAAATTTCTTAGCAAGCCGGTTGTTGGCTCCCTGAGCCCGGCAGTACTTGCAAATAAGGCGGGAGTTGATGGCTTATTGATCGGAGCTTACTCGATGTTGGATGGCTATGCTCAAACCAGTACATCCTGGGAAACTTCCACAACCAACTGGATATACGGAGGTGTAGCTGCCGATGATGCTTACAAAGGCTCCAATACTACAGATCAGCCAGTTGCTGTTCCGATTGAAAATCACTCTGTAACTTCTGCTAATGAGTACCTGCAGGAAAAATGGGCATTTTGTTACAATGCCGTTCAAAGGGCGAACGATGTTATCAGGGAATTGCCACTGGTTACCGACGGTTCTGTTACTGCTGACTATGCTGCGGAAGTCACAGCAGAGGCTAGATTTCTTCGCGGGGTTTTTGAACTGGAGGCGGCAAAAATGTGGAGGAATGTTCCGTATGTGAATGAAACTATCGATTATGCAAATGGCAATTATAATGTAGGGAACCCCGGGCCTATCTGGGATTCAATTGAAAATGATTTCACTGCTGCTATGGCGGTTTTGCCAAAGGGTAAACAAACACAACCTGGTCGTGCAAATTATTATGCTGCAGAAGCTTTTTTAGCCAAAGCATATATGTTCGATCATAAATATTCGCAGGCATTGCCACTGCTTACTGATCTTATCAATAACGGAGTAACTTCATCTGGAAATAAATATGCATTAGGTCCCTTTGAAGACAATTTTGATGCTGCGCACAGGAATAATAATGAATCTGTTTTTTGTGTACAAATGACGGTAAATGATGGTTCCGGAGGTCAAAACTCTGATCAGGGTGATGTATTGAACTATGCTGCAGGTACCTATACAGGTTGCTGCGGATTCTATCAACCTTCTTATTCGCTTGGGAATGCCTATAAGGTTGATGCTAATGGTTTGCCTATGCTTGGCACTACTACTGCTTCAGTAACTGTGTATAATTCTGATAATACAACTACTTCAACAGTTAGTGCCACTTTGCCAAATTATGATTTGGTAAATCTAAAAAATGATCATGGTCTTACCGGAACTGATGCTTTTACCCCTCCAACCGATGCATTGGATCCGCGCATCGACTGGACTTTAGGACGTCGCGGTATCCCTTATTTAGATTGGGGATTATGTGGTGGTGAACAATGGTCTCGTGGAGATATTGTTCCATACAATCCAATAAAGAATGTTTTCTGGCATTATAATATGGCAAGTACTACCGAAACAGGACAAGGTTGGGCTGGCAGTCAAGCTAATGGTATTAATTATAACCTTATCAGGTTTGCTGATGTGATTTTATGGCGTGCCGAATGTGAAGTAGAAGGTGGTGACCTTCAGTCTGCTGAAGATGATGTGAACATGGTAAGAAACCGCATGGCAGCGCATCCTGAATATTGGGTACATACTTACGTTGACAATAGCGATCCTTCAAAAGGCTTTACTAATACACCAGCAGCTAACTATAAAATTGGTTTATATGGGGCTGCAGGTGGCCATCCTGCTACCGGATTTGCAGCTAACGGCCAGGATTACGCCCGATCTGCAGTATATATGGAAAGGCAACTTGAATTGGCTATGGAAGGCCATCGCTTTTTTGACCTTCAACGTTATGATGGCCGTTTTGGTGGGCCAATGCCTGCTGGTTATATGGCAGGAGTCCTGAACAATTATATTTTGGCAGACACACGTATTTCCAATCCAGTTTTGAACGGGCACAAATTCACCAGTACCTTGAATGAGATTTATCCTATACCAATTGTCGAAATTGACAAAGAGGGTGGTGCTTTAGTGCAGAATACCGGGTATTAATAATTTTTTATATCAATTTTTAATCAGAGAGATGGTGTTGGTCAACGCCATCTCTTTTTTTTGGTTAATTTTATTGATTGCATTAAAGCCTGTTAGCGGTTAAACTCATTTTTATCGAATGCCATCTGTAGTATCTGAAACATAAAGAATCATGAAAGCCTTTTATTTATTGTGTATTTGTATTAGTGCTTTTATCTTTTCGTGCAAAAACAAAAGCCTTTTTCAGGAAATATCTCCGGAACATTCCGGCATTCATTTCAATAATAAAATTGTTGAAAATGATTCCATCAATCCCCTTGACATGACTAATATTTACAATGGTGGGGGAGTGGGGATTGGCGATTTCAATAATGATGGTCTCCAGGATATTTTTTTTGCGGGAAACATGGTTTCTAATAAACTATACCTAAATAAAGGAGACTTCAGATTCCAGGATATTACAGATGAAGCGGGGGTTGGTGGAAATGGAAAGTGGTGTCGCGGAGTATCTGTGATTGATATTAATAACGACGGCCTGCCTGACATTTATGTGTGCGTTACTATCAAGTCCGATCCTGACAAAAGGAGAAACTTATTATACATTAACCAGGGGCCAGATGGACATGGTATACCTCGTTTTAAAGAAATGGCTCATGAATACGGGTTAGGAGACACTTTATATTCGACCATGGCTGAGTTCTTTGATTATGATAATGATGGTGATCTTGACATGTATCTAACAGTAAACAACATCCCGAAAGGATATAATGCCAGCCTTTTTAGATCTATTATTACCGATGGCTCTTTCTTCAGCACAGGCCATTTGTATAGAAACGATTGGAATGATTCTTTGAAACACCCTTATTTTACTGATGTTTCCAAACAGGCCGGTATTACAATAGAAGGCTTCGGGCACAATGCCAGTATTATTGATATTAATAAAGATGGCTGGAAAGATATTTATGTAAGCAATGATTTTGTGGGAGATGATATTTTATATGTTAATAATCGGGATGGTACTTTCAGTAATAAGATAAAATCATATTTCAAGCATACTTCTGCCAATGGTATGGGGCATGATTTCGAAGATATTAATAATGACGGGCTTCCTGACCTTATAGAAATGGATATGAACCCGCCTGACAATTACAGAAAAAAAATGTTCCTCAATGGCGGCAGTTACCGAGACTATCAGAATACAGAAAATTTCGGGTACCAGTATCAATATATCAGAAATACCTTGCAATTAAACCAGGGCCCGCGCATTAATGCAGATGATTCGATTGGCGATCCTGTTTTTGCTGATATTGCTTTTTATTCTGGTGTTGCAGAAACAGACTGGAGTTGGACACCTTTGGTAACAGATTTTGATAATGACGGGTTCAGGGATATCATAATCACCAATGGTTATCCGAAAGATGTAACGGACCATGATTTTATAAATTTCAGGCAGCAGGCTACGAATATTGCCTCCAAAGAAATGATATTAAGCCAGATCCCCCAGGTTAAAATACACAGTTTTGCATTCAGGAATAACAGGGATCTTACTTTTACTGATGTTTCCAAAGAATGGGGTATGATGGTTCCCGGTTTTTCTAATGGCGCTGCCTATGCGGATTTAGATAATGACGGTGCAATGGATCTTATCGTAAATAACATTGATGATGAAGCTCATATTTACAGGAATACTTCGAGGGATAATGCCAGGGAATCCAATCATTATCTTCAGATTAAGCTTATTGGAGACACCCCAAACAGAAACGGTTTAGGTGCGTTTATTGAGTTGCATTATGATCATGGTAAGCAACAAGTGTATGAATATACTCCATATAGAGGTTATTTATCCACTATAGAGAATATTGCACATTTTGGATTGGGAAATATGCACATGATCGATTCTGTGATAGTCAAGTGGCCAAATCGGAAAATGCAATTGCTTTTAAATGTAAAGACTGATCAGGTGCTTAAAATAAATATCAGGGATGCAAATTTGCCTTACTCTTTTGTTGACAAAAATTTTATAATTAGTAATCTTTTTAAAGACGTGACAGATTCGCTAAATGTGAAATATGTGCATCAGCAAAAAGATTTTATCGATTTCAATATTCAAAGGTTATTGCCTCACAAATTTTCTGAATACGGCCCCGCATTAGCCGTAGGCGATGTAGACGGGAATGGGTTGGATGATATTGTTTGCGGTGGTGCAGCTTTTAATAGTGCGCAACTTTTTTTGCAACAAACTGACGGAAAGTTTCTTCAAAAGCCGTTATTGAATGAGAATGATTGTAAAAAGAAAACCACTCATGATGAAGGCGTTCTGTTATTTGATGCAGATGGTGATGGGGACCTGGATTTATATATAACACGAGGTGGTTATGGCAACAAAGAAAATGATTCTTCTTACCAGGATTGTTTTTATATAAATGATGGCAAAGGAAATTTTACCATTGATTCAACAGCCCTGCCAAAAAACTTTACCAGCAAGCTTTGCGTACGTGCTGCCGATTATGATCATGATGGGGATCTGGATTTGTTTATATCTGGCCGTGTCAATCCATGGAATTATCCTAAACCAGTTTCGAGTTTTATTCTTCGCAATGATTCAAAAAATGGTAAGATAAAATTTACGGATGTGACTCAATCTGTTGCCAAAGATCTTGTTAATATAGGAATGGTCTGTGATGCTATATGGACAGATTTTAATAATGACGGTTGGCCAGACTTAGTGCTTGCAGGAGAATGGATGCCGGTAACTTTTTTGCAAAATGATAAAGGTATATTTAAAAAAGTGGCAAATAATGATTCGGTAAGTAATAGAAAAGGATGGTGGAACAGTATTGCTTCTTGCGATTTTAATAATGATGGCAAAATGGATTACGTGGTTGGAAACACCGGTCAAAATTCTTTTTATCGCGCATCACCAAAATATCCGTTGAGAATTTATGCTAATGATTTTGACAGTAACGGTATTTATGATATTATCCCATCTATATACCTACCTGATCAGGATGGCAATATGAATGAATTTCCGGCGCCAAGCAGAGATGAACTGCTTGGGCAGGTAAATGCGATGCGAAAAAAATTCCCTTCTTATCACTCATATGCAGTTGCAACTATGGACGATGTTTTGCCTGAAAAGAACAGACAAGGTACGCTTATATTAGAAGCTAATGATATGCAGTCGAGTATTTTAATGAATGAGGCTGATGATAAATTTTCTATGCAAGCTTTAACCCGGCAAGCGCAGTTTTCAATGATTAATGGCATGATAGCAGATGATTTTGATGGAGATGGAAAGATGGATCTGCTATTGAATACGAATGACTACGGTACCCAGGTTTTTGTTGGCAGATATGATGCCTTGAACGGATTGTTACTCCATGGAGAGGGTACAGGAACATTCCAGGCTCTTTCCATCCTTAACAGTGGGATTTTTATTCCCGGAAATGGCAAAGCCATTGTTAAACTGCGAGGTGTGGATGGCTCGTATCTTATCGCAGCTTCACAAAATCGTGGACCTTTAAAAGTTTTTCGTTTAAGAAAAAAGTATAAAACTCTTCCACTGGAACCTCTCGATGTTGAGGCTATACTTACTTATAAAGATGGTAAAATCAATAAGCAGGAATTTTATTATGGTTCTTCATTTTTATCACAATCAGCGAGATTTATTTTACTGAATGAAGCTGTTGTGTCAGTAAAAATTACTAATAGTTTGGGTAAAACAAGGATAATAAAAAATCTATGAGTCTATAAAAATTCGTTAGGGGAAATGTTAATAAATGAAATATTGTTGCGGAGTCATACAAAAACAATATAAATTAGACTTTATAAATAGGACCTGCTCAATCTCCATAATTTCAAGGTTAAAAAAAGCGTAAAGCAACTTTATTTTTTCCCGCGGCAACACCGGTTTTTTGCCGACGACATCACAAGGTAAATTCATTTTTCCCTTCCTTGAGCAAATGTTTTTGCCCCTGCCACACCAATGTGCCGCTAATATTTAAAGGCAACTGAATTTCTATTTTCCATTTTCCGTTTTCCATTTTGTAACTGACCGATAGGGCTCCGCTCGGATGTGGGATGCTCCCGCTGATATTGGTAAGCTTGCCCAAATGCGGTTCAATTTTAACTTTACTGAAACCCGGAGCATCTGTATCAATACCCAAAACAGTTCTGAAAAATTCAATATTTGGGCTGGCACCCCATGCATGGCAATCGGAACGTGTTTCATTGATATTGGATATTTCCGCCCATGTGGTCATCCCCATTTCTATATTTCTGCGCCAGATATCCAGCCAACTCAGATAGTCGTTACCAAGACCAGCTTTGATACAGGCCTGGTGCAGATAATATTTAAAATAAATGGAAGCGGGTGCCAGTGTAGTATCTGCCAGTATTTTTTGTGCCAATTCTGTAGCTGCTGTTCCAGTTATAGTATTTGTAAGTATTGCAAGTGCGTTGGCATGCTGAGAAAAAAGATCTTTATCTTTTGTATCAGCAAATAATTTTTTGTCTGCATCCCAATATATTTTTTTGATGGCATTCTGTAATTGCAAGGCTTTGTTTTTGTAAACAGAAGCCTGTGCAGCTAATCCGAACTTCATTTCAAGCCCGGCAGCAACCTGGTAAGCCCACAGCAATTGTAGATCGAGAATTGAAGAGCTTCCGTCTTTTCCATAAGGCGCAGTACCACCATCCCATCCTTTGTGGTCATCTACCCAGTCAGTAAACATCCAATAGGGAACATTTCTAAGTGTACCATCCTCTTGCTGATATTTACTGAAGAACCATAAAATATCTTTTACCCCCTGCATTTTGTTTGCAATGAAAATGCTGTCGCCACGATACATCCAGTAATCATGCAGCATGCCGATGTACCACAGCGAAAATGTGGGAATTTGCTGAGGAGAAAATGAAGGATGACGACTTAATGTAATTCCCTCTGGTATGCGGGAATGATCCATTTCGTTTAAGGCATTTCTTATCAGGCGGTCGTCTCCACTGTTATACAAAGATACCAATGCCTGTATGCGGCTGTCGCCAATGTACTGCAACTGCTCGTAATAAGGACAGTCCATATAAGTTTCCCATGCACATGACCTTGCTGTACGCCATCCGATTTCAAGCATTTTGGTTAGGGTTGTATCTTCGGTATTGAATGTGGCTGCAAACCGGAAAGGATAGCCTGTGAAAATATTGTAGAAATCTTCTATCACCAGTGATTCGTCACTGGTATTGATTTCCAGTTGCACATAACGGAATGTGCGCCAAGAAAGGGCTGTAAATTCCTGTCCTTTGTCACCGTTAGAAATAATACTGTCTTTTTTTCCGATTAGAAATTTGCCTTCTATTTCGTTCCTGTTCCCTTTCGTCATCGGTTTGTCTTCTTCCGGAAGATGTTCATATAAAGCTTCTGCATAACTGATTGTTATTTGTGCGTTTTTTCCCCTACCGAAAAGTAATACGGGGTATGCATTGGTCAGATAAGACTGGTCAATCAATATTTTCGCCTTGGTATTGGAAGGAATTAAAAAAATTGCCTGAGTTTGAGGGAAGTTCGTCGGCACATTTACACCTGTCGCTTTTCGTATGGAACGAAAACGTTGTTTCTTTAATTCCATCTGTGGCAATGAGGAAGGGACCATCATCCACCCGTTAATATCACCTACTCCTTTCGGTAAAGCACCTTGCCAGCCAATTCTTTTTGCAGGCTTCCACAGGCTATCATCAAAATTATTGAACATCCAGTTTTTGGGCGATTCATTCATATTGATCAATTCTCCCGGGCCTGTTACATAATAAGCGCTGTAACCCAATCCGCTTAATGGATGATAAGCATTATTACGAATACATTTCCATGAATCATTTGTATTCACTACAAACTCTTTTTGGGTATCTCCCTGCAATAAGAAGCCTGTTCGATTAGATATCTGTCCTTCCGGTCTAAGATCTCCGTCATTCCAGACTATTGCTGCTATTGTATTTTTTCCCTGCACTAAATAAGTGCCGATATCAACTGTTTCATAATTCCAGTAATAGAGGTCGCTGCGTGCCGGTCCCAGTGAAACCTGTATGCCGTTTACAAATAATTTATAGCGATTGTCTCCTGAAACATGAACTATAAAAGAATAAGATATTGAACTGAGATCGAAGCTTTTCCTGAAATAATATACACCATAATCTTTTGAAGGTTCCCCGGGTACTTCAATCCAGAAAGCGGGCCATGGTTTCTTTATGAGAGCAGAGTCAATGTTTTGCGCTTTGACAAAATAAGAACCCGTAATCATCAGAATGAAAATGATGAGGCGTTGGCAATCGTTCGAAATAAGATTTTTCATTTACTGTTAGTTTATCATTGATAATTTGCCGAATACACGCAAAATAACAAACCGGCAAATAAAACCGAAGTTAATTTTGGAAAATCCCTTTATCATGTAGCAGTAATTTATTTAATAAAATATCCTGCATGCATTTCCATGTTGTTTATTTATCTCAGAAAAAACATGTAACTTAATAGTGTTCTTTATATACTCACAAAACATTGCCATATGAATATCGTACAACGCATCGAGCTTTGGGGCGATAGGCATCATCCCAAATGGCTTGATATTATTCGCATTGCTTTAGGCATTTTTCTCTGTTACAAGGGAATTCAATTTCTCAATAACATGGGCGCTATGCTAAACCTGATGACAAGTAAGGTTTCTTTCGGATCATTCACCATTGTTATGTTAAGCAATTATGTAGCATTTGCGCATTTGCTTGGCGGGGCCTTGTTGATATTGGGGGTACTTACCAGGTTTGCCTGTTTAATTCAAATCCCGAATTTGCTAGGAGCAATTTTCCTGGTGCATTCAACCGGCGATTTACTAAAGCCTTTCTCAGAAATATATTTGGCGATATTAATTTTATTATTGCTGATTTATTTTTTGGTAATTGGTAACGGGCCTTTGTCTTTCAAGCTTTCAGATAAATAAACTGGCGAATATTTGGTTTTTCAGCCTACACCTTTGTGTAATTTAAAAAAATTATTGTAGCAAATCAACTACATGGGCGTTGTGTGCTTATTACGCTATATTCATAAACAATTCTATTTACAGACATGTACAACTGTTGTTTCTTTGTACCAGAAAATTACACAGTAACAGCCTGTGCTCTTTGAAACTAATATCCGATATCCTGAAAACCCGGACCCTTTGAAAACCCAAAAATCCAGTGTCTGAAAAGCAGGAAGGTGCAACATGAGGCTTTAATTATTGAAGCCATAAAATGAATACATAAGCAAACCGTTCAAAATTCATTTTTTCAAACCCTAATCCGTTACCATGATTGTTGCGCCTTCCTTATATTAAGGTCTTATTCGGTTTTAGTTATCATGAATGCTTGTTTTAAGTGGAGCTTCTGACAATAAGTGTGGAAGGCAAAACAATTTTTTTATTTTCTAATTCCACCCCCCTTTTTTCCAGGATCTTAAAAAGCAATGATGTTGCTGTTTCGCCAATCTCAAATGCAGGCTGGCAAATAGTGGTTATTGGAGGGTTTAATATTGATGCTGAAGGGAAAATAGAAAAACCTGCTACCTTAACATCGTCGGGTATTTTTAGTTGCAGTGCATTGCAAACCTGGTAAGTGGTAATAATCAGTTTTTCTACCGAAACCAGTATTCCATTTGGCCTGTTACTGCTGCATAATAATTTTTTTATCACAGCATAATTATAGTTTTCACTGTTGTTGCATGCTACTAAAAAATTTTTCTCAAAAAGAAGGCCACATTCGCGGACTGCTTTTTTATATCCTTCCAGCCGTTCGTTAGCAATAGCCAGGTTTTTTGAAATCGATAGATAAGCTATTTTTGTGCAACCTCTTTCAATAAGATGTTTGGCAGCGATGTAACTACTGTCAAAATCGTTGGTACAAACTTTTGCTGTTTTTATTTCTTCAAGCACCCTGTCGAACAGCACTACTGGTACGCCGCTGGTTTGCAAATCAAAAATATGTTTTGAATTTTTAGTCTCCCTGGTCACGGATAGGAGCACACCATCTACCCGGCCGCTTTTTAATTCATTAAGTATGGCTTTTTCTTTTGCAAAATTTTCATGTGTTAAATAAATGAGTACATGATATCCTTTTTGCTGTGCTATGGATTCGATACCATTGATAGCTACAGAAAAAAAACTATCTGCCACTTCAGGCAAAACCACGGCAATGGTTTTACTCTTTTTTTTGCGTAGGCTGCTCGCGTATGCATTCGGAACATAATTCAGCTTCTTGGCAGCAGCCATTACGCGTTTTTTTGTAGCCGCACTTATCTCATAGCTGTCTTTAAGCGCTTTTGAAACCGTGCCTTGTGAAAGGCCAAGCTGCATTGCCAATGCCCGGATATTTGTTTTTGACATATCTGAATTTGAGATAGTCCGAAAGTTGGGGAACCTAAAGTTCAAAGACATGTTCTTCCCGGCTTCCCGTCATATTTTGTAAAGTTAATATTACGAAAACGGTTTCGTAAATAAAGAAGCTTTGTTTATATAAAGAGAAAATTAAAATGTAGAAATTAGTGTTATTATATTATTAGTCAAAAAGGAAAGCCATGGACAAAAAGAGCCCAATAGCAGTAAACGAGCAAAACCCGTTAGCCAGCTTAGATGTTTGGGAAGATGATCTGCTGGAGCGTTATCCTGATCCTGAATCAATTGCGCAGAATAAAAGTACAGAAGAATTCAGGAATTATGAAGACCCGAAAAGAGATACGGTACGGGAGTTCTACCGATTGAATCATACTTACCAAACTTATGATTTTGTGCTCGGAAAAGAGAAGCAATTTTTAGGTTTTGATAAAAAACAAATGCCCGTTTGGGATGCATTTCAGTTTCTGAACCAACTGGTAGATGACTCAGACCCTGATACCGATCTCGACCAGTTTCAGCATCTTTTGCAAACTTCAGAAGCCATTCGTAAAGATGGCCATCCTGATTGGATGGTACTTGCCGGCTTGCTGCATGATATGGGCAAGGTGCTTTGTCTTTTCGGTGAACCACAATGGGCTGTTGTAGGAGATACTTACCCTGTTGGCTGCGCTTTCTCTGATAAAATTGTTTACAGTGAATTCTTCAAACACAATCCTGATATCAGCGACGAAAGGTATAATACGAAATACGGCGCTTACTCTCCCAATTGCGGCCTGAAAAATGTACACATGTCGTGGGGGCATGATGAATATATCTACCATATGGTGAAGGATTATATTCCTGAGCCAGGCTTATATATGCTGCGTTATCATTCCTTCTACCCGCAGCACCGTGAACATGCATATGATCACTTAATGGACGATCATGATCATGAAATGTTCAAATGGGTGAAGCTTTTTAATCCTTACGATTTGTATTCAAAAAATCCGGTTCCTCCTGATTGGAACCAACTGAGGCATTATTATGAAGACCTTGTTGCAAAATATTTGCCTGCTGCATTAAAGTTTTGATTTTTTATGCTTTGGTGATAAAGAATAGAAAGGAGGCTTATTTATTTTATGACTGGCCGGTAATGAAGCTGTCGGTTTTCTGCTGATAATATGGCTTGGTTAAAATATGAAATTGTTCATATTCGGTTCATAAAGTTTTGCGATATTCGTTCTTGCGAAAGATAAGGTAAACTATAACTATTGCTAACTGCTCGTTTTAACTTCTTTTATGGAGCATTTTTTGTGCTCATACTTTTTTTGTATTGCTGTTCATGCACACAGAATGCAAAAAACAACAAAACTTTGTTCAACGAAGTACCCGCTACTCAATCAGGCATTTTTTTCCGTAATGATATAAAGGAAGACCCGGATTATAATATACTCACTTATGAATACCTGTATAATGGAGGTGGTGTTGCAGCCGGTGATATAAACAATGATGGATTACCGGACTTGATTTTTACAGGTAATATGGTGTCCAATAAATTATACCTGAACAAGGGCAATTTTCAATTTGAAGATATTACCGATAAAGCAGGGGTTGCAGGGCGGCCCAGGTGGAAAACGGGTGTGGTGATGGCAGATGTTAATGGCGATGGCCTTCTTGATATTTATGTATGTTACTCCGGCCCTGGTTCTGATGATGACAGAAGAAATGAATTATATATTAACCAGGGAATGCGAGATGGTATTCCTGTATTCAAAGAATCAGCAAAAGAATATGGACTGGATGCTCCTGGCACCTACACTACTACTGTTGCCTTTTTCGACATGGATAATGATGGGGATCTTGACATGTTTATGGTGAACCATGCTGATATGTTTTTCAATCCCTTTTTTAATACTGAAAAATTACGTTCAACACGCAATCTAAAATTCGGCAACCGGTTATATCGAAATGACAATGGCCATTTTACTGATATCAGCGATCAGGCGCATATTGATGGCAGCGGTTTGAATTTTGGTTTAAGTTGTTCCATCAGCGATATCAATAATGATGGATGGCCGGATATTTATGTTACTAACGATTATGATGAAAGGGATTTTTTATACCTCAATAATCATGATGGGTCATTTCGTGAAGTGCTTTCGGAAGCGGCAGGCCATATTTCTGAATTTGCGATGGGCAGTGATATTGCGGATTATAATAACGATGGAAAACCTGATGTGGTTGTGCTTGATATGTTACCTGAAGACAATCACCGTCAAAAACTGTTGAAAGGTGCAGACGCTTACGATAAATACAGCATGCGTATAAAAGCAGGTTTTCATCATCAGCAAATGAGAAATACGCTGCAACTGAATAATGGTAACGACAGTAATGGTATTCCTGTTTTCAGTGAAGTTGGCCAGATGGCCGGTATTTCCGCAACGGACTGGAGCTGGGCCCCGCTGTTTGCCGATTTTGATAATGACGGATGGAAAGATCTTTTTATTTCCAATGGCATATTCAGGGATATTACCAACCTTGATTTTGTCAAATATACATCGGGTTATTCATCGCAGTATATTCAGCAAACTGGTAATAACAAAGAAGAAATGTGGCGGCTCGTTCAGCAGATGCCATCTGCCAAATTAACCGGATATCTCTACCATAATAATCATGATCTCGGATTTTCCAATGTTACGGAAGACTGGGGAATTACAAGAAAATCGGTAAATAACGGAGCTGTATATGCGGATTTGGATAATGATGGCGATCTTGACCTGGTAATAAACAACCTGAATGATGCGGCAACAGTTTACAGGAATAATTCTTCTGAAAACAAGCAGGGGCATTTTATCAGGTTGCAATTAAAAGGGGATGGAAAAAATACCTTGGGTATCGGTGCAAAAGTATATGTTCATTCAGAACATACTAACCAGTTCCAGGAGCAATATACTTCAAGGGGCTTTCAGTCGTCCATCGACCCGGTAATGCATATTGGTCTTGGAAATGACAGCATCATTCAATCGCTAATAATAAAATGGCCCGGGGGAAAAGAATCCTCTCTTCAACAGGTAAAGACCGACACGACATTGCTTGTTGAAGAAAGTGAAGCTTCTGCAGATGAAAAAAGAGACACTAACAGCAATGCGCAACCGCTTTTTGAAGACATTACTGAACGCTCCGGAATACAGTTTGTACACCAGCAGTCGTCTTTTGTTGATTTCAAGATATCACCATTGTTGCCTTTCCAGCTATCGAAAGTCGGACCATGTCTTGCTAAAGCTGATGTAAACGGTGATGGTTTGGAGGATCTGTTCATAGGCGGCGCTGCTGATCACGAAAGTATTTTATACCTGCAAACAAAAGAAGGAAAATTTATTTCCGCTCCTGTACAGCCCTGGAACCTCAATAAAAAACCTGCTAATACCGATGCGCTTTTTTTTGATGCAGACGGAGACGGTGATCTGGATTTATATATCGTTAGTGGGGGCGCTGATTATCCGTTAAATAATAAAAATTACCAGGACAGGTTTTTTGAAAATGACGGACATGGAAATTTCAGGGAACTGACCGATGCGTTACCTGATGAAACAATCAGTGGCAGCTGTGTGCGTGCTGCAGATGTGAATAAAGACGGCCAGATAGATTTATTTATAGGAGGGAGTTGCAGGCCGGGCTTGTTTCCTTCGGCGCCGGAAAGTTTTATACTGAAAAATAAAAGTGTCCCTGGTAAAATAAAATTTGAAAAAGACAATGTGCAAACAGATACTTCATTTTCTTTTGCCGGAATGGTAACAGACGCGGTCTGGGTTGATCTAAATAAAGACGGATGGGAAGACCTTGTGGTAGTGGGGCAATTTATGCCCATTTCTGTTTTCGAAAATCATAAAGGAAAATTAGTAAATGCAACTGCTGAATACGGATTAGCTAATACAAACGGGTGGTGGAACCGTATTATTGCAGATGATTTTAATAATGATGGTGATACAGCTATTGTTGTTGGCAACCTGGGCCTGAACACCACATTCAAAGCAACTACTGATGAACCGCTTACCATTACCTATTCTGATTTTTACGGTAACGGTATTATTGACCCGGTTTTGTGCTATTATAACCAGGGTAAAAATTATCCTTATTTTTCAAGGGATGAGCTGGTATCTCAGATACCTTCCCTGCAAAAAAAATTTTTGCATTATGCAGATTATGCCGACGCGCAACTGAGCGATATATTCAGTGAGGAACAGTTGCAGAAAGCAGGCACAGTAAAAATCAATATGCTGCAATCTGTTTTTATAAATAATAATGGCAATAAAAAAATGTCAATACATGTTTTGCCTTCGGCGGCCCAGGAAAGTGCGGTTAATGGACTGGTGTCAGTCGATATTAATCATGACGGGAAAAAGGACATTATCCTTGCCGGAAATTTTTATCCACTGCGGGCACAAATGGGCCCACTGGATGCAGGTATCGGACTTATTCTGAAAAATGGAGGTAATGGTACATTTTCATCATTGCCTTATGCAGAAACTAAATTGTTAGTTCGGGGAGATGTCAGGAATATGATAACAGTGAAAGGGAAAAACAGTTTGTTCATCGTGGTGGCAAAAAATAATGAAAAGGTGCAGGTGATCAAAACAAGAATGTAAAAAAGTATGCAAAGACTGCTTCATCTCATGCAGGTGGATAACGATGAAACTGCTTTCAGGGAGTTTTACAGGGAAAATGTGTTTAAACTTTTCCAGTTTGCTTTTGCTTTTGTACGCGACAAAGAACTTTCGGAGGAAATTGTTAACGATGTTTTTTTGAAGCTATGGCATAAACGGGGAAGAATTGATGAAATAAAAAACATCAACGTGTATTTGTATGTTTCGGTCAAAAACACGGCTTTCAATTATGTCCGGAAAAAGGATTTCAAAAAAAGTATCAATATAGACGACCTTTCTGCCGACCATTTTTATATGAGCCCCGACCAGGAAGAGGCGCTTATTACTGATGAATTGAAAAAGCTAATTGAGCAATCTATCAACCAGCTACCGCCTAAATGCAAAATCATATTTAAAATGGTAAAAGAAGATGGCCTTTCTGCAGATGAAGTGGCGGATATTTTGGGTATCTCTTATAAAACGGTAACCACACAGCTGAGCATCGCTTTAAAAAAACTTGCACTGGTACTGAAACCATCACCGGAAAGAAATAAATTACGTGTGAAATTTTGATGATGAAATTTCAAATAAGTGTGTTGGTAAATTGCAATATTTTTAAATAAGACGCTAAGTAATAGCGAAGGAACTAAACCGTCCGGCTCCTGAAACTATAGTATAAGAAAATAATAATGTAGATAGCCCGCCAATCTGCCGGCTTATAATCATCTTGACTAATTGTCTTAACCCGAATTCACCTTGAATAAAATAGGGGGATGACTTTACTTTTTTAAACCAGGCTTTTACGGCTGGACTGAAGTAAAGCCTTGCAAGCAGATAAATTTCTTGCCTTTTTTTAAGAAAAACGGATCATTACCGTGTCCTTGTTTCCAATAATGGACAGTAGAACATGGATGACAAAAGAATTATAGAACTTCTTGCAAAAAGAATCGGGCGAGCGGCATCTCAGCAGGAACTTGAAGAGCTATCCGGCTTATTGATGAAAAACCCGGAACTTTCCCATTTGTATGAGATCATCCTTACGTTAAAAGGCAGCAAAAGTCATTTTGAAAAAGACCTTCCAAAGGATGAATTGGTAGATAACGGATGGCAACACCTTTCGGAAAAACTAACAAAGCAGCAAACAATTGAAAAAGAAGATACGGCAAATAAGTCAGGTGGTTTAGTAAGAAAAATGATATCATCCCGGATGATATGGGCTGTTGCTGCATCAGTGGTTATAGTATTTGGGGTTTTTATCTTTTATCAAAAATGGAACAGTTCAGCAGAAAAAATGAGTGCAGGAAAAAAGATAATAGAGGCTTTATATGGTAACACCTCAAAAATAATTCTGCCTGACGGGTCATTGGTCCGGTTGAATGTGGGTAGCAAATTAATTTATCCTGAAAAATTCTCCGGGTTGCAAAGAGAGGTAGTGCTGGAAGGGGAAGGGTTTTTTGAAGTAACCAAAAATCAAAAAGTTCCTTTTTTGGTACATGCAGGGAAAATAACTGTTAAAGTGCTTGGTACCAAATTCGATGTAAAAGCCTATGCAGAAGACGATGATATTGAAACCACATTGATTAGTGGAAAGGTAAAAGTATTGTTCAATGATGATCCTGAAAAGGAAATAATATTATCTCCAAATGAAAAACTCACCGTAACAAACCCTTTAAGAATGCTGTCAACAGCTGCAGGCAATGTACAAGTCAATAACGAACTGAAGTATAAGGTGCAGTCGTTGCCTGCTGTTAACAGCAATGTTTTTGCGGAAACAGCCTGGCTCAGCAACAAACTTGTTTTCTACAATGAGGATTTTAATAATGTGGCAAGAATGCTGGAAAGACGATATAATGTGCACATTGATTTTGGCACAGCATCTTTAAAAGACGAGCATATGAGCGGGGTTTTTGAAAAGGAAAATATAGAACAGGCGCTCGATGTGTTGAAGATGACTACTCATTTCAGCTATAGTAAAAGCGGCAATAATATTCATATTTATTAACCGGAATTTTTTTAATAAAATCAAAACGATTGCGATGAAACAGGAAAATATTTTTTCAGATTCATAAAAAAAGAGAAGAGTTGGCGCTCTTCCCTTAGATGAAAACAAAGAGCAAATAAGCTTGAGACCATTTGCTCTATTATTAATTTTCAACCAAAACAAAATTATGAAGAAATCCAAAATGGCAAAGGCTTCATGGATTATCAGGCCTGGCCTGAAATATCTGCTGTTTATGAAATTCAGCTTCTTTTTAATATTAATAACGTGCATGCAGGTTTCCGCACGATCATATTCCCAGGAAAAATTCAGCCTCCATTTTAAACAAACGGAAGTGGCTAAAATTTTTACTGCCATTCAAAAGCAAAGTGAGTATAAGTTTTTTTATAATAACGATTATCTTAACAAGCTGGGAAAGGTTGACCTTGATGTGACTAACAGCGAACTTGAGGATATCCTCAAAATTCTTCTGCACAATCAATTCAGTTATATCATCAATGATCGCAAAGCGGTGATCATTTCGCCTGTTAACAATAATGATGATAAAACGGTTGTTGATTCCGCCCTGATAAAAGGGAAGGTTGTAGATGAAGCAGGGAAGCCTTTAAGTGGAGTAACTGTCAAGTTGAAAAATACCAATAAGGCGGTTATTACTGATGAGAACGGGGAGTTTTCCATACTTGCGTCGGGTAATGCAGTGCTTGAAATTACTTATGTAGGGTATAAAGAACAATCAATCCCTGCGAAAGGGCAAAGAACACTTGCTATTCAGTTGCAACCCAATAATGCAGGCCTTAATGAAGTTGTAGTAGTGGGCTATGGAACTCAGAGAAAGCGTGATGTTACCGGTTCCATTAGCCGGGTTACCGGGGAAGATATCAAAAATCTGCCGGTAAGCAATGCTGCAGATGCATTACAGGGAAGAGCAACTGGTGTTGATATCATCAGGGACGATGGCAGCCCGGGAAGTGTGCCTGCAATAAGGATCAGGGGAACGGGAACGATTAATAATTCTGATCCGCTGATTGTGATCGATGGTGTTCCTTCAGGAGGGTTAAATGATGTGAACTCAAACGACATAGCTTCCATAGAGATACTGAAAGATGCTTCAGCTTCGGCTATTTATGGATCACGTGCAGCAAACGGAGTGGTGCTGATCACTACAAAAAAGGGCAATTACAATGAAGGCCTTAAAACAAATGTGAATCTTTTCACAGGTTCAGATAAGCCGGTGAAGTTTATTAATATGCTTTCAGCAAGTGATTTGGTTACCTTGAAAAATGAAGCTTATAATAATGACGGACTTTCAGTGCCAACTATCTGGAGTGATCCTTATTATTCGGTGCAAAGAACGAACTGGCAAAAAGCATTAATGGCATCAGGCCATACGCAAAATGCTGATATTGCCCTACGTGGCGGCAATGCAAATTCGATTTATAGCTTATCCGGTAATTATTTCAACAACACGGGGATGATCGTAAATTCTTATTTTAAAAGATATAGTTTCAGGATAAATTCTGAACATAAGATAGGCAGCAGGATTCGTATTGGTGAAAACGTTTTATATTCCAACACGAACGGAAACGCACCGAATACAAAATCATCACAAACCGGGTTGGTATGGACAGCTATTCGTTTTAACCCTGCTATCCCTGTAAAGAATCCTGATGGTAGCTGGGGAACTTCACAAGCCGATAATCAGTTGGGTGACATTAATAACCCTGTAGCCACAGCCAGCGAAACTGACGCATATAATAAGTTCGACAGAATACTGGCTAATGCATTTGCTGAACTGGAAATTATCAAAGGGTTGAAAGTGCGTGCAAATTATGGGTATGACCACAGTATTGGCGACAATTACAACTTTAGTATTGCCATGCCAAACCAAACCCGTGGTCCTTCTATTTCATCATTGAACCAGGGTTTCAGTAAGTCACGTACGTTTTTGGAAGAATATTTTGTGACTTATAATAAAATTTTCAAAGATGTTCATGCGCTTACATTAACCGGAGGTTACTCGGCCCAGACATATACCGGAAATTATTTTAATGCAGGCAGAAGTGGTTATGCCGATACCAGCAGGGATCAAAGAACACTTAACCTGGGGAATAATTCTTCATCTTCAAACAATGGTGCAAATTATGGAGGAAATGGAATTAACCCTCCTTCGGGCCTGCAATCATATTTTATCCGGGCCAATTATGCATTTGATAACAAATACCTGTTTACTGCTACAATGAGGGCCGATGGCTCCAGCAAATTTGCTCCCGGCAAACGTTGGGGTTATTTCCCCGCTTTCTCAGCAGGATGGCGCGTTTCTGAAGAAAAATTTTTCAAGGATAATGTAAAAGCCATTAGCTCGTTGAAAATTACAGGTGGCTGGGGACAACTGGGTAACCAGAATGTAGGAGACTTCCAATATTTAAGTATTATTAATAGTGGCGGCGGCGGCCAGTATGGATATAATTTCGGCAGCCCCACTACCAATTATAACGGAGCATATGTAACAAGCCTCAGCAACCCTAATATTACCTGGGAAAGAGCGGTAATGACCAACTTGAGTATTGAGCTGGTTACCCTGGAAAACCACCTGAATGCTACGGTTACTTATTTTAACAAGAATACTTCTGATATGCTTATTCCTTATCAGTTGGTCGAAACCTTTGGCGCACAAACCAACCTGCCCGATGATCCGGGAAATATTACATTGCCTGATTATAATCTCGGAAAGTTGAACAACCATGGCATTGAAATAGAATTGAATTATCAAAACAAAGCAGGCCAACTGAATTATTCATTTGGTGTTAATGGCTCTTTCCTGAAAAATAAAATTACAAGGTTGTACGGTAACTCGGCTTATATCGCTTCTGTTCCTTATGGTCGTGAAAATGTGGATATATCTCGTACATATGAAGGGCAGCCCATTGCATCTTTTTATGGTTTCAAAGCTGATGGACTCTATCAAACACAGGCCGATATTGACAATGACCCCAATATTGCCAGTGATCCGAATAAAGGTAATATCAAACCTGGAGATGTACGCTTTGTTGATGTTTCAGGCCCTGATGGTAAAAAAGACGGAGTGATTGATGATCATGATCGCGTAAACCTTGGTAACCCCAATCCCAAATTTATATTTGGAATTCACGGTTCACTCAGCTATAAAGGGTTTGATCTGAATTTCAATTTTGCCGGCGCTACAGGTTTCCAGTTGTATAATGCCGACAGGCTTTCCGGGTTGGATGCCACGCAAGTGTACAACTGGTATGCTGAAGAATTGGGAAGGTGGCATGGGCAGGGAACCAGTAATAGCATTCCCCGTCTTAGTATTGCTAATCTGAATGCCAACTATCGTTCATCAAGTTTGTGGGTGCAGAACGGATCTTATATGTCATTGAAATCTGCATCGGTTGGTTATACATTACAAAGAACAAAAGTGGGCGATGTGTTGCTGCCCGAAATAAGGGTATATGTAAGTTCCTATAATATTTTCACCATAACAGGTTACAAAGGGTATACGCCAGAATTGGGTTATAATGGCACCAACCTGCAAAGAGGTGTGGATTTGGCACAATACCCTCAATCAAGGAACATTACCGTGGGCGCAACACTTAATTTTTAGTTCTCAAAATAAGTAACTATGCAAAGAAAATATTTTAGCTATATCATTTTTTCTTCCTTATTGATATCATCGGCCTGTGTTTTTTATAGTTGTGTAAAAAAGCCACTGGATCAGAATCCAAGCGGGCAATACACCACTTCAAATTACTGGAGAAATCAGAGCGATGTAATCACCGGCATAAATGGTATTTATAACGTACTGTTTATTGAAGACTGGATCGGGCATGATTTGTATGCATTTGATGACCAGAGTGACGATATTTCAGTAGATGGGGACCACCCTGATTTCAAAGTCATTGAAAGGCTTAATGCAGACCCTACACAGCAATTGGTATATATTACCTGGCCTTTCGCTTATGAGCAGATAGCAAGGGCAAACAATGCTTTGATATACATTCCTAAAGTTCCGGTAATGGATGATTCCATCAGGAACAGGTCAATGGGAGAAGCTTATTTTCTCAGAGCTTATGCTTATTACATTTTAAGCAATATTTATGGTGATATACCTGTAATAAAAGAAGATAATGTGCTCAATGGTAATTATAACGTGCCGAAGTCGCCTGTAGATACAGTTCGTGCACTCGTTGAGTCCGATCTTTTAAAAGCAGCCGACTTGTTGCCTGAAACCTATGGTGCTGCAGACAGGGGGCGTGTTAGCAAAGGGGCAGCCTGGGGTATGTTATGCAAATTATACATGACTGAAGATAAAATTGATGATGCCATTACTTATGGCTCCAAAGTAGTAAATGACGCCAACTATGCACTGGCTCCAAATTACGCAATGAATTTCACTTCAGGTCAGCAGGAAAATAATACGGAAATACTTTTTGCAGTGTGGAATGGCAACGGTGAATTAAATCTTCCTAACTCTCCCATTAGTATTTATTTTTCTCCGCGGCCATGGCAGGGATGGGGTTTCCATCACCCGACAGAAAATTTCGCAGAGGAGTTTGAACCCGCTGATACTATTCGTAAAAAGGCGACCCTTATTTCTGTTGGTGATTCTGTGCCATATCAGACTAACATGGCTACAGTGAGCGCTTCAGACGCACAAAGCCCGTTTTTTACAGGGATGACAGGCGCTTCAACAGGCCGCTTGCTACCTTCAATGAGTACAACAGGCTATTATATTCATAAATACACAGCTTATCTTGCTAATGGAGATGGCGGACTTGATTTCAATTTAAAACAGCCATTGCTTCGTAGCGCAGATATTTATTTATTGGTTGCTGAAGCAAAAATCCGCAAAAGCGGAGCCGGTGCAGGTGATACAGAAATTAATGCGGTTCGTACAAGAGCCGGGTTGCTTCCGCTGACGGGAGCTGATATACCTCAACTGATTCATGAAAGAAGAGTTGAACTTGGGGGCGAAAATGTTCGCTGGCAGGATTTGCTGCGTTGGGATAAAGATAAGCTGCTTGACATCGATACTATTGTCGGAAAGCCAAAAACAGCTTCACCATTACCTCCGTATAATAGTGCTGTAATTATTCCTGCACGTACGTTTACAAGACCGAAAAATTATTATATGCCGATTCCTCAACAAATAATCGATGAGAGTAAAGGTGTGATTACTCAAAACCCCAATTACTAATTTCAGGGTTCAGTAATAAACATGGAGTTTCAAGAGTCCACGAAGTCAAAAACTTTGTGGACTCTTTTTTTGGCTCAGAAAGGAAAGTGTACACTTATTAATTCCTGTGAAAAAGATTTCCTAAAAATACTTTTCATCACTTTTATCTGAAGCAAAAATATTGAAACAATATTAACATGAAAATAAGTACAGGCTGATGAATTCAGTTTGGATACTTTTTAGGAGCATGTGCTAACCGGTCTGTTCTTTTTACTAATTCGAGGCAGGCGCGTGTATTATGGTAGGGGCATTTCCAGAAGCCCGCTTTATCCTGGTTCTGCATAACTGAATAATCTGCATTAATCCCCCAGAACCATTCTCCGTTGTTGTTGTCTTTGATGTATCTTTTTACAAACTGCCAGCTTTTATATGATAGCTCAAGGTATTTCCCATCTTTTGAAATTTCGTAGGCATTCATGAAACCAACCATTGCTTCGGCTTGCGGCCACCAGTGTTTTTCTGCAAGTAATGTTTTATTGTTTGAATTAAATTCACACCACAGCCCGCCATCATGATCTAAGCCTTCCATTGCTGATTCGGTGATTAGTATGGCATTTTCTTTCATTTTTCTGACCCATTCATAGTGGTTTATTTTTTCCGCACATTGTTGTAATAACCAGGCCGCTTCTATATCGTGGCCATAAGATATTATTTTGGATTTAGGATTCCAATGTTCATCAAAAAATAAACATAAATGCCGGTCTTTATCAATTATGTAGTGATCAAAAACTTCCAGCAGGTTTTCGATTTTCGATTTTAGAAAATTCTCTGGCCATATTTCGTAAAGATTTGCATATGCTTCAATGATGTGCAAATGTGAATTCATAGTTTTCTTTTCATTCGCATCTTTTTTGCTAAGCCTGAAGTCTGCAAGAGGCTTCCAGTTCATGTCAAAAGCTTCGATGTAACCTTTCTGTTTTTTGTCATAACTATACTGCTCAATTATCCTGAATATTTCAATGGCATAGTTTAGAGCAGAATCATGAGGCCTGATTTTGTGAAATTCACTAAGGCTGTAAACACAAAAAGCAAGTGCATACATTTGTTTCCTTCCGTTCAACAGGTTGCCTTTGCAATCAACACTCCAATACACACCGCCGTATTGTTTATCGATGAAATGTTGGATGATATATTTATAAGCCCGTTCGGCAACAGCATAATATTCGTTTTTTTTTGTGTAACGAAATGCAGCGCTGAAAGCCCAAAGTATCCTGCTGTTTAAAACAGACCCCTTCGGTGATTCGGATTGGGCTTTATTACTATTATCAACTTCTCCGAAAAAACCCCCATTTGAATTATCGATAGTGTGATTAATCCAGAAAGAAAGAATATCGTGCAATTCTTCGTCAAGCTCATCCTTATATTTCTTCAGGTCAAGGTTCATATTTTGGATTGTTAATTTCCTGAAGCCTGCAGTGAGGAAATTTCTTCTGTTTTGGTAAACAAATCCTGGGTTGTGCTAATGATTTTTTTATTACTGTCGATAATTTGTTTTACAGTCTGGACAGATGTGGCAGAGCTAAACCGGTCTTCAGGCGTGTTCACCACGTAATCCAATAATTTGTCGATGGTTGATGTGGCAACATGCATACGTGAATCTGATGAAGCATAATAAATGAAAACGGTTCCGTCATCATCAGCTATCCAGCCGTTACAGAATAAAACATTAGATACGTCGCCAACAAATTCTTCCCCTTCAGGCGCCAGGAAATAACCTCCGGGTTTATAAATGATTTTTGTGAGATCATGTAAATCGGTCATGAAGAGATAACAAACATAGCGAAGACCAGAAGCGGTATTACGAACCCCATGCGCCATGTGCAGCCAGCCTTGCGAAGTTTTAATGGGAGCTGGTCCAAGCCCATTTTTTAGTTCATTAACGGTATGGTATACACGTTTATCAATAATCTTCTCGTTTCTGATTTCTGCATTTGTAATAGTATCACTTAGCCCAAAGCCAATGCCACCTCCTGACCCGGCTTCAATAAAGCTATCCTGCGGTCTGGTATAAAATGCATATCTGCCGTTTACAAATTCGGGATGCAAAACCACATTTCGTTGCTGAGGCGATGGTGTTTTCAGGTCAGCTAAGCGTTCCCAGTGAATCAGATTTTTTGTTCTGGCAATACCGCATTGAGCTATTGCGGAGGATTCATCTCCTGCAGGAGCATCGGGAGCTTTTCTTTCGGTGCAGAATATTCCGTAAACCCATCCATCCTGATGAGATATAAGCCTCATGTCATAAATATTTGTTTCCGGTTCCAAAGCTTCGGGCATAACAACAGGGTAATCCCAGAACCTGAAATGGTCGATTCCATTGGGGCTTTCAGCAATTGCAAAAAAAGATTTTCTGTCAGCGCCTTCCACCCTGACAGCAAGTATATATTTATCCTTCCATTTTAATGCTCCTGCATTAAAAGTGGCGTTGATGCCAAATCTTTCCATCAAATAGGGGTTGGTTTTTTGGTTTAAATCATATTTCCAGAATAATGGGATATGGGATGCCGTTAGTATAGGATTTTGGTAACGGTCAAAAATGCCATTTCCATTCCTTTCGATTTTATTCGGCATCTCTATGAGAATGTTATAGTTCTTTTGTAATTCAAGTAGTCTTCGACTAAACAAATTTTCTTCCATAAAATTCTGATTAATATATTAATATTCATTAAGCCTGTTCCACCATGTTTTCTTTAATGTGATAATAATTGCAAACAATAAAACCAGCGTGATCAACAATGGTAACTTCATCCAAAGTACCAGGTACATTGGCATAATGGTAAGGCATAGCTGCCCAATAATGCCAAGAAAGACGTTAAACATATTTATTTTAAAATTACCGTTGCCTGCAAATGTTGGATCGTCTTTTACAACAAGTTCATGAACAGGCTTCCACCACCCCCATGGGCGGACAGTTTTGTAAAAAGATTTTAGGGTATCCATATCCGTAGGGGGAGCGGCATAAGTTCCTATTACGGAACCTGCCAGTGACAGGGCGAATAAAACCGGCCAATAATAGAGGTCGAGGCCGTTTAAAATACCAAACGATTTCAGTGCTGCCAATATGATTGCAGGAATAATTCCTGCAAGCATTCCCCAGAAAAAGCCATTGGCGTTGAAGCGCCACCAATGCCATTTCAACATATTGGCTGCAACATAACCTCCATATAAACCTGAAACTATCCATTGCAGGACGGTATTTACATCATGCACAAAAAGGCCTAATACTATCCCGGTAATCACTACTAATAACCCGGAAACATAATTCATTTTTATTGTTTTATGTGTATCGGCACCCGGATGGACATACTTTAAGTAAATATCATTAACTATATAAGCTTGAGCTGCGTTTAATGTGCCGGAAAAAGTTCCCATAAATGCACCTAGCAATCCTGTAAGTACCAAACCCATTAACCCAACCGGCAAAAAGTTATTGATTGTTGCCGGCAAAATTTTTTCAAAATCAGTTCCGGAGGTTGTTTGTAAATCACCTTTAATCTGGTTGAAGTATAAAAGCCCTAATACAGTTAAACCGATAACCATTGTATATCGGATTGGTAATAAAACGATTGAAACGAAACCACTCATTTTGCTTGCTTCCTGCGGGGAGCGGGTGCTTAATATTTTTTGCATATCGTAATTTGGGGCAGGGCCTGCAATACTCGCAAACATGCCTTTGAATAACATCATCATAAAAAAAATGCCGAAGAGTGAAAAGCCGTCTTCCTGAATTTTTTTGTTGGCGTCGCTTATAATGTTGCTCCAATTTACATTCAATCGCCATTCAAAAAATGGATTTGACCAGCCTTCCGGAACATTCAAATGACTGTTTTTAACTTTAATAACAGCAATTGCACCGATACTTATGCATGCAACAGTCATGATGCCATATTTTATAACGTCGCCTAAAACAATACTGTGCATACCCCCAAGTATGGAATAAAACACGGCGAAAAGTGTAAATACAATTCCGTAAAAATGCGGTATATAAGCAGAAGGAATATGAAGTGGAATATAGTGTTGAACAGATTCCCAGGGAATGAAAATCTGCATGAATTTTCCAAGCCCTACAAAACCGTATGCCATAAAGCCAAGACAACTTAACAAAGCAAATGCTACTACCACATTATGAGATGATTTTATTCCTCTTCCTGTTTGTCCGAATCTTGTAGTCAGCCATTCAGCACCGGTAGTAGCATTCGATCGGCGAATCCATCTCGAAAGATACATCATCAGAAAAACCTGATTGAATACAGGCCAAAGCCAGGGTATCCAAATACTTTTCAAACCGTAAACAAAACATAAACTTACCATCCACATAGTGCCGGAAATATCAAACATATCGGAAGCGTCACTTAAACCGAGCATATACCAGGGAAGTGATTTGCCTCCAAGCAGGTAATAGTCTTTGTTTTTCGCCGCTTTTTTTCTTAGTCTCCATCCTATTACTACCATGGTAATAAGGTAGGTCAAAAGAATAAGTATGTCTAATAATTGTAATTTCATTTTATCAATATACAATGAATTTTAACAGTAAAGGATATCTGAAAAATATTATGATAATAACCCGGTACGTATCTATTTTTAAATAAAATACCGTGTTGGTCATGTTTTCAATTCATCATCCGTATTACTAATTTAAGCTTCGGCAAATGATGGAAGTGTACAAGCAGTTTCTTTTTACCCCTCCTCAAAACATAAAGACACTTGTGCTTTTCAATCATTACTGAATGTCAGAGAATGTTCCCAAAAGCTTATATAACCTCGTATTTCATCATTCAAGACCAAAGGCATTTAGCTTTTTATACAGCGTGTAGCTTTATTAATTTCAAAGGATAGTTGTGCGCAGTTAATAAAAAATAATCTTTTGTTATGCAGCAAATACCGAATAAATGTAGTCTAAACACATGACCGGATTTAAATACTTTATTATCCATAGTTTATATTATTTGCACATTTTATTGTGCCGAAATGCCCGGATTCTTTTCAGAATATATTCTGATTGAATAAGAAAGAGAGTATTAAATTTTATAAAGTGACTGGTATTTTTTTATCTTTTTTTGCATAACAGTACGGTAAATAGCTCTGTTTAGGTATGAAAAATAGTCTGATTAGAGAAATTACTCCGTTGACCCAAAGTGATTGTTTTACTCTATTCTCAAGGGTCAAGTCGTCATTTAATTTCCCACTTCATTATCATGAAGAATTTGAATTGAATTTTATACAGGACGCCGGCGGGGCCCAACGGGTAGTGGGAGATCATATTGAGGAAATCAATGACCTTGAGCTTGTTCTTATAGGCCCTAATCTGCAGCATGCCTGGTTTACGCACAGGTTGAAAAATCAGGAAATACAAGAAGTAACCATTCAATTCCACAAAGATTTATTCGATGAAAAATTTTTGAAAAAAAATCAACTCAATTTTATCAGGACGATGCTGGAGAAATCTTCAAGGGGTATACTCTTTTCAAAAATTACAATCGAGCAACTTGCGCCGCGAATTTGCGGGCTTAATAAAAAGAATGGCTTTGATTCTGTTCTTGAATTGATGTCTATTTTACATGATTTGTCAACTTCAAGAAATATGCGGTTATTGTCTGATACGGGTTTTAATACCACTGAGGAAAATAATTACAGTAGCAGGCGTATTGAAAAAACATTTGAGTTTATGAATCAAAACTTTGATAGACCCGTGTCACTGGCTGAGGTAGCAAGAGTAGCAAACATGTCTGACGTTTCTTTCAGCCGGTTTTTCAGGCAAAGAACAGGTAACACGTTTATCGAAAGCCTGAATGAAATCAGATTAGGTCATGCCAGCCGGATACTTATTGAAACTACACAAAATATTTCTGAGATTGCCTATGACTGTGGTTTCAATAACATTTCCAATTTTAACCGGATATTTAAAAAGAAAAAAGGCTGTACCCCCAAAGAATTCCGGGAAAGCTTTTCAGGTACCAGAATTTTTGTATAAGGCTGATATGAATAATCTGGTTCAGCTTTTTTAAAGGATTTAATAATTCCCAGGATCAGCATTTTTTAATGCTCCGAATAAAAAAACGTTAAAGTATTCTTGTGGATAATTTTTTCGGGAAAATAAGAATACTTACTTGTATATTGTAGAAACTTCTTTAAAAAATGGCTTTAGCTACATCCATACCTGTTCGTGATTATGGTATTGTTAGTACAATACATATTTTGCAATCTGGTGAAATAATTAATTCGGTTGAAGACTATATGAAAGTAGAAGACCGGTTTTCCTGGGTAGATAAAGCCTACCTTGTTTCCAAAATACTGCAATTGCGAAAACTCACTGATGAAAGTAAAAGGTCAGTTATTGTAATTTATGAAGATGGTCATCTGATAAAAGAATATGTGAACGTGGAAAAGGAGTTTGTTCATCTTGTCTACAGTCAGGATAAAAATACAGATATTTCGACAGCCTGATTTATCTTAAAATTTATCATCATTTACTTCAATCCAGTAGCCATCCGGATCCTGAAAATATATTTGATGTACTCCGTCAGGACGGTTTTGTGGTTTTTTGTTGCGGCTATTCCAATCTCCATAAGAGATATTCATCTTGTCCAGGTGTTTCATATAATCTGCAAGTGAAGGCACACTAAAGCAAAGATGTATATTTATGTCATGTGGTGTAATTTGAGCTGCCCCTTTTACAATATGTAACTGGCAATGCGGCCCTATCTTAAACCAACTATGTTTACCATCTTTGAAAGGCTCACTGATTTTTATAATACCGATGACTTTTTCATAGAAAGCTGCGCTTTTATCGAGATCAACAACATAAATAGTTGTATGATTAAAAACAGGAACTATCGCGGAATTATGAGATTGGGAGAAAGCAGTTATACTTTTTGATATAAATAATAAAGTGAATAAAAACCTTGTAACTTTTTTCATATCTGTACTTTTCAGGTTTTGAATTTTATAAAAGAAATGTAACAAGTTACAGTAAACGTAGGGAAATAATTAAAAAGATTTTAAATTACCAGTTTTACTCAAAAAGAATCATCATGGCAAGCAAAACCGATCAGGAAATTAAATTTTGGGTTGATTAATGATCGTTTGTGTGCATTTTAGGCGTATGTAAAAATTCCTTTCTGTTGTGTTTCATTCTTAAAAGGGCTTTTAACATAGAAATCATTAACAGGGGAAGATTGGTTATAGCCTTGAACAAATCTTTATTGTAAAGTTTTCCTGGTATTGAAATAGCAAGGGTAACCATGTATATACATAGAATACCAGCCCACCACAAAAAGCCCGGAAAAAGAAATGGATGACGCCAAAAATATTGAAGTATAGCGATAAAAAAAATAAGTACGAAAATCAGAAGATATAGCGACCTGGGCAATAAGACTGTTTGAAACAGTTTATACCAATAAGACCTGCGATTGGAGCACATCAGAATGTCTTTATCAAAAAAACGCTTAAAATTATTCAGCTGCGCTTCAAGCCATCGAAGGCGTTGTTTTTCAAATATGGCTGCAGATGACACTTTTTCATCATAAACGTAGGCATCATCTATAAATTCGACAACAATATCATCTTTCATCAACTGCAGATCTATCTCTCTGTCTTCACCGGGGTTATCAAGTATTTCAGGCAAGTTGAATATTTTTCTGAAAGTTTCGAACTCAAAAGCCATTCCTGACCCGATTAATGAAGATGAAAAACCGAGGGCACGTTGCCCACGCCTGAAAAGATGATTATTGATTTCTTCGCTGGCAACATCAAGTACAGCAATGGCATTGTTTTTATTTTTTGCAACCCGGTGGCATTGTACGGCTTTGTATCCCCTGTGAAAAGCATGGTTTACCTTTTCAAGACAATCTGCAGACATTACATTATCTGCATCAAGAACCATAGCAATATCATATTGATTATCGGGAATGAGATTGACAGCCTCATGAATGGACTTTGCTTTCATACTGATTTCAAACTCCACCTCTATGACATTTACTGGCAACGCACGCATTTTTTCAATAGTACTTTGCTGAAGCTTGTCAGCTATCACAAAAATATCGTAGTAGCTTTGAGGATAGTTTTGTTGCTTTGCTTTAGCAGCAGTATCAACTATTATATTATCTTCTTTATAAGAGGGAATAAAAACAGCTATTTTCTTTTTCGTATTGAATGAGGAATACACCGTACTTTTTTGAATCTTTCCTGCTAATGCTATGATAAAAAAATAAAAAGTAATGATGGCCAGGTAAATGAAAAGTGTCAAAAAAATAATGTGTATGAAAGATAGAAACATGGTGTTTAAACGTAAAGCTGATTTTTAAAGTATTATTTACAAATAATTGCTTTTAATATTTTAAACAGGTGAGTAAGAGGAAGAATACAGGTTCCATATACTTCCTTTTAAAAAGAATTTTAATTGCCTGAATTGACGCTTTAAAAGATAGCTGATAATTGCTTTCGGCATAGCGAAAAAAATAAAAAATGCTGTGAACACCATGAGTTGAAAAAAATTTCCGTTTCTTCTGATGTATAAAATCCGGTTGCGGGTGTGATAATATACTTTCATTGGGTTTTCCTTTCCAACCGATATTGATTCTTTATGGTATATCAAAGCATCTGCAGCATACCATATTTTGTAACCTGCCTTTATTATTCGTGCAGACCAATCCCATTCTTCATAGTAAAGAAAAAATTTTTCCGGGAACATTCCTGTTTTTTCTGCTACTTCTCTTTTCACGAGCATAGCACATCCATGTGCTGCATATGTCGGGCCGGGTTGGTTATATTGGCCCAGATCTTTTTCCTTATATCCAACGCATGAAACCCTGGCTGTATATAAATTCATTTTATTAAACCCTGCGTATTGAATAGTATCAGGATGATAGAAGTACCGGATTTTGGGACAGGTAACACCTATGTCAGGGTTTTCCAAAAAAGGTTGCAAAAGTTTGTCAAGAATATCTTCAGTTACTTCGGTATCATTATTTACTATAAAAAAATAATCGCCCTTGGCTATACGCATTCCCCAATTATTGCCTGCAGCAAAACCGAGATTTTCAGGATTTACAAAAACTTTTGTGTTTGGATAATTTCCGGCATTAATTAATGCAGTTGGATTAACACCTGAAGCCATATCGCAAACCAGAACCTCGTAATTTTTATAGTTTAAATTCTTAGTGGATTCAAGAAATTCGCAAGTGACTTTTTCCTGATTGTAATTAAGCGTGATAATTGAAATTAAAGGCTTACGATCCTTTAACATGAGTCATTTCTTTTTGTGCTGATTAAAAATTTCCAGAAGACAATTTATGAATTGGCCTTTTGGAAAAGGGCTGATGGCGTATTTGCCATAATCCAAAGATCGTAAGCAAAGTTATATTTATTAGCGTAGTCTATATCCAGGTTAATACGTTCTTCCACAGACATTTCTTCTTTTCCTCTTTTTTTGATCTGCCACAAACCAGTGATCCCTGCCGGCGCCATAAACCTTTTTGCCCAATCATCAGTGGTTAATGTTTCCGCTTCATATAATGGAAGTGGCCTGTTTCCAACCAGCGACATATCTCCTAAAAGCACGTTTAATAACTGCGGAAGTTCGTCTAAACTTGTATTTCTCAGAAACATTCCAACCTTAGTAATTCTGGGGTCGTTATTAATTTTAAAGAAAACAGGCCCTTCGGATGAATTTGCGTTGTACTGATTTAAATGGAGAAAATCTGAAACCTTTTGGTCAGCACCAACAAACATGGTCCTGAATTTATAAAAGTCGAAAATCTTATATCCCCTTCCTGCCCTTTTCGATATATAAAAAACAGGTCCTTTTGATTCGATCTTAATTGCCAAGGCAATAATCAGTAACAATGGGCTAAGGGCCATTAAAACGAGAGAAGAAACAATTATATCAAAAGCTCTTTTTAAAATATTACTTACTGTAATGTTGAATGAACTAATTTTTATATGCCCGTCTATTTTGGTATTGATACCTTTTGATTTAACTTTTTTCAGGAATTCTCCTTTAGCAAGCAAGGCTTTTTCATCATATTCTTCCAATAAAATTATTTCATCAAATAACCTGTGCTTTCTATAAAGCTGAAGATCCTTTTCTGAGAGATTTGTTGCATCTAATACTAAAGGAATTGAAGAAAGAGCCTGATGGCCTTTTAAAAATTGATAAAAACTGTTTATAGCATTGAAACCAAATTTCGATTCACAAAAAATAATTTCCGGAATAACATTTCTTTCCTGTAACAAAGAACGGTTAAGCTCAGACTTCGCATTTTCCAATCCTTCAGAGGCGTAACCTCTTTTGAACACCTTAACCAGTTTTTCAATATTGCCCGAATGTCTACCAATATAATAAAATCCATTACATCTGAAAGATACGGTTTCAGTTTTCCCTGGCTCAAAAGATTTTATTGAAAAACGGGCGAAATTACTGTTCCGTGAATTGGCTTTTGGTAAAAATGTAAATTCCATAATAGGGGTTTGTTAGTTTCATAAATACGGCAAGAAATCAATTAGCTTTTAAGCTATAGCCCACAGCTTTGGCTTCAGATAAAACTTTATCTATTTGGCTTAATAAGTTAACCGGATTAAAAGGTTTAATGAAATAAGAAGCTACATTGTATTCTTCGCATTTCAGTTTTGTCTCATAATCGCTAAGTGCTGAAAGAACAACTATTGGTATATCTCCGAAAATTCCACTTGTTGACATATGTTGAATCAGTTCCCAATTTTCCATGTCGGGTAATTGGGGGTCAATTATAAATAAATCAGGTGATTTATTTTTTGACAACCAATACATAACAGAACATCCGTCAGGAAAGGTAATTACGTCATAATGCTTTGAAAGAACTGTTTGAAGCAAAAACCTAATTGCTTTGCTATCGTCAATTGCCAAAATTTTTTGTTTCATGGGTTGAAGTCATTAAGTTTTAAAAAACTCAATTTTTCATTAGGGGAATGGCAACAGCTTAACAAAGGAATTGGAGCTTTGAGAGATTGTTTCTGATTTTGAACCTGAATTTCTAAATCTTATGTATCAATGACAAGTATCCAAAAGAAATGGTCTTCACTGGATTTTGAAGAATGAGCAAGCTTACATTACTAAAAGATCTTCAAAGGAAGTTGAATATTTGTAGGATTAATTCGGGCTTAAAAATAGTAACTATTTTTCACAAACCAAGTACTTGTTGATTATTTTTATTAACAGCTTCAATGGTTTCAATCATATACGCTAAGTGATTATATATAAAAGATTTGTAAAAAAATTCTCAGTGCATTCTCATCCATTTGCTTGCCAAATTCTTATTTGTTTGAAAATTAAACAAGTATAAATTTTTAATTAATTTATATATTCCATAAATTGGAATTTTTAATCCATAAAGGGAATTTTTCATAGGTTTTATACAGCAGCTTGACGGCTAACTTTTTCCCATAAAACAGATTGCTGTTTTTTGATAAATCTTTTGAATCCTAAAAAAACCGAGATATTCATGAATAAGAAATAATATGGAATATAAAGGGCTTTGATCTTAATGTTTTTGTTTGCGAAAAACCATCCTGCTAATGCGGAAAAGTAAAAAATGATCTGGGCTAGCAAAAGCGCCTGGTATATAAACCCATCATTGTATGTAACAATAATTATGTTGAAAATAAATATTATAAAAATGCAAATTGGGCATAATGTCCATCTTAAAATTCTGTGTGAAATAAATTGAAACGAGAGCAAAGGATATTTGAATATATTAAATAAACCTTTTAAAATGATCATTGCCTGAAAAGCGCCTGCGCATATTCTTATTTTTCTTTTTTGCTCTTCTTTCATTGAAGGAGATGAATCTTCTATTGCATAAGATTTTGGTTCGTATTTAATAATAAAACCTTTCATACAGATTTTAAGCGACTGAACAAAATCTTCAATAATAATATTTTCAGCAGTTTGTTCAAACAAGTCAGTCCGAACAGAAAAAAGCTCTCCGGCAGCCCCTACAACTGAGTAAAATTCTGAATCCAATTTTTTTAGGAAAGACTCATATTTCCAGTATAGGCCTTCGCCTGCCCCTGCTGCTTTGGTGCCGGGCATTGCAATAACTTTCTTTTCGCCAGCAACTCCTCCAACTTTGGTATCTGCATAATGTTTTGCTATTTCCGTTATACATTCTTTGTTCAAGAAAGTATTGGCGTCTGAAAAAACAACATAGGGTGTGGTAACATACTGCATAGCTCTGTTCATTGCTGCTACTTTTCCCTTGCGTTCCGGTAAATGAAGTAATCGGATATTCGCGTATTTGCCTATGATATCAGGTGTTTGATCATTTGAGCCGTCAGTGATGAATATTAGTTTTAATTTATCTGCAGGATATATTAATTGAAAAGTATTTTCAATTTTACTTTCTATTATTGTTTCCTCATTATATGCAGATACTACTAGGGTTATTTCCGGCTCGAAGTTGTTGCCAGAAATAAATGCTTTATTTGTTCGTTTGATTAACGATTTGGCTTTAACCAAAACAAATAAAACAACGCCATAGCCTATATAACTGTAAAACACAATAAAGATGGAAAGCCAGAAAAGGGTTTTGAATACGGTCATTTTAAATAGTTGAGCGAATAGCCAAAAAACGGAACTAATGAACTAATATTATTTTTAAAGTCAAAATACCATTAATTATTTCAAAAAAATATTATCAAATCTATACCTTATCAGAATTTCAACATTTGAAAAATATCGTTATTTTTGGCTGCATTCAAAGAATGACTATCCTTTGTTACAATACTATGAAATAATCTTTTCAACATCTTGCTATTATTCCTTGAAAAGCGCTCAAAAATTTCAATATTCTCCTAATTGGTTTAAGATTGTTAAAGACCTTTGGTACACTATTATTCATATTTAGTTTCAGAATTAACAAAATCAAAAAAAAATTGCTTACATGGATTTAGCTTACCTCTATAGGGCATTGTTAAGAAAGAAATGGATTATCCTATTCAGTTTGTTTTTCGGGCTGGCTATAGGTATAGTTGTTAGTTTTCTCCAGGAGAAAAGATACCTTTCCCTTGCGCAATATACTACAGGCCTTATTCAAACTCAAAAAGTAAGCATTTCCCTTTCTGAAATTTTAGATGAAAATCAGATTGACTCCAGGTTTTCTAATATTCTCCAAACTTTCCAATCTCCAAAGGTGCTTGGAATGCTGGCATACGATCTTACTTTGCACGATCTTGAGTCTTCGCGCCCGTTTCGCATATTGACAGAAAAACAAAAAAAAGATTCCAGTTATAGAAAAGCAAATCCGGAACAGGTAAAAAAAATATTGAGGGATAAGCTTTCTGATATGCAGTTGCTCAGTAATTATGAGCCGGAAGAAAAAAAAGTTTCCGATTTGATCGCATTATATAAGTATGATGAATACACCTTATCCAAAAAATTATCTATTGAGCGGCTTCCTCATACCGATTATATAAACGTTTCATTTGTTTCCGAAAACCCGGAACTTTCTGCTTTTATAGTTAATGATATTGGCCTTAAGTTTAAGGAATTCTATACTTATTTAACTACTACCAGAACAACAGAGTCATTAAATAAATTAGATAGCCTGGCAAGTACGAAAAGAAGGCAGGTAGACAGCTTAAGAAAAGTTTATGAAGATTTTAGAGCGAAAATCGGAACCCCTAATATAGGTGATGCTGCCACAGCAGCTATGGCTGGCGTACAGGAGTTGACAACTTCATTAACTAGTGAGCAATCGAAGTATAATACATTAAATTCACAATTGAATTCTGTTATTGATCAGCTCTCAACACTTAACTCAGCCCCTGCAGTATCCCCGACGCACCTTGAAAATTATAATGATGAAATTTTATCCTTAAGGGAAAAAAATAGGGAGTTGACTGCACAGCAAGCTCAAAAGGGGGGTAATGATCCGGCTATACAGGCAAAAATTGATGAAAATACCAAGAGGATAGTAACACTTCAGTCAGCGGCTTCAGGTAGTTCGGGAACCAGTAACATTCAAAAATTAAATGACAAAAAAGATGAATTGCAGAAAAAGAAACTTGAGTTAATTGCAGATATAAGCGCAGTAAAACAAAATATTGATCTTTATAAGTCGCGCTTGGATGAATTTCAGAAAAAAGCCTATTCGGGTGGTGGTGCCGAAGCTACTGCAAATGCCCTTTTAAGCGATTTAAATGCTGCACAAAAAGATCTGGATAAATACAACAGCAGTATATTGGCTTCTCAGGATCTGGAAGTTTCCCCCGATTTTAATTTTAAACAAACCTTAATGGGGCAGCCTCCCGTGCGCCCGGAAACATCTCACAGGAGAATAATAGTAGCTGTTTCCGGTATCTCTATGTTTTTTATTTCAACCTTACTGATTCTGATGCTTGAATTTTTAGATACATCAATCAGAACACCTTCTTTTTTCTATAACCAGACAAAATTGAAACTTCTTACAACAATCATAAAAATTGATTTGCAAAAAAAGCAACTCAAGGATTTTTTTGAAACAAATGACCAAACAGATCGGGAAAAATCCTCTAACCTTTTTATTGAGAATTTACGCAAACTGAGATTTGAGCTTGAAAATTGCGGTAAAAAAGTAATTCTTATTACAAGCTTGAGGCCAAAGGAAGGAAAAAGTATAATTCTCGAGTCTATTGCCAGGACTTTGAGCATGAGTAAGAAAAAAATATTAATTATTGATTCTAACTTTTCAAACAATTCCTTGACAAAGGCTTTTGATGCAAAACCAATGCTTGAATCTTTCACCCTCAGTTCTCAGGAAAACCCTGTGGATAAAGTATGGGGCGTTACTACGCTTACTAATATCAGCAATACAGATATTATAGGTTGCAATGAGGGAAATTACACGCCTTCTGAAATTTTACCTAAAAACAATTTACTTTTAAATATCAGCAAGATTGCGCAGCATTACGATTTTATTTTTATTGAAGGCGCAGCGCTTAACCACCATGCTGATAGTAAAGAGCTTTCAAAATTTGTGGAGGGAGTAATAGCTGTTTTTTCAAGTAAAGATGTGATCAGGGAAATCGACAGGGAGTCAATTCATTTTTTGAAGACAGGGGCTGGCAATAAATTTATTGGAGTAATTCTTAATAATGTAAATGAAGAATTTATAGACTTTTGATTCATTCATTTTAGTGTGTATTTGAGTTTTTACTTAAGTCATAAAATATATACTGATATAATACGATTGCTAACACCCAAAAGGAATAAGTTAATGGAACACCAATTTTTAAAGGGTAAAGATATTGTGCTTTTTAGTTCCTTGCCATGGCAATCGGAAATTGGATTTAACCTTAAGGATATGGCCTATGAACTTGCAAAATTCAATAAAATTCTTTTTATAAACAGGGCAGGAGACAGGCATTCTTTCATAATGCCAGACAAAAAAAGAGGACTCTTTTCATTTAAAAGAATAAAAGAGAAATTGACAAAAATCCAAGATGATTTTTGGATTTATGATACAGGCCTTATTTTGGAATCTATCAATTGGATAAAATGGCCGCGATTGTATGATATCATTAACAAGGTAAATAATAAGCGTCTTGCAATTAAGATTAATCAGAAAATCAAAGAGCTTTCATTCAATGATGTGATAGTGATTAATGATAACGATTTTTTTCGCGGGCTATACTTAAAAGACATGATCCCTTCCTGCAAATCTTATGTATTCTATATCCGCGATTTTTTGACTACGCAACCATATTTCCGGAAACATGGAATCAGGCTGGAAAAAGAGATGATAAAAGTTGCAGATTTTGTAGTCTCGAATTCTGGTTACTTAACCAACTACGCCAGGCAATGGAACAGCAAATGTTATGATATAGGTCAGGGCTGTGATTTAACACCATATGTTGGTGAAAATTTTTCTATGCCAGTCGATTTAGCAAACATTCCGAAGCCGATTATCGGCTATTGCGGAGCCATTACTGCAATGCGATTAGACGATCACATTATTGAAACAATTGCGCAGTCCTTTATTGATTGTAGTATTGTTTTAGTTGGTCCAGAAGATGAATATTTTAAGAAAAGTAAGCTCAAAAATTATAAAAATATTTATTTTTTAGGAGGTAAAACGCCAAAAGAAGTGCCTAACTACGTTTCTCATTTCGATATTTGCATCAATCCTCAGCTCATCAATCAATTAACCATCGGAAATTATCCAAGAAAAATCGATGAATACCTTGCCATGGGTAAACCAGTTGTGGCTACTTCTACGGAAGGAATGACCATGTTTAAAGATTATGTGTTTTTATGTGAAAATAAAGAGGATTATATCAAAATGATAAAGCTAATCTTTGCTGATACGGAATTTTTCAGTGAAAAAGAAAAACAACGGAGGATTGAATTTGCATTATCTCATACATGGGAAAAATCAATTGGCCTGCTGGGAGATGCTTATTATCACGCTAACCAGCAAAACTGAATATTTTAGTACTATGGAATCTCCAGAAATTTTAAGAAAGAAGGCAGCACATATTTTGACAATTACTTTCATAGTGGTTTTCTTTGTTTTTATTTTCGTCAAATTTGTTTTCTTTTAAGTGATGAACAACTTTAGTTATATAAAAAAAGAAAATAAATTAAAACAATGGTTCAGGTATCATCTGATTGAACGAAAGCTTAATTCATTTCCCGGAATTTTACTGATAATCGTTATAGCACTGGTTTCCGGATATCTTACTCAGGCAATTGATTACCGGGCAGGCATTGGGCTGGCGATGATATTCGCGGTGATTTTTCTGGTGATGATTTTTATTCGGTACCCATACTTTGGGCTTTATTTTCTTATAGCGTATTCATCATTACCCGCCACTCTTGATCGGCTCTTCTTGCAAAGCTCGCTATCCATTAAATTCAATAACATTACTGATTTATTGTGTATTTTATTGTTTATTAGTGTTATTGTTAATGCTGACAAGCCAAAGCATGAAAGCAAAAAATTCTGGAAAAACCCGATAGCTGTTACTTTCTATATTTTGTTTGCTTTTTACTTCCTTGAAGCATTAAACCCCAATATGCACAGCTTGCTTGGGTGGGTGAGTTTTTTACGAAATAATCTTCTTGATTTTTTGGTTTTTTATTGCTTATACAGGCTTTTGAATTCGTGGGAAAAAGTTCGATACTTTATTTTTTTCAATATAGTTCTGATAACACTTCTTGCTGTATATGCTTGTAAACAGCAATGGCTTGGTGTTGCCGATTTTGAGAACACATGGGCAAGTCGTCCAAGAACTTTTGCGCTGCTTTTTCAGGGGGGAATGCTTCGTAAATGGTCTACCTTATCGGATCCTGCTACATCAGGTGTTTTATTTGCTTCAGTGGCCGTACAATGCATTATTCTTTGGTTAAGGCTGCCCTCAACAAAACTACGTTGGTTTTTAGCGTTGGCATTATTTTTTAATGTGATGGGTTATGTATATTCTGGCACCCGAACCGCTACGCTGATGATTGTTGGCGGCATAGCTTTTTACAGTCTGGCCACAATCTATGAAAAGCGAACAATGATTTTCATGACTATAGCGGTAAGCGTGTTTTTATTCCTTTTATTTGGCCCTTATTCCCCACCTTCGATTACCCGGATCAGAACTAGTTTTCAGGGTGATAAAGACATGTCAGCAAAAATTAGAGATATTAACAGGCATAGAATTCAGCCATACCTATACCAGCATCCGATGGGGGGAGGTATTTTTACATGCGGAGCAGAAGGCCCCAAATATAACCCCGGCCATTATCTTGAAACTTTTCCGCCAGATAGCGGATATACAAAAATATTTGCAGAGCAGGGAATGATTGGGTTGGCTATATTACTGGTCACTTATTCAATGATTGTTATTCAGGGCCTGAAAAATTTTTATCGTTCAAAAAACCCGGAACTGATGGCTCATTGCATTGCCTTTATGTCTTTACTATTTTCGTTGTATTTAGGACAATATTCTCAACTGGCAATTGGGGCTAAACCAGAAATATACTATTATTTAGGGGCTTTTGTATTTTTAATAAAATTGCCCGAATTCGATAATCATCAAATAACTTCGTAACGGTTATTGTATTAAAATAATTTATGAAAAAATATTTTTTAGTGCTGTTCCTTTTTAATGGTTTGGTTCATGCTCAAGTGACGCCTCCAAGGCAGTACAACGCTACTTCGGGATATAATTTAACAGATACCAGCAGGAATTTTAATATTAAGGAAAGGCTTGTTCAACTGGCGCTGAACAATCCGAACTATGAAGTAAATGACAGACTTACTAATGTTGCAGAATATCAATTACGGCTCGCGAAAGGTGGCTGGTTGGCAGCTATCAGCGCTCAAGGCAACCTCAACGAATTTACTATTGAGCAATTCACCGGAAGTTCTTCTTCTAACCAGGTTTTTTATCCGCGGTATAATTTTGGAATTACTTTACCTTTTGATATTATTTCCCGGAATTCGAACAACGTAAGAATTGCCCGGGAGAATTATTTGATTGCCCAGGCAAATAAGAACAGCAAATTCCGTGAAATAAAAGCCGATGTGCTGACAAAGTATGAAGATTATTTGTTGGCTAAGCAAAAACTGGAACTACAGTTAGAAATTTCGCAAGACGCATACAACAACTATCAGGTTGCTGTTGAAAGTTTCAGAACGGGCTCAATTAAAGTTGATGATCTTAATAAGTCGTACAGGATTTGGGTTACTGAGCAAGTAACAAAACTTGAACTTCAACGTAATCTTAATGTTTCCAAAATTGATCTGGAAAAAATTATTGGAGTAAAGTTAGATGACGTGCTGAAGGAAAATAATTAAATTGTAATTTATCCCTTTCGGCGATCAATTGCTATTTGGTTCAGGCAACTGCTTTATTTACCAGTGCGGCGGCTTCGCTCAACAATATGGCCGACTGAACTTTTAAACCGCTTTCATCAATTAGCTTTTTTGCTTCAGCAGCGTTTGTGCCTTGCAGGCGTACAATTATAGGCACATTGATATTGCCCATACTTTTGTATGCATCAATTACACCCTGCGCCACACGGTCGCAACGTACAATACCGCCGAAAATATTGATCAGGATTGCTTTTACTTTAGGGTCTTTCAAAATAATCCTGAAACCTGCCTCAACAGTTTGCGCATTGGCTGTTCCCCCTACATCCAAAAAGTTTGCAGGTTCGCCGCCACTGAGTTTAATCATATCCATGGTGGCCATAGCCAGCCCGGCTCCATTTACCATGCAGCCTACATTACCATCGAGCTTTACAAAATTCAAATTATATTTTCCGGCTTCTACTTCTGTGGGGTCTTCCTCACTGATATCGCGTAAGGCTTCGAGATCGGCATGACGCATCAAAGCATTATCGTCAAGGTTCATTTTGCAGTCAACCGCAATAATTTTATCATCACTGGTTTTGAATAACGGATTAATTTCAAGCATTGAGCAATCCAAACCTACATAAGCATTATACAGGTTGGTAACAAATCGTACGCAGCTTTTAAAAGCTTCTCCGCTTAATCCCAGATTGAATGCTATCTTTCTTGCCTGGAAGGCTTGCAATCCACCACTTGGATGCACCCATTCTTTAAAAATTTTATCCGGTGTTTTATGCGCTACTTCTTCAATATCCATTCCGCCTTCTGTACTGTACATAATTACATTCTGGCCTTTTGACCTGTCCAGCAAAACGGATAAATAAAATTCTTTTACCGGGTTTGGCCCCGGGTAATAAACATCCTGGGCAACTAAAACTTTGTTTACCACTTTGCCGCCAGCGCCGGTTTGAATTGTTACCAGTGTTCCTCCTAAAAGATTTGATGCAATCTGTTTAATCTCTTCAGAATTTTTTCCTACCGCTACCCCGCGTTGTTCGGTGCCTTTTATTTTTCCTTTACCACGACCTCCTGCATGTATCTGTGCTTTCACTACAGCAAAACTATTTCCAAACTGTACTTTCAGATTTTTATAAGCTTCTTCGGCAGCGCCGGCACTATCTACAGGAATGCCTTCCTGCACTGACACATTATATTTTTTTAATAATTCTTTCGCCTGATATTCGTGAAGGTTCATATTATCAAAAATTTCGGCTAAGATAGGAAACTGTTTTTAGTTTTGAAGCTGGGCACGAATTTTACGTTTCAAAAATATTTTAACTTAATCATGATACCTATTACTATAGATATTTTGAGTGCAGTTAAAATTATTATGTTACATTTATTGCCTTTCAAAATATCAATTTTGTAAAACATGCCCAGGAAACAATCTGTGTTATTATTTTTTTCGGCGATTTTTTTTAATAGCCTCACTGCACAGCAAAAACATATTATTTCAGTTTCGCGTGTTCAAAATAAAAACGTTATCAATATTACTGATAACGGCAAGGCTTTTACTGAATTTCTTTTCTCTGATAGTTCTGAAAAACCGGTTCTATATCCGATTTATTCGCCTGATGGAAACATAATCACCAGGGGTTACCCCGTTAACCCGCGACCTGGGGAGCCAACAGATCATCCACATCATATGGGTTTGTGGCTGAATTATGAAAATGTGAATGGGCTGGATTTCTGGAATAACTCCTTCGCGATTCCGGAAAATAAGAAAAACCTGTATGGCTGGATAAAAGTTAACAATATAGTAAAAACGAAAAGTGCCGAGCAGGGTATTCTTGAATATAATGCCAACTGGCAGGACCAGGCAAAGGAAATTTTGCTTAAAGAATCGACTACCTTTATTTTTAGCGCTGATGATAACAAAAGAATTATTGACAGGGTTACTACCCTTACTGCCCAGCAGGATGTTCTGTTCAAGGATGCCAAAGACGGTTTTCTTGGACTTCGTGTTGCACATGAACTTGAATTGCCTTCAAAAGAAACAAGGCAATTTGTAGACGACAAAGGAAATATTACCAAGGTGGCGGCCAACAGCAATTCAGGCGTAACCGGCAATTATTTAACCAGCAAAGGCAAACAGGGCGATAGTGCCTGGGCAACCAGGGCTTCATGGTGTATGCTTTACGGTAAATTAAAAAATGATTCTGTAAGCATTGTTATTATAGATCATCCGAAAAACCCCGGTTACCCAACATATTGGCATGCCCGTGGCTACGGTTTGTTTGCAGCTAATCCACTTGGACAAAAAATTTTTAGTAACGGAAAGGAAGAACTTCATTTTAAATTACGGAAAGGGGAGTCAGTTACATTTCGTTACCGCATTGTGATTGCCTCGGGTAAAAATAAATTGTCTGCCGCTGAAATTGAAAAACTGAACGAAAATTTCAGTAGATGATTTTCGTCAGCAAACAGCGGTTTATTTAAAATGCAATACCCTTGATTTAATAACTTCGTGCATCATTTTCCGCCACATATATAAAAATTAATTTTGTGTGCAAACAAAAACGCTAATTTTAATCTCTTAACTTAAACTTTATAATTGTATGAAACGTTCGACGATGATTATTCTGGCAGTTGTTGCCATACTTGTTATATGGGTGATATCAGTAAGAAACAGCCTCGCCAGCGCCGAAGTAGCTGTTAATGGCAAATGGGGTGATGTGGAAACACAATACGACAGGAAGCAGAAATTATATGAAAACGTGGTGAATACCATTAAAGGTGCGGCAAGGAATGAGGATACCACGCTTATAAAGATTGTTCAAATGAGGTCCCGTATACCCAATGTAACACCCGACCCTTCCAATCCGGATCAACTGGCACAGGCCAACAAGCAGTACAGCGACCTCGGAAAAGCAATATTAAATGTTAACGTAGAGGCATATCCTACATTACAGGCGACTGGTTTGTATAAAGACCTTCAGGCCCAGATTGAAGGGACTGAAAACCGTATTGCAGTAGCTATTCGCGATTGGAACAGTGCTGTTGGCGAGTATAACAACAAATTGGTGAGGTTCCCTGCCAATATTGTTGCTGGCATTTTTGGTTACAAGGCGAAAGCATTCTTTAAGGCAGAACCGGGAGCAAAAGATACCAAAGTTGATTTTGGCAGTTAAATGAATAGTGATTTATCAATAGGTTATTGCAATAACCTCTTATTTACTGTTGATGATTCGTCATTAACCATTCATCATTCACTATGAGCTTGTTTCCTTTTTTTAAAAAGAAGATTTTTTTTTCTGCAGAGGAGCAGGAGAAAATTGTTGCGGCTATTCGTGACAGTGAAACACAAACCAGTGGTGAGATACGTGTTTTTGTAGAAAGCCATTGCCGTTTCGTTAATCCGATCGACCGGGCCACGGAAGCTTTTTATCAATTAAAGATGGATGCTACAAAGGAGCGTAACGGCGTGCTGGTATATGTTGCTATGAAAGACAGGCAGCTGGCTGTTTTTGGTGATAAAGGAATACATGAAAAAGTAGGAGATATTTTTTGGAAAAGCGAGGTGCAAAAAATGCTTTCACATTTTAATGCAAAAAATTATGCAAAAGGGATTGAGAAAGTTATTATAGAAATTGGCATGGCATTGCATGACCACTTCCCTTACGATAAAGACAATGATAAGAATGAATTGCCTGACGATATTGTGTTTGGAAAATAAAATCTATTAGCTGATTACTTACATGAAGAAGCTGTTATCCGTCATATTTATTTTTTTGTTTTTTTCTTCTGTTGCACAGAATATTCCTGCAAAACCGGTACCCCCGCGTTTGGTAAATGACTTTGCACAGGTAATGACTGCCGACCAGATACAATCACTTGAAGCCAAGCTTGTGGCATACGATGACAGCACATCGGTGCAAATAGCCATTGTTACTGTTCCGTCAACCGGTGATTATGCAATTGAAGATTATGCACTAAAAATTTTGCGAGACTGGGGAGTGGGAAATAAGAAAACAAATAATGGCATAGTGATATTAGCGGCTATACAAGACCGTAAGGTTTTTATAGCCACTGGTTACGGTATGGAAGGATCCGTACCTGATGTTACTGCTAAAGAAATTATTGAGAATGATATTGTACCCAATTTTAAGAACAATGATTTCTATTCAGGTTTTGATGATGCAGCAACAGATATTATAAAAGCTGCTGCCGGGGAATATAAAGCGCCTCCGGGCTATACTAACAGGGGAAAGTCGGCGCCTGCCGGAACTATATTGGGGGTAATTATCATCATTATAATTATCATCGTTTTAATATCGAGAGGCGGCAGAGGGGGTGGTGGGATTTTTTCACGTTCAGGGGTATTGCCCTGGATAATTGCTTCAATGCTCAACGATCGGAGAGGGGGTTGGTCTGGTGGTGGCTGGTCAGGAGGAGGAGGTTGGTCTGGCGGTGGTGGTGGTTTTGGCGGTTTTGGTGGTGGAAGCGGTGGCGGCGGCGGAGCCGGTGGAAGCTGGTAATACCATAATAAGGGTAATTGTGTAGTCAAGACAAAAGTTGACCGATGTTCCCCTAAATATTTTATCGGATGTGCATCAACGGTGTGAACTTTGCTAACAAGAAAGCAATTTGAAATTTCAAATTGCTTTCTTGTTATATAATATTTACAGTAAATGAATTTGGTGAACTTTTCAACCCATCAATTATTCAATGCTCAAAACCCTTTCTTTTCTTGGGGTAATTTTGATTTAATATAATTGGCCTGTTCTTTCAATCCGTCAAAATCCTTTTTATCAGCAATAGGTTTCAATATGCTGTTATTGATAAATGGATCTGTTTGATTTCTGTAAGTGGTGGGTATGGCATCACGGAATTTTACAATTGCATCAACCCCTTTTTTCACTTTTTCCGTACTTTGCATTTTTGTTACAAGGTCAGCAAATGGTTCCAGAAAGTTTAACTTCTCCTGAGTAACGGGCATTTTGTCAAAACCGTCTGCAATAGCATCAAAACTGGTTTCGTTTCCGTTTAATAATAAAACTGAAGTGATGGCGTCGTTCAGTTTGCCTTTTGCCGGGTATTTTGACAACCTTTTTGCAGCTGCGGTACCTGCTGCTGTATCAATTTTCATCAATGCTTCCAGTGCATTACCTGCTACTGTGTAAGATGAATCATTAACAGCTTTCATGAAAATGGTTTTGTATTGTGCTTTTTCGAATTTGCCTAACAGTTCAATGGCTTTTGCACGTACAAGAGATTTGGGGTCGCTGGTAGCCATATTTGAAATCAACGGCTCAAATTCATTTCTGATACTGTCGTTTTTTAAATTTAATTTTTCAAGGGTATAAATCCTTAATTTATAAAACGGATCTGTTAACCCTCTTTTTAAAAGAATAATTGCTTTGGGATCATCTTGTTTGGTTGAACAGTATGCAATGGCTTCATGCCTGTCCATGAATAATTTTCCGTGGGTATATTGATATATGTAATTATCAACAGTTTTATTATCTTTTTTTTCACAGAGAATAACCTTGTCTCCGTCAACATTAATAAGCCTTGGCCTTTGCTTATAGGTAAATGTAAAAGTGTCTGTTTTGTTTTCAACCCAAACTTTTTGCCTCACTTTGCCACTGTCACTATATATGTCAATAGCCATAGGCAATTTGAAAATTTTATTTCCCTCCTGGGTTTGCGTGATGATAACTTTGACATTTTTAGCAGAATCATTATAGATATAGTCGATATTCAGTTTTGGGTTTCCGCTTCCGAAATACCATTGGTTCCAGAACCAATTCAAATCCTGGCCGGTAACTTCTTCAAATGCCAGTCGAAGATTATGGGCTTCAGCCGATTTAAATTTGTTCGTGCGTAAATATAAATTCAATGATTTAAAGAATGCACTGTCCCCAACATAGTTTCGGAGCATATTCAATATTCTTCCGCCTTTTGAATAACTGACACCATCGAAGACATCTTCCTTATCAGCATAAAAGAAACGTACCAGATCTTTAGACTTGTTTTCAGGATCTGATAGATAAGTGCGGGCGCCTTCATAGTTAGTCGCATCTCCGGCATCTTTCCCGTATTTGTATTCATTCCATAATGTTTCACTGTAATCTGCAAATGATTCGTTCAATGTAATATTACTCCAGCTTTCCGTGGTTACAAGGTCTCCGAACCATTGATGAAACAATTCATGGGCAATCACATCTTCCCATACGTTACCGTCAACCAGTTCCCGGGCATCCTGTTGTGCACTTTCCTGGTGTAAGGTGGCTGTGGTGTTTTCCATGGCGCCACTTACATAATCCCTTCCAACAATCTGGGAATATTTAATCCACGGATAGTCGATACCGGTAATACGTGAATAAAAAGCAATCATTTCAGGGGTGTGGCCGAAAATTTTTCGTGCTACAGGTTCAAACTCTCTCTCCACATAATAGTTGACCTCTTTGTCTTTATAACGATCCCGGACAATTGCATAATCGCCCACGCCCATAAAAAATAAATAAGGGGCGTGCGGCAAATTCATTTTCCAATGATCGGTACGCGTACCATCATCATTCTTTTTCTGGTTCACTAACTCTCCGTTCGAAAGTGTTACATATTTTTCCGGAACGGTCATATAAATTTCTTCTGTTGTTTTCTGGTTAGGTTTATCGATAGTGGGGAACCAGACTGAGTTGGCTTCGGTTTCACCTTGTGTCCAGATTTCGGTGGGCTTACTTTTTTCTTTACCAGTTGGGTTAATAAAATACAACCCCTTTGCATCCGTGATAGCAGCACTGCCTTTGACCTTCAGTTCATTTGGCTTTGATGTATAGTTGATATAAACTGTGTACTTGTTTTTGCTGATATAAGTTTTATTCAGGCGGATTTTAAGGAGCATTCCATCGTAATAATATTTTAACGGGGAGTAGCTATCTTCATTTTCATTATATAGTTCAACAGTATGGATATCCATTCCCTTTGCGTCAAGTGTTAATGAGTCGGTCGGATAAAAATGAGGTTTCACAGTAACCCATGCTTTTCCGTATAAATAAGATTTTTCAAAATCAAACCTTACGCGCAGTTTTGTATGGACAAGATCATTTATTTTGGTTGCAGAAGCCCGGTAAATTTTTTTCCAGGAGTCATCTTTCTGTTCTTTTACAGGCTGAGAAAAGACTTGGATGCAAATGCATATTGCAATTAATAGGAATTGTATTTTCTTCATACTAACTATTTATGGGTTGCAAAGATAGCGGGCTGGTGCTATAGCAGCTTTAAAATTTATTTAAAAGGTTGAACAAAAAGTACAATTAATTAGATTTGTTGATTGAACTGAAACTCATGGTCAGAAACGTTTTAACAGCTTTATTATTTTTATTAACTGCCGATTGTTTTGCTCAGCAGAACTTTTTCGTGTTAATACAGGCTGATAATAATCAGCCTTTCTATGCCCGTATAAAAGGAACTATCTACAGCTCATCGGATATCGGTCACCTTATAATTCCTCAGCTGAAGGACACTCCTCAAACCATTACTATCGGTTTTCCAAAAAAAGAGTACCCTGAAGAAAATTTTGTTATTAATCTTAACAAGAAGGACCAGAGTTTTCAGCTGAAAAACCTTGAAAAAAAAGGCTGGGCACTTTTTAATACCCTGACAATGGAATTGCAAATGCCTGTAAACGATAATACAACTGAAGTAAGGCCGGAAAAAAACGCATCCGCTAAAACTGATCCGTCAAAAAGGGAGGATGCATTTTCAAGACTGATGGCAGGAGTGGTAAATGATACTTCAATAATGTACAATAACAGTATTGCGGATGATCGCAAGAAAGAAATTCAAGCTGATAAAAGCCCGGATAAGCCATTGACTTCAGTAGAAAAAAATATTTCTTCGGAAGGCAAAACAGGAACTGTCAACACCACTAATAAGGGCACCTCGCCTGAAGAAGTTACTCTTCCTAAAAAAGAAGCAGAAACTGCAAAGCCGGAAACGTTAAATAAACAGGGGGTTACAATGAAGGCGCCATTATACCGGCCAAAGGATACAGTGGTTGTTCAAAGAAATTTATCTTATGTCAAAATAATAAATGAACAAAAAACGGACAGTTCACTCCGATTCAGGTATGTGGATATACCAAATGTTGGTTATGTTGATACGGTGGATGTCATTATTCCGTTGATAAGTGCGGGTTCAATGTCAATGCCCAAGGGGGCAATTTTTCAAAAAAAGGGGGATATCTCTTTAGCAGATCGGGTATTTGAAACCAAAGTTCAAAAGTCTGCAGATACTATTCGTACTAAAATTGACACTACCGTAGCGATAACCCCAAAATCCGATGTAAATATTAAAAAAGACAGCATTGATGTTATTCCAAATAAAGCTGCAGAACATTACGATAACAAAGACTGCAAGGGTTTTGCGAGCGACTATGACATTGATAAGCTGCGAATAAAAATGCTTGCCATTGCCAATGATGATGATAAAATTTATGAAGCAAGAACCTTGTTCAAAATAAAATGCATTTCCGTAATACAAGTAAAAGCGTTGAGCGAAGTTTTTAAGAGCGATGGTGGGAAGTATAAACTTTTTGATGCAACGTATGCTTATGTTTCAGATAAAGGAAATTTTATGCAATTGCAATCCTTGCTTACCGATCAATATTACATTAACCGGTTCAAAGCTATGATTCAATAATTTGTAGTTGTGTAATGTGCGGTTTGCTAGTAAAGACTGCTCATAAACAAACTGCCAACTTATTCATAATGCCCAGATATTTTCTTGAAGTCTCTTATAAAGGCAATAACTATAGTGGATTCCAGAAGCAGGATAACGCCAACTCCGTTCAAGAGGAAATTGAAAAGGCTTTTGCTGTTTTTTTCCGTTCAAACTTTGTGATGACTTGTTCTTCAAGAACAGATACAGGGGTTAATGCTTTGCAGAATTTTTTGCATTTTGATTTTACTGGAGAAATTAATCAGGACTCCTTGTATCATATCAATGCGATTTTGCCTGCAGACATTGTTGTAAAGAATATACATATTGTTAGAAGTGATGCCCACTGCAGGTTTGATGCAATCAGCAGGGAATACAAGTATTACATTTACAGAAAAAAAAATCCGTTTTTATTGGACAGAGCTCACTTCTATCCATACACACTTGATTTGGAAAAATTGCAGGAAGCAGCAGAGAAAATTTTGAGTTACAGTGATTTTATAACATTTTCAAAACGCAGAACCCAGGTAAAAACATTTGAATGCACTATTTTAAAAACAGGATGGGTTCAGGAAAGCGATTGCTTCGTTTATTATGTGCAGGCAAATCGCTTTTTAAGAGGGATGGTTCGTGGATTAGTCGGGACCATGCTGCATGTCGGAAGAAATAAAATGAGTGTTAAACAATTTGAAAACATCATTCGAAGCGGCGATGCGTCTAAAGCGGATTTTGCTGTTCCTGGTTATGGACTTTTTTTGGTGAAAGTGAATTACCCTGAAAATTATTTTGATTTGCGTCACTAGCTTCCCCGGTAATGTAAAATCACATTTAGGTTTAAATTTTTTTATTTCATGAAATGCTTAATAGTACTGCATTTCATGAAATCAGCCTGAATAACTTTCAAAAAAGATTTGGAAACAATCTGTTGCTGCTTATCTTTGCGCCCCGATTGAGAAACAAAGTTCTTTAAAATGATGTAAAAGCAAGATGTCACAGCAATGCGGCTTGAAATTTGAAAATAATTATTTGCTGACAGTTGTCAACATCGTATATTTGCAGCCCGCTTTTTGAAATAACAGAGGGTATAAAAAGGATCGAAGCAAGAAAATTTCGAAAATTTAGCAGAAAAATTTTGGTAAGAAAATAAAGGCTTGTACCTTTGCAATCCGTTTAAAAAAAACGAAGGCGAAATAAGCCAAAAGATCTTTGAAAGTTTGAAAGCAACAGCATCTATTCCGATGAAAATCGGAACAGGAAAAGGTTATGTTAGCGTCATATAATTCGATAAAGACGTTAATTTCCAAAAGAGATTAATAGTCAGTATCAAAACTCATTTACAATGGAGAGTTTGATCCTGGCTCAGGATGAACGCTAGCGGCAGGCTTAATACATGCAAGTCGTGGGGCAGCGCAGTGTAGCAATACATGGGCGGCGACCGGCAAACGGGTGCGGAACACGTACGCAACCTTCCTTCAAGTGGGGAATAGCCCAGAGAAATTTGGATTAATACCCCGTAACATATAGAAAAGGCATCTTTTTTATATTATAGCTCAGGCGCTTGAAGATGGGCGTGCGGCTGATTAGGTAGTTGGCGGGGTAACGGCCCACCAAGCCTTCGATCAGTAACTGGTGTGAGAGCACGACCAGTCACACGGGCACTGAGACACGGGCCCGACTCCTACGGGAGGCAGCAGTAAGGAATATTGGTCAATGG